>JANOCI010000015.1:0-118748 GCA_031412095.1 Allobosea sp.
ATCGTTGCCGGCCTGGGGCGGGACCACATGATCGACCAGATAACGCGCGGCCTGGAAGTCGCACAAAGCGATCTGCGACTGCAGGAGCGATGTCTTGACCCACTGGCCCTCGCCCGATCGCTCGCGTTCGGCCAGGGCGACGAGGATGCCGATCGCGGCGTTGAGCCCGGCGGTCGAGTCGGCGACGGCGGCGCCCGCCCGCATCGGCCCTTGCCCGGGCTGCCCGGTGATCCACATCAGCCCGCCCATCCCCTGCGCGATCTGGTCGAAGCCGGCGCGCATGCGGTAGGGACCGTCCTGCCCGAAGCCGGAGATCGAGGCCAGGATGATGCGCGGGTTGCGGGCCCGCAGGTCCTCATAGCCGATGCCCATGCGGTCCTTCACGTCTGGACGGAAGTTCTCGACCACGATGTCCGCCGTCTCGACCAGCTTCAGGAAGACCTCGCGGCCTTCCGGACGCTTCAGGTTGAGCGTCATGGAGCGTTTGTTGCGATGCAGGTTCTGCATGTCGTAGCCCAGCCTGGGTCCCGACATGCCCTCGTTCGGGTCCACGCCGTCCGGCGCCTCGATCTTGATGACGTCAGCCCCGAAATCGGCAAAGACGCGGCAGCAGGTCGGGCCGGCCCTGACGCGGGACAGATCCAGCACTTTCAGGTGCTCGAGCGCGCGGGGACTGCTGGCGCCTGTCACCGGAAGGCCGCCGGCGAGGCCGGAGCCCTGGAGCCGTCACGTTCTGGCGGAGACGGCAGCTTGCTTGGCATCGCACATCCCATCACTGCGTTGCGGCGCATCGCAAGCGCGCCCTGTCTCGTCGGCAGACGAATGTAAGTTCATCCGGCGGCTTTTCGAAAGACGAATTTGGCGCAAACTGATTTCGTGATCTGCGAAATCAGTTTGCGGCGAGGGCGCTGCTCGCCGTCGCGGACTTCAAAGTGTCCAGCAGCAGCGAGGACGCCGGGTTCGGCTCCGCGTCGCTGGGAACGACCAGATCGAGGTCGCGCATGGCCCACGGCTCGTCCAGCGTGATCAGCCGGATGCCGAGCGCGGCCGCAAGCGGGCGCAAGGCGGCCTCGGGAAGGATGCCGACGCCGAGCTGGTGGCCGGCCATCTGGCACATCACCTCGAAGCTTCTGACCTGGACGCGCAGCTTGATGACCCGTCCCAGCAGGCGCACCTGCTCATCGATCAGCCGGTGGACCGCCGAGCCGCTGTCCAGGCCCACGAAATCCTCATCCAGCAGTTCGGCCAGCTTCACGCTGCTGCGCTCCGCAAGCCGATGCCCGTGATGCACGGCGACCGCCAGGCGGTCCCTGGCATAAGGATGATGGACGAGATCGCCGATCGGCGCGCCCCTGACGATCACGCCGACATCGGCGAGCTTGCGCTGCAGGGCCTGGATGATCTCCGCCGTCGGGCGTTCCTCCAGGTCGATGCGGATGTCGGGATATTCGCGCGCGAAGGCCGCAAGGTCGCCGGCAAGGCAAGCGACGAGGGCCGAGCTCGATGCGATGACGCGCAGCCTGCCGCTGACGCCGGCCCCATGGTCGGCGATGCTGATGACCAGTTGGTCGGCGAGCCTCAGCACCGAATGGGCATAGCGCAGCATCGTCTGCCCCGGACTGGTCGGCTCGAGGCCATGCGGCAGCCGCTTCACCAGAGGCATGCCGACTTCGGCCTCGATCTGGTGCAGGCGGCGGCTCGCCGCGGACAGCGCCATGTTCAGGCGCTCCGCCGCGCGGGTCAGGCTGCGGGTGTCGCAGATGGCCGCGAAGAGCCTGAGAGACGTTAGGTCATGCCTCAGCATGGGGGAGCATTCCTTCGAAGGGCAGGCCATCCCCGGCCCGGACGCCGGGATGCGCAGCTTGGCACAGTCCGCCGCGTCCGTCCTCATCGCTGCGCGAAGCCTCGAGCCGGAGGGCGCGCGGGCGCGTTTCAATTCTTCAGAAGGCGCGCCTCGCGCTCTGCGATTGACTGGGAAGGCAAAGCCGCTACCTCTGGCGCATGTTGCCGCGGACGGGCATTGGCGATGGCGATGGCGATTGACATGTCGGAACTTCCGGCCTGGACGCAGGCGGCGGCGTTGACCGAAGGCACGGCGACGTCTCGGGATCTGCTTGAGCGCTGCCTCGAGCGCATCGCGCGGCGCGACCCGGCGATCGGAGCGTTCTGGCGTCTGGATGCGGACGGCGCGCGCGATGCGGCCGATGCGTCGGACGCCCGCCGGCGCGCAGGCCGCGCCCTTGGTCCGTTCGACGGCATCGCCCTGGCGGTGAAGGACAACATCGATGTGGCTGGCCTGCCCGCGACAGCCGGCATCGCAGCCCGGCGCGGCAGGATCGCGCCCGATGATGCGCCGGCGGCCGCGCGCCTCAGAGCGGCGGGACTGGTGATCCTCGGCAAGACGGCCCTCGATGAAGGCGCGCTCGGCGCGACCACCGATGCGCCGGGCTTCGGCCGGTGCGACAACCCGCTCGGACCGGGATTGACGCCTGGCGGCTCGTCGGGAGGCTCGGCTGCGGCGGTCGCGGCGCGGTTCGCGCCGCTGGCGATCGGCACCGACACGATGGGCTCCGTCCGGATTCCGGCCGCCTATTGCGGCGTGACAGGCCTGAAGCCCACCGCGGGACTGGTGTCGAGGACTGGCGTCATGCCGCTGTCCTCGACCCTCGACAGCGTCGGAATCCTGGCGCTGACCCCGCGCGACGCCGCCTTCGGCCTCGAGCTCATGGCGGGCTTCGACGCTGCGGACGTCCAATCGCGCAAGGCGCCGCCGGGGTGGCGCGCGCTGCCGGCGGAACCATCAGCCAGGCCTCGGCAGGCTGGCGGCCTGGCTCCGCTGGCTCATCTCGTCATCGGCCTGCCACGCGGCCTGGACCGGATCGGCATCGAGCCAGCCGTGATGGACGCCTATGGCCAGGCCTGCCGCAGGCTCGAGGCGTGCGGCGCAAGCCTTGCCGAGATCGCCATCGAGCGTTGGGAGATCCCAAGGCTGCGCCTTGCGGCGCTGCTGCTTGCGGAGGCGGAGGCGAGCGTGGCGCATGCCTCCCTGATCGACGATCCGTCGGCGGCCTCGCGCGGCTACCGGGCGGCGCTGGCGTTCGGGCGCAACGCCAGCGCTCAGCGCCTGCTGGCCGCGTTCGAGCAGATCAACTGGGCGCGCAGCGCCATGGAGCGCGCCTTCGACGGGATCGACGCCGTGTTCCTGCCGACCGCGTTGCAGCGGGCGTTCGCTCATGGGGCCGCAGTGCCCGCGACGCAGGCCGACCTCACCGTGCTCGCCAACGCCGCCGGCCTGCCTGCGATCGCCGTGCCGTGGCCGGCCGGCGATGGCGGCCTGCCCACCTCGATGCAGGTGATCGGCAAGGCTTTCGACGAAGCCGCGATCGTGGCGGTCGGTGAGGCGCTCATCGTGCGGCATTGACCCGCACAGGGCCCAGGGGCGCAGCTCGATCCGGGGCGCAGCTCGATCTAGCGCTCGGGCGGCGCCGTCGCCGGGAACGTCACCTTGAACGCGGCGCCCTCCCCCGGCTGGCTTTCGATGTCCAGCCTCGCGCGGTGGCGCGCCACAAGATGCTTGACGATGGCGAGGCCCAGGCCCGTGCCGCCATTCTCGCGGCTGTGCGAGATGTCGGCGCGGTAGAAGCGTTCCGTCAGCCGCGGTATGTGCTCCGGCGCGATGCCCGGCCCATGGTCCCTCACCGTGAGGACGGCGCCGTCCCCGGCTGCGGCCTTGATGCTGATGTCGACGTAGAGGCCTTCCTTGCCATAGCGGATGCCATTCTCCACGAGGTTCTCCACCAAGCGCAGAAGGTCGTCGCGGTCGCCTTGGATCAAGGCCGCGCCGTCGGGAAGATCGGGCCGCAGCGCCACCCCTCGCTCCTTCGCCGAGAGGCTGAGCGAATCGATGATCTCGCGCACGATCGAGCGGAGGTCGACTTGCGTCGTCGGCTGCTGATGGGACCTCAGCTCGGCGCGCGACAGCGACAGCAGATCGTCGATGAGGCGGGCCATCCGGCCTGCCTGCTCGCGCATGATGCCCAGGAACCTCGTGCGCGCCGCCGCGTCGTCGCGTGCCGGCCCCTGCAGCGTTTCGATGAAGCCAAGCAGGGAGGCCAGCGGCGTCCGGAGCTCGTGGCTGGCGTTGGCGATGAAATCGACGCGCATGCGCTCCGTGGCGAGCTGTTCGGTCAGGTCCTCGAACACGCAGACGACGGCCGGCTTCCGCGGCCCGTCCGGCGTCACGGCGTTGATGTGGACGCGCATGGCGCGGCTGATCGGGGCTAGCTCCTTCAAGGTGACGGCGCGGCCGATCCTGTCGCGCCCGGTCTGCGCCACGGCCTCGAGGAAATCGGGATCGCGGATGGCGAGCGACACCGGGCGGCCCGGCGCCAGGCCCGGAAACATCGCGATGGCCGTCCGGGAGGCGTCGCTGACGACTTCATTGTCCTCAGTGATGATGAGCGGGATGGGAAAGCTTGCAATGATGTGCCTGCCGATCGTGGCGGCCTGCGGCGCTGGTCCCGCTGAATATGCATCTGGCCCAGGACCGAGGGGGGCGGGCGCTGTGGCCGCAGGCGGGCCCGGCCGCCAGCGGGCCGCGAGCCATGCCGCCCCGGCCACGGCGCAGGCGGGCAGCAAGACGAGCGGAAGGCTGAGATCGAGGAGGGCGGCCGCCGCCGCAGCGACGCCGATCGCCGCCAGCGCGATCCAAGTGACGCTCCCCATCGCCCGGAGGCCGGGCATGCCGCGCTGTCGTGCCTTGGTCAAAACCGATCTCCAGCTGAACGCGGACAGTCATCTCTAGGCCCGGCGGCGGGCCAACGGCAAGCGCTCGCACGTCGGCCGTGCAGACGCCCGCTTGTTTGCTTTGCCAGCTCTGTTAGCTTGCCAGCTTGTTGCAACAGGACGTTGACGCAGGATTTTTAAATGGCCGCCAGATCGAAATCCGAGGCACGTTCGGCGACGGCCGACGGCGCCGAACCCGCGGGAAAGGCCGAAGCCAAGGGCGCAGGCGGCGACCGCGCGGGCAAGAAGGGCAAGATCGCCGTGGACAAGGCGAAGAAGGCGAAGGCGCCAGGGAAGGCGACTGGGAAGCCGGACATGCCGACGCCGGCCGAACTCGCCGGCTTCGACATCAAGTCGGCTGACCTGCCTCCTGGCGTCGATGACGCGGCTTTCGGCAGCGGCGATTTTCCTTATGCGACGAAGATGAAGCGCAAGGCCTACGAGGCCGAGCTCGCAGCTCTGCAGATCGAGCTCCAGAAGCTGCAGAACTGGACGAAGGACACCGGGGCGCGGGTCGCGATCGTGGTCGAGGGCCGCGACGGCGCGGGCAAGGGCGGCGCGATCAACCGCTTCACGCTGCACATGAATCCGCGCGGCGCCCGTGTGGTGGCGCTGTCGAAGCCTTCGGACGTCGAAAAGGGCCAGTGGTATTTCCAGCGCTACGCCGCGCTGATGCCGACAAGCGGCGAGATCGTGTTCTTCGACCGCTCCTGGTACAACCGCGCCGGGGTCGAGCCGGTGATGGGCTTCTGCACCGAGGAGCAGCACCGCATGTTCCTGAAGGAGGCCCCCGTCTTCGAGGGCATGCTTGCCCGGGATGGCATCCATTTCTTCAAGCTGTTCCTGACGATCGGCGCCGAGATGCAGGTCAAGCGGCTGCATGCGCGCTATCACGACCCGTTGAAGCGCTGGAAGCTGTCGCCCATCGACTTCGCGGCCATCAGCCGCTTCGCGGCCTACTCCGACGCCTTCGAGACCTTGCTGGAGCACACTGACACGAAAGCCGCGCCCTGGACCGTGATCAGGGCCAACGACAAGCTGAGGGCCCGGCTCAACGCCATCCGGCATGTGCTGAATGCGCTTCCCTACGCCGGAAAGGACGAGAATGTCGTCAAGGGCGTGGACCGCAGGATCGTGCTGAATGCCGATGCGTTCCTGAAGCGTGGCGGCGAGAGCTGATGAGGCAGGCCCTCAGCGGGCCTTGAGCCTCTTGCCGACCTCATAGAGACCCAGCATCGCCAGCGCGATGACGAACGGCGCGATGTAGTAGATCAGGCGGAACAGCAGCAGCGCTCCCAGCACAGGCTCGCGCGGCAGGTGCGCCAGGCCGATCAGCACGACCGCCTCGAAGGCCCCCACGCCGCCGGGAAGGTGGCTTGCGACCCCGACGACGCAAGCGAAGACGTAGATCGCCAGAAACGTCTCGAAGGCCAGGCCGTGCCCTGCGGGAAGCAGGACGTACAGCACCATCGCGGCTGCGCACACATCCGCCGCGCCAAGCAGGATCTGTCCAAGGCTCATCGTGGCGCCCGGCAGTTCGAGCCGCCAGCCGCGCACCTCGATGGCCCGGTGGCCGCCCGCGACCCAGAACAGGTAGCCGACGACGACGGCCAGGATCGCCGCCCCCGCTCCCTGCATGATCGCCGGCGTGGCGCGCGCCAGGACGGCGACCGCCTCCGCCGCATAGAGCAGCGTGACGCCGAGCACGCAGGCCATGCCGAGCCAGAAGGTCAGTCCGACGATCACCGTGAGCTTGGCGACCTCGGATGTGCGGACCCCGCGCCTGGAATAGATCCAGTAGCGCACCGTGCCGGCCGTCACGAGCGGGAAGCCCAGGGTGAAGGACACCGAGAAGCTGGTGTAGGAAGCCAGCGCCGTGGTCCGGTAGGGGATCGACAGCCCGAGCTTCTTCAGCGCCAGGGCGTCGTAGAAGGTGAGGACGGCGTAGCTCAGCACCGTGAAGCCGATGGCCAGCCAGAGGCTCTCGCGCGGCGTGCTCGCCAACGCCGACAGCACCTCGGAGAGGCTGATCTCCTGCAGGATGACATAAAGGACTGCGATCGACGCCACGAAGATCGTGACGCTCGCGGCTGGACCCAGCCACCACCACCGTTTTCTCGGCTGGGCTGCCGGCATCACATGTCCTGATCAGGGTTGACCACAGCCGCGCAAATCGAGCTCACGCCGTCTTACGATAGACGAGCAGGGTCTTGAAGTGGCCGAGCCTCTCCACGGCCCTGCTTTTTTCAAGCTGCGCGATCACGGGCTCGGCTGCAGCGAAGGCGAAGGAGCCGGTGTAGAACAGCACATGGCCGCCGGGCCTGAGCTTGTCGACGAACAGCTCCATCACCTGAAGGTCGGTCATCGCGCCGTAAGCGTCGTTCTTCTCGCTGCGGAATTCGCAGGAATGAAACAGGGTCACGACGTCGAACTCCGGCAGAAGCTTCGCGTTCGTCGTGTAGATGTCGCCGAAATAGCAGGTGTAATGGTGCAGCAGGGCCGGCTCGTCCTTGGCAAGCCGCATGAACGCGTCATAGTCAGGCGTCGACGCGTTGATCGACAGCACGGCGTTGTCCAGATGAGGCTCGGCGCAACGGATGCCGACATAGTGATGCCCGCCGGAGCCGAAATGGAAGATCGTCTTGCCGGCGATGGCGTTTTCCTCGAGCCACTCGACGAAATGCACGTCGCAGGGGCATTCAGCCACGCGCAGGCCCCAGAAACCGTCCCAATCATTAAGCTTCATCATCTTCTCCATATGGTGGCTGAACCATGTGACTGCGTCATGTGACTGCGTCATATGACTGCACCTGGGCGCCATGAGCGGCATGCCGGCCGAACTAAATCCCGGTCAAGGGGTTGGCCCGCCTGGCGCGCGACGTCCTCGCGGAAGGCGCGGGGGCCAGGCGGCCGGCGGCCTCGGTGTGCGGAGGCCTGCGCGTCGTGGCGGTGGCGGCGGCCTCCAGGACAGCAGAGCTGCCGGCGGAGACGATGATGGCGTCGGGGAACGTCGCCCGGAAATCGGCGAAGAGCGCCGCTCCGTCGGCCTCGCCGAGCGCCTGCAACGCATCGTCGATCAGGACGATGTCGGGCTTCAGGACATGCAGACGCGCGAACGCCAGGCGCTGGCGCTCGTCCTCATGCAGCGCCTTGTCCCAGTCGGCGGTCTCGCCAAGCCTTGCCGAAAGATGGCCGAGCCCGACCCGCGCGAGGGCGTTGCGCAGCGCAGCCGCATCGGCGGCATCGGCAGCATCGTCCTGAGTCAGGGACAGCACGTTCGCAAGCGTCGTCTCCGCCCATCGCATCCGCCAGGCCGCCACGCCGATGCGGGCCTCCGGAGACCGGGCGACGACGCCGCTGCCCCAGCTCCACTGATCCGCAATGGAACGAAGCACGGCGCTCGCGACCTCATGCGACAGGTTCGCCAGATGCAGGCTCTCCCCGGCGCCGACCTCGAAGGACATCGGACCGGCCAGCGGGCGGCCATCCCGGTCGCGCAGCATCAGATCATGCACGACCAGCCGGCCGGGCACGCCGGCGATCCGGACAGGCGCCTTGCGCTCGTCTTCCGGCAGGCTCTCCAGCTGGTCGATGGCCTGCGCAAGTTCGTTGACGCGCCTTGCGGAGGCCAGCCACTCGGCGATGCGCATGAAGTTCTCGAGCAGCCAGTTGAAGGCGATTTGGACCTGCACGAAGGCGGCGGCGACCTGGACGACGCCGCCAAGCGACATCTCGCCCGAGAGGTATTTCGGTGCGGCCAGCAGCAGCGGCACGACCGGCACCAGCGCGCCGTTGCCATTGGTGATCCATGTCAGCTTGACCCGCTCGCGGATCACGTTCAGCCAGCGCCTCGCCAGCGTGTCATAGGTGCTGCCGATGGCCCGCCGCTCGCCGAACTCGCCGCCGCCGATGGCGATCGTGTCGGCCGAGTCACGCATGCGCATCAGGCCGAAGCGGAACCTGGCCTCGGACTCGTTGCGCCGCGCGTAAAGCCCCGGAAGATTGCGCCCGGCGACCAGCATCAGCGTGGTGACCGCGATGCCGTAGCAGAGCGCCGCCAGCACGAGATAGGCCGGGATCGTGATCTCGCCGGCCGCGCCCCGCAGCGTCAGGCTGCCGCCGATGGTCCACAGGATGCCCACGAAGGTCATCACCGTGATGATGGCGGACAGAAGGCCGATGGCGAAATCCACGAGCGGCTCCGTCGCCCAGCGCACATCGTCGGCGATGCGGTATTCGGGGTTGGCCGGCTCCAGGCCCGAAGGACCGAGGCGCTGGAAGCGCCGGCGGGCCACCCACATGTCGATGAGCTTTCCGCTGAACCACTGCCGCCAATGGACCTGCAGCGTCTCGCGCGTCTTCAGCACCAGCACGCCGGCGCCGGCCGAGCCCAGGACGATCAGGGGCAGCGTCGCCATCGCCATGCCTGCCGTCCCGCCGTTCTTCTGCTCCAGCGCGTTGAAGAACCAGCCGTTCCAGGCGTTCATGCCGACATTGACGCCGACATTGACGAGGATCGACAGGGCCAACGCCAGAGTCCAGAACCACGCAACCTTGGCGGTCGCGCCGCGCCACCATCCGTTCGACAAGGACATGAAGGCCCGCGCGGCGTCGATGTCGCCCTTCATGCCGGCTCGGCTGTCCTTTGCGGCGGTTGGCACTGCCTCGACCATCTGTTCTCGAACCCGGATCGCTGGCTGAACTCACGGCGATCCCGAACCGGCGACGCCGCCGAGGAGCAACACGAGACAGAACTACGCACGCCGTCGAAGCTAGGCGGACAACGGTGAACTTCGGCTGAACGCAAGGCGGCGCTTGCGCCCCAACGGCGGAAAAACCTCCACGGGATGAAGATTTCGCCCGTTCCTGACTTGTTCTGGCCGGACGTCATGGGTAAGCATGATCCCCGTCTTCCTTTGGCTCGCATGTCGCCGTCACGGAATTCCGCAGCCCCGGTCGGGCAGCATGGGGCGTCTTTGAGCATGGTCACCAGGGTCGCCACCGTCGCCTTCGAGGGCATCGAGGCACGCGCCGTCGACGTGCAGGTCCAGATCAGCGCCGGTGGCGTCAACTTCGTCCTCGTGGGGCTGGGCGACAAGGCGGTGGCCGAAAGCAAGGAGCGCGTGCGCTCGGCGCTGATCGCTTCGGGGCTGGCGCTTCCGTCCAAGCGCCTGACGGTGAACCTCGCGCCAGCGGACATGCCCAAGGAAGGCAGCCATTTCGACCTGCCCATCGCGCTCGGCATCATGGCGGCGATCGGCGCCATCCCTCCCGACGCCCTCAACGGCTTCACGGTGCTGGGGGAACTGGCCCTCGACGGCACCATCACGGCCGTGACGGGCGTCCTGCCGGCCGCAGTCGCCGCCAACGCGCGCGGCCATGGCCTGATCTGCCCCGCGGCGTGCGGGCCGGAAGCCGCCTGGGCGTCGGAGGATCTAGAGGTCCTCGCACCGTCGACGCTGATCCAGCTCGCCAACCACATGCGCGGGACCCAGCTCATGGCCAGGCCCGTCGCCGCCATGGCGAAGGCGCCCCCCCATCTGCCGGACCTGAGGGACATCAAGGGCCAGGAGATGGCCAAGCGCGTGCTCGAGGTCGCGGCGGCGGGAGGCCACGCGCTGCTGATGAACGGGCCGCCCGGCGCCGGCAAATCGATGCTGGCGAGCCGCCTGCCCTCGATCCTGCCGCCCCTGAGCCCGCGCGAGCTTCTCGACGTCTCGATGGTGCACTCGGTGGCGGGGCTGATCCAGAACGGGGCGCTGACGGACCGCAGGCCGTTCCGCGCGCCGCATCATTCCGCATCGATGGCGGCGCTCGTGGGCGGCGGCCTCCAGGCGAAGCCGGGCGAAGTGTCGCTGTCGCATCGCGGCGTGCTGTTCCTCGATGAGCTGCCCGAGTTCCAGCCCCAGGTGCTCGACGCCCTCCGGCAACCGATCGAAACCGGCGAAGTGCTGATTTCGCGGGCCAATCACCGGGTCACCTATCCGGCGCGGTTCCAGCTGGTCGCCGCCATGAACCCCTGCCGCTGCGGGCGGGCCAACGAACCCGGCTTCGCCTGCAAGCGCCAGCCGAACGAGAGGTGCATGGCGCAGTATCTCTCGCGCATCTCGGGTCCTCTGATGGACCGGATCGATCTCGCCATCGACGTGCCGGCCGTGACGGCGGCGGACCTGATCCTTCCCGCCCCGGCGGAAGGTTCGGCCGACGTGGCGGCGCGGGTCGCGGCCGCCCGCGAGCGCCAGCGGGCGCGGTTCGAAGCGCTTGGCCAGCCCGGCGTGCTGACCAACGCCGCCGCGCCGGCGCAGGTGCTGGACGAGATCGTCAAACCCGATGCGGCGGGGCAGAAGCTCTTGCGCGATGCGGCGGAGGCGATGAAGCTGACCGCGCGGGGCTATCACCGGGTGCTGAAGGTCGCGCGCACGCTCGCCGATCTGGATGGCGAGGACAACGTGGCCAGGCTGCACTTCGCTGAAGCGCTTTCGTACCGGTCGCGCGTGAGCGACAGCGTCTGACCTTGGTGAGCGCCAGCAAACAGCCGTTGCGCCGGGAGCGCGCTTGGCCTTATATCGAGGCCGTGCGGGTGTAGTTCAGCGGTAGAACGCCAGCTTCCCAAGCTGGATGTCGTGGGTTCGATCCCCATCGCCCGCTCCAGTTCCTCCTCTTGCCGACCGACGCCGGGCCAGCGGTCCCGCGCACGGCGCTTGCATCGCGAGCCTGCGATGGGCATGCTGGAACGATCGACGGCGCAGCCGCCATAAGGTCGCGCGCCGTGCGTCGGGAGGGCTTTCATGTCAGGCTGGATCATACTGGGCGTCCTCGCGGCCGCCGTCGCCGTCGCGGTAATGGCCTACAACACGATGGTTTCGCTCAGGCGCAGGGCGGACCAGGCGTTCGCCGACATCGATGTCCAGCTCAAGCAGCGCCACGACCTCATTCCCAACCTCGTTGAGACGGTGAAAGGCTACGCCGCCCACGAGAAAGAGACGTTCGACGCCGTGATCAACGCGCGCAACGGAGCGGTGGCGGCCAAAGGCCCCGAAGCGCAGGCCCAGGCGGAACAGCAGCTCAACGGCGCGGTGGGCCGGCTGATGGCGCTGGCCGAAGCCTATCCCGACCTCAAGGCAAACACGAACTTCCTCAAGCTGCAGGAAGACCTCGGCAGCGTCGAGGACAAGCTGTCCGCCGCGCGCCGGTTCTTCAACAATGCAGTCGGCGAATACAATGCGCAGATCGAATCGGTTCCGTCCGTGTTCTTCGCCGCGAAGTTCGGATTCCTGCCACGCCAGTTCTTCGACCTCGGCGAGGAGAAGCGCACGCAGATCGATGTCGCGCCGGCCGTGAAGTTCTGAGCCTTCAGCACAGGCCGGGACCGGCGCGGAGGTCAGGGGCATGATCGGCGAGGCTTTCGGCCTTTACACGCACATCCGCAACAACCGCATCCGCTCGCGGCTGCTGCTCGCTGGGCTGTTCCTGCTCGCCTATCTCGCGAGCTTCGGCGGCATCCTTGCGGCAACGGGCATGGGCGGGGGATACGGGCGGCAATCTCCGTTCGAGGCGGCGTTCGCGACGTTCGTCGGCGCCCTGCCCTTCATCACCGCCGGCGTAGTCCTTTGGATCTTCATCGGCTACCGCATCAACGTCGCCATCATCGGGGCGGTGACCGGCGCAAAGGGGCTGGAGCGCACCGAAGCCCCCAAACTGTATGAAATGCTCGAGAACCTGTGCATCTCCCGCGGGATCACCATGCCCCGCCTGATGATCATCGAGGATCAGGCCCTCAACGCCTTCGCTTCCGGCGTCAACGAAAAGCAGTTCACCGTGACGGTCACGCGCGGCCTCATCAACAACCTCAACGACGCGGAGATCGAGGCCGTGCTGGCCCATGAGCTGACCCACATCCGCAATGGCGACGTCAAGCTGATGGTCATCGCCGTCGTGATCGCCGGCGTGCTGTCCTTCCTGAGCGAGATCGCTTTCAGGGGCGTCAGGTTCTCGGGTTCGTCGTCGCGAAGCTCGTCGGGCGACAACAAGGGGGCCGGCGCCGCGATCCTGGTCGGCATCCTCATCATGGCCGTGGCGGGCATCCTCGCATCCGTCATCCGCTTCTCGCTGTCGCGCTCGCGCGAATACCTGGCGGATGCCGGCGCGGTCGAGCTGACCAAGAACCCCGACGCCATGATCTCCGCGCTGCTCAAGATCTCGGGGCGCGCCGACATCAGCGACGTGCCGTCCGGCGTGATGGACATGTGCATCGAGAACGATCCGGACGACATGTCGGACATTTTCTCGACCCATCCGTCGATCTCGAAACGCGTGCAGGCGCTGGTGAACACGGCGGGCGGGCGCATGCCGCCCAAGCTCGCCCAGATGGCGATGCGCCCCGACCTGCCCTCGATCGTCGCTGCCCACGGGCCGTGGGGGCCGCGCCCTCCGGCATCCTGACGCTGGCTAGAACAGCGAGCCCTGGCGCGCGACGGCGTTGGCCTTCGCGCCTTCCTGTCGGCCTTTCCGCTGGCCTTTGAGCTGGCTATTTTCCTGGCTATTTTCCCGGCTATTTTTTTGGCTGTTTTTTTGGCCTGCCCCCAGATCAACTTTCTCGTCGGCGCCGTGGCGGGCGTCCGCACGCGCGGGCCTTGGCTTGCGCGCCGCCGCGGGGCGAGCCGGCGTGTCCGGCGCCGTCAGCGGCGGCCCGTCAGCGGCCACGTCGGTCCACGGCGTCTGCAGCTCGGGGCCGTCGTTCGCGACCTTGTTCACCAGCGGACCGATCCGGAGCATTTCTAGCTCGTCGTCACCGGGCGGCTTCAGCAGCGCTTCGGCGTCCGCGGCGGATGTGGCGGGATCGAGCCAAAGGTCTGCCTCGCCCGGCTGCAGCAGGACAGGGCAACGTGGATGGATGGCCGACATCAAACCATTGGCGTGGCTGTTCAAAAGAGCCACCGTGTCGAGTTCGCCGCCATCGGGCGAGTGCCACGTCTCCCAGATCGCCGCGAAGGCGAAAGGCCCGCGATCGGGCCTGCGGAACAGATAGGCGCGGTTCTCCTTGCCGGTTTTATGCCACTCATAAAACCCGTCCGCCGGCATCAGGCATCGACGCCTCGTGAACGCCGCGCGGAACGACGGCTTCTCGCGGACGGTCTCGGACCGCACGTTGATCACCAGCGGGAAATCCTTCAGGTCCTTGACCCAGCCGGGCACGAAGCCCCAGCGCATCAACTCGAAATGCCGCGCGCCGTCGCGCGCCACGACGACCGGCACGGGCTGCGTCGGGGCAATGTTGTAGCGCGGCGGGAAGTTCGGCTTGCCGTCATATCCGAATGCCTGCCGGACAGCCTGCGGAGGCAGGGTCAGGGCGTATCGGCCACACATGCCAGCGTCCTCATCGTGATGTCTGCGGCGGAGCTTGCTCGATCATGGGCGCCCACGGCCAATTTCCGTCGCACGCCTCGATCACATGTCGTGATCGAAAGCATTTGTTGCAAGTTTCATGCTTGTGTCGATCACCAGAAATCTGTCCCGAAACGAGCTTCGCCACGTGCCGACCGGCTGCAGCCACGATCTCGATCAGTCCGCCGACGGCGAGGCAGCCAATGAGGAGCTTGCTCCGACAAGCGCTGTCGAGGAGCTGGCTCCGACAGGAGCCGATGAGGAGCCCGTCTCGACGGAGGTCCAAACGCCGCCTGCAGCGCTGTCGACGGACTATCTCAACCGGTTCGGCGAAGCGCTGATGCTGATCGAGATGGCCTCAAGCGATCCCGACATGATCGCGGAACTGTGCTCGTGGCGGCCGGTCGGCTATTGCGAGCACTTCCGGACATCGGAGCTGCGATGCGCGCCCGGTGCGCTGGCCGCGTACGACGCCCTGGACGACACCTCCCGGCGAGCGTTCGAATCGCTGTGCAGCGCGATGAGCAGGTTGGTCGAAACCGTCATCCTGACGCTTCGCGACATAGATGATCCATCCGCATCCCAACCAGTGATCGACGTGGCCGCGGCCGCCTTCCACAATCTTTTGGGGCGCGCGGCCGCATTCATCAACTCGGGCGGCGACATGCATGCGGCCGCTTACGACAAGCTCGCCCTGCAGGTCGCGATCGACCGCATCATAGCCGGCTAGCCCCCGGCTGGTGCCCCCCGGCCCTGGCTAAAGCCAGCGCTTCATCTTGAAGAACGTGTAGGTGCAGACGACCGACAGCACCATCATGCCGAGGGCCATCGGATAGCCGTAGTCCCAGTTCAACTCCGGCATGTTCTTGAAGTTCATGCCGTAGGACGAGGCGATCAGCGTGGGCGGCAGGAAGATCACCGCCGCGACGGAGAAGATCTTGATGATCTTGTTCTGCTCCAGGCTGACCAGGCCCAGCGTTGCATTCAGGATGAACTGCACCTTGTTGTTGATGAAAGTCGCGTGATCCTCGATCGACTGCACGTCGCGGATGGCGGTGCGCCACTCCGCCTGAAACCCCGAACGCTTCGTGGGGCGCGCGAAGTTGGCCTGCATGAAGATGAGCATCCGCTCGAGCGAGACCATGCTCTCCCGCACGTTCGAGATCAGCCCGGCCTGCCGGCCGAGCTTTCGGATCACGCCCTGATAGCCGCCGGAGCGCTCGAGCTTGTCGCTGCGCCGCTCGAACACGGACCGGGACAGGTCCTCGATCTGGTCGCCGACCCGGCCCAGTATCTCCGCCGCCCTGTCGATGATGGCCTCAAGAATGCCGTCGAACACGGCTTCGGGCTGATGGCCGCAGCCCGCGGGCCGTGTGGCGCGCTGTGCGAACATCGTGAAGGCCCGCGGCTCGTCGTAGCGGACGGTGACCAAGGCCTGCGCGGTGAGGATGAAGCTGACCGGCACCAGGCGCGGCTGCTCGGTGTCCGACTGGCACAGGACGCGCGCCGTCATGTAGCGGGCGTCGCCCTCGGAATAGATGATCTCGGACGGCTCGATGTCCTGCATCTCCTCCCGTGTCGGGATCGAGATCTTGAGGAAGGCCTCCACGAGATGGTCTTCGGCGCGCGTCGGCTCCAGAAGGTCGATCCAGATGGCGTTGGGCGGGATCGGCATGCCGTGATCGAGCGCAACGCGGTCGAGGCCCGTGCCGGTCGGCGATGGTGCGTGGACGATGATCATGGAACGCCGCTTACCAGAAAAAATGTCAAAGGGGAGGCCGGGAGATGCAGGCCGGGAGATGCAGGCCCGGAGACCTGCAGCCAGCATCATGCCATGACGGCGCTATGACAACCTCGGATTTGACGCGCCGGCAAGCCCGGCGCCGCCCTTGCGTCAAAGGCCGTAGCGGGCCCAGAGCGCGCGCGCTTCCGCCGCGCTGAGCGCCTCGGCGACATTGACCAGTCCCCCTCCCGGCGGCAGGCCGGCCCCCGGAGCCGCCGACATGCCCGGGATGAGGAAGCGAAGCAGGCCGCCACGGGCGGGCGGGGCCACGAGCCGGAGTTCGACGTCCTCGCCAAAGCGCTCGCGCATGACGGAACGGACGTCGCCAAGGCCATCCACGAGACCGAGCGTCATGGCCTTTCGCCCGGTCCAGAATGAACCGTCGAACAGATTCTCGCCGCCGCTCATCAGCCGCTCCCCGCGACGGCTTTTGACGAGGTCGATGAAGCTCTGGTGCACGTCGGCCTGCAGCTCCTTGAGGCGCGCCACGTCCTCGGATTTTTCGGGCATGAACGGGTCCAGCATCGCCTTGGAGGCGCCGGAGGCGTGGACGCGCCGTTCGATGCCGAGCTTCCCGATCAGCCCGGTGAGGCCAAAGCCTGCCGAGACGACGCCGATCGAACCGACGACGGAGGACGGGTCGGCATAGATCTCGTCGGCGGCGCAGGCCAGCATGTATCCGCCCGAAGCCCCGACGTCCTCGATGAACGCGAAGACCTTGCGGTCCTTCTCGGCGGCCAGCGCCCGGATGCGCTGGAAGATCAGGTGCGACTGCGCGGCGGCCCCGCCCGGCGAGCGGATCACCAGCGCGACGGCCTTGGCGTCGTCGACCTCGAAGGCCGTCTCGATCTGGCTGGCCAGCCCCGCCAGCGACAACGAGCCCTGCGACGGGAACGAAGTGCCGATCGGCCCGTAGAGCCTGATCACCGGGACGACCGGCTTCAGCTTTCTGAAGCGCTTCGGCAAAAGTTTCAGGAGGGGTTTCAACCGGCGGGAGAGCATGTGTGAAGGCATGGCGGGAGAATGGCGATGCGCTCACGTCCTGGCAAGTGCGGCGATTTCGCCGATTCGAGCGCGGCGCCTTCGCCAATCGAGGCATGCGCGCGCGGACCCTGCGTGTCAGGCGCGCGGCGGCAGCGCGTCCAGACGCGCCTTGAGGCTGCGGAAATCCGCCCAGGCCTGGCGCTTGGCGATCGGGTTGCGCAGCAGATAGGACGGGTGAAGCGTCGGCAGCGCCGGGATGGCCCTGCCGCCGACGATGAATTCGCGCCACTTGCCGCGCTCCGCCATGATGCCCTTGACGCCCAGAAGCGCATGAGAGGACGGAGCGCCGATGGTCACGAGGATATCGGGAGCCGCAAGCTCGATCTGCCGCTCGATGAAGGGCTTGCAGATCATCATCTCCTGCGGCGTCGGCGTCCGGTTGCCCGGCGGCCGCCATGGCACGATGTTGGCGATGTAGGCATCCCGCGCCCGCACCAGCCCGATGGCGCCCAGCATCTTGTCCAGCAACTGCCCGGAGACGCCCACGAAAGGCAGGCCCTGCCGGTCCTCGTCAGCGCCGGGCGCCTCCCCGATCAGCATGATGCGGGCGGCGGGGTTGCCGTCGGCGAAGCAAAGGTTCTTTGCGGTGGCATGCAGCGCGCAGCCCTGGAACGCCGCGAGCGCATCCCTCAACGCATCGAGAGTGGCCGCTTCGCCAGCCAGCGCGCGCGCGGACGCTGCCGCTTCGTCGGGCGTCATGGCGGCGGCCTGCGAGGCAGGCCTCGGGCCTTCGGGCGCAGCGGCCGGGGGCCGGTGCAGCATGCGGGGCGATAAGGGGCCGCGCTCGCTCGTCGCTGCCGCTGCGGCCGGCCGAAGCTGGCCCTCGGCGGAAGGGACAAGCGGTGCGGACGCCGCCAAGGCCGGCAGAACCTGACCGAGGCGGTCGTGCGGCTCTTCGTCGAGCGCGCAATCCACTCCGGCCTCGGCATAGAAGGCGAGGATGTCGGCAAGATCTGCGCTCGTGAGTTCTCCTGCTTGCATGGCGATGCTGTACCATAGCGCCTGCGCCATCGCGAGCGCAGCGATGAGGTCGGCGGCGAACCTGGACGCCGTGGCGAGGGGCGCCGGGTGCGTCCCATCCAGAAGCATCGGGATGGGACGCGCAAAAGGAACTTGGACGGCGTGGGCAGCCTGCCCGCGCCATTTCAGCCTCTTGCGCGGCGCATCGCGCTCGCTCAAACACGCTCTTGAGAATGCCGTCCAGACGGATTAGTTTATATATAAACTAATTGAGACGCCCGAAACGCCGTATGCTGCGCTTATGAAGACAATGCGCAGAGATGATGCGAGGACACGATGAGCGAACTGCCGGAACGCGAAAGCATGGATTATGACGTCGTGATCGTCGGCGCAGGGCCGGCTGGCCTCGGCGCCGCGATCCGGCTGAAGCAGGTCAACCCGGAGGCGACGGTCGTCGTCGTCGAGAAGGGCTCCGAGGTCGGCGCGCACATCCTGTCCGGAGCGGTGATCGACCCTGTCGGGCTCGACACGCTCCTGCCAGGCTGGCGCGAGGACGACAGCCGCCCGCTGACGACGGAAGTCACGGAAGACCGCTTTTACTTCCTCGGGCCGGCCGGCGGGATCCGGCTGCCCAATTTCGCCATGCCCAAGCTGATGGACAACCACGGCAACTTCGTCGGCTCGCTTGGCAGCGTTACGCGCTGGCTGGCCGCGCAGGCCGAGGCGCTCGGCGTCGAGATCTATCCCGGCTTCGCCGCTGCGGAGGTGCTGTTCGACGACAAGGGAGCGGTGGCCGGCATCGCCACCGGCGACATGGGCATCTCGCGGGACGGTTCGGTCTCGGAACGCTTCACCCGCGGCATGGAACTGCGCGGCAAGTACACGCTGTTCGGCGAGGGCGTTCGCGGACACCTGACGAAGCAGCTGATCAGGCGCTTCAAGCTCGACGAGGGCAAGCAGCCGCAGAAATACGGCATCGGGCTCAAGGAGCTTTGGCAGGTCAAGCCGGAGAAGCATCGCAAGGGCCTGGTGCAGCACTCGTTCGGCTGGCCGCTCGACATGAAGACGGGCGGCGGCTCGTTCATCTACCATTTCGACGACAACCTCGTCGCGGTCGGTTTCGTGGTGCACCTCAACTACCAGAATCCGACATTGTCGCCGTTCGACGAATTCCAGCGCTTCAAGACGCACGAGATGGTGCGCGACGTGTTCGAGGGCGGCAAGCGCCTGAGCTATGGCGCGCGCGCGATCACCGAAGGCGGCTGGCAATCGGTCCCGAGGCTGACCTTCCCCGGCGGCGCGCTGCTCGGCTGCGCGGCGGGCTTCGTCAACGTGCCGCGCATCAAGGGCAGCCATAATGCGGTGATCTCGGGCATGCTGGCGGCCGACCATGTCTCGGCTGCGCTTGCCGAAGGCCGCGCCCATGACGAGGTGGCCGGCTATGAGGACGCCTGGCGTTCCTCCGACATTGGACGGGACCTCAAGCCCGTGCGCAACGTCAAGCCTTTGTGGTCGAAGTTCGGCACGTTGGGCGGCGTCGTGCTGGGCGGCGTCGACATGTGGATGAACCAGATCACCGGCTTCTCGCCGTTCGGCACGATGGCGCATGGCAAGGCTGACCACGAGACGCTGAAGCGGATCGACCAGGTCAAGCCCATCATCTACCCGAAGCCCGACGGCGTCATCTCCTTCGACAGGCTCTCCTCGGTGTTCATCTCTTCGACGAACCACGAGGAGGACCAGCCCGGGCATCTCCAGCTCCTCGACCCCTCCGTGCCGATCGAACGGAACCTGCCGCTCTACGGCGAGCCGGCCCGGCTGTATTGTCCGGCCGGCGTCTATGAGGTGGTCTATGCCGATCCGGACGCCCGGACCGGGCCACGGTTCGTGATCAACGCGCAGAACTGCGTGCACTGCAAGACCTGCGACATCAAGGACCCGTCGCAGAACATCAACTGGGTTACGCCTGAAGGTGGCGGCGGGCCGAACTATCCGAACATGTGAAGCGGGCAATTCGCCTGGAAGGCGGACGAAACACGTCGAATTGATGCGGTTGGCGCACACTTCGGGAGGCTTGGCCGTGCAAGACAGCTTGTGCAAAGGCCGTGATCCGGCCATCTTGCGCGGAAAGCATGGGCAGGCGGCTGAATCGGCTCCGAAACCTTTCGGGATATTCGTCGCTGCAAGGCGGGTCAGGATGAGACGAGCGTGACGTTTATGAGAAATTCTGGCCCGGCGCTGCATCATGCACTGACCGGGATCAGCGCCCGCGCCCGACGGCTCGTCCGCATTTCGGCCGTGGCCATTGCCGTAACCGTCGCGGCCGGATCGGCCTATGCCAGCGCGCAGACACGTCAGCCTGACCGCTTCGAGCCAGCCGACAGCATCGAGGGCAATTACCTTGCAGCGCTCGTGGCAGGTTCGGCGCGCGACACCAGCGCCGCGGCGACCTTCCTGCGCGAGGCGCTGAAGGCCGACCCGCGCAACCAGGAACTGATCGAGCGCTCCTTCATCGCGTTCCTCGCCGACGGCGCGATGCCGGACGCGTTCCGGGCCGCCGAGCGGATCATCCAGCGCGATCCCGCGAACGGACTGGCGCAGATGGCGCTTGCGGTGCGCTCCCTCAAGAACAAGCAGTACCAGGCGGCGCGCGAACGCCTGCGCGGCGGGGCGCGGGGCCGGGCCGCGGACATCACGTCCACTCTGCTGTCGGCCTGGGCCTTCGCCGGGGCAGGCGACCAGACGAGAGCGGTCGAGACGGTGGACCGCTTGCGCGGCGACACGTCGATCACCACCTTCCGAGACTATCACGCAGCCCTCATCCACGACCTGCTCGGCAATGTCGGGGAAGCCCAGAAGCGGCTGAAGGCGGCTTACGACAGCGACGCCGTCAGCCTCCGCACGGTGGACGCCTGGGGCAGGTTCCAGTCCCGGCGCGGCGATGTCGCCGGCGCGCGTGAAACCTACGACCGGTTCAACAAGCTGTTGCCGAACCACCCTGTCGTCCGTGACGCCACAGCGACGCTGGCCTCGCTGAAGCCGGCAGCGCCGAATGCCGGGCAAGCAGGACCCGCCGCAGCCGGCGCCGGGCTTCCGCGCACGGTCAGCAGCGCGCAGCAAGGCGCGGCGGAGGCGCTGTACGGCCTTGGCAGCGCAGGCAACCGCGAGGACAACGATTCCGCCATCGTCATCATCTACCTGCGTCTCGCGCTGCATCTCGATCCGGGCCACGAGATGGCCATCATCACGCTTGGCGACACGTTCGAGCGGGCCAAGCAACATGACGATGCGATCGCCGTGTTCGACAAGATGCCCGCGAACTCGCCCTTGCGCGGGGTCGCGGAGGTCCAGATCGGCCTTGCGCTCGAGACCATGGGCCGCAAGGAAGAGGCCATCAAGCATCTGGAAGCCGCGATCAAGGAGGACCCGGACGACCTCGACGCTCTTGCGGCCATCGGCGGCGTCCATCGGGCGCGAAAGGAGTTCGATCGTGCGGCGACCTATTACGAGCGCGCGATCGGCTTGATCAAGACGCCTGACAGGCACCACTGGAATCTGTTCTACGCCCGCGGCATCGCCTATGAGCGGACGAAGCGATGGCCGCAGGCGGAAGCGGACCTCAAGAAGGCGCTGGAGCTGATCCCCGAGAACATGGCCGCCAACCGGGCGCTCGTGTTGAACTACCTCGGCTATTCCTGGGTCGACCAGGGCATGAACCTCGACGAGGCCTTCGCCATGCTGCGGCGCGCGGTCGAGCTCAAGCCGCGCGACGGCTACATCATCGACAGCCTCGGCTGGGCGTTCTACCGCCTTGGCCGCTATGAAGACGCGGTGCGGGAGCTTGAGCGCGCCATCGAGCTGAAACCCGCAGATCCTGTGATCAACGATCATCTGGGCGATGCCTACTGGCGAACGGGCCGCAAGCTGGAGGCCCGCTTCCAGTGGAACCACGCACGCGATCTCAATCCGGAGCCGGACGAGCTGCCGAAGATCCTGCGAAAGATCGAGAACGGTCTTGAGGACGAAGTGAAGCCCGCGTCGGCCATCGCGGAGCCGCCCCGGAAGAACGACGGCTGAGCGGATGATGGCGGCGCGGCTGCGGCCGCCAGCCTGATCCACGGGCATTGTCGTCGGGACGCCTGATGGCGACCTCGCCCGGCAGCCGCAATGAACAGAACGCGCGCCTTTGCGCCTGCAGTCCGGATCTGCCTTGCTGACCACGCATGCGCCCGCAAAGATAAACCTGACGCTGGCCGTGCATGGGCGCAGGCCCGACGGACGCCATGACCTCACCAGCCTTGTCGCGTTCGCAGGCGTCGGCGACCGCCTCACGCTCGATCCGGGCAGGCCGCTGGGCCTGAACATCACCGGGCCGTTCGCCGGCGATCTTTCAGCGGATGCCGGCAACCTCGTGCTGGAGGCCGTGGGCAACCTCGCGGGCGTCGCCGGCCTGCCCCGCGCGGGGCACTTCTCGCTCGTCAAGCGACTTCCCGTAGCGTCAGGCATCGGGGGCGGCTCGGCGGACGCAGCCGCGGCGCTCAGGCTGGTGGCGCGCCTGAACGGCTGGCCGCTCGACAGGCCGGAGCTGATGGAGGCCGCGCGGCGCACGGGGGCCGACGTGCCGGTGTGCCTGATGTCGAAGGCGCGCGCCATGAGCGGCGTCGGCGACCAGCTTGGGCCGCCGCTCGATCTGCCTGAGCTCTTCGCTGTCCTGGCCAATCCCGGCGTCGCGGTTTCGACCGCATCCGTATTCGCTGCGCTCGGGCTTCAGAAGGGCGAGGCGAGGCGCCATGACCCCGGGCCGGGAACGAATGCGGGCTCGTGGAGCAAGGATGGGCTTGGCGACGCGGCCAGCCTGATCAGCGCCGACCTCGAGGACCATGGCAATGATCTCGAAGGCGCTGCCTGCCTGATGCAGCCCGTCATCGGCGTCGCGCTCGCGGCATTGGGCCGCGCGAAGGGATGCCGCCTTGCGCGCATGTCCGGATCGGGCGCGACCTGCTTCGGCTTGTTCGGCGGAAGGGCGGAAAGCCTGGCGGCTGCGAAGGCTCTTCAGACTTCCAATCCCGAATGGTGGGTCCGGGCGACGATCCTGCGCTGAACGGACCGGGCCCGATCAACAGGCGAGCGTCAGTTCAGCTTCGACTTCACGTCGCCAAGGCTTCTCGCCAGCATGTCAGCCCCGCCCGCGCCGCTCATCTGGCCGCGAAGCAGGTGCTCTGCGGCCCTCGCGGCGGCGTCGGCCGCTGCGGCGCGCACGTCGGCGGAGGCCTGCGCTTCGGCCTGGGCGATCTTGATCTCGGCCGTCTTCGTCCGGCGGGCGATGAAGTCCGCCATCTTGGCCTCGGCGTCCCTCGCGAGGCGTTCAGCCTCATCCTTGGCGGACGCGATGATGGCGTCGGCCTCCGCCTCGGCGGATTTGCGCTTCGCCTCATACTCGGCGAGCAGCTTCATCGCATCCTCGCGGAGCTTCCGGGCCTCGGCGAGCTCGGCGGCGATCTTCGCGCCGCGCGAATCAAGCGCGTCGAGGACCATCGTGTGGACCCCGAACCTGACCAGTATGGCGAAGAAGATCAGGAGGCCGACTGTGCTCCACAGATAGGTGTTTGCCAGCATGGGAGCCTCCTCAGGCCTTCAGTGCAGCTTTGAGGGCGGCATCAAGGTCCCCCGTTGCAGGCGCGGAGCCTCCGAGGCGCTCCACGATGGCGGACGCCGACTCGGCGGCGATCGCCTGAACGTTCTCCATTGCCTTGGCCTTGGTGGCCTCGATCTGGGCTTCGGCGGCGAAAAGCTTGGCGGCCAGGTCGCTTTCAAGCGCCTTGCGGCGGACCTCGACGCCAGCGTTGACTTCGTCGCGCTTGGCCTGGGCGATGCCTTGCGCCTTGGCCTTGGCCTCGGCGAGGGCCTTTTCATATGCGGCGCCCGCATCCTCGGCCTTCGCCTTGGCTGCGGCGGCGTCGTCGAGGTCCCTGGCGATGCGGGAGGCGCGGCCCTCGATCACATCGGTGAGGCGAGGAGCGAAGATCTTCGAGACCAGCCAATACAGCAAGCCGAAGAAAATCGCGAGCCAGAGCAGCTGCGACGCGAATGTCTCGGTCTTGAAAGGCGGGAAGCCCGGCCCGGCATTGCTGCCGCCCGGAACCTCTGTGCCTGTATTTTGCGGTGACGCCATATCGGTGGACCTCGAAAACGCAGACTGCTCAGGCCCTCATGCGGGACGGCCCCTGAGGCCCGCCGCGCACATGAGGGCGCCCGTGACCGGGATCAGGTGAACAGGAGGAGCAGCGCCACGACGAGCGCGAAGATGCCCAAGCCTTCGGCAAGGGCGGCGCCGACGAAGGCGCGGCCGAACTGGCTGTCTGCCGCCGACGGATTGCGCAATGCGCCCGACAGGAAGTTGCCGAAGATGTTGCCAACGCCGATGGCGGCGAGGCCCATGCCCAGACAGGCGATGCCGGCTCCGAGGAACTTGGCGGCTTGGGCGTCCATGATACTACTCCTTGAGATGTCTAGCAGGTTCGTGAGGTGGTTTGATCCGGCACCAGATCAGTGGCCGGGGTGGAGAGCATCGTTGAGATACACGCAGGTCAGGATCGTGAATACGTAAGCCTGCAGGAAAGCAACGAGAAATTCGAGGGCGGTGAGCGCCACGATCATGCCGAGCGGCAGCGTCGCGCCTAGGATGCCGCCGATGCCGAGCGCGCCGAGCGAGACGACGAAGCCGGCGAAAACCTTGAGCGCGATGTGGCCGGCCAGCATGTTCGCGAACAGGCGCATGCCGAGCGATATGGGGCGGGACAGGAACGAGATCACCTCGATGACCACGAGGAACGGGACCAGGAGAGCCGGAGCGCCCTGCGGCACGAACAAGCCGAAGAAATGGGAGCCGTGCCTGGCGATGCCGACCCCGATCACCGACAAGAACACCACCATGGCCAGGGCGAAGGTGACGATGATGTGGCTGGTGACGGTGAACGAGCCGGGGATCATGCCCATGAAGTTCGCGGTCAGCACGAAGAGGAACAACGAGAAGACAAGCGGGAAAAACTGCATGCCTTCCTTGCCTGCGGCGCTTTTCAGCGTGTTGGCGACGAACTCGTAGAGCATCTCCGCGAAAGATTGCAGCCGGCCGGGCACCAGCGAGCGCTGCGAGGTCGCCACCATGAAGAAGACGCCGACCACGGCCACGACCAGCATCATGAACAGCGACGAATTCGTGAAGGCGATTTCAGAGTTGCCGATCCTGCCAAAGGGAATGATCGGCTTGATCACGAACTGGTCAAGCGGGCTGGTGGCCATGGCGTTCAGAATCTCGCGTTGGTCGTAACAGTCGGATCAGTCGGGGGTGGGACCTGGCGGGACGCCAGACTGGCTCTGCGTGGCGCGATACAGGTTTCTGAGGCCCGCTGCAAACCCAAACATCAAACCAATCAACAATCCAAACGGCTGGATGCCCGCATAACGGTCGACCAGCCAGCCAAGCAACCCTCCGGCCACGATTCCCGCGACGAATTCGGACACCAGTTTCATGCCGTGCGCCATCGCCGAGCCGTCGGCCGCGAGGCGGCCCTGGGACTTGGTCGAGGGCGCACGGTCCGACCGGATTTCCGACAGGCGCGCGTCGATGTGGCGGAGCTTTGCCGACAGGTCGGCTTCGGATGACGGACCTGGACCCTGTGAATCCCGGTCGCCCTGCTTGTTCTGTTCCGACATCGGTCAGACTTTCACAACGGCGCCGCAGCGACGCCCAAGGGACCGGCAGGAAATCCCACCTGAAGCCGCGCGCACCATATTTTTGGCGCCGGACCCTGTCAAGGACAGATGCTCTGGACACAAGCTCCTGAAAAAAAACGTCAATTTTCTGGAGAGCCGCGGCGGCGCGCTCCTGGCGTCACACCGCCTCCCTGATCTGCTCGGCCGTCTCCAAGTCGACCGACACGAGCTGCGACACTCCGCGCTCCGCCATCGTGACGCCGAACAGCCGGTCCATGCGCGACATCGTGATCGGGTTGTGCGTGATCACGACGAAGCGGGTCTCGGTCTGGCCGACCATGTCGCGTAGCAGATCGCAATATCGCTCGACATTGGCGTCATCCAGCGGGGCGTCGACCTCGTCCAGCACGCAGATCGGCGACGGATTCGTGAGGAAGACCGCGAAGATCAGCGCCGTCGCCGTCAGGGCCTGCTCGCCGCCGGAAAGCAATGTCATGGTCTGCGGCTTTTTGCCCGGGGGGCGCGCCAGGATCTCGAGGCCGGCCTCCAGAGGATCGTCCGAATCGACAAGTGTCAGCTCCGCCTCGCCGCCGCCGAACAGCACGCCGAACAGCCGCTTGAAATGGCCGTTGACGATCTCGAACGCAGCCAGCAGCCGCTCGCGGCCTTCGCGGTTCAGCGAGCCGATGGCCTGCCTGAGCCTGCGGATCGCCTCGGTGAGGTCATCGCGCTCGCGGATCAGCGCATCGCGCTTGGCCTCGATGTCGACCAGCTCCTCGTCGGCGCGGAGATTGACAGCCCCCAGCCGCTCGCGGTCGCCCTTGAGCGCGCCCAGACGCCGCTCGGTCTCCGCCGCGGCAGGCAGATCGGCACCAGCCGGGACGCCGGCGAGAGCGAGCAGACCTTCCGGCGCGACGCCCAGATTATCGGCGATGGCGCGTGTCACGTCCCCAAGCCGGGCGTGGGCGGCCTCGAGGCGCGCTTCGCTGGCGGCGCGTGCCTCGCGCGTGCCTGCGAGCGCATCGAGAGCCAGGCGCGCCGCCTTGTCCGCCTCCGAGGCCAGCGTCTCGGCGCGCGCCAGTTCGTCGGCGGCCGCCTTCCTCTTGGCGTCGGCCTCTTCGATCATCGCCGTCATCTCGCGGCGGCGGACCAGGAACGTATCGGGCGCTTCGGCGAGGACGGCCGCCTCGGCCTCCGTCGCCTGCCTGCGCTTGGCGGCTTCGTCCCGCGCCTCCTGCGAACGCGCGATGCGCTCGCGCCAACGGCCGATCTCGGCGGCGGCGACGCCAAGGCGCTCGCGGCGCAGGGCATCCTCGCGCTCGATGGTCTGCAGCGTGGCGCGCGCCTGCACCGCGGCCAGCCGGAGCTCCGCCACATGGATGCCAGCATGCGCAAGGGCCGCTTCGAGCTCCTGGGATGGCGAGAGCGAAGAAAGCCCGTCCTCCGCCTGCTGCCGCGCGAGCCCTGCCTCGACCTCCGATGCGGCCAGGCGTCCGACGCCTTCCGCGAGGCTGGCGCGGCGGGAGGCCTTGTCCGCGATCCTGCGCTCGGCCTGCGCCAGCTGCTCGCGCGCCTGGTCAAGTCCGCGGCGTAGCTCACGCGCCAGCTCGATCGCCAGCGTCTCCGCCTGCGCAGCCTGGCGCACCCTTGCCTGAACGGCGTCGAACGCTTCGCGGGCAGTTTCCGCTTCCTCCCGCGCCGCCTGCGCGTCGCGCTCGAGGTCTCCCAGCCTGTTCTTCTCGGCCAGACGCCGCGCGGCGGGCGTCGGCGCCTCGGCGGCTGCGATGAAGCCGTCCCAGCGCCACAGGTCGCCCTCCTTCGACACGAGGCGCTGCCCAGCCTTGAGCTGCTGCATCAGCCTGAGCCCATCGGCGCGAGCGACGACGCCGATCTGCCTGAGGCGCCGCTGCATGGCGGCGGGCGCGCGGACCTTGCCAACCAGCGGCTCGGCGTCGCCCGGCAGCGTCGGATCGGACTGATCGACGCCCAGATCCCGCCAGTGGGCGGGGGCCGATGGATTGGACGACGCATCAAGGTCCTCGCCGAGCGCTGCGCCGAGCGCCATCTCATAGCCTTTCTGCACGGCCAACTGGTCAAGCACCGGCGGCCAAAGATCGCTCGACGGGCCGGAGAGCAACTTCTGCAGCGTGCGCACCTCAGTCTCGAGCCGCTGCGCCTTGCGGTCCGCCTCGGCTTGCGGAACACGGGCTTTCTGCTCCGCCTCGCGTGCGGCGGCAAGGGCCTGGCGCGCCGCCTGGGAAGCGGCCTCCGCCTGCCCCACGCCGGTCGCCGCCGCCGCCAGCCGCTCACGGAGCGCCTCGACGGCAGGGCCGGCCCCGCTATCTGCGTCCAGCTCGCTCAAGGACCGCTCAAGCCCTTCGCGCTCACTGCGATGGCGCGCCGCGCGGCCGGCGGCGTCACGGAGTGCGCGCTCAAAGGCAGCCCGGCGCGCGGTGATGTCGGCCAGTGCGGACTGGGCCTTGGACTGAACGGCTTCCGCCGCCGCCAAGGCTACCTCCGCCGCATCCTGCCGTCCGACGGCCGCAGCCCTCAGTTCGGCGCCGCCAAGGCTTTGAGCCTTCAGCCGGGCCTCCTCGTCGGCAAGACGGGCCAGGCTCGCCTCCGCATCGACCGACACGCCCGCCTCGCGCGCCAGGTCCGCGTCGAGCTCCGCCATGCGGCGCACCAATTCCTCGGAACGCTGCCGGTTGCGCCGGTCCTCCGCCTCCAGCTCATCAAGCGCCCGGCGGACACGGACCAGCGCCGCGGCGGCGGCGGCCTCCCTGTCCCTGAGGGCGGGCATGGCGTGCGCCGCCACGGCCTGATAGCGGGCGGCCTCGGCCTGTATGCGGGTCGCATCGGCGACGTCGCGCAGGGCCGCCTCGGCAGCGCGTTCGGCGGCGGCGGCCTGGCCCCGCGCATCACGATGGCTGATCGCAGCCAGCAGCGCCTCGGCGGCCCGGATGTCGGCGGCGAGCGCCTTGTAACGCCCTGCCTGCCGCGCCTGCCGCCGCAGAGCCTCGATCTGCGCATCGATCTCGCGCAGCACATCCTCGAGGCGCACGAGGTTGTCTTCGGCGGCCCTCAGCCGCAGTTCCGCCTCGTGCCGGCGCGCATGAAGCCCGGCGATCCCCGCCGCATCCTCCAGGATGCGCCGCCGCGACTGGGGCTTGGCGGCGATGATCTCGTTGATCTGGCCCTGCCGGACCAGCGCCGGCGAACGGGAGCCCGTCGCCGCATCCGCGAACAGGAGCTGGACGTCGCGGGCGCGCACCTCCTTGCCGTTCACGCGGTAGGTCGAGCCTTCCTCGCGCTCGATGCGGCGCGTGACCTCCAGCACATCGACATCGTTGAACTGGGAGGGCGCCTTGCGGTCGCTGTTGTCGAGGGTCAGGCCCACCTCGGCCACGTTACGCGCCGGGCGTCCGCCCGAGCCGGCGAAGATCACGTCATCCATGCCCGATGCGCGCATATTCTTGAAAGAATTCTCGCCCATGACCCAGCGCAGGGCCTCGACGAGGTTGGACTTGCCGCAGCCGTTCGGACCCACGATGCCGGAAAGGCCGGGCTCGATATGAAAGTCGGTGGCCTCGACGAAGGACTTGAAACCGGTCAGCTTGAGCCGCGTGAGCTTCATCGCTTGAGCCCGGCGCGGGACGGCGCCATCGCGCGGGGACGTGCGGGATCAGGCCCCGACGAGGGGCTGCAGGATCTTGTCAAGCTCCGCCATTGTGAGCGCACCGCGATGAACCTGCCCGTTGATGATCAGGGTTGGCGTGGAATTGACCTTGAAGCCGTCAGCCGCCTTGTCCTTGGTCGCGTTCAACGCTCCATACAAATCCTGCCGTTGCAAGCAGGCGTTGAAACTTTCCTGTGTGAAACCGGCCTGCCGGGCCGCCTGGAGCAGCGCGTCCCGCGGCGTGTTGGTGAAGGCCCATTTCTCCTGCTGCTTGAACAGGAAATCGAGGAAAGCACCGCGCCGCTCGGCCGGTCCGCAATACGACAGCATCGATGCAGCCATGTCGAGCGGGTTCAGCACGAAGTTGCGGAAGACGAACCTGACCTTGCCGGTGTCGATGTACTTCGCCTTGAGCTCGGGCAGGATGTCGTTGTGGAAGCGGGCGCAATGCGAGCACGTGGTCGAAGCATACTCGATGATCGTCACTTTGGCGTCGGCGGAGCCATAGACCAGATCGGGCAGGGCCGGATTCGCGGCGGCAAGCACCTCGGCCATGTTGAGGCTGGCCTGCGCATGCGCGGACGTTGCGGCGGCCAGAACGGCGCCTAGCGCGGCCGAGCCCAGCATCACATCACGGCGTGTCGTCATCGCGGCATCCTCTTGAATTGCATTCAGGCGGCATTGCTGCACGCAGCGCGCCATCGGCGGCAACATACCTTGCCGATCATTGATGACAAGGGATTGCGGCCAAACTCGGCACTACACGTTTTCGCCAGCCTTGCCCGCGCGGCGGCTGACAGCCAGCCCCAGCCGAGTCACGGCGTCCCTCAGCCCGGGTTCGGCGATGCGCCCGGCCGACGTGGCGACCTGCTCGACGACGGCCGCCTGCAGCGGTCCTTGCGGCCTTGCCTTCGGCGGGCCCTCGACATGCGCCGGGCCCTGCTTCAGCACCACCTTGCCCACGGCAGGCCAGCCCAGATGCGCGTTGATCCGCGCCATCACCACGGGCGCGGCATGCTGGAGCTCGGGCGCGAAGGCGCTCTCGACCAGCACCACCAGCGTGGCCGGCTCGCTTCTCTCGCCGGCCTGCGCCGGCCGCCTGGGCCAATCGATCTTCAGGGGACGCGAACGCTGCGCCAGCCGCTCACCGACGATCTCCGGCCAGTTGCCGATCACCTCGCGCCCGGCGAAGCCCTTGGCGGCCAGCGCCGGCGCCATCGCAGCGCCGATCATGTCGGCGAGTGGCCTGGCGGCGCGGCGGCGTTTTGCGTTCTGCGGATCCATGCCGGAGCGTGGCACGAAGGGGAGCGCTCCTTCAACGGCGATCTTTCCTGCGGCGCCCATCTTTTCCGCGCCGCCCTTTCTGCACTCGAGAGGACTTTGCGCGCGGTTGGCCAGGTTGTCACTTGCCGAAGGACGCCAGGGCATGACACGGATCAGCGATGCCTGAAGCGACCGCGCACGGACTCCTGACCTGGTATGACCGCCACCGCCGCGCCTTGCCCTGGCGCGCCCTGCCGGGCGAACGCGCCGATCCCTATCGGGTCTGGCTGTCGGAGATCATGCTGCAGCAGACCACCGTGCAGGCGGTCAAACCGTATTTCGAGGCGTTCCTCGCCCGGTTCCCGACGGTCGCAGACCTCGCCGCGGCCCCGACTGAAAGCGTGATGAGCGCCTGGGCCGGGCTTGGCTACTACAGCCGGGCGCGAAACCTGCACGCCTGCGCAAAGGCCGTGGCGGAGGCGCATGGCGGCCGCTTTCCCTCGACCGAAGCTGAGCTGCGCACGTTGCCGGGAGTTGGGCCCTACACGTCGGCGGCCATCGCAGCCATCGCCTTCAACCGGAAGGCGGCGGCCGTTGACGGCAATGTCGAGCGGGTGATGTCAAGGCTGTTCATGCTTGAAGCCCCGATGCCGGCGGGCAGGCCCGCTGTCGCGGCGCGGACCCTCGCGCTGGCGCCGGATCATCGCCCGGGAGATTTCGCACAGGCGCTGATGGACCTGGGCGCCACCATCTGCACGCCGCGCAAGCCCGCATGCGCCCTATGTCCCTGGATGTCGGCGTGCGGCGCGCGTCAGGCTGGAACGCAGGAGAGCTTTCCCCGCAAGCTGGCCAAGAAGGAGGGCGTGCTGCGGCGCGGCGTCGCGTTCGTTGCGCTCAGGGCGGACGATGCGGTGCTCCTCCGCACCCGCCCGCCCAAGGGCCTCCTTGGCGGCATGGCCGAAACGCCCACCAGCGCGTGGAGCGCCTCGCTCGATCTGGCCTCAGCGCTGGACGAGCAGCCTTTGCCCGCCGACTGGTTGACGGCGAATGCGGCGGTGCGTCATGTCTTCACGCATTTTCCGCTGGAGCTGACCATCCTGGCCGCGCATTTGCCGCTTTCAGCCACTGCCCCCGTGGGCGCGCGGTTCACGCCGCTGGCGGCGTTCGCGGAGGAGCCGCTGCCTACGCTGATGCTGAAAGTGATCGACGCCGGTCTGGCCGCGCTGGGCCGGACGAGGCCAGCTCAGGCCATGCCGCCGTCACGGGTCTTGAGGTAGGCCGCGCCGCAGGCCTTGGCGAGTTCGCGCACGCGCAGGATGTATCCCTGCCGCTCGGTCACTGAAATCACCCCGCGCGCATCCAGCAGGTTGAACACATGGCTCGCCTTGATGCACTGGTCATAGGCCGGCAGGGCCAGCTTGTGATGGTTGTCGTTGGAGCCCGGCGAAGGTTCGCCTGCCGCCAGGTATTTCTGGCAGGCGGCCTCGGCATCCTTGAACTGCCGGAACAGCATCTCGGTGTCGGCATGCTCGAAATTATGCCGGGAATGTTCCTGTTCCGCCTGCAGGAAGACATCGCCGTAGGTGACCTTCTCGGCGCCCTCGAGCCCGTTGAAGTTCAGGTCATAAACGTTGTCGACGCCCTGCACATACATGGCGAGGCGCTCCAGCCCATAGGTCAGTTCGCCGGCCACGGGCGCGCATTCGACGCCGGCGACCTGCTGGAAATAGGTGAACTGGCTGACCTCCATGCCGTCGCACCAGCATTCCCAGCCCAGGCCCCAGGCTCCCAGCGTCGGGCTTTCCCAATCATCCTCGACGAAGCGCACGTCATGCAGCGCAAGATCGACGCCGATGGCCGCGAGGCTGTCCAGGTAAAGCTGCTGCAGGTCGGGCGGGCTGGGCTTCAGGATGACCTGAAATTGATAGTAATGCTGGAGCCGGTTGGGATTCTCGCCATAGCGGCCATCCTTGGGCCTGCGTGAGGGCTGCACGTAGGCCGCCTTCCAGGGCCGCGGCCCGAGCGCCCGCAGCGTTGTCGCCGGATGGAACGTGCCGGCGCCGACCTCCATGTCATAGGGCTGCAGGATGACGCAGCCATGGCTTGCCCAGAACTGCTGCAGGTTCAGCAGCAGGCCCTGAAAGGAGCGGGTCGGGTCGAGGGCGGGGCTGCTCATGGCGGTGTCCTGATTGACGGCCTTCTATTGGCGGCGTGCACACATCTGGTCAAGCACCGGTGTCACATCCCGCCTGTCACGCCCTTGGGCGGCGGCATGTCGTCGGGCACGAAGAAGTCCGGCGCGAGCGGCTTGGCGGGGTCCACGCGGTATTGCAGGAAGTCGGTGACGCCTTCGGAGGCGAGGAACGTATCGTCGATCAGGAAATTGCCGCTGAATTCGCGCGAGTCCTTAACGAAGATGGCGTGCGCCGCGTCCGCCATGATCTCCGGCGTGCGGCTCATCTGCATGAGTTCGTCGCCGACCACATACTTGATCGCGCTGGTGGCGATGGTCGTGCGCGGCCAGAGCGCGTTGACCGCGATGCCATGGCGGCGAAACTCGCCTGCGAAGCCCAGCACGCACATGCTCATGCCATACTTTGCCATCGTGTAGGCGACGTGCGGCGAGAACCACTTCTCCTTCATGTCGAGCGGCGGCGAGAGCATCAGCACATGCGGGTTGGCGGCCTTCGCCAGATGCGGCATGGCGTGCTTCGTCGTCATGAACGTGCCGCGCGTGTTGACCCCGTGCATCAGGTCGTAGCGCTTCATGTCGGTGGCGGCGGTCGGCGTCAGCTGGATGGCGGATGCGTTGTTGACCAGGATGTCGATGCCGCCGAACGTCTCGACCGTGCGCGCGATGGCCGATGCGACCTGGTCCTCCTCGCGCACGTCCATCTGGATCGCAAGCGCCCGCCCGCCGGCGGCCTCGATCTCGCGGGCCGATTCATGGATCGTGCCGGGCAGCTTGGCGTGCGGGTCGGAAGTTTTCGCGGCGATCGCCACGTTCGCCCCGTCCCGGGCGCAGCGCAGGGCGATGGCGAGGCCGATCCCGCGCGAGCCGCCGGTGACAAAGACGGTTTTTCCAGCCAGCGGACTGCTGCTCATGGCGTGATCTCCTCGTAGGCTTGCGTGAAACGCGCCGGCTGGCTGCCGTCATCGTCGGTGAAATGATACGCCTTCGCCAGATCGGCGACGTGCAGGATCTGGCCGGAATGGCGCATGACTTCGGCGTCCGCAGCAAGCGAAGCCACCGCCCGCCCGGCATAGCGCGGCGTCTCGGTGGCCTCCTGCCCCTGGCCGGCTTCGATCACGCGCTCGGTGCGCACGAAGCCGGGCGACAGCGCAAGCGCGGTGACGCCATAAGGCCTGAGCTCTGCGGCCATCGCCAGCGACAGCCGGTTCATCGATGCCTTCGCGACATCGTATACGACGTCGCCGAGGTAGCCCGGCGCGGTGTCGAAACTGATGGTGACGATCAGGCCCCGCTTCGCCGCGACCATCGCGGGGGCCACGGCGCGCGAGGTCAGAAACTGCGCGTAAAGGCCCGTCTCCAGCGCCTTGCCGAGCATCTGCGGCCCTCGGCGCCAGAATGGCGTGCCGAACTGCGACCCGTCCGCGTGCCGGACTCCGTCGAAGCCTTCGTTGCCGCCCCAGACCGCGTTGACGAGCAGGTCGATGCGGCCGAAGCGCCGCAAGGCCCATGACACAAGCGTGTCGACCTCGCGCTCCCTGGTGTGGTCGCAGACATAGTGATGGCCATGGCCGCCGGCGGCGTCGACCTCGCGGGCCGCATCCTCGATCACCTCGCTGCGCTGATCCGTGCGCGGCCCGGCTTCCGTCGAGCGTCCGGTCACGATCACCGTGGCTCCGGCTTCGCCAAGCGCCCGCGCCACGCCGCGCCCGACGCCGCGCGAGGCTCCGGCGACCAGACAGACATATTTATCAACTAGAGCTATCATCACTAATTGTTTAGCGGCGGCAGCTCGTGCTGCCATGCAAGCAAAACAAACGAACCAATTGCGTGAATCATATATGATCCCGCAGTTACAAATGAAATTATCCTCCAGTCAGTATCGCTTTCTTTTGAAATATAACCAATCATTATTATAACGATAAAAGATAAAGCAATCGTATTAATGAAATTTGCATGAAGTTTAATCTGTTCGTTTGTTATTTGTGATGTGTTTTTATCAATATATTTTTTATGTTTAAACCTAGATACAAGAAAAAATGCAACAACTAAAGTGATAATCCAAAATATAAAAAATAGTATAACACTTTCTATCAATTCTCTCTCGCTGAATTTATGCGTTGACACAGAAATCAACGGATAAACTGTGATAAATAGAAATACATTTAATATAATTGAACTAAATGTCCAGCTTCGAAATATTGTCTGTTGCATTTGAAAATCTCTCTGTTTTATCAGCTCGCCAGCGCAAGCGGCGCGTCATGCACTGAGGCGGCCCCGCCCGTGACCGTGACCTCAAGCCCCTGCGCCGCCGTGAGCAGGTTCTCCGCGAAGAACCGCGCCAGCGCGATGCGCCCGGCATGGGCAGGGTTGGCGTCGCCGCCGGTCATCGCGTTGTCCGCCGCCAACGCGATGACCGCGAGGCCGGCCGCTCCCTGCGCCAGGCCGAACAGGCGCAGATAGGGCGTGGCCCCGGCCAGCGCATCGTCCGGACGGTTGCCCGCGACGGCGCCCGACATCCAGCTCGTGGCCCTGTCGAGGCACTCGTTGGCGTCGCGCATCCGGGCCGCCATCTGGCCGAAGGCCGGGTTGCGGCAGGCGGACACGGCACCTTGGGTCTTCCGCAGGCGCGCGATGGCCGCGCGCACGGTGGCGCCGCCGGCCAACGGAAGCTTGCGCTGCACAAGGTCGATGGCCTGGATGCCGTTGGTGCCCTCGTAGATCGTCAGGATCCGGGCATCGCGCATGTGCTGGGCCGCGCCGGTCTCCTCGACGAAGCCCATGCCTCCATGCACCTGGATCCCGATCGAAGCGACCTCGACGCCGATGTCGGTCGAGAAGGCCTTCGCCACCGGGGTGAGCAGCGCGCCCATCTCGGCGGCGGCTTTCCTGGCCACGGGATCGGCGACGTGATGCGCCTTGTCGAGCTCCGCCGCGGTCAGATAGCAGATGGCGCGAGACGCGTTTGTCAGCGCGAGCATCGTCATCAGGTTCCGGCGCACGTCGGCATGCTCGATGATCGGGCTCATGCCATCTCCGGCGAAGCCCTGGCTGCGGCCCTGCCTGCGCTCGTTGGCATGCCAGAGCGCCTGCTGGTAGGCGCGGTCGGCGATCGCCACGCCTTGGATGCCGACGCCGAGGCGCGCGTTGTTCATCATCGTGAACATGCAGGCGAGGCCGCGGTTCTCCTCGCCGATCAGGTGGCCCACCGCGCCGCCCGCATCGCCGAAGACCATCGTGCAGGTCGGCGAGCCATGGATGCCCAGCTTGTGCTCGATGCCGGAGCAGCGCACGTCGTTGCGGGCGCCGAGCGATCCGTCCGCGTTCACCAGGAATTTAGGCACGAGGAAGAGCGAGATGCCGCGCGTGCCGGCGGGCGCGTCGGGCAGGCGCGCCAGCACCAGATGGATGATGTTGTCGGTCAGGTCATGCTCGCCATAGGTGATGTAGATCTTCTGGCCGGTGATGCGGTAGCTGCCGTCGGGCGCGCGCTCGGCCCTGGTGCGCAGGGCGCTCAGGTCCGAGCCCGCCTGCGGTTCGGTCAGGTTCATGGTGCCCATCCATGCGCCCGAGACCAGCTTTTCGAGATAGGCGTCCTTGAGAGGCTGCGCGCCATGCACGGTCAGCGCCTCGATCGCGCCGCAGGTGAGCAGCGGGCCAAGCGCAAAGGCCAGCGACGCGGCATTCCACATTTCAAGGCACGGCGCGTTGATGAGCGCCGGCAGCCCCTGGCCGCCATATTCCTCCTTGGCGGGGAGAGCATTCCAGCCTCCTTCAGCCCAGGCGGTGTAAACCTCCTTCCAACCGGCGGGCATCGTCACCGCGCCGTCCTTGAGAGGCGTGCCCGCCTTGTCGCCAACCCGGTTGAGAGGCGCGATCCGGTCCGCGGCGAACTTGCCGGCCTCCTCCAGGATCGTCGCCACAAGGTCGCTGGAAAGCTCGGGATAGACGCCATCCCTAATGGAACGGCCAAGGCCTGCCACCGCATCGAGCGTGAACAGCATTTCCTCGACGGGTGGGCGATAGGTCATGACGGTTCCTCCGGGCGCTTTTATGTTGCATCATGTGCGGAACGTCTGTCGTCCGCCTGTCAACGATTGACGCCATCATGGGCCAAAGCCTACCGAGGCGTCCAGATCATCTTGGTCCGGAGCCTCGCCGGCGCATGGCCCGGCCTGCGCTGCAGCAGGCCAAGCCCGGTCGGTCCACGCGAGATAGCTGCGTCCATGCGAGATAGTTCACATATGAACGACATGCCGTCAACCGGCGTTGGCGTCGCCGCCGCGGATAAGGCCGCCGCGACGCTCGACACCGACGTCGCGGGCATCGCCGAGGCGGCGCGCCTGCTGCGGGAGGGCAAGCTCGTGGCTCTGCCGACAGAGACCGTCTATGGGCTGGCGGCCGATGGCTCCAATGCGTTGGCCGTCGCCTCCATCTACGCCGCCAAGGGCAGGCCGTCGTTCAATCCGCTGATATCCCATCTGCCCGACATCGCGGCGGCGCGGCGGCAGGGCATGTTCAGCGCCCAGGCGCTGGCGTTGGCGAAGGCCTTCTGGCCCGGGCCGTTGACGCTCGTCGTGCCGATTTCGCCGGACTGCACGGTGTGCGAACTGGCGCGCGCCGGCTTGGCCACCGTCGGCCTTCGCGTGCCCGCCCACGCGGCGACGCTGGCGGTGCTCGAACAGGTGGCGAGACCGGTCGCGGCGCCATCGGCGAATCGGTCCGGCCACATCAGCCCCACCAGCGCCGAACATGTTCTCGCTGATCTGGGCGGGCTGATCGAGGCCGTGCTTGACGCGGGGCCATGCCCGGTCGGCGTCGAGTCGACCATCATCGCCTGCCTCGGCGGAGCGCCAAGGCTGCTGAGGCCGGGCGGCGTCACGCGGGCAGAGGCCGAAGCGGCGATCGGCCAGCGCCTGTCGGAAGGGCTTACGGGAGGGATTGCGCCGCTTTCGCCGGGGCAGCTGGATTCCCATTACGCGCCGCAAGCCAGGCTGCGGCTCGACGCCGATGGTCCCCGGCCCGGCGAGGCATGGCTCGGCTTCGGGCCAGACCCCGACCTGTCGGCGGCGCAGGCCAGCGCGAACCTCAGCGCCGGCGGCGATCTGACCGAGGCGGCCGCACGGCTCTTCGCATGCCTGCGCGAACTGGACAGGAGCGGCGCTCAGCGCATCGCGGTCGCGCATGTGCCGCGCCAGGGGCTGGGTGAGGCGATCCATGACCGGCTCAGCCGCGCGGCTGCGCCAAGGCCCTGAGCCGCGCGGCGAAGGCAGCAGGCAGGAGACACGGGCTCAAGCTTGGCAAGCGCCTGCCCGGCGCGGGCGTCACGGCGCGCCGGGCAGGCATCGCAGAGGTGGGCGCGGACAGGCTCAGTCGGCGGCGGCGATGCGATGCGCCTGAACGGACGCGCCAGGCAAGGGCGACGCCTTCAGCGCGAACGCGCCATCGCCGCCAAGGATGTGCGCGACGGAGGCCGCGACAAGGAACGCGGGGTATTCCCATCCGCCGTTGGCCGCCGTGAAGAGCCAGCCGTTCGGCGCGTGGATGAAGAACGCGCCGAGCAGCACAGGCAACAGCGCCACGGACACCCAGCGAGCTTGGAAGCCGACGACGAGGGCGATGCCGCCGATGAGCTCGGCGAGGAAGATCGGCCAGGCCAACGCCGCAGGCAGCCCGATCTTGCCGAGGAACCCGGCGAAGCCCGGCATCGTGAACACGGCGTACTTCAGCAGCGCATGGGCGATGAACATCAGGCCGAGGGAAACGCGGATCAGCGCGAGAGCGTAAGGTGCGGTGCGATGGTCGATCATGATGGATTCCTCGTGGATTTCGGGTGATTTCGATGCGCTGTTGTCTCACTTTCCATCTTGCAAGGAAATGTTTTATGTTGCAGATATAATTCTGCTTTTTTGCAAGGACCTAAATGGGAAACCTGTCTTGGGACGATTTCCGGCTGATCAAGGCCATCGCCGACTCCAGCGGGCTGACGGGCGCCGCCAACATCCTGTCGGTCAACCATTCGACCGTGTTCCGCAGGCTGGGCCAGATCGAGGAGGCGGTGGGCCTGCCCTTGTTCGAGCGGCGCAAGACGGGATATGTCGCGACGCCTGCGGGCGAGGAGATGGCCGGCCTGGCAGGGCGCATGGACGACGACGTCAGCGCCTTCGCGCGCAGGATCGCGGGGCGCGAGATCGCGCCTTCAGGCGAGGTACGCATCACCACCACCGACACATTGTTCCTGCATCTACTGATCCCGATCTTCCACTCCTTCCGCAAGGCGCATCCCAGCATCAGGCTCGACATCGTCATCGCCAATCAGGCGCTCAACCTGTCCAAGCGCGATGCCGACATCGCCATCCGCGCCAGCGACTCGCCGCCGGATACGCTCGTGGGCCGCAGGCTGGCGACGCTGGCCTGGGCCGTGTACGGGCGAAAGGACGACGCGCTGACCCAGCCCGAAGCGTATGATTCGGCCTCGCTGTTCGACCGCGACTGGGTCTGCCTGGGCGACCAGCTCGGCCATGTGAAGGCGGCGCGCTATGTCAGGGACCGCGTCTCCCCGGAGCGCATCGTGCTGAAGACATCGGCCGTGCTCGGCATCGCCGAGGCGATCGAAGGCGGCCTCGGCATCGGCCCCTTGCCGTGCTTCATCGGCGACCAGAAGCCAGGCCTGAAGCGCTTGATGGCCCCGAACCCGGATTTCGGCACGGCATTATGGCTGCTGACTCATCCCGACATCCGCCAGAGCCCCCGCATCCGCACCACCCTCGACATGCTGGCCGCCGAGATCAGCCGGCACCGCAAGCTGATCGAGGGCGAAGTGCCGCAGTGACCGGGACGGGCGCGCGGCCCAGCGCCCGCAAGATCACCCGATTTCGACCACCACGCGTCCCCGCACCTGTCCGGCCATGATGGCGTGGGCCGTCGCCTCGAGCTGATCGAAGCCGATCGTGGTCGTCAGGGAGGCCAGCTTGTCCTGGTCGAGATCACGCGCCAGCCGCGCCCATGCCTCGAGGCGGCGCGGCATAGGGCACATGACCGAATCGATTCCCAGGAGCGAAACGCCCCGCAGGATGAACGGCGCGACGGACGCTGGCAGGTCCATGCCCTGCGCAAGCCCGCACGCTGCGACCGCGCCGCCATATTTCGTCATGGCGAGGACATTGGCGAGCGTGTGCGAGCCGACCGAATCAATCCCCGCAATCCAGCGCTCGCGCGCCAGCGGCTTGGCCGGCGAGGAGAGTTCGGCCCGGTCGATGACCTCCGACGCGCCGAGAGCCTTGAGGTATCCTGCCTCGGCAGGCCGCCCGGTGGATGCGAAGACATGCCAGCCGGACGCGGCCAACAGCGCAATGGCCACGGAGCCGACGCCTCCCGCAGCCCCCGTGACGGCGACGGCCCCGTCCTTGGGCTCAAGGCCCTGCCGTTCGAGCGCCAGAACAGCCAGCATCGCGGTGTATCCCGCCGTTCCGACGGCCATGGCCTGTGCGGCCGTCAGCCCCGGCGGCAGCGGCACCAGCCAGTCTCCCTTGACGCGCGTCTTCTGCGCATAGGCGCCGAGATGCGTCTCGCCCGTGCCCCATCCATTGAGGATGACCGCATCGCCCGGCTTGAAGCCGGCATGGCTCGACGCCTCGACCACGCCGGCCGCATCGATGCCGGGCACCATGGGCCAGCGCCGGATGACAGGCGCCTTGCCGGTGATGGCGAGCCCGTCCTTGTAGTTCACGGTCGAATGCGTGACGCGGACGGTGACGTCGCCCTCCATGAGGTCCGCATCCGTCCACTGCTCGACCGCCAGGCTTTGGCCGGCATCGCCCTTGCGCACGACGAGCGCCTTGAAACTGTCCATCCGCTTGCATCCTCACAAAATTGCCGGGCGGAATGTGGACCGCCCAGCCGCCGCCAGCAAGCCGTGACGCATGCGCCCTTTGGACGAGGGCCTATGCCGGCTGCGGCAGCGCCGGCCTCACCACAGGCTTCTCCACGATCGGCAGGTTGATGACCGCGGAAGCGACGCCCAAAGCCACGGACAGCCACCAGACCACGAGATAGCTGCCGGTCTGCTCGTAAAGGATGCCGCCCAGAAGCACGCCGAGGAAGCCGCCGACCTGATGCGAGAAAAAGGCGAAGCCATAGAGCATCGCCATGTACTTCGTGCCGAACATCAGCATGACCAGCGAGGAGGTCGGCGGCACGGTCGAAAGCCAGAGCAGGCCGATGGCCATGCCGAACGCCAGCGCTGTGGCCGGCGACGGCGGAAGCAGGATGAACGCCGCAATGGCCACCGCGCGGCCAAGATAGATCCATGCCAGCAGATGCCGCTTTGGCATGCGCTGCATCAGCCAGCCCGCGCCGAGGCACCCGAAAGCATTGGCGAGGCCGATCGTGGCGAGCGTCCACGCGCCGACCCAGGCGGGCATCTGGATGTCCTTCAGGTAGGCCGGCATGTGCACTGTCATGAAGGCGAGCTGAAAGCCGCAGGTGAAGAAGCCGAGCACCAGAAGCACGTATGAGCGATGCCGGAAAGCCTCGGCCAGCGCCTGCGCGATGCTCTGGTTCGGCATGTCGGCCGCCTTGACGACCGCAGCTTTCCCGGCTCCTGCCTTGCCGATGCCGCGCGTGGCGAGGGCCAGCGTCAGCGGCAAGGCCGCCAGCACCGTGAAGGCGAAGACCACGAGGGCCTGCTGCCAGCCGATGCTGTCGATCAGGATGTTGCCGATGGGCGGATAGAAGAACTGGCCGAACGAGCCCGCGGCCGTGCCGGCCCCCAGCGCGATCGGCTTCCACTCATCGGGAAGCAGCTTGGCGAACGCGGCCAGCACCAGGTTGAACGAACAGGCAGACAGGCCGAAGCCGATGAGGACCCCGCCGCCAAGATGCAGCAGGCCCGGCGTCGACGCGTAGGCCATGACGACGAGGCCGAGCGCGTACATCACCAGCCCGACGACGAAGACCCTCACGGTGCCGTACCGGTCCGCGATCGCGCCGGAGAATGGCTGGCCCACGCCCCAAAGCAGGTTCTGGATGGCGAGCGACAGCGAGAACACCTCGCGCGTCCAGCCGTATTCGGTCGTCATCGGGATCTGGAACAGGCCCGCGGAGGCGCGGGGGCCGAACGTGATCAGCGCGACAAGGCAGCCGCAAGTGATGATGGCTTCCGGCGTGCGCCAGAACGGCGTATCGGCGCGGGCGGCTGGGCCTGATGATGACATGCTGCGATTTCCGGCGGCGAAGGCGCTGCGCTGTCTTATTCTAGCATCGCAGGGCGACCCGCCAAGCCGCGTTTGGCGATCGCTCCCATTCATGCAGCACATGGGGAGGTGGCCTGGACGCCAGCGGACGGACGAGCCGGAATTAACCGGGCATCAACCCTACCGGGCCGATAACCATGCTGCGTGATTTTTTTGGCGCGTGACCTGCCTGCGCGCCGTGTCGTGGCCCTGTTGCGTTGAGTGTGTGTCGATGCGTTCCAAACAGCGTTTGCCTGATGACCCTTTCCTGCGCAGATCCGTGGCGGCCAGGACCCGGCGCAGACGGGCCGCCGGCGCATTGACCGCCTGCGCATTGATCGCCTGCCTGGCGGCCCCGTTCGCGGCGTTGGCCGAGCAGCGGACGGGCTCCGCGGGCTTCCAGCTGGCGGGGCTGACCCTGTTCCTGCCGGCCGCGTATTCGCCGGACGAACCATCCGTGGCGGTGCAGAAGCCCCTGGCGAGCGGGCCGCGCGCCGACCTCAAGAGCGCCGCGCTCACGGCCGCGCCGGTTTTTCCCGACATCGACCGCAGCAGGAAGGCGGATCAGCTCGCGCCCTTGCGGCCGACGCTCTCCATGGCGCTCGACGAGCCCGCGCGCTTCAGCAAGGACGACCTCGACCGCCTGATCTTCGGCGTGGAGGGCGACGGCGTGGTGTCGGCCGGGTTCAACCTGTCGCTGAGCCGGCTGGCGCTGCTGGGGCCGGGCCAGTTCGAGCCCTTGCCGTCCGGCGCGCTGGCGCAGGAACTGGCCGCTCCGGAGCCGGCCCCGCCCGAGCTCGCCGTCGATGAAGGCGTCCTGGACGCGCCGGCCAGCCGGCTGCACCTGGCTGCGCTCCCGCCCGCGCAGACGAGCCTCACGCCGAAATCGCCAGCGCGCGCGCAGTCGCACTACGCTGACCTCATCCCGGAAGCCAACCAGTACCGCGAGATGCGCTGCCTGGCGGAGGCGATCTATTTCGAAGCGCGCAGCGAGCCCGAGGAAGGCCAGGCCGCGGTGGCGCAGGTCGTGCTGAACCGTGTGCGCCACGAAAACTATCCCGATAGCGTCTGCGGCGTCGTCTACCAGAACAGCCGCAGGTTCCTGGCCTGCCAGTTCACCTTCGCCTGCGAAGGGCGGTCTTTGCGCATCACCGAAGCCGAGCCGTGGCGCGTCGCGGTGCAGATCGCCACCGATGTCGTCGCCGGCAAGATCTACCTCAGCGACGTAGGCGCATCGACGCATTATCACGCGGATTACGTACGCCCGCATTGGGCCAGGCGCCTCAAGCGCATGGAGACGATCGGGCGTCACACATTCTACAAGCTCAAGCCCGGCCAGGCCTGACGCATTGCGGGCTGCGCGGCGCAGCCCGCGGCACGGCTTCGCGCCCGCACGATAGATGTGGCGCGCGGCAACGGCCTGTGGCAGTCATTGTCCGATGATCGCCGGGCCGGAATCCGGCGGCGTGCATCGGGCATCCTCCCTTCCTGCTCCATCTTTTTGGCCCTTTCGATGAGCATTGAATCACCCTGCATCAAGATCTGCGTGATCGATCCGGGCACCGGCTTCTGCACCGGTTGCGGGCGCACGGGAGCGGAGATCGGCGCCTGGCTTGGCATGCAGCCCTGCCAACGCCGCGACATCATGGCCCATCTGCCCGATCGGATGGCCAGGATCGTCTCCCGCGACGGCCGATGCGTCGTCCGCCGGCAGGCGCGATCCTGAGCCGGATGCGAAGCGCGGGCATGAGCGAGCCGTTCTGGAGATCGCTGACGCTGGAGGAGATGTCGGCCGAGCAATGGGAAAGCCTTTGCGACGGCTGCGGCCGATGCTGCCTGGTCAAGCTGGAGGAGGAGGACACCGGAGCGATCCATGCCACCGACGTGGCCTGCACATTGTTCGACGCCGGGACCTGCCGCTGCAAGGATTACGGGCAGCGCTCCGCCAAGGTGCCGGACTGCGTGACGCTCACGCCCCATGAAGTGCGCACCCTGCCCTGGCTGCCGCCGACCTGCGGCTACCGGCTGGTGGCCGAGGGCAAGGACCTGAAATGGTGGCACCCGCTGGTTTCCGGAACGCCGGAGACCGTCATCGAGGCCGGAGTTTCGGTCAAAGGCCGCGTGTTCGCCAGCGAAGACGACGTGCCGCCCGAACGGCTCGTCGACCGCGTCACGAAGTGGCCGCTGCGGTTTCCTCCCCGCGCCAGATGAGCCCGGGCTGAACAAATTCGCGAGCCGGGCGTTCAGGCGCTGTTCAGTGCCCATCCAGCACACGGCGCAATTGATCTGTCGCTATGTTTTTGACACAAGGACCGCGGCCTTCCGCATCTGCGACATGGTTGCGAGCAGGACTTTCACGCACCGGTCCCACCGGCGCGAAGACTTCATGAGGAATTCTCCATGAGCGGCAAGAAGTGGGTCTACACTTTCGGCGATGGCAAGGCCGAAGGCCAGTCGAGCATGAAGAATCTGCTGGGCGGCAAGGGCGCGAACCTCGCCGAGATGTGCAATCTGGGACTGCCCGTGCCGCCGGGCTTCACCGTGCCGACCGACGTCTGCGTCCACTATTACGACAATGGGCAGAGCTATCCGGCCGAGCTGAAGGAGCAGGTCGAGGCCGCGCTGGCCGAGATCGGCCGCATCGCCGGCAGGACATTCGGGGATCCGGCCAACCCGCTGCTCGTTTCGGTCCGCTCGGGCGCGCGCGCATCGATGCCCGGCATGATGGACACGGTGCTGAACCTTGGCCTGAACGACCTGACGGTGGCCGCCGTGGCGCGGGCCGCCGGCGACGAGCGCTTCGCCTATGACAGCTACCGCCGTTTCATCACCATGTATTCGGATGTCGTGCTGGGCTGCGACCACCATCATTTCGAGGAGACGCTCGACGCCTACAAGGAGCGCAAGGGCGTCCAGCTCGACACCGACCTTTCGGCCGACGACTGGAAGACCCTGGTCGGCCGCTACAAGGAGATCGTGAAGAAGCAGCTCGGCCGCGAGTTTCCCCAGGACCCTCACGAGCAGCTCTGGGGCGCGATCGGCGCCGTCTTCGGCTCATGGATGAACGCCCGCGCCATCAAGTATCGCGAACTGAACAGCATTCCGGCAGCCTGGGGCACAGCGGTCAACGTCCAGTCGATGGTGTTCGGCAACATGGGCGACACGTCGGCCACCGGCGTCGCCTTCACGCGCAATCCCTCGACCGGCGAAAAGGAGCTTTACGGCGAGTTCCTGGTCAACGCCCAGGGCGAGGACGTCGTGGCCGGCATCCGGACTCCGCAGGACATCACCGAGACCGCCCGCAAGGCTGCCGGCTCCGACAAGCCTTCGATGGAGGTCGCGATGCCCGAGGCCTACGCCGAGCTTGTCCGCATCTACGGCATCCTCGAGAAGCATTACCGCGACATGCAGGACATGGAGTTCACGGTCGAGGCCGGCAAACTCTGGATGCTGCAGACGCGCAGCGGCAAACGCACGGCGAAGGCTGCGCTGCGCATCGCCGTCGAGCTCGCCAACGAGGGGTTGATCACGCAGGACGAGGCGATCATGCGCGTCGAGCCGGGCTCGCTCGACCAGCTGCTGCACCCGACGATCGATCCGAAGGCGGAGCGCCGCGTCATCGCGACAGGGTTGCCCGCCTCGCCCGGAGCCGCCACCGGCGAAGTCGTGTTCACCTCGAATGAAGCCGAGACGCTTAAGAAGGCCGGCAAGAAGGTGATCCTCGTTCGCGTCGAGACGTCGCCCGAGGACATCCACGGAATGCACGCCGCCGAAGGCATCCTCACCACCCGCGGCGGCATGACCAGCCACGCGGCCGTCGTGGCGCGCGGCATGGGCAAGCCCTGCGTCTCCGGGGCTGGCCAGATCCGCGTCGACTATGCCAAAAAGAACTTCACCGTCGGCGGCCAGACCCTGAAAGCCGGCGACTTCATCACGATCGACGGCGGCACCGGGCAGGTGATGCTCGGCGAGATCCGAATGCAGCAGCCCGAGCTTGCGGGCGAGTTCGCCACGTTGATGGTCTGGGCGGACAAGGTGCGCCGCATGAAGGTCAGGGCCAACGCGGAGACGCCGCTCGATGCGCGCACGGCCCGCGAGTTCGGCGCGGAAGGCATCGGCCTTTGCCGCACCGAGCATATGTTCTTCGAGGGCGACCGCATCATCGCGGTGCGCGAGATGATCCTGGCCGATGACGAGGCCGGCAGGCGCAAGGCGCTGGCCAAGCTGCTGCCGATGCAGCGCAACGATTTCGTCGAGCTGTTCAAGATCATGCAGGGCCTGCCCGTCACGATCAGGCTGCTGGATCCGCCGCTGCACGAGTTCCTGCCGCACACCGAGGCGGAGATGGGCGAAGTCGCGACGTCGCTGGGCGTGCCCGTGGAGAAGTTGAAGCGCCGCGCCGCGGACCTGCATGAGTTCAACCCGATGCTCGGCTTCAGGGGCGTGCGCCTCGCGATCGCCTATCCCGAGATCGCGGAGATGCAGGCCCGCGCCATCTTCGAGGCCGCCGTGATCGCGGCGCGGGAGACAGGCCACCCGGTCGTGCCCGAAGTGATGGTGCCGCTGGTGATGACCAGACCTGAGCTCGACCTCGTGCGCGGGCGCATCGACGCGATGGAGAAGGCCGTGGAGACCGAGACAGGGGCCAAGCTGACATACCAGGTCGGCACGATGATCGAACTGCCTCGCGCGGCCCTCCGCGCCCGCGAGATCGCCGGAGCGGCCGAGTTCTTCTCGTTCGGCACCAACGACCTGACCCAGACCACGCTCGGCATCAGCCGCGACGATGCGGCCTCCTTCCTCGGGCCCTACACCCAGAAGGGCATCCTGCCCGCCGACCCGTTCGTGACCATCGACCGGGACGGCGTCGGCGAACTCGTGAAGCTCGCGGTCGAACGCGGACGCGAGACGAGGCCCGACATCAAGCTCGGCATCTGCGGCGAGCATGGCGGCGATCCTGCCTCGATCATGTTCTGCGAAGAGGCTGGCCTCGACTACGTGTCCTGCTCGCCCTACCGCGTACCGATCGCGCGCCTTGCTGCAGCGCAGGCCGCGCTCGGCAATGTGACGGCGAAGGAAGGCTGAGGCGGATGCCGGTCCGCCTGCAGCGCCTCGATTACCTGTTCTTCGCCCTGATGCTCGTGACTGGCGTTGGCATCGCTGCCTACGTCACGCGCAACCCCGCGATGAACGATGCCGGAATACCGCCGATCGTCTGGCCGATCGCGGTGTCGTTCGCTTTCGATCTGGCGACGGTGGCGATGAAGGGCGGCGGCATGCCGCCCCTCGCGATGCCGATCCGCGCGGCCGGCGTCATCGGCGCGATGGTGCTGGTGGCGCTGCTGCAGGGGCGGATGTGATCCATCGCGCAAGGTTTTGCGCAACGACTTTCCTTCTCCCGCAAACGGAAACGGGTCAGGCCGCTCTGAGCTCAAGCCCTATGTTCATCCCTATCGCCTGGCCAGCGCCTCCGCCCTGATGCCCGACAGGGTCTTCGCCGGCGTGATGACCTCGGGATCGATCAGGCAGTGCAGGATCGACGGCTTGCCGGACGCCAGCGCACGCTCGAAGGCAGGCGCGAACTCCTCTGTCGTTTCGACCCTCTCCCCATGGCCGCCGAAGGCCCGCGCATAGGCAGCGAAATCGGGATTTTTCAGTTCCGTCGCCGAGATGCGGCCCGGATAGTGCATCTCCTGGTGCATGCGGATGGTGCCGTACATGCGGTTGTCGATCACCACCACGATGATCGGCAGATCGTACTGCACGGCTGTGGCGAACTCCTGCCCGTTCATCAGGAAGCAGCCGTCGCCGGCGAACGCCACCACCGTCCGGTCCGGGAACATGCGCTTTAGGCCGACCGCGGCGGGCACGCCATAGCCCATGGAGCCGGAGGTCGGTGCGGCCTGGGTGCCGAACTGGCGGAAACGGTGGAAGCGGTGCACCCATGTGGCGTAGTTGCCGGCGCCGTTGCACAGGATGGCGTCGGAGGGAAGCCTATCGCGTAGCCAGACGACGGCCTCGCCGGGGTGAAACGCCCCCTGCACTGGCGCTGGAGCGTTCGACCAGCCATGGAAAGCGGCGTGCGCCTCATCCGCTGCGCCCTGCCATGCGATCGTCTGGGATGGATGGACCGTCTGCAGCGCGGCGCAGAACGCCGTCGGCGAAGCGTTGATGGCGAGCGCGGGATGATAGACCCGGCCAAGCTCGCCAGCATCGGGATGGACATGCACAAGGTTGCGTCCCGGCTCGGGAATGCCGAACAACGTGTAGCTCTGGCTCGGCATCTCCGACAGCCGCCCGCCAACGAGCAGGACAAGGTCAGCCTCCTTGATGCGCGACAGCAGCTTGGGATTAGGGCCGATGCCGAGATCGCCGGCGAAGCAGGGATGATCGCTGGAGAACAGCATCTGGCGCCGGAACGTGACCGCGACCGGCAGTTCGAACTGCTCGGCAAAGCGGGCGAAACGGTCGACCGCCTGCTGGTCCCAGCGCGAGCCGCCCAGAAGCGCGATGGGCGCCTTGGCCGCCCACAGCATCTTCTGCAGCTCGATCATCTGGGTGAGCGAGGGGTGGGTCTCGATCGGGGAATGAGCCCTTGCGTCCATGACGCTTGCGGCTTCAGTCAGCACATCCTCGGGCAAGGCGATCACTACAGGTCCGGGGCGGCCCGACGTCGCCACGTGGAATGCGCGGCTGATGATCTCCGGAATCCTCGCCGGGTCGTCGATCTCCGTCGCCCATTTGGCCATGGGCCCGAACACGGCGCGGTAGTCGAGCTCCTGGAAGGCCTCGCGCTCGCGCATGCCGCGTTCGATCTGCCCGACGAACAGGATCATCGGGGTCGAGTCCTGCTTTGCGATGTGGATGCCGGGGGATGCGTTGGTCGCACCCGGCCCGCGCGTCACCATGCAGATGCCGGGCCTGCCCGTGATCTTGCCGGCGGCCTCGGCCATCATCGCAGCTCCGCCCTCCTGACGGCAGACCGTGACGCGGATCGAGGCGTCATGCAGCGCATCGAGCACGGCAAGGTAGCTTTCACCCGGAACGCAGAACACGTCGGACACGCCCTGCAGCACCAGTTGGTCGACAAGGATCCGCCCGCCCGTGCGCGCTTCCACAGTCCGGTTCATGGACGGCCTCCCCAGTTCGGGTCCTGCAGGATGTCTGCGCCGTGCTCGTTCAGGGCCGGGCTCGGACGGGCCGACACCATGCGCACGCCGTCCATCACGATGGGCGACGCCACCGTCGGGACCGTCCCGGCGCGCGACGTCGTCGACGCCAGATCGCGCAGGACGCCGCGGGCCTTCACCTGCGGGTCGGCGAAGACCTCGTCCATGGCGTTGATCGGGCCTGCAGGCACCCCTGCCCGCTCCAGCTTCGCCAGCAGGTCCGCTTTCGCGAACCGTGCCGTGAGCCCGCAAAGGCGGGGCACAAGCAGGGCCCGGTTCCGGATGCGGTCCTGGTTCGCTGCATAGTCGGCGTGCACGCCAAGCCCGGGCTCCCCAAGCGCGTCGCACAGCTTGCGGTATTGCCCGTCATTGCCGCTGGCGATGATGATGTGGCCGTCGCTGACGGGGAACACCTCATAGGGCACGATGTTGGGATGCGCGTTGCCGAGACGACCGGGCGGCTTGCCCGAGACGAGGTAGTTCATGGCCTGGTTGCCCATCACCGCGACCTGGGAATCCATCAGCGCCAGATCGATCGCAGCGCCGATCCCGGTCTGGTCGCGCCTGCGCAGCGCCGCCAGGATGCCGACCGTGGCGTACATGCCGGTGAAGATGTCGGCGGTGGCGTAGCCGGCCTTCGTGGGCTGGCCTCCGGCGTCGCCGGTCACAGACATCGCGCCCGCCATGCCCTGGATGAGGAAGTCATACCCGGCACGGTCGGCGTACGGCCCGTCCTGACCGAACCCGGTGATCGAGCAGCAGACCAGCCTGGGAAACGCCTTTCTCAACGTCGCGGCGTCAAGCCCGTATTTGACCAGCGCTCCGACCTTGAAGTTCTCGACGACGACGTCGGCGTGCCCGGCCAGCCTCATGACCAGAGCGCGACCCTCCGCCGTGCGGAAATCGGCCATGACCGACCGCTTGCCGCGGTTGCAGGAGTGAAAATAGGCGGCCGAGAGATGCTGCCCGTCCAGTCCTTCCACGAAAGGCGGGCCCCAGGCGCGCGTGTCGTCGCCTTCAGGCGCCTCGACCTTGACGACGTCCGCGCCGAGGTCGGCCAGCAGCTGTCCGATCCAAGGCCCGGCGAGGATGCGGGCAAGCTCTAGAACGCGGATGCCGGCGAGAGGGGCGTCTGCAGTCGTCATCGTTCGTCTCCGTCTTCGTCGGCGGCATCGACGCCGAGCGCCAGGCCGATGCCCATCAAGACGACAATCTGCCCGATGTAAATCTCCAGCGAGCGCCGGCCGCACAGGCGAAGCAGCACAGCCGGCGTGGCCGGAAGAGGGCGGGCGACGTCGCGGCGATCGAACCTCAGCAGGAGGCCGCTGACGAGGATGACCCCGCCCGCCATGATCCAGGTGTCTGCGACCTCGAATTCGTAGTCGTAGAGCTCCATCCCGATATAGGCCAGCGTGGCGAAAGCCCCGAGCGCCCGGCGGACGAGCCAGGCCGGATCGCGCTGGCGGTCGCCGCCCGCATCGAGCGCGCGGCGGTGGGCGAGGCCAACCAGCGCCAGCAGCCAGCCCTCGGAGCCATATTCGACGACCTGTCCCGCCAGGGGCATCAACGCCGCCAGCGCCGCGGCGAACAGAGCGATGCGCCACCATGCCCGCATGACGTTCGCCTCGATGAATGACAGCGACAGGCGGATGACGGCGAAATTGAACATGACGTTGAGGGAGATTTCGTCGAACCCGCCATGCCGCCAGACATCCAACGCGGTCAGCCCGGCGCCGGCCGCCCACCAGAACCATGGCACATGCCGGGTGCGGGCGAAGCCGATGAGGAAAAAGAAGATCGGCAAGGCGGCACGCCCGAGCGCGGTCATCCAGAGCTGGTCCGGCCAGATGTAGAACCACAGGTGATCCAGCAGGATCAGCAGGAGCGCCGCGCTCTTCCACAGATCGACGGTGGTCACTGCCAGGGCCGACGAGGAACGGGGCAGGTCGGCGGCGCTCACGTCAGGACATGATCCAGGCCGCGCTTGACGCCGATGAAGCCGGACACCTTGCGCGCGGCGAGCAGCGTGCCGGCGACATAGGGCGCGGCGGACGATCCTGCATCGTGGCGGATGAGCAGGCGCTCGTCAGCCGCGCCGAAGATCGCCTCGCATGACAGCACGATGGATGGCATCCTGACGGAATGCACCTGAACAGGATTGGGCTCGCCGAGCGCCGCGCCGCGCGTCTCGCGCGCGCCGCCAAGCTCGGCGACGGGTTTGGACGTCCCGGCCATGCGCACCTTGGCCAGCATCTCTCCCAATTCGCGGGCCGTGCCGGAGGGCGTGTCGGGCTTGGCGGCGGAGGCATAGTCGATGATCTCGACATCGGGCACATACCGGGCCGCCTCAAGGGCGAAGCGGCGCAGCAATGTCGCCGTGATCGAGAAGTTGCCTGCCGCCAGGACGCCCTTGCCGGCGCTCATCGCGGCGATGTCGATCTTGTCGTAGTCAGCGGCGGTCAGGCCCGACGTGCCGATCACGACATGCCTGCCGCGGGCGAGCGCCGTCAGCGCGTGGTGCTTGACCGCATTAGGCTTGGTGTAGTCGATGAGCACGTCCGAGGGCGCAGCCAGCGCCTCGGCGACCGTGGCGTGGACGATGACGCCCAGCGCACCGATGCCGGCCACGTCGCCTGCATCCTTGCCGGCCGCCTTTCGGGAGATCGCGGCGGCCAGCGTGAGGTCAGGAGCGGCATGGATGGCTGCGACAAGGGCCTTGCCGACCCAGCCCGAGACGCCTGCGAGAACGATGCGGATGGGAGCGGTCATGGATCGGGCCTCTCGCGGATCATGAGCAGCAGCGGAAAAAGGGCAAAGGCGATCTGCGGCGTCAATTCAAGCATGCCCCGAGCCGTTACGTAAGCGCCAAGATGCATGGCGAGCGTGCGGCCGAAGCCGAACACGGCGACGGCGGCCTCGCCCGCCAGCAGCAGCGCGAAGGCCGCGGCGCCCATGGCCAGCCTGCGCGTTGCGCGCGCGGCGACCGCATGCCGCCGGATCAGCCGCTGCGCCAGCAGCCATGCGGCGAGCAGGATCAGCGGGCCCTCGACCAGAACGACCGCATCGCGCCCGAAGAGCGGGGCCAGAACGAGCTCCCGCAGCGTGCCGAGCGCGAAGCCGAGCGCGAAGATGACGGCGCCATAGGCCAGGCCGGCGCCGAGCGCAGCGCTCAAGGCAGATCCAGCCTCATGTAGCGGATCGCCTTGCCGCCCGGCAGATGGCGAAGCGCGATCTCCGAGAAACCGAGGGCGGAGTGCAGCGCGTCCGATGCGGGATTGGCCGGGATGACATTGATCTCGCAGCCGATCACGGGACGGTCCTCAGCGCGGGCGCGGGCGAACAGTTCGCCATAAAGCGCCCGCGCAAGGCCCTGCCCACGGGCCTGATGCGCGACGACGACGCGGTCGACATAGTAGAAGCGGTCATGACGCTCCCGGAACCACGCAAGGTTGGCGTTGCGGTGGTCGGATGCGTCGTTGAAGGCGATCATGAATGCCTGCGGTTCGCCTCCAAACGCCATGGCGAACCCCGATGCCTTCAGAAGTTCGCCATAGCTCACGGCGTCGAGAACCGAGGTCTCGACACTATTAACCGAATTCAGGGTCAGCACCGCCTCGACCTTGCACGCGGCGAGGCCGACGAGCGGCGGGCGCGCCTGATCCATGGCCACAGAGGCCTCAGGCATCAGAAGAAAGCCTGAAGCCCCGTGATGGCGCGGCCAAGGATCAACGCGTGCACGTCATGGGTTCCCTCGTAGGTATTCACCGTCTCGAGGTTCGCGGCGTGGCGCATCACGTGATATTCGATCTGGATGCCGTTGCCGCCGTGCATGTCGCGGGCCATGCGCGCGATGTCGAGCGCCTTTCCGCAATTGTTGCGCTTGACGATGGAGATCACTTCGGGGGCCAGCTTGCCCTCGTCGAACATGCGGCCGACGCGCAAGGACCCCTGCAGGCCCAGCGCGATCTCGGTCGCCATGTCCGCCAGCTTCTTCTGGAAGAGCTGCGTCTGGGCCAGCGGCTTGCCGAACTGGTGACGGTCCAGGCCATATTGCCGCGCCTGCGTCATGCAGGCTTCGGCTGCGCCCATCACGCCCCATGAAATGCCGTAGCGCGCGCGGTTGAGGCAGCCGAACGGCCCCTTCAGTCCCGAGACGTTCGGCAGGAGCTGGCTTTCCGCCACGAAGACGTCGTCCATGACGATCTCGCCGGTCGTCGAGGCGCGCAGCGAGAGCTTTCCGCCGATCTTGGGCGCGGACAGGCCCTTCATGCCCTTATCGAGGATGAAGCCCCTGATCTCGTCGCCATGCGCGGCGGACTTCGCCCAGACCACGAAGACGTCCGCGAACGGCGAATTCGAGATCCACATCTTCGAGCCGTTGAGGACGTAGCCGCCATCGGCCTTGACGGCGCGCGTCTTCATGCCGCCCGGATCGGACCCTGCGTCGGGCTCGGTCAGGCCGAAGCAGCCGATGAATTCGCCGCTGGCCAGCTTCGGCAGATACTTCTTGCGCTGCAGTTCGTCGCCGTAGGCGTAGATCGGGTACATCACGAGCGAGGACTGCACGCTCATCATCGAGCGATAGCCGGAATCGATCCGCTCGACCTCGCGCGCGACAAGGCCGTAGGCGACATAGGACGCGCCGGAACCGCCATATTCCTCGGGAAAGGTCACGCCAAGCAGGCCCTGCTCGCCCATCAGGCGGAACAGTTCGGGCGCCGCGGTCTCGTTCATGTAGGCTTCGGCCACCCGCGGCATCAGCACGTCGGCGGAGAACGCGCGGGCAGCGTCGCGGATCATCCGCTCCTCTTCCGACAGCTGGTCCTCCAGCAGGAACGGGTCTTCCCAGTTGTAGATCGCCTTCGGGGCCTTGGCGGCCTTGGCTTGTGGCACGGCGCTCATGATGATGGCCTTTCGCAATTCGTTTCGAATGTATCTTTAGCGCTGCTTGCGCAGCGTTCCTAGCCGGGAGATGACGTCTTCAGCCTCCTGCACGGTGCGTTCGATGATCGCAGCCGCAGGCATCACCTCATGGATCAACCCCGTGGCTTCGCCGACCCAGACGCCCACATCATCGGGATCGCCGGCGGCCACCTTTGCGGAATAGTCGGCGCGGTTCGCTTCCGCCACCGCGCGATGCGCGTCGGGGCGATGATCCCAGTCCCGCACGAAACGGTTCTCGAGCACGCGGGCCGTGAACTCCGCCGGCCAGTCATACCCACGCGCGATGTCGGTCGCGGTCTGCCTGACCGTCGCGTCGCCCGTGGCTCCCACCGCTGCTGCCTGATGGCGCGGATGGGTCAGGGCTTCCGCAGCGGCCCAGAACCGCGACCCCATCAGCACGCCGTCTGCGCCGAGCGCCAGGGATGCCGCCAGCCCCCTGCCATCCGCGATGCCGCCTGCCGCCACTAGCAAGGTGTCCGGCGATCTGAGGCGCAGCAGGTCGCCGATTTCCGGCACCAGCGTCATCGTGGCGCGCCTGGCGCCATGCCCGCCCGCCTCCGCGCCCTGGGCCACGATGATGTCGGCGCCAGCCTCGATCGCATCGGCGGCATGCGCCAATGTCTGCACCTGGCAGACAAGAAGCGTGCCGGCGGCCTTGATTTCACCCGCGTGCGGGCGGGGGTCGCCGAAGGAGAGCATCAACGCTGCCGGCGCATGGGCCAACGCCTGGGTCAGCAAAGCCGGGTCCTGCGCCATCGACCAGGTGATGAAGCCGCAGCCGACGCGGGCATTGCCGGCAGCCGCGAATTCGCGCTTCAACCAGTCAGCATCGCCATAGCCGCCGCCGATCAACCCAAGGCCGCCGGCATGGGTGACCGCAGCCGCCAACGCGCCGCCCCCCGCGAACGCCATCGGCGCGGACATGATCGGGTGGCGGATGCCCAGGCGGGCGGTCAGGCGGGTCGTCAGCATGACGCCTCACCCCTCCACATCGAACACCACGCCCTGCGCCAGAGGTAATGCCGTGCCGTAGTTCACCGTGTTGGTGGCGCGCCGCATGTAGGCCTTCCAGGCGTCCGAGCCTGCCTCACGTCCGCCTCCGGTCTCCTTCTCGCCGCCGAACGCCCCGCCGATCTCCGCCCCTGACGGTCCGATGTTGACGTTCGCGATGCCGCAATCGGAGCCTGCGGACGACATGAACGTTTCGGCCTCGCGGATGTCGAGCGTGAAGATCGAGGAGGAAAGACCCGCGCCGACCGCATTCTGCATGGCTATGGCTTCGGCCAGCGTGCGGAAGCGCGTCACATAGAGAATGGGCGCGAATGTCTCGTGCAGCATCGGGCCGTTCTGCTGCGGCAGCTCCACCAGTGCGGGAGCGGCATAATAGGCGTCGTCGCCTGCGATCCCGGAGACGCGCTGGCCGCCATGTATGATTCCGGCGTTCGCGCGGGCGTCGCCGAGCGCACGCTCCATCGCGCCGAAGGCCTGCCTGTCGATGAGCGGTCCCACCAGCGTGCCAGCGTGCCGCGGGTCGCCGATCCTCACCGAGCCGTAGACCTTGGCGAGCCGCGGGACCAGCGTGCAGTAGATGCTATCGTGGACGAACAGCCGCCGAAGCGTGGTGCAGCGCTGCCCGGCGGTGCCCATCGCGGCGAAGGCAATGCCGCGCAGGGCCAGATCGAGATCGGCGGAAGGGGCGACGATGGCCGCGTTGTTGCCGCCCAGCTCGAGGATGGCGCGGGCGAACCGCTTTGCAAGGCGCGGAGCCACCTCGCGGCCCATGCGCGTCGAGCCCGTGGCCGAGACGACCGCCACGCGCGCATCGTCGACCATGACCTCGCCGATGCTGCGGTCTCCGATCAGCAAGGCGCACAGGCCGGGCGGCGCATCCGGGCCGAACCGGGCGATCGCCCGCTCGACGATGGCTTGCGTCGCCAGCGCGGTGAGGGGCGTCTTCTCGGACGGCTTCCAGACCACCGAATCGCCGCAGACAAGAGCGAGCGCCGCATTCCACGACCAGACGGCCACCGGGAAGTTGAACGCCGAGATCACGCCGCAGACGCCGAGAGGATGCCATGTCTCCATCATCCGGTGGGAAGGCCGTTCGGTCGCTATGGCGAGGCCATAGAGCTGCCGCGACAGGCCGACCGCGAAATCGCAGATGTCGATCATCTCCTGAACCTCGCCGAGGCCTTCCGAGACGATCTTGCCGGCCTCCAGCGTGACCAGAAGGCCAAGGTCCTCCTTGGCGGCGCGCAGCTCCTCACCGAGCAGGCGCACAAGCTCGCCCCGTCGCGGCGCGGGAACCAGCCGCCACGCGCTGAAAGCCGCGTGGGCATTGGCAATGGCCTCTCCGGCCTGCCCGGCCGACATCGCCCTGACCGTCGCGATCTCTTCGCCGGTGATGGGCGAGCGTGCAGCGAGCCCGGTGGCGGCAAAAGCGCCGTCAGGCACGCCAAGCCGCTTCAGGATGGCCATGGCCTCTTCACGCACGTTCATGGCCATCGCCGCATTCCCCATCAGATCGGCTGCAAAATGCGCTGACCGGCCCGTTGTTGCAACTGCGAAGTTCAGGCGGGACAGCACCGGAAAGCCGGCGTCGCGGCACGTTGAAGCGGGCTATGCGCTTGCCAAAGCGCAGGCGGAGTGGCCATGTTCGCAGCATGGACGATATCTCCCCATCGGCTGGCTTGCCCGCATCGGCTGACATCGTGATCGCGGGAGGCGCCGCCATCGGCTCGTCGATCGCCTACCACCTCATGGCCGACCCCGCCTTCAAGGGCCGGGTCGTCGTCGTCGAAAAGGATCCGACCTACAGGCTGTCCGCCTCGGCCCTGTCGGCGGCATCGATCCGCCAACAATTCTCGAGCGCGGTCAACATCCGCATCTCGCTGCACGGCATCAGGTTCCTGCGTGAGATCGGCGAGCGGCTCGGCGTCGACGGCGAGCAGCCGGAGATCGGCCTCAAGGAAGGCGGCTATCTGTATCTCGCGACCGAGGCCGGCGCCGGCACCCTGCGCGCGATGCAGGAAGCACAAAGGCTGGAAGGCGCCGATATCGGGCATCTCGGCAAGCCCGCGCTCGCGCAGCGCTTTCCGTGGCTGAACGTCGATGACGTCGCGTGCGGCAACCTGGGGCTGTCGGGAGAAGGCTGGTTCGACGGATGGAGCCTGCTCCAGGCCTTCCGGAAGAAGGCGCGGGCGCTCGGCGCTGCCTATGTCACCGGAGAAGTGGCGCATTACGAATTGGACGGCGCGCGCGTCGCGGCCGTGATACTTAAGGACGGATCGCGCGTCGCGTGCGGCGCGGCGGTCAACGCATCGGGCTCGCAAGGCGCCGGACTCGCGGCGACGGCCGGCGTGATCCTTCCCGTCATGCCCAAGAAGCGCTTCGTGTTCACCTTCATGTGCAAGGGCGACGTGACGGACTGCCCGCTGCTGATCGACACGTCCGGCGTCTATTGCCGGCCGGAAGGGCGCCGGACGGCCGAGGGGCAGATGTTCATCTGCGGAGCGTCCCCTCCTTCCGGCGAAGATCCCGATTGGGACGAGGCGGATCCCCGCGTCGCGGACGTCGACTGGCCGTTCTTCGAGGAGCGCGTCTGGCCAGCCCTCGCCGCGCGCGTGCCGGCCTTCGAGGCCATCCGGCCGATGCAGGCTTGGGCCGGGCCCTATGACATGAACATGCTGGATGCCAACGCCATCGTCGGACCGTCCTTCGGCCTGCCGAACCTTTACCTCGCCAACGGCTTCTCCGGCCACGGGCTGCAGCAATCGCCTGCCGTGGGACGCGGAATCGCGGAATTGATCGCGCACGGGCGCTACGTCACGCTCGATCTGTCCGATCTCGGCCATGAGCGCATCGTGAGGAACCGCCCCCTCGTCGAAGCCAACGTCATATGAAAGCCTGCCTGATGATCAGCTCCCATCACATCCAGACCATGGCGCGCTACAACCAGTGGCAGAACCGCAGCCTGTTGAGGCAGGCTGACGCCCTCGGCGACGTCGAGCGCCGGAAAGCGCGCGGAGCGTTCTTTTCGTCGATCCACGGCACGCTGAGCCACCTGCTCTGGGGCGACAAGATCTGGATGCACCGCTTCGCCCAGAGCCCGAAGCCTGAGGGCGGGATCAAGGACTCGCCGCATCTCTTTCCGGACTGGGATGCGCTGGCGGCGGAGCGCGAGGCGTTCGACGCCGTCATCGCCGACTGGAGCGCGCATGTCAGCCCAGGCTGGCTGTCCGGTGACATGAGCTGGCATTCGGGCGCCCTCGGCCGGCAGGTCAGCAAGCCGATCTGGTTCCTCGTCACGCACATGTTCAACCACCAGACCCACCATCGCGGCCAGGTGCATTGCATGCTGACTGCGGCAGGCGCGAAGCCCGAGGACACCGACATGATCTTCATGGACCTGCACACCGACTTGGACCTGCACGCCGACGTGCGCGCGCAGGCTGACTTGGGCCGACCGGGCTAGGCTAAGCCAGTTCGGACGCGCGCGGCGGATCGCATCCGGGGCGCGAACACGTCAACGACGCCGCGCGTGCAGCATAGGCGAGCCAGCGAGTCAGTTCATCGACGGACGGCAGGTGGTCAGGCACGCCAAGGCGGCCGTCATGCGCCATGGCCGCCAAAAGGCCCGCCGTGAACGCGTCGCCCGCTCCGACCGTGTCGGCGATCCTGACCGGAGGCGCAACGGCTTCAGCGACGCCCGACGCCGTCATCGCCACCGCTCCCTCCGGCCCCCGCGTCATGATCGCGACGCCGCATCCCAGCGCGAGCCAGCGCTGCATCGCTTCATGGGGAGCAAGGCGCGGATACATCCACCCGATGTCCTCGACGCTGGCTTTCGCGATCGTCGCGGCGGCGACACGCTCCTCGATCAGCGCCATGGCCTGGGCGTGCGGCGGCAGGCACGACGCGCGGACGTTCGGATCGTAGCTTGAGGTGGCCCCGGTCCGGGCGCTCCGCAGCAGGGCCAGCGAACGCCCCGCAGCCGCGCCAGCCGTGGCCGCGAACGAGGCGGCATGGACATGCCGGATGCCGGCGGGCGCGACGGCAGGCAGGAGAGGCGCATCTTCGTGCGCAGTGCCCGCCAGATGCAGTGCGAACATCGCGCCATGGCTGGCGGCGGACGGGCTGACGATGGCGACGGCGGATGGCCGCCCGCTGATGCGCGCATGCGCCATGTCGATCCCCTCCTCCGCCATCGCCCGGCTGAAACGGCGGCCAAGCGCGTCGTCCGACAGGCTCCAGGCGAAGCTCGGCCGAAGGCCCAGCCGGGCAAGGGCAAGCGAGGTGTTGTAGCCCGAGCCGCCAAGCACGCAGCGGAAGGTTTCGGACTCTCCGTCGACCGGCAGGAAGTCGGCTATGGCCTCCCCGATGACGAGGATTGCGCTCACAGCAATCCGCGTCGGGCGAGATTGCGCATCAGGTGGCTGACGCCGTAGGTCCATGGCTCGCAGACGGTGGAGAACTGCATCCGGTTGACGAGGCTGCCGAGCTTCGGGGCCTGGACCGTGACGATGTCGCCGATCTTGTGCGTGAAGCCGCCGCCGGCCGCATCGCGGTCCTTCACGGGTGCGAACATGGTTCCGAGGTAGAGCACCGCTCCGTCCGGATATTGATGATGGCTCCCGATCATCTGGGCGACCAGATCGGCCGGATCGCGGCTGATCTTCGCCAGTGATGACGATCCCTCGAGCGCGAAGCCGTCCTCGCCCTGCACCGTGAGGGACACCACGGTGCTCCTGACGTCGTCGAGAGAGAACGTCGCGTCGAACAGGCGCACGAACGGGCCGATCGCGGCGCTCGCGTTGTTGTCCTTGGCCTTGCCGAGCAGGAGCGCGGAGCGGCCTTCGACGTCGCGCAGGTTCACGTCGTTGCCGAGGGTCGCGCCGACGATCCGGCCGTCCGAGGCCACCACCAGCACGACCTCGGGCTCGGGATTGTTCCACGTCGAGACAGGATGCAGGCCTGCGTCCGCCCCGGTGCCGACCGACGCCATCACCGGAGCCTTGGTGAAGATCTCAGCGTCCGGGCCGATGCCGACCTCCAGATACTGGCTCCAGGCTCCCTGGGCGACCAGCACGTCCTTCAGGCGCATGGCCTCGGGCGAACCGGGCTTGAGCTTTGACAGGTCGTCGCCGATGAGCTTGCCGATCTCGCCCCGGATGGCGGCGGCGGCGGCGGGATTTCCCCTCACCTTCTCCTCGATCACGCGCTCCAGCATCGACACGGCGAATGTGACGCCAGCGGCCTTCACCGCCTGCAGGTCGATCGGCGCGAGGAACCAGGGCTTGGCAAGGTTGCGGCCGTCAGGCGGGGTGTTGGCCAGGATGTCGGCAAGCTGCCCGATCACAGGGCCCTTCGCCGCGCGCAGCGCCGCCGCGGGGTCGGGCATCTCGGCGAGATCGCGGACGGTGGCGAAGCTGGCGGTGACGTCCACCACGCCCTCTTCGCGCAAGGCCGCCACGCATGGCCCATCCACGGCCGGAAGCCATGCACGGGCGACGAGCGCGCCGACGAGGCCATCGGCAGGCAAGGTGAGGACGGGATCGAGCACTGGCATGTCGCGGGCATCCTGGCGGAACGGGTCTGGCGCCGGGCATCAGTCACGGTTCCGGCGCCAAGATCAAGCGGGTCAGCATTTTCGACACAAGAATGCGGCCCGTCATCGATCTGTCATTGAAATGTCACCCCGCTTTCGTGCTAACCTTCCAGCAAGCAACAAGAAGCGCCCGCCGGGGCGTGCCTATCGGAGGTTACATGAGCAATTTTCGCAATCTGGCGGCAGTGTCCGCCTTCGTCATGTCGGCTGCCGCAGCGCAGGCGCAGACAGAGATACAGTGGTGGCACGCGATGACGGGCGCCAACAACGACGTCATCGTCAAGCTTGCCGAGGACTTCAACGCCACGCAGAAGGACTACAAGATCGTTCCGGCTTACAAGGGCTCGTATGCGGACACGCTGAACGCCGGCATCGCGGCCTTCCGCGCAGGCCAGGCCCCGCACATCATGCAGGTCTTCGAAGTCGGGACCGCGACCATGATGGGCGCCAAGGGCGCCGTGAAGCCCGTGCAGGACATGATGAAGGAAGCCGGCGAAACATTCGATCCGAAGTCCTACCTGCCCGCCATCACCGGCTATTACTCGACCGTGAAGGGCGACATGCTGTCTTTCCCGTTCAATTCATCGTCGGCCGTGATGTGGTACAACAAAGACGCCTTCAAGAAGGCGGGCCTCAACCCTGACGCGCCGCCGAAGACCTGGCCGGAAGTGTTCGACGCCGCGCGGAAGCTCAAGACGGCCGGCTGGGACAAGTGCGGCTTCTCGACCGCCTGGATCACCTGGCTGAACGTCGAGCAGCTCGGCGCATGGCACAACACGCCGATCGGCACGAAGGCCAACGGCATGGAGGGCTTCGACACCACGCTGCAGATCAACGCGCCGCTCTATGTCAATCACCTGACGAACCTGGCCAATCTGCAGAAGGAGGGCGTGTTCTCCTATTCAGGACGCACGAACACCGGCGAAGGCCGCTTCACCTCGGGCGAATGCCCGATCTTCATGACCTCGTCGGCATTCTTCGGCAACGTGCGGGCCAACGCGAAGTTCGAGTGGGCCAACGCGCCTATGCCGTATTATCCCGAGGTCGCGGGCGCACCGCAGAACTCGATCATCGGCGGCGCTTCGCTCTGGGTCATGGGCGGAAAGTCAGCGGCCGAGTACACGGGCGTCGCGAAGTTCTTCACCTTCCTGTCGGACGTCGACCGGCAGGTGAAGCTGCACACCGAGAGCGGCTACCTGCCGATCACCAGGGCCGCCTACGCGAAGGTGAAGGATTCAGGGTTCTACAAGGACAAGCCCTTCCTCGAGACGCCGCTGCTGCAGCTCAACAACAAGGAGCCAACGGACAACTCGCGCGGCCTGCGCTTCGGCAACCTGGTCCAGATCCGCGACATCTGGTCCGAGGAGATCGAGGCCGCCCTCAACGGCCAGAAGGCACCGAAAGCGGCGCTCGATGCAGCCGTCGAACGCGGCAACGCCGTTCTGCGCCAGTTCGAGCGGACGGTGACGCGCTGAGAGCGCGGCGACCGGGGGATCGGCAGTTGGCGATGTGGGCATCGCCCTCCAGCCTTGCCGGAGCCTGCACGTGCATCCCGCAATGGATGCGCCTGCCAGGCCCCGGCTGCCGGCCTCCCGCCGCTGAACGAGCGTCATGAACAAGACCGCCACCTTCAAGGGCTACCTGATCCCGGCCATGCTGCTGCTGCCGCAGCTCGCCATCACGGTGGTGTTCTTCTACTGGCCGGCGAGCCAGGCGGTCTGGCAGTCTTTCCTCGTGCAGGACGCCTTCGGGACCTCGACCGAATTCGTCTGGTTCGAGAACTACAAGGAGCTGTTCAGCAAGCCGGATTACTACAAGGCTCTGTGGAACACGCTGGTGTTCTCGACCCTCGTGACCAGCCTGTCGCTGTCGATCGCGCTGCTGCTCGCCGTGATGGCCGACCGGCACATCAGAGGCCACCAGATCTTCACGACGCTGCTGATCTGGCCTTATGCCGTCGCGCCGGCCATCGCGGGCGTCCTCTGGATGTTCATGTTCAACCCCTCGCTCGGCATCATGGCCAAGGGCCTGCGCAACATGGGGTATGACTGGAATCCGCTGCTCAACGGCAACCAGGCCATGAGCCTCGTGGTCATGGCCGCCGTCTGGAAGCAGATCAGCTACAACTTCCTGTTCTTCCTCGCCGGGCTGCAGGCGATCCCCAAAAGCGTGATCGAAGCGGCCACGATCGACGGCGCGAAGGCCATGCGGCGCTTCTGGACGATCATCTTCCCGCTCCTGTCGCCCACCACGTTCTTCCTGCTGGTCGTCAACATCGTCTACGTGTTCTTCGACACGTTCGGCATCATCGACACGATCACCGGCGGCGGGCCGTCAAAGGCGACGGAGACGCTGGTCTACAAGGTCTATTCGGACGGCAAGGGAGGGGCGGATCTCGGCGGCTCGGCGGCGCAGTCGGTGGTGCTGCTCGGCATCGTGGTGTGCCTGACGGCGATCCAGTTCCGCTACATCGAACGGAAGGTCACCTATTGATGGATCTTCCCCGATTGCTCCGCACCTTAGCCTTCAGTGCCTGCCTCATGGCTCCGCTCGTCCTGCCTTCGGCTGCATCGGCGCAGACGCCCGCGCCTCCTGCCGCGCTGCCGAAGGCCACGATCGAAAACTTCACCGGCTTCCTGTTCTTCTGCAGCTCGGTGGCGAGCCTGGGCTGGACGCAGGCCTGGTGCGAGGCCATGAAGACGGAGATGGCGGCCCAGGCGGCAGGCGCCGGCCGGGCCGTCGTGCTGCTGAATACGGGCGACGTACGCGCCAGGCATGACGAACTGGCCAGGGCGGCGGGGTTTGATCCAAAGCATGCGCTCTGGGTCTTGCTGACGCTCAAGCCTCGCACCACGGCCCCGGCGGGCTTCGATCTCGACATAAGGGCCGACGGCATCGCCGCAGGGCAGCCTCCGGCGGCTCCCTCGCAGACGACGACCTTCAGCAAATCGGAAATCCTCGGCGCCGGCATCGCGCCGGACGAGGCGGCGGCCAGGGGCAAGCGCATCATGGGCACGATCATGAGCGCGCTGACGACGCCGATGAGGCCGCTGTGATGGCCAAGAAGCAGACAGCGCATGGTTGAGAACCGCACGTTCGGCGACAGGATCGCCTATGTCATCCTCAGCATCGGCGTTCTGATCGTGGCGTTTCCGGTTTACCTGACCTTCGTCGCCTCGACATGGGACGCTTCGACGATCATAAACGGCCAGATGCCGCTTTATCCCGGCCCGTTCTTCGCCGAGAACTACTACCGGACGCTGTTCATCGGCACGTCGGGCACGACGCGCGAGCCGGTGATCAACATGATGATCAACTCCTTCATCATGGCGATGGCCATCGCGCTGGGGAAGATCTTCATCTCGGTGCTCTCGGCCTATGCCGTCGTGTATTTCCGCTTTCCGTTCCGGATGACGGCCTTCTGGCTGATCTTCATCACGCTGATGCTGCCGGTCGAGGTGCGCATCTTCCCGACCTTCAAGGTCGTGGCCGACATCGGCTTCCTTGACACCTACCAGGGCCTCGCCGTGCCGCTGATCGCCTCGGCGACGGGCACGCTGCTGTTCCGCCAGTTCTTCATGACCATCCCCGACGAGTTGCTCGAAGCCTCGAAGATCGACGGGGCAGGCCCGTTCCGCTTCTTCAAGGACACCGTGCTGCCGCTCTCGATGACGACGGTGGCGGCTCTGTTCGTGATCCAGTTCATCTACGGCTGGAACCAGTATCTCTGGCCGCTGCTCATCACCACGAAGGACTCGATGCAGACCATCGTGATCGGCATCAAGAAGATGATCGTGACGGCGGACGCGCTTACCGAATGGCAGCTGGCGATGACCACCGCCGTGCTGGCCATGCTGCCGCCGGTCGCCGTGGTGATCCTGATGCAGCGCCTGTTCGTCAAGGGTCTGGTGGATCAGGAAAAGTGATGCCGCCTGCCTCTCATCCGGATTGCCCCCATGGCTGAAGTCACCATCACCAACGTCCGCAAGGTCTATCCCGGCAATGTCGAGGCGGTGAAGGGCGTGTCGATCGACATCCCCGATGGCGGCTTCTGCGTGCTCGTCGGCCCCTCGGGCTGCGGCAAGTCCACGCTGCTGCGCATGGTGGCGGGGCTGGAGACCATCACGTCCGGCGAATGCAGGATCGCGGGCCGCGTCGTCAACCAGATCGAGCCGGCCGACCGGGACATCGCCATGGTGTTCCAGAACTATGCGCTCTATCCGCACATGAGCGTCTACGACAATATGGCTTACGGCCTGCGCAACCGGGGCACGCCGAAGGCCGAGATCGACGCCCGCGTGCAGGAGGCGGCGAAGATCCTCGGCATCGAGAGCTTCCTCGAGCGCCGCCCCCGCGCACTCTCCGGCGGACAGCGCCAGCGCGTCGCCATGGGGCGCGCCATCGTCAGGAAGCCGCAGGTCTTCCTCTTCGACGAGCCGCTCTCCAACCTCGACGCAAAGCTTCGCGTGCAGATGCGCGTCGAGATCAAGAAGCTGCAGCGCGCGCTCGGCGTGACGTCGATCTACGTCACCCATGACCAGGTCGAAGCGATGACGCTGTCGGACAAGCTGGTGGTGATGAACGGCGGGAGCATCGAGCAGATGGGCCTGCCGAACGAGGTGTATCGCCGCCCCGCGTCGAAGTTCGTCGCGACCTTCATCGGCTCGCCGCCCATGAACATCGCGCAGGGCGTCGTGAAGGGTTCTGGCGCGGTGAGCCTTGGCGACGTCGTGGTGCCCGTCAGCGACATGGCCGCGGACCTGAAGCCGGGCGACGCCGTCGAAGTCGGGCTCAGGCCGGAGGATCTCGCCGTGCGCGTCGAGGACGGGCTAGCGATGCGCGTCGACTTCATCGAGGAGCTTGGCGCCACCCAGCTCTTCCACGGCGTGCTCGGCAATGCGGCGCTCGTGGTGCAGGCCGCGACCGGCGCCGTGCCATCGGATTCGGCCACCCTCAACCTCGGCATCGATCCCGCCAAGGTGCATCTGTTCGACCCCACCAGCGGTGTGCGCAGGGGCAAGTGAGGCGGCTCCTGCCACATCAACGGCGACATGATCTGGACGTGCGCGCCCTGACGACCTAGTCATGCCGTAAGGCTTCAGTTCAGGGCGCACTTCCATGACCATCACGATCGACGGCATCAAGCTCACCGCGGACAAGGTCTTGCGGGTGGCGAGGCCGAATGCCGCCGGCCGCTTCGAGAAGGCACGGCTCGACCCAAAGGCCCGCGCCGGCATCGTCGCCGCGCGCGCCTACATCGACGCCAACTTCATGCGCGACGATGCGCCGTTCATGTATTCGTTCAACACCGGCGTCGGCCTTTTCAAGGACCAGCGCGTGATGATGAGCGAAATGGCCGATTACCAGCGCCGCACGGTCTATGCCCATGCCACCGGCATCGGCGAGCCGCTGCCCGAAGACGCCGTGCGCGCCACGATGCTGCTGCGCGCCAACGCCTTCGCCTCGAATTATTCGGGTCCGCGCATCGAGGTCGTCGACCGGCTGCTGGATTGCCTGAACGCCGGGCTGCACCCCGTCATCCCCGCGAAGGGCTCGGTCGGCGCTTCCGGCGACCTCGCGCCGCTGGCCCACATGTCGGGCGCCATCTGCGGCTTCGAGGAGGCCGAGATGTTCTACAGGGGCAAACGCATGCCGGCGCAAGCGGCCTTGAGGAAGGCGGGGCTGAGCGAGACGTTCGAACTCTCGGCCAAGGATGCGTCGGCGCTGATCAACGGTTCGACGGTTTCGCTGGCGCTGGCCGTGCTGGCGATGGAGGACGCGAGGCGCGTGCTCAAGACCGCCGACATCGCGCTCGCCATGTCGCTGGAATGCCTGAGGGGCGAGCTCGCCGCCTTCGATCCGCGCGTGCACAAGGCGCGGCCCCATCCCGGCCAGGCCGCAACAGCACGCAACCTCATCAAGATCGCGGGCGATTCCGAAAGATGCTCGGAAGCCGCGCGCCTCACGGTCTTTCCCGAGGAGAGCCGCGCGCCCGGCGTGACGCCGCCGCCCAGGGTGCAGGACGTCTATTCGCTGCGCTGCGCGCCGCAGGTCCATGGTCCCGTGCGCGACGCGTTGGCCTATATCGGGGACGTGATCGGCCGGGAGATCAACTCCGCGACCGACAATCCGCTGATCTTCGACACAGGCGATGGCTATGCCTGCATCTCGGCCGGGCACTTCCATGGACAGTATGTGGCGCAGGCGATGGACCTGCTGTCCATCGCGATGGCGGATCTAGGCTCGATCTCGGAACGCAGGCTGGCGCGCCTCGTCGATCCCACCATGTCGTACGGGCTGCCCCGCAACCTTCTGGCCGGCAAGAAGGGCCTCAACACCGGATATGCGACGGTGCAATGCTCGATGTCGGCGCTGGTCATGGAGAACCGCACGCTTTCGATGCCCGGATCGGTGGATTCGATCCCCGGCAAGTCGAATGCGGAGGATCATGTCTCCAACTCCACGTGGTGCGCGCGGAAGGCCCGGACCATCGTCGAGAACGTCGAGCAGATCGTGGCGGGCGAACTTTTGATGTCTGCCCAGGCTCTGTCGCTCGTCGCCGATGTCGCCAAGGACCACCCCATCGGCAGCGGCACACAGGCGGCTCTCTCCGCGATCCGGAGCGTCATCGCGCCGTCCCTGTCCGGCGACCGCTGGTACCAGACCGAGATGCTGGCGGCGCTGGACCTCGTGAAGGCTGGCGCGGTGATCAGCGCCGTGGAGGCTGTGACGGGCCGCCTTGAATGAGGCGTTCGCGGATGCCCCCGCGCCAGCTTCATCCAAGGTCGCCATAGGAGATGAACGGCACGGCGTCCCCCGGCTTGATGCCGGGCGAGTCGTCGGCCAGTTCGATCAGGCCATCGGTTTCCGTGAGCGAGGTGAGCACCCCTGCGCCGTCGCGCGGATGCTTGGCCGCGTCGAAGCCGCCGTCGTCCCGCTGGCTGAGGCTGACGCGAACGAACTCACGGCGGCCAGCCTTCTTCTTGTAGGCGAAGGAGGACGTGACGCGGAAGCGCCGCGGCTCCTGCCATGAGCCGCCGCCAAGCCGCGCCAGCAATGGGCGGACCACGAAGGCGAAGGTGACATAGACCGCGACGGGATTGCCAGGCAGGCCGACGAAGGGCGTGCCATCGATCACGCCCATCGCCACGGGGCGGCCGGGCTTGATCGCGATGCGCCAGAACACCAGCGAGCCGATGCTCTCGACGGCCGGCTTGACGTGATCCTCCTCGCCAGTGGACACCCCTCCCGAAGTCACGATCAGGTCGCATTCCCGGGCCGCGGCTTTCAGCCGGCGCGCAAGATCATCGCGGGCATCGCGGATGATGCCGAGGTCGATGGCGTCGGCGCCCGCGCGCGCCACCAGCGCCATCAGCATGGCCCGGTTGGAATCGTAGATCGCGGCGTCGCCGAGCATGGAGCCGGGCTCCGTCAGCTCGTCGCCGGTGGAGAACACGCCGACCTTGAGGCGTGGCTTGACGGGCAATTCCGGCAGCCCGAATGCCGCGGCCAGCGCAAGATCCTGCGGTCGCAGGCGCTGCCCGCCCCTCAGCGCAATGACGCCTGCCGCGATGTCCTCGCCGGCCGGGCGCATGTTGGCACCGGGGCCAAGGCCGGCCGGCAGCGTGACGAAATCGCCATCGACGTCGACATCCTCCTGCATGAACACCATGTCGGCATCCTTCGGCATGGCGGCGCCGGTGAAGATGCGGACGGCTGTGCCCACCGCCAGGTCGCCGCTCGATGAGCCTGCCGCCACGCGGCCGCGCACCGGCAGCTTCGTCGCCTCCCCAGCGTCGAGATCGGCATGGCGGACGGCATATCCGTCCACCGCAGAGTTCGCGAAGGGCGGCAAGGCCACGGGAGCGATCAGGTCCGCGGCGAGGAAGCGGCCCTCGCAGGCGAGCAGCGGCAGGATTTCGCCGCCCTCCAGGGGCGCAATCCGCTCCGACATCAGCCGGGCGGCATCCTCGATGGTCATCAACGGACCGCCGAAGGCAAAGCAGTCATCGGTGAGCTGTGCCATCTGCGTCCTTCCGCGCGAGCTTCGCCAGAACCTGCGCAAGGGGCTCGGCAAAGGCAAGCGCCAGCCCGGCGACGGCCTCGACGTCATCAAGATCGACGACGGGTCGGCCGGCTGCCGGAAACGGCGTGTCCGACGCGACCGCGACGATGCTTGGGTCGCCGGCATGCAGAGGCGGCTTGCCATTGGCGGCACGGTGCACCTCGAACTTGAGATGCGCCTCGCTCTTGAAGCCTTCCACGATGATGAGATCGATTGGCGAGAGCCTGGGCAGCAGATCGGCGAGGCGCGGTTCGGGCTCGCTGCGCAGTTCGTGCATCAGCGCCCAGCGCCGGCCAGACGACACGAGGACTTCGGACGCGCCGGCCAGGCGGTGATTGTGCGAATCCTTGCCTGGCGCATCGACGTCGAAGGCATGATGCGCGTGCTTCAGCGTGGAGACACCGACGCCGCGGCTGACCAGAAGCGGGATGAGCCTGCCGAGGAGGGTCGTCTTGCCCGCTCCGCTCCAGCCTGCGAGGCCTATCACACGTGTCATAGAGACCATCCGTTCACGCATGAAGCCGGGCGCTTCCGCGCCCGGCAACCGTGCCTTCCAACCGGCGTTGAAGTGGAGGCTATTCGGCGGCCTGAAGGGTGCCAGGCATGACGCCCTTCTTCATTTCGTCGGACACCCAGAGCCCATGATGCTCGCGCGCCCAGTTGAGGTCGACCTCTCCCGATCCCATCGCATCGAAAGCGCCTTCCATGCCGATCGATCCGATATAGGCATGGGCCAGCATCGCGCCGATCAGAACCATGCTGACCACCCCATGGACGACGTTCCAGAACTGAAGGTTGATGACCCCGCCTGCGGTGTAGGGAAACAGGAGATACCAGCCCGACACGGACAAGGCCGCGCCGCCGAGGATGACCGACCAGAACACCAGCTTCTGGCCTCCGTTGAAGCGCTTCGACTCAGGATGGCCCTTGCCGATGAGGCCGCCGCCCTGCACGAACCAGCGCACGTCGATCATGCCGGGAATGTTGTCCCGGACCCAGACCAGGAACATCAGGGCCAGGCCGATCATGAAGGGAAACGCGAGGTAGTTGTGCGCGTATTTGCCGACCTGGGCGAAATTGGAGAAGGCCACCTCGCCGACGAGCGGGATGAGCAGCGTCTTGCCGAACGTGACGTTCAGGCCGCTGACCGCCAGGATGATGAAGCAGGTCGCCGTCGTCCAGTGAATGAAGCGCTCGATGGCCCCGAAGCGCGTGATCGTCTGGTTCGAGCGCCCGGATTCGATCTTGATCGGGCCACGGGTGAAGAAGAAGACGGCCAGCAATCCGAGCATGCCCAGGATCGCGACGGCGCCGATGAGATGCATCGTTCCCTGGTGGAACTCGCGCCATTCGCGTCCGGCTGGCCGGATGAGCGTCGAGGCCTTGGCGTCCGGGATGGTGATGCGTCCGCTGACCTCCTGCCCCGCGCCGGGCCTCAGCGCATTGAGCAATTGCTCCTCGCTGACGGCGCTGGCCGTGGGATTGATCGGCGCGCCTTGCTGCGCGACGGACGGCTGCGCAAGGCCAAGCGCGAAAACCAGGGCGACGAGGCCCATGACCGAACGAATGGAACTGATGAGACTCATGGTCCCTCCGGAAAATGTTGTTTCTTGGAGCCAGACGGGCCGCCGCCAGGCTGGCGGCTCCATCAGGCTCAGATCGCGACGGTTTCCTTGTAGGCCGTCTTCCAGCCCCAGGCGCCCGAGCCATAGCCACGCTTGACCACGCGCTCCTTGTAGATCTTGGCGATGATGTCGCCATCGCCGGCCAGAAGCGACTTCGTGGAGCACATCTCGGCGCAAAGCGGCAGCTTGCCTTCCGCGAGACGGTTGGAGCCATACTTCTGGAATTCGGCCGGCGACAGGTCAGCCTCGGGGCCGCCCGCGCAGAACGTGCACTTGTCCATCTTGCCGCGCGAGCCGAAGTTTCCGACCTTCGGATATTGCGGCGCGCCGAACGGGCAGGCGTAGAAGCAGTAGCCGCAGCCGATGCATAGATCCTTGGAGTGCAGCACCACCTTGTCGACCGTCACGTAGAAGCAATCCACAGGACACACAGCGGCGCAAGGCGCGTCGGTGCAGTGCATGCAGGCCATCGAGATCGAGCGCTCGCCGGGCTTGCCGTCGTTGATGGTGACGACGCGGCGGCGATTGATGCCCCAAGGGACGTCGTTCTCGTTCTTGCAGGCTGTGACGCAGGCGTTGCATTCGATGCAGCGGTCAGCGTCACAAAGGAATTTCATGCGAGCCATTGTTCTGTTCTCCTCGCTCAAGCCGCTGCAATCTGGACAAGGGTGACCTTGCCTTCATGCATGCCCGTCACCGGGTCATAACCATAGGTGGTGACCGTGTTGACGCTTTCGCCCAGCACGATCGGATCTGTTCCCTTGGGATAGTTGCCGCGCTGGTCGACGCCCTGATAGAAGCCGCCGAAATGGAACGGCATCCAGGCCACGCCCTTGCCGACCCGCTCCGTGACGAGCGCCTTGACGCGGGCTTTGGAATTGCCCTCGGGGCCGGACACCCAGACGAACTGGCCATCCTTGATGCCGCGCGCACCGGCGTCGGCGGGGCTGATCTCGACGAACATGTCCTGCTGGAGCTCCGCCAGCCACTTGTTGGAGCGGGTCTCCTCGCCGCCGCCCTCGTACTCGACCAGCCGGCCCGAGGTGAGGATGATCGGGAAGTTGCGGGCGACGCCCTTGTCCACGGCGGCTTTCTGGATCGATCCGCCCAGGTTCGGCATGCGCAGGTTCCGCTCGTCGGGACGCGCCGGCCACTTGGCGACAAGATCGGCCCGAGGCGAGTAGATCGGCTCGCGATGGACCGGGATCGGATCGGGCAGGTTCCACGCATCGGCGCGGGCCTTGCCGTTGCCGAACGGCACGCAGCCATGGGCCAGGGCGACGCGCTGGATGCCGCCTGAAAGGTCGGTCGCCCAGCTCACCCCGTCGATGGCGTTGCCGCCGATCCAGTTGATGGTCGCCGCCTCGGCCGGGGTCAGGTCCTTGTCCCAGCCCAGGCGCTTCAGCATGCCCATCGTGAACTCAGGGTAGCCGTCCCGGATCTCGGAGCCCTTGGGGAACGAGCCCTCGGCCAGCAGCGTGACCTTGCGCTTGCTGCCGTCGGCCAGCGTCTCCTCGCGCTCGAGGCCGAAACGCGGCCGGAACGCCCCCCCGCCATTGGCTGGCTCGAGGCTGGTGTTGTAGAGCACATGCGTGCCGGGATGCTTCAGCTCCGGCGTGCCCCAGCACGGCCAGGGCAGGCCGTAAAAGTCGTTCTCGACCGCGGAGCCCTTTTCGCCGCGCAAGGTGACGAGGTCGAACTTGTCCTGGTTGGCCATGTGCAGCTTGAGGCGCTCCGGAGACTGTCCGGTGTAGCCGGTCGACCAGCCGCCACGGTTGATTTCGCGCAATACCGATTCGGCCTGGGGCTCGTCTCCGAACTTGCCTTTGATCATCGCAATGCTCTTGAACATCTCGTTCGCGAAGCCGAGCTTCTGCGCGAGCTTGTAGATCACCCAGTAATCATTGGCCGATTCGAAGATCGGCTCCACGATCTTCTCGCCCCACTGGATCGAGCGGTTGGAGCAGGTGCGCGAACCGTCGCATTCAAACTGCGTGCAGATCGGCAGGAGATACGTGCCGTTCTTGCGCTTGGCGAGCGAGACGAAGTTCGTCGGGTGCGGATCGGCCACGACCAGCAGGTCGAGGTTCTCCAGGCCCTTCACGGCGTCCGGAATGCGCGGGATGGTGTTTCCGCCGTGGCCGAACACGATCATCGCCTTGAGGTTGTCCTTCTGGTCGACCTGTTCGGACGGCAGCATGGCCGCGTCGAACCAACGGGTCGACGTGTGGCCGGACAGCTCCATGTTTGCCTTGCGGCCGCGGGCGGCGCGCCCGCCCTTTGCGGGCACCTCGTCGAAGCGGCTCTGCAGGTACTCGTAAGGCACGTCCCAGACGCGCGCCCAGTGACGCCAGGCGCCTTCGACTAGGCCGTAGTAGAGCGGCAGGTTGCCGACGTCGAGGCCCATGTCCGTCGCGCCCTGCACGTTGCAGTGCCCGCGGAAGATGTTGGCGCCCGTGCCGTCGGAGCCGACATTGCCGGTGGCGAGCAGCAGCGTGCAGATGGCGCGCACGTTCGCGGTGCCGACCGAGTGCTGCGTCACGCCCATGCACCAGATGAAGGTGGCGGGCTTGACCGTGGCGAATGTCTGCGCGGCGCGCTTGAGCTGCGCTTCAGGAACGCCGGTGATGTCCTCGACGGTCTTGGGGTCGTATTTCTCGACCTCCTTCAGCACCGCCTCCATGCCGTAGACGCGCGACTTGATGAAGTCCTTGTCCTCCCAGCCGTTCTTGAAGATGTGCCACATCATGCCCCAGATCACGGCGATGTCGGTGCCGGAGCGGATGCGGACATACTCGGTCGCGTGGGCGGCCGTGCGGGTCATGCGCGGATCGAACACGATGACGTTGGCGCGGTTGGTCTCCTTACCGACCAGGATGTGCTGCATCGAGACCGGGTGCGCCTCGGCCGCGTTCGAGCCCATGAAGATCACGGTCTTCGAATTGCGGATGTCGTTGTACGAATTGGTCATGGCGCCGTAGCCCCATGTGTTGGCGACGCCCGCAACCGTCGTCGAGTGGCAGATGCGCGCCTGGTGGTCGACGTTGTTCGTGCCCCAGAACGCCGCGAACTTGCGCAGCAGATAGGCGCCCTCGTTCGAGAACTTGGCCGAGCCCAGGATGTAGGCGGAATCGGCGCCGGACTTGGCGCGGATCTCCAGCATCTTGTCGCCGATCTCGCCGATCGCCTGCTCCCAGGAGATCCGGGTCCACTGCCCGTCGACAAGCTTCATCGGGTACTTGATGCGGCGGTCGCCGTGCACCAGCTCACGCACCGAAGCGCCCTTGGCGCAATGGGTCCCGCGGTTGATCGGGCTTTCCCAGGCAGGCTCCTGCCCGACCCAGACCCCGTTCGCCACTTCGGCCTTGACCGTGCAGCCGACCGAGCAATGGGTGCAGATGTTCTTGACGACCTTCGTGCCGGTGGCGGGGCCGAAGCCAGCCGCCTCCGCCTTCCGGACCGCGCCGATCTGGATTCCGCCAGCCAGCGCCACGCCGCCGGCGACAAGGCCCGAGCGCCGCAGGAACGAGCGGCGGTCCATCACGCCGGACGACAGGCCGCCCAGGGCTGCTGCGAGTTTGCCGCGCGACGCGTCGGCGTTCTTGCGTTTGATCAACATCGGCGGCGCCCTCAGTAGCTGTTTGTGCGGTAAAAGGCTTTGACGTGGTCCGTCTCGCGATAACGGCCCTTCGTCTCTTCCTTGCCGGGATCGTAGGCCTCGGCAGGCGTGACCATGCCAGGCGCGACGGAGGCGGCTGCGGCGACGCTGCCGAGGCTCGCGACCTTCAGGAATCCTCGGCGGTCGAGCGCCTCTCCGGCTTTCTTTTCAGACATCAGACGGTCTCCTTGCAAAATTTCGGCATCAGGCCGCGAGCGCCATTGCGCTGGCCTCGACATCCATGAACACACGGCCGACGGCCCCGACGGCCCGGTAGAACTCGGACGTGCGCGACATTTCGAGATCGACGAAAAGGCGCGACGCCCAAGGCTTCAGGTGCCGGTCGAAGAACACACGGTCATCGATCCCATCGGCCTCGAATTCGCCCAGGATCAGGCCGCGCATCACGTCGAACAGAATCGCTGCGTGATCCTCGGGCTCGCCGACACGGATCTCACGGGCAAGGCCCAGCTTCTCCATGTCGCGGCGGACGTCGGCCAGCGGACGCTCGTTCAGGAAGCCGGTGCGGTAATATGAGCCGTAAGGCAGGATCTCGCCGCGGCCGACGCCGATGAACATGTCGAAATATTCGCGCTGGAGAGCGTCGGCGGCGACCGTCCGGGCAACGTCCGCAAGCGTCAGATGCGCGGCTCCAAGCTCGGAGGGATCGCCCTTGAGCGCGGCAAGCTGCGTCAGGACATCCAACGTCGGCGCACGCCAGAGCAGGGCGCCCAGCAAGGAATATTCGTCAGCCCGCGCCGCATCCTCGGGCTCGACATGCGGCTTCGCCGCCGCAGCGTCCACGCTCACGTCATAAAGATCGGGGCGGAGCTCCACGCGCGGGATCGACGTCGCCTGCTCCACCGCGACCACGCGGTCGGCGGGAATGCGCCGCCAGGAGGAGATGGCAGGCTGGGAAATGCCGAGCACGCGGGCAAGCGCACGCACGCCCCCGGCAGCTTCAATGGCCTTTTCCAGTCCTTGGTCCCTCATGGGGAAAACCATCCTCGGAGTCACATTTTGTGCAGGCGCTTCGTCAGCGTCACCCTTGGGGCTGATAATGATAGGTTATCGCCGCAGTTTGCAACTGTTCAAAAGTTGTATCCCAAGGGCTCAGGCGGGGCTGGCGCCGCCTCCGCGCCGGCGCACGGCGGGTTTCGAGCCCTTCTGGCCCAAATTTTCCGGATCAGACGGGATCATGCCTGTGCTGCGCTGCACAATCGGAGGCGCCGCATTTTGAGGCTTTTCTGTGTCGGAAACCATCTCGCCATCATCGGCCGCCACGTTCGAGGCCGACGCTGCCGCTGGGTCAATTTCAGTGATATGCGGCGCTGCAACATCGCTTCGGCGCACAGGGTGCGGGCCCACCGGCAGCCCGCGCTCAAGGGCCTGCGGCGGAACGTCGCAATCGACAGCGACCGCATCTGCGACGGCGGCAGGCGCGTCGGCATCGCGGCGCGCATCGCTGAACATCGTCTTGAGATATTCCCTAGCCTGCGCCATGTCGGACAGCGACAAGGGGCCATGCCCCGGCGCGCCGCCCGGCGCATTGTAGTCATGGGCGTAGTCGAGCGCGGGGCTGACAAAGTCGCGGATCGCCGGATCGACGGACCACATGGCGCGCAGCGCCTCGCGCCGCGTCTCCTCCGGCACGCCCTTGCGCATGAAGGCGGACAGATCGCCGCCGGGCTGCAGGTCGGCGACATCGGGCAGGCTGCGGACCAATTCCTCGTCGATCAACTCGCCGGTCTCGGGGTCGCGCGGCCGCTCGTCGGGTTCAGCGGCGGCCGGCATGCCTTCGGGCAGCGCGGGAGGGGGCGGAGCGGGGTGGCCGACGGCCTGCAAGTCCTCGCGCGGCTCGCCCGCCTGCCGCTTGCGTCGCGACCATCTGGTCAGGAACCCCCGATCGTCATCGCCCGCGTCGCCGGTCATGACGGCCCATCCTTGCCAGTGACAGTCTTGCCGCCCGGCTTGATGCCGAAGGCATCCTTGTTGGCCTGGTCGCGTTGGCGCTTCACGAAAGGGCGCTCGACATGGTGCTCGCGATAGAAGGCGAGTACATGGTCGGTGACAGCCTCGGGCATGGCCACCGCTTCGACGATGTCGCCCATGCCTTCGAGATAGCCTTCGCCCTCGCTCGGATCCGCCGTGACGCCCACGACCTCGATCGGCGGCTCGATGCCTGTCGGGCGGATGCAGACCCAGAGCTTGCCATGCCCGGAGACGAAATTCTCGATCAACTGCCCGGTGTCGGACGAATACAGGCTGAGGGTGGCCGGGCCGGCATAGAACAGCTCGGAACCCGCCTGCCTGCCCAGCGACGTCCACGGAGCGACGGCAGGCGCGTCGGGAAGGACTGCGACGGGAGCCCATGCATGGTCGGCCCAGACGCTGCCGGATTCGCGCCACTCCACCACCACGCCGACCGTCATGTACGAAACCGCCATGCCCGTTCCTTCAGTTGGACGCCAGGAGCGGCAAGCCCGTGACCAGATTGTGGGGCTTGAGGCGCAGATGCCGATCCTCCGTCATCGCCATCAGCAGATAGACCGGCTTGCCCCGCGCAGCCGCTGCAAGCCGCCCCTCGTCCTTGAACGTGAGGCTGAAAAGGCCGGCCACGCGCGCCATCAGCTCCGGAGGCACGGATTTGCCTGCCCAGAGCGCATTGCCGATCCTCGTCGCATCGGCATCCAGCCCGACGAACCAGCGCCAGTCGCCATCCTCGATGCGCTCCAGAGGCGTGATCGACACATCCGCCCCGTGCAGATGCGCGATCCAGATCTCCAGCGCCCGCGCCAACGCAGCCCGGCCTGACGGCTCGCCGCCAAGGTCCAGCACCATGTCGAACGCATCGGAGCGCTGCCAGTAGCCATCAGCGTTGCCGCGCTTCAGCACATCGAGCTTTTTCGATGCGGCCTCGCCCATCATCGACAGCAGCGGGGAGGCATGGCGTTCCTCCTCGTGCAGTTCGACGATGTCCGAATCAGCCAGCAGCATCGTGCCGTCCTGGACGGTGACGCGCTGGGACCTGAAAAAACATTCCGCGGCCCGCACGACGAACGGATCGTCGCATCCATCGAGCGCATTGCGCAGGATCACGTGGGCCATCTGCAGCATGAACAGCGGCGGCACGCCCTTCCAGCCATCCCGTGTCAGCGCCATGTAGGCGGCCTCCAGCGTCGGCGCCCTCACCAGCGCATCGCGGAAGGCCAGGACGAAGCGCCAGTTCTCGCGCGCGTCCTCATCGACAAGCGCGGCGATCCCGGCGGGCGAGACCTGAGAGTGAGGGTCGTCGAGGAGCCGGGCATGCAGCGCGCGCTCGGCGGCGCAGGCGTCGTCGGGCGGCACCAGCTCCTTGCGGGCGAGGTACGCCTTCAGATATTCGTCCGTCAGCACAAGGCCTCCCGCGTGATCGTGCTCCAGCAGGACATGGCCGGACGAGGCCCAGAAGTGCCTGCTCATCGCTTCGCTCCCGTGCCCGCATCAGCCAGCGACGCAAGGTCGACGCGCTCCAGCGGCGCATCCTCATCGCCATCGGCCTCGAAGAAGTCGAAGGCCCGGAACCCGCTCCGCGGCGCGTCCGGGCCAAGCGCCTCCGCCCGTGGGACCAGCGTGCGGAAGCGCTCGCTCATCTGGCCATCCTCCAGCCCGCGATGGACGGCGACCAGCGTCTGGGCCGGATGGTCGCAGAGCGATGCCGCAAAGGCGATCTCCTCGGACGCAGCCGCATGGGCGGCCGCCATGTCCGGCGCGCCAAGCCGGAGCATCAGGGCCTCCGCGAACATCTCGACGGCGCGGTCACGCTCCGCCTCCGTCACCGGCGTCACGATGGCCAGCGTGGACCAGCCGAACGAGGCGGCGCCCAGAAAGCCGGAGCGGAAGGCCGCTCGGTCCTTCGGGCCCATCGCGTCGACATCGGCGTCCATGAACATGAAGGAGCCCGGCACTGCCCACTCGCCGGGTTCCGCCGCCTGCGCAAAGACGAACGTATCGGACGGATCGAGCCGGATGGTCCTGAGGAGCTTGAGGCCGCTCACAGCTTGGGCGCCCCGTTGGCGGCGTCGAACCAGTCGCTCCGGGAGAGCGCCTCGATCAGGCTGGTGCGTATCTCGCCGCCTTGCGTCCTGATCAGGAGGTCGCCATTCGGCTCGACCCCATGGCGCACGCCGGTCTCGGGGGCGATCCGGTCCAGCCAGCGCTTGACCACGGCCTTCGGGCCGCGCGAGGTCCATTCGTCGGCGCCGTGCATGAGGTGGCGGCAGAAACTTTCGACCATGTCGACGGCGGTGACGTCGCCAAAGCCCAGCTCGTCCATGCCCACGCCGGCGCCGACCGCAAAGGAGCGCGGCTCGCCGTCTGGCCCAGGCATCGCGACCGACCTCAGCATCGCGCCGAACACCAGCCAGTCCGGCGTCTCGTCGTCTGCGCAGGCCTCAGGCCAGGCCGTGCGTCCGCCCCCGATCAATCCGTGATCCATGATGAGCGCGTCGGGCCAGCCGAAGTTCAGGGGCCGCTCGGGCGGGCAGTGGACGGCCATCATGTCGGCCAGCGCGTTCATGCCGAGATAGTGGCCTAGCCTCGCCGTCATCAGCGGCTCCTCCGGCTCCAGCACCACCGCGAACTCGACCAGATCATAGCGGCGGACCCACACGAGCGAAGACGCGCCCAGTTCGCCCGCGTGCCTGACGGCATGGGCAAAGGCGTCGCCGCCCTCGCGCAGGGCCGTCGCGGCGAAACCTGGCGGAAGCACCGGATCGCGGCGCATCGAGGCCAGGCGTGATGACGAGCTTGCAGACATATGAGGCACGCGCACCGGAAGCTGTTTGGAATTGGTTCAGTTCCATATAAGGGGCAATGAAAGCAAGTGCGGGGCAATGGTCCGGTGCAGGAATTCCGGAGGCGGACATGATCAGGACGAAGCGGATTGTCGCGGTGTGTTCCTGCGAGGACACGATGCCGCTCGATCTTGTCGCCATCGGCAAGGGCTCTGGCGGGGCCGAGGTCAGGACGGCGCGTCATCTCTGCCGCAGCCAGATCGAGACCTTCAAGGCGATGCTGGGGCCGGAGACCCTGGACTTGACGGTCGCCTGCACGCAGGAGGCGCCGTTGTTCGCCGAAGTGGCGGAAGAGGCCGGCTTCGGGCGCGAGATCGCCTTCACCAACATCCGCGAGGCCGCTGGATGGTCGGACCAGGCCCGGGCGGCCGGCCCGAAGATGGCGGCGCTGCTGGCGGCCGGCGGCGAACCCATGGCGCCGACCAGGTTCACCACCCTGACGAGCGCGGGCGTGGCTCTGGTCTATGGCCGCGACGAGACCGCCATCGACATCGCGCGGCAACTGTCGGGCGGGCTCGACGTCACGGTCGTCCTCACCAGGCCAAGCGGCACGGCCCCGATCGACGTGGCTCCGATGCGGACGGCCGATTTCCCGATCTTCAAAGGCACTGTCACGGCGGCGGCAGGCTGGCTCGGGGCGTTCGAGCTGACGGTCGACGACTTCGCCGCCGCGCTCGTGTCTTCGCGCGCCAGGCTCATGTTCGGCGAGGCCCGCAACGGCGCGCGCTCGAACTGCGACATCGTCATCGACGTGACAGGCGCAGCGCCGCTCTTCGCGGGCGGGGACCTGCGCGCGGGCTACCTTCGGGCCGATCCGGCCAGCCCGGCCGCGGTCGCCGAACTGATCGCCAAGGCGTCAGGCCTCGTCGGCGAGTTCGACAAGCCGCAATATGTGACGCTGACCGAGGGCCTGTGCGCCCATTCGCGCTCCAAGAAGATCGGCTGCACCCGCTGCCTGGAGCTGTGCCCTGCCGGGGCCATCACCCCGAACGGCGATCATGTCGCCGTGTCCGCGGAGATCTGCGCGGGGTGCGGGGCCTGCGCCTCAGTCTGCCCGACGGGAGCGATCACGTACCAGCTGCCGCCGCAGGACGTGGTGATGCGTAAGCTCAGGACGCTGCTGCTGACCTACGCCGAGGCAGGCGGCCGGAACGCGGTCGTGCTGGTGCATGACGGCGACCATGGCGAGCCCCTGATCGACGCGCTGGCGCGCTTCGGGCGCGGCCTTCCGGCGCATGTGCTGCCGCTGCGCGTCAACGAGATCACGCAGGCCGGGCTGGAGCTCAACGCCGCCGCGCTGGCCTACGGCGCTTCCGCCATCCGCTTCCTGGCCAAATCCAGGCCGAAGCACGACTTGTCGGGCCTTCAGCGCAACATCGACTACGCCAACAGGCTTGGCGCCGCGCTCGGCTTCGGCGAAGGCCGCGCCGGACTGGTCGAGACCGACGATCCTGACGCGCTGCGCACGGCCCTCGATGCGGTGCAGCCGGCGCATGCCGCGGCGTCGCCAGCGAAATTCAGGCCCATGGGCGAAGGACGGCCGCTCCTGAAGGCCACGATCGACGAACTCCGCCGCGCTGCGCCCTCGCCCGTCGCCAAGGTCGCGATGCCGGAGCGCGCGCCCTTCGGCGGGCTCGAGATCGACGCCCAGGGCTGCACGCTCTGCCTCGCCTGCGTGTCGGCCTGCCCAGTGCACGCGCTGCAGGACGACAAGGACGCGCCGAGGCTGAGCTTCCAGGAAGACCTCTGCGTCCAATGCGGGCTATGCGCGGCCATCTGCCCCGAAAAGGTCATCAGCCTCGTCCCGCAGATCGACTTCGAGGCCTGGAGCCAGCCGCCGCGCCTCATCAAGGAGGAGGAGCCGGCCGCCTGCATCGGCTGCGGCAAGGCCTTCGGCGTCAAATCCACCATCGAGCGGATCGTCGCCAAGCTCGAGAACAAGCACTGGATGTTCGCAGGCGACATGGCCAAGCGCACGTCGCTGATCCGGATGTGCGAGGATTGCCGGGTCGAGGTCGTCGTCAACGAAAGCTTCGACCCGCACGAGAACCGCCCGCGCCCTGCGCCGAGGACGACGGAGGATTATCTCAGGGAGCGGCGCGAGAGGGGCGAGGACCCGTTGGGGTGAGAATTCATTTGTTTATGCAGCTACCGCGTCACCTTCTCCAGCCACTCCACCAGCGCCTTGCGGTCTTCCGCGCTCGTGATCGTCTGCTCGGGCATCTTGGTGCCGGGCGTCATGGCGTTGGGGCCGATCTCGAACAGGCGGGCGATGGTGTCCGGGGTCCAGACGATGTCCATGTCCTTCAGCGCCGGCGAGAAGTTATAGCCCGGCAGCGCGGCGATGCGGCGGCCCATGACGCCGTGCAGCGTCGGCCCGGCGCGGTTGCCGCCATCGTGTGTCAGCGTGTGGCAGGCTGCGCAGGCGCGGAACACCGCTGCGCCCCGCTCTCCGGCAAGGGGCAGGCCGGCGAGCGGATCGGCGGCCGCGCGCGTCACGACAGGGCCGATATGCTCGCCGGTGAGGGCGTTCCAGCGCCTGACCAGCCGGTCCATGCCTCCTGAGAGCAGTTCGCGCCCATCGGCCGAGAACGCCAGCGACCAGACCGGCAGGCCGGGGCCGGCCAGCGCGGCGCGGACCTGCCGCGTCGCCCGGTCGATGACCGCCACCTGCCCGCGGATGCCGCCTGCCGCCAGCGCCGAGCCGTCGCGGCTGATGGCGAGCGCGATGAGCGGCGTCTCCGCGATGGCGATTTCGCTGATCTGTCCGCCGGCGCCGACCAGGCGGAGGACGCCGTCCGCTCCCGCCACGGCGACCTCGCCGTCAGGCGCGGCGACGACGGCGTTCAGCACGGCGGGCAGCGTGACGATGCGCGGGACGCCGCCGTTTGCGGGCCAGAACCTGAGCGTCGCGTCATAGCCGGAGGTGACGGCCATGCCGCCCGGCAGGAACGTCACGCCGTTGACCTGCCCCTGATGGCCGGCCAGCACCCTCGCCTCTCCGCCGCCCAGCGGCGTGACGCGCGCCGTGCCGTCCCACGAGGCCGAGGCGAGCAGCGCTCCATCCGCCGAGACGGACAGTCCCGAGATCGGGCCTGAGTGCCCGGCGATGACCTGATCCGGCTCGGCCTTGCCGGCCCGCCACAGCGCGATGCGTCCATCCTCGCCGCCGCTGGCGAAGCGCCCGTCCGGCAGGCTTGCCGCAGCGTTGACCGAGCCTTCATGGAAGCGCAGCACGGCGTCGGCTGCGCCGGCCTCCAGCCGCCACAGGATCACGGATTGGTCGAATGAGCCGGTGATGGCCATCCGTCCGTCCGCCGAGACCGCGACCGCGCGCACCGGCCCGCCATGGCCGCGAAGCTCCTGGGCGTGAGCTGCCGTGATGCTTGCGGTCACCATCAGGGCGAGCGCAGCCAGACTTTCCAGAAACCTTGAGCCTCTCGAAGGTGTCGTCCCCGGCGGCCTGCAGGGTCGGGAAGGGTATCCGCTCTTGGCTGATTGGCTCGGTGGAACCCCTTCCCTCGCTGTTGGCTCGCCGGGGATGACACCGATTGACGATCCGGAATTACGTTGCGGAGCCTTCATCTCAGTTCGCCACGCACCAGTCGCCCAGCCGCCGCATGAAGGCCTCGCCATCGGCAAGGGCCTGCAAGGAGATGTGCTCATCTGGCTGATGGGCCTGGTTGATCGAGCCGGGCCCGCAGACCACGGTGGCCGCGCCGCCCTGCTGGAAATAGCCGGCTTCCGTGCCGTAGGGCACGGTGATGGTGCGGTTCCGGGATGAAAGCCGCATGGCGAGAACCTCCGCGGGCGAGCCGGGCATCGGCTTCAGGCCGGGCACCGACACGTTGTTGACGGTCTCGATCCCGACGCAGGGAAACCCGTTCGCGAATCGCGGCAGCACGACGGACTCGCCGAACTGCCTGAACCGTTCCGGAATCTCCGCGGGATCAAGATCCGGGAGCCCGCGGAACTCCCACTCGAACGTGCATGTCCGCGCCAGGATGTTGCGGGCGTTGCCGCCGTTCAGCCTGCCGACATGCACTGTGGTGCAGGCGGGATCGAAGCGGCCGGAGGCGTCGCCGCGCGCCGTCATCTCCTGGTCGATCCGGTCAAGCTCGGCGATCAGCAGCGCAGCCATCGTGATGGCGTTGGCCCCGAGGAACGGCTTCGAGGAATGTGCCTCGAAGCCGGTGACGGCCGTGTTGAAGGTGACGACGCTCTTGTGCGCGTCGGCGATCTCGAGATCGGTCGGCTCCCCGACGATGACGGCAAGCGGCATCGGCATGTCCCTGCCGAAGCGCGCGATGCCGTCCGCCACCCCGAGGCAGGTCGTCTCCTCGTCATAGGACAGGAAGAGGTGGATCGGCGTCCTGAGGCCAAGGCCGAGGAAATGCGGGACGAGGCTCAGCGCCAGCGCCAGAAAGCCCTTCATGTCGACCGCGCCGCGCCCATAGGCCTTGCCGTCGGCGACGCGGAGCGTCCACGGGTCGGAGGTCCAGCTCTGGCCGGCGACGGGCACGACGTCGGTGTGGCCCGACAGGACGACGCCCGGCCTGTCGGCAGGGCCGATCGTGGCGAGGATGGCCGCCTTGTCGCCCTGGGCGTTGGGCAGGCGCACGAACGGCACGCCCCAGGCGGCCAGGTAAGCCTCGACGAAGGCGACGAGGGCCAGGTTCGAACGGTCGCTTTCGGTGTTGAAGGACACGAGACGCGCAAGCAGCTCAAGCGCGGAATGACGGGGGGCGGCGCTTGTCATGTTCAGTGCAGCACGATCTTGGCATACGGGCTCTGGAGCGGGAAGGCCGGGATCGCGGCCTCGAACGCATCGCCGTTTTCGGCGACCATCTGATAGGCGCCGACCATGCTGCCATGGGGCGTGTCAAGCGGGCAGCCGGAGGTGTACTTGAAACTTTCGCCCGAGCGCAGGACCGGCTGCTCGCCGACGACGCCAGGGCCCTTGACCTCATGGAGCTGGCCATGGGCGTCGGTGATGCGCCAGTAGCGCGAGATCAACTGCACGGTCACGTCCGCGCCGTTGACGATCTCGACCGTGTAAGCCCAGAAGAACCGGCTCTCGCGGGGCGAGGATTCGCTCTCCATGAAATGCGGCGTCACCGATACGTGAACGCCGCGCGTGTTGGCCTCATACATGGCGTGCTGTCTCCTTGGCGCCGACTATGCCACAGCTCTCGCCGGCGCAACAGTTTGCGCGACGCGCCGGCGCCACAGGAATGACGACACGCCATGTTCGACGGAATGCTGCGCCAGATCATCGACCCGCCTCTGCTGGCGGCAGGCCGTCAGCTGGCCGCGCGCGGGATAAGCGCAGACGCGGTGACGTTGATCGGGCTCGCGAGCGGCCTCGGCTGCGCCCTCGCCATCTGGCTGCGGCTGGACGCGCTCGCTCTTCTGCTGCTCGCGGGCGGGCGGATCTGCGACGGGCTGGACGGCGCGGTCGCCGCGGCGAACCGGCGCACGGATCGGGGCGGCTTCCTCGACATCGTCTGCGACTTCGCGTTCTACGGCGCCGTGCCGCTCGCCTTCGCCCTGCGCGATCCCGCGCTGAACGCCCTGCCGGCTTCGGTTCTGCTGTTCAGTTTCTATGTCAACGGCGCCACGTTCCTCGCCTATGCCGCCATCGCGGCCAGACGCGGGCTGGAAACCAGCACGCGGGGACACAAGACGATCTACTTCAGCGCCGGGCTGGCGGAAGGCTCGGAGACGATCGCAGCGTTCGTGCTGATGCTGCTCTGGCCGCAATGGTTCGCCGTGCTGGCTTATGGCTTCGCGATCCTCGTGGGGGTCACGGCGCTGAGCAGAGCGATAATCGCGTGGACAACCTTCAGGGATTGACGTCGCGGACGGCCCTGCCCAGTTGCGTTCGAGCCTGATGGCGGATCAAAGCAATCACATGTCCGACACGAGCAACCCCGACGCCAGCATCTTCGACGCCCGCGCGCCGTCGCCGCCGATCCTGCCCGGCATCCAATCGGACGAGACCATCGCCGCGATGGTCGAGGCCGGGATGATCGCGATCGGCCAGCCGCTTGCGCCGGGGCAGGTCCAGCCCTCGAGCCTCGATCTCAGGCTGGGCAGGCGTGCATGGCGCGTCAGGGCGAGCTTCCTGCCGGGACGCGAACGCCTCCTGATGCAGCGTCTCGACCAGGTCGCGCTGCATGAGATCGACCTCACGGCGGGCGCGGTGCTGGAGACAGGCTGCGTCTACATCGCCGAACTGCTCGAGGGGCTGGCGCTGCCGAAAGGCCTGGCCGCGGCCGCCAACCCGAAAAGCTCGACCGGCCGGCTCGATGTCTTCACGCGCGTCATCACCGACCGGTCGCGCGAATTCGATCTGGTCGAGGATGGCTACCACGGGCCGCTCTACATCGAGATCAGCCCGCGCACCTTCCCCGTGCTGGCGCGCACAGGCTCCCGGCTGTCGCAGATCCGGTTCCGCTGCGGCGGCGCCCGGCTGAGCGACGCCGAATTGCTCGAGCTTCACCAGCGCGAGGTGCTGGTGGCGTCGCGCCAGCCGAACATCCAGGGCGGCGTCGCGGTCAGCGTCGACCTGTCGGGCTTCGACGGCATCATCGGCTACAGGGCCAAGCGCTTCACGGGGCTGATCGACGTGGACCGGGTCGGCGCGTTCAAGGTCGGCGATTTCTGGGAGCGGCTCGATTCCGACGGCACCGGCTCGCTGATCCTCGATCCGGGCCAGTTCTACATCCTCGCCTCGAAGGAGGCCGTGCATGTGCCCCCGGACTATGCCTGCGAGATGATGCCGTTCGACGCGCTCGTGGGCGAGTTTCGCGTGCATTATGCCGGCTTCTTCGATCCGGGCTTCGGCCATGCGGGCGCCGGCGGGTCAGGCGCGCGGGCCGTGCTCGAGGTGCGCTCGCGCGACGTGCCGTTCATCCTCGAAGACGGGCAGGTGGTGGGCCGGCTGGTCTATGAGCGCATGGCGAAGCGGCCGAAGGCGCTCTACGGCGCGGACCTCAAGTCGAACTACCAGGGCCAGTCCCTGAAGCTCTCCAAGCATTTCAAGGCTTAAGCCGACGCCCGCCTCAGAGCTCGCGCGGCGTCAGCGTCATCCAGCCTGACAGCGTCTGCCCCGGGGCCAGACGGGCCAACGGCGTGATGGCGCGTGCGACCGCATCGCCCGGCGCGCCGATGCCATGGCTTTGCGGCTCGAAGCAGACGAAGTCGGCATCAGGCGGCGACCACAGGACCGGGTGGCGGAACGTCCCGCTGGCCCCGACGCTGATGGCAAGGCCGCGCGACGGCGTGTCGAACACCGCATCCCCGACCCAGTCGACATAGCTCAAGGCAAGTTCGCCGGCGAGGCCTCGCACCTTGCGGCCCATGCTGAACGGCCCGCCATCCGCGAACTCCGACTTGCCCCTGGCGCGATAGCCCGGGCCGAGGTCGAGCGCGCCGAGGCTGGCCATCGTGAGGCAGGTGTCGGAAGTGCAATGCAGCCAGGGGTGAAAGCCAAGGCCGAACGGCAGGATGGCGGCGGCCCGGTTCGTGACGCTGAGGTCGAGGCGCACATGCCCGTCCAGCAGGGTGACGGCCTGCGCAGCGTCATAAGAGTAGGGATCGCCCGCGCCTGTGCGGCGATGCTCCATCACGAGATGGCCCGCTTCCTGCCCGGTGACGGTCCACGCCGAATGCCAGCCGAAGCCGTGGATGTTGCCCGTGCCGGCGGCATCGTTCGCCGGGACCATGAAGCGCTGCGAGCCGTCGTCGATCAGACGGTCGAAAGCACGGTTGGCGAAGGGCACCATGGCCCAAGACCCGCGAAAGTTCGGCGCACCGGTGCCTGGAGCTGCGCCAGGCGGGCTGAACAGCAGCGGATGGATCCTGCCAGATGGGGCACGCCATTCGAGCGAGGCGAGGATGCCGCCGACGGCCGGAATGATCCGGGCTTCGAAGCCATGCGCCTTGAGGATGACTGTCCCGTCGGGTTGATCAAGGCTCATGGCCGAGGCCTCCGTTGATGGTCAGGCATCCCCGACGTGCCTGCTTCAGGCGCTGCCCATCCTCGGCGCGGCGCCGCAGATATCGCATTCATCGTGCTTTTCCTTTGCGCCGCAAAGCGCTATGAGCAGCGTCGAAGCGCGGGGCAAGCCCGCCGCACAGATTGCATGGAGCCTGAATGGCCAAGGAAGAACTGCTCGAGTTCGATGGAACCGTCGCCGAAGTGCTGCCGGATGGCCACTTCCGCGTCAAGCTGGACAACGACCACATCGTGCTGGCCTACGCCGCCGGCAAGATGAAGAAGAACCGCATCCGCACCATCGCGGGCGACCGGGTGGTTGTCGAGATGTCTCCATACGACCTCGACCGCGGCAGGATCAACTTCCGCCAGAAGACCGCCTCGGTCGGCGGCCCGCCAGGCGGCGGCAACCGCCGTCCTCCGCCGCGCAGGCGCTGAGGTCTCGGGCGGACGCTGCGCAGCGCCGTGCTCCCCGTCTTCCACCGCAAGCCGCGTTCGCCGGAAGCAGGCTTCAGGCCACCACGACGTCATGACGGGGTCATGGCTTGCCAAGCCGGATGTCTCAGGCTCTGGATGTCTCGGGCTCCGGATGTCTCGGGCTGACGCTGGCCCGGGTTTAGCCAAGCCAGCGCGCCTTCGGCAGCCGCAAGGCCGCTCGCGAAGCTGCCCTGCAACAGATACCCGCCGGTCGGCGCTTCCCAATCGAGCATTTCCCCCGCAGCGAACACGCCCGGCCTGGCCTTGAGCATCAGGCCGCCGTCCAGCGCCTCGCGCCTGATCCCGCCGGCCGACGAAATCGCCCGGTCGAAGGCCGACAGCCCGGTGACAGTGAAGGCCGCGGCCTTGATGCGCCCTGCAAGCGCCATGTCGTCGATGGGCAATGGCCCTGCCTCCCGCACCAGCATGGCCGCGGCAGGCGACAGGCCCGCGCGCTTGCGCAGGATGGTGGCGGCGGAGGCGCCGTTGCGTGGCCCCGCCAGCTTGCCCGCCAGCGCCTGCAGGGTCAGGTCCGCCCGCAGGTCGAGGGTCAGGGTGGTCGTGCCCGCTACAGCCAGCGCCTGACGGATCGAAGCGCAGAGGGCATAAATGGCGCCTCCTTCCAGCCCGGCGCGCGTGATCACGGCCTCGCCGCGCTGCGAACGTCCGGCATGGGTCACGTTGATGCGTTTCAGCGGCTCGCCATGGCAGCGCTCGCGGAGCAGGTCTGACCAGCCGATCAGGACGCCGACATTCGCCGGGACCAGATCGGCGACGGCGACGCCGGCTTCGCGCAGCGTTCCAACCCAAGCCCCATCCGAGCCGAGGCGCGGCCAGCTCGCCCCGCCGAGCGCAAGGACGGTCGCGTCCGGCGTCAGATGGCGTTCGCCATCAGGCATCATGAAGCGCAAGGCGCCCTCCGCGGTCCAGCCCTGCCAGTCGGCGCGCGTGACGAGGCCGACGCCAAGCTTCTCCAGCCGCGAAAGCCATGCCCGCAGCAGCGGCGAAGCCTTGAACGAGTTGGGGAAAACGCGGCCCGACGAGCCGACGAAGGTCTGCTGCCCAAGACCCTCGCACCAGCGGACCAACGCAGCCGGCGGACATGCGCCGAGCATCTGCGACATCCAGCCCGACGCTTCGCCATAACGCGAGGCGAAGCGCCCCTCCGGCTCGGAATGGGTCAGGTTGAGCCCGCCCCGCCCCGCCATGAGGAATTTCCGCGCCACCGACGGCATGCGCTCGTAAACCGTGACGCCGTGGCCTGCCCGCGCGAGATGTTCGGCGGCGAACAGCCCCGCAGGCCCGCCGCCGATGATGGCGACGCTGCGCCGGACGTGATCTGTCATGTCGTTGTGTCCGGCGCAGCGGCTTTCGGGGGATAGGCGTGGGCGACGCCATGGCGGTCGGTGACGGAGTATGCGCCGTCATCGCCTGCGGCCCGGGCGTCGATGTATTCCGGGCCGATCGGAGCCTTGCCGTGCCCGCCCGGAATGTCGAGCACATAGGCCGGCTGGGCGAGGCCGGAGAGATGGCCGCGCAGTTGCCGCATGAGCGCCTGGCCTTCGGCGATCGTGACGCGGAAATGCGAGGTTCCCGGCGCCAGGTCCGGATGATGCAGGTAATAGGGCCGGACCCTGTTCTCGACGAATTGGCGCATCAGCGCCGCCAGCGTGACAGCATCGTCGTTCACGCCCTTGAGAAGCACGCTCTGGCTGACGAGCGCGATCCCGGCATCCGCCAGCCGCGCGATGGCGCCCCGCGCCGCGTCCGTGAACTCGCGCGGATGGTTGGCGTGGACGGCCACATATGCCGCCTTCCCGCCAATGCGAAGGGCGCGCGCCAGCGCCGGCGTGACGCGCCCGGGATCGACCACGGGAACGCGCGTGTGCCAGCGCACGACCTTGATGTGAGGGATTGCGCCAAGGGCGCGCATCAGCGCCTCGACGCGCCGCACCGAGAGCATGAACGGGTCTCCGCCGGTGACGACCACCTCCCAGATGGCTGGCTGGCCGGCGAGATAGGCCATCGCCCGCTCGAATGCCTCGCCTGTCAGCGCCTGGCCGCCCGGCCCGACCATCTCGCGGCGGAAGCAGAAGCGGCAATAGACCGGGCAGGCGTGCACCATCTTGACCAGCGCGCGATCCGGATAGCGATGGACGATGCCGGGCACGGGCGAATGAGCCTCATCGCCGATCGGGTCGGCGCGCTCCTCGGGCATGGTGATCAATTCGCGGAGGTCCGGCACGAACTGCCGCGCTATCGGGTCGCCAGGACCGTCCAAGATGAGCGCCGCCACGGATGGCGTGATCCCGATGGCGTAGCGCGCGGCGACAGCTTCGAGCCGGCACGCCTCCTCCAGGCCGACCAGCCCCGCGGCGGCAAGTTCGGCCGGTGTCCGAAGGGTGGCCGAGGCAGCTTGGGACGCTGGAGCTGAAGGGCGGGGGAAGGGCTTCATGGCCCCGTCATGACCGGTTCCGCCACCGGCGTCCAGATCACGTCGGCGATGCGTTCGGCGCCGGCGGCCAGCATGACCAGCCTGTCGAGACCCAGCGCGATGCCGGATGCGGGCGGCATCTGCGCCAGGGCGGCCAGCAATTCCTCGTCGACCGGATAGCGCTCGCCGTAGATCGCCTGCTTCAGGGCCATGTCGTCGTCGAAGCGGCGGCGCTGTTCCTTTGAATCCGTCAGTTCCGCGAAGGCGTTGGCCAGCTCGACGCCGCAAACATAGAGCTCGAACCGCTCAGCCACCCTTGGGTCGCCAGGCTTGGGCCTGGCCAGCGCCGCCTCGCTGATCGGGTATTCGTAAAGGATGGTGGCGCGGCCCATGCCAAGGCACAGCTCGACGCGGTCGGCGATGATGCGGCTCAGGATGTCGCTCCAGGTGTCGTCATCCGCCGTGCGCAGTCCGATGCCGTGCGCGGCGGCGCGCAGCATGGCAACGTCGCCGCGGCCATCGACGGCCATGGTCGCCATCAAGTCGATGCCGGCGTGCCGCGCGAAGGCCTCGGTGACGGTCAGCCGCTCGGGTTCGGCGAACGGGTCGCAATGCCGGCCCCTGAAGGCGAAGGCCGCCGCGCCGGCTGCCTGCGCCGAAAGGGCGAGAAGCTCATGGCAGTCCGCCATCAGCGCCTCATAAGGCTCTCGGACCCGATACCATTCGAGCATCGTGAATTCGGGATGATGCAGGGCGCTGCGCTCGCGGTTGCGGAACACGCGGGCGAAGTCTACGATCCGGACCTCCCCGGCTGCGAGCAGCTTCTTGGCCGCGAACTCGGGCGAGGTGTGGAGGTAAAGCCGGCCGCGCGCGCCTTCGAGGCTGACCTCTTCCGTGGCGAAGGCATGAAGATGCGTCTCGTTCCCGGGCGAAATCTGCAGGGCCGCGCCTTCGACCGCCACGAAGTCCCGGTCTGCGAACCAGGCCCGCAGGGCCGCGACGACAGCGTTGCGCTTGATCAGGTAAGGGCGGCGGCGCAGATGTTCGTCGCGCGACCACCAAAGGCGCGGCGAATTGGCTTCTGCCTTGCCGGCGGGCCCGGCGGCCGGCTGTCCCGCACCGCTGCGCGCATCCGCCATGGGACTTCCCTTCAATCGCAAAATCTGTCAGTGACGCGCCCAAACAGTCATCGCAGACAACAATTCCGGCGCAGCTGCGTCTGATCTACCGCCAAGGACATCACGTGACCAGAGTCATCGCCAGCACCGTGCGCAAAGGCAACATCCTCGAAGTCGAAGGGCGCCTTTACGCCGTGCTTTCCGCCGAAAGCTTCTTTCCGGGCAAGGGCACGCCCACGACCCAGATCGACATGCGCCGGCTGTCCGACGGCGTGAAGACGACGCAGCGCTACAAGACGACCGAGCAGGTCGAGCGCGCCTTCGTCGAGGACCGCGAGTTCTCCTATCTCTATCAGGACGGTGACAATTTCGTCTTCATGAACCCGGAAAACTACGAGCAGCTGACCGTGATGGCCGATGTGGTGAGCGACTACGCTCCCTACCTCCAGGAGGGCATGATCTGCCAGCTCTCGATCTTCGAGGAGAACGCTGTCGGCATCCAGCTTCCGGCGCGCATCGTGCTCGAGGTGGTCGAGACCGAGCCCGCGATCAAGAACCAGACGGCGTCCTCGTCCTACAAGCCCGCGATCATGAACAACGGCGTGCGCGTCATGGTTCCGCCGCACATCGCGGTCGGCACGCGGATCGTCGTCCAGACCGAAGACGGGTCGTATGTGGAGCGCGCCAAGGATTGAGGCGACTCAACGAACGCATCTGTCCTCATCCTGAGCCCGTCGAAGGATGAACTCCAGCTGGTGAGATAACCGGAGCTCCACCTTCGACGGGCTCAGGATGAGGATGGCGGGGATCGGAGAGGCTGGATTTCGTCGCTGCGCCCGCGAAGACACGCGGCATCACGCCAGCTTCGCAACCACCTCGTCGCCGATGGCGAGGCTTGCAGTCAGGCCCGGGCTTTCGATGCCGAACAAGGTGACGAAGCCGGGCACGCCATGGCCGCGCGGCCCCTCGATGCGGAAATCCGGCATCGGCTCGCCCTCATTGTGGATCTTTGGGCGTATGCCCGCATAGTCCGGAGTGAGCGCACCGTCGGCAAGGCCGGGCCAATAGCTGCGGATCGCGGCATAGAATGCGGCCGCGCGCGCGGGCTCCACGGCCAGGTCCTGATCGCCATCCACCCATTGCACATCGGGGCCGAAGCGGACGCGACCGCCCAGATCGACGGTAGCGTGGACGCCGAGCCCCGCCGCTTCCGGCACCGGGTAGATCAGGCGCGAGAAGGGCTGCCTGCCTGACAACGCGAAATAGTTGCCCTTGGCGTATGCCTGCCTTGGCAGCATCTGCCGTGGGTATTCCGCCAGCATTGCGGCGAGGGAAGGCGCGCCATGTCCGGCACTGTTGATGAACAGCTGTGCGGTGATGGTCGCAGGCTCTGGGCCGCCCGTCTCGATGATGAAGACGCCATTGTCGCGCCGGACAGCAGCGACTGGCGCGTGGAACGCCAGCATGCCGCCGGCATTCTCGATGTCGCCCTGCAGGGACAGCATGAAGGCGTGGGAATCGACGATGCCCGTTGATGGCGACCGGATCGCCGCGATGGCGGCAACCTCCGGTTCAAGCGCGGCGATCATGGCGTGGTCAATAAGTTCGAGATCGTCGACGCCCGCAGCGGCGGCACGCGCCATGATGGCATGAAGCTTCGGTACCTGGTTCTCGCCTGTCGCCACGATCAGCTTGCCGCAGCGGGCATGGGCCAGACAGCGCTCCTCAAGATAGGCATAGAGCGCGTGCTTGCCCGCCACGCAGAGCCGGGCCTTCAATGATCCTTCGGGGTAATACAAGCCCGCATGGATGACTTCGCTGTTGCGCGAGGAGGTTTGCGTGCCGATGCCCTCGCGCGCGTCGACGACCAGCACTTCGCGGCCCGCAAGCGCCAGCGCACGCGCGATGGCAAGGCCGACGACGCCCGCCCCCGCCACGATGCATTCGACATCCGCCATGACGCTGAAACCTGGACGCGGCGGCGCGACGACGATCAGCCGATCGGCATCGCCGTCTCCGCGACCTTCACCCAATAGGACACGCCGACCGGAATGGCCTTGTCGTTGAAGTCGTAGGCCGGATGATGCAGCCCGGCGCTGTCGCCGTTGCCCATGAAGATGTACGAGCCCGGCCGCTCCTCGAGCATGAACGAGAAATCCTCGGCGCCCATGGTCGGCGGCACGGTGAGGTCGACCTTGTCCTCGCCGACCATCGCGCCGGCCACGCCAGCCACGAAGGCGGTCTGCTCGGCGTGGTTGAAGGTCACCGGGTAGCCAAGCTCATAGTCAATTTCGGACTTGCAGCCCATGGCGGAGGCGACGCCGCCGACGATCTCGCGCAAGCGCTTTTCGGCCGTGACGCGCATCTCCTTGGACAAGGTGCGGACGGTGCCCTTGAGCTCGGCGGTCTGCGGGATGACGTTGTAGGCCTCGCCCGCCTTGACGGCGGTGACGGACACGACGACCGAGTCGAGCGGATCGCAGTTCCGCGACGCGATGGTCTGCAGCGCCGAAATGATCTGCGCCGCAGCCACGACAGGATCGATCGTCTCGTTCGGCTTGGCCGCATGGCCGCCGCGCCCTTCGATCTTGATCTGGAAACGGTCCGCGGCCGCCATCATCGCGCCCGGGCGCACGGCGAACGAGCCGATCGGCAGGCCGGGCATGTTGTGCATGCCGTAGACTTCCTGGATGCCGAAGCGCTCCATCAGCCCTTCCTGGCACATCTCGCGGCCGCCGCCGCCGCCCTCTTCGGCAGGCTGGAAGATCATGATCGCCGTGCCATCGAAATCGCGGGTCTCGGCGAGGTACTTGGCGGCGCCGAGCAGCATGGCGGTGTGTCCGTCATGACCGCAGGCGTGCATCTTGCCGGGCGTCTGCGAGCGGTACGGAAGGTTGGTCTCCTCCTCGATGGGCAGCGCATCCATGTCGGCGCGCAGGCCGACGACCTTGCCGGATCCGGCTCCCCTGCCCTTGATGACGGCGACGACGCCAGTCCGCCCGATGCCTGTCACGACGTCGTCGCAGCCGAACGACCTCAGCTTCTCGGCGACGACCTGGGCGGTGCGGTGGACGTCGAACAGCAATTCGGGGTTGCTGTGAAAGTCGCGGCGCCATGCGGTGATTTCGCCGGTCATGGCTTCGATGCGGGGGTGAATGGTCATGGCCTGTCCCAAGAAGGATTTGATGATGAAGATGCGATGATGGCGTCAAGAGAGCGCTGCAATGGGGCCGGTGTCAACGCGACAACTCGGCCATGAGCTTACGGATGAAGCCCTCGCCCGCCGCCATCTGGCTGACGGCGATGAACTCGTCCGGCTGGTGCGCCTGGGCGATGTCGCCGGGCCCGCACACGATGGTCGACCAGCCGGCCTGCTGGAACTGGCCGCCCTCGGTGCCATAGGCCACGACGTGGCTGCCGTTGTCGCCGGTCAGGCGGCGCGCCAGGCGCTCGGCCTCGCCATCGATCTCGGGCTTGAGCGGCGGGATGGAGCAGATCAGCTCGACGTCGACCCCGGCTTTCGGCGAGCGCGCCTTCATCGGCGGCTCGATCACGTCCCGGATGTAGGCGATGTACCGTTCATAGTCCTGCATCGGATCCTCGGGCGGGATGACCCTGAATTCGCTGCTGAACGTACAGCGCTCGGCTGTGATGTTGGCTCCTGTGCCGCCGTTCACGATGCCGCTGTGGAACGTGGCGTAGGGCGGCACGAACGGGGTTCCGGGATCGATGCGGGCTGCCCGCGCGGCCATCTGGTCCTCGTGCCAGGTGATCAGGCGCGCCGCCACCATCACGGCGGAGACGCCCAGATCCATGCGGCTCGAATGGACGGCGTAGCCTCGCACCGTCGTCTGCATGCGCGTGCCGCCCTTGTGCCCGGTCACGACCTGCATCATCGAAGGCTCTCCGACGATGACGGCGGACGGCTTCAGGCCCTGCCGGACCATCTCGGCGATCATGAACGGCGCGCCGATGCAGCCGATCTCCTCGTCATAGGACAGCGCGAGATGGATGGGGCGCTTCAGCCCGGCCTTCAGCATCTCCGGCACGAGCGCTAGGGCCAGCGCGTCGAAGCCCTTCATGTCGCAAGAGCCGCGGCCGTAGAGCTTGCCGTCGCGCTCGGTGAGCGTCCACGGGTCGCTCGCCCAGTCCTGCCCGGCGACCGAGACCACGTCGGTATGCCCCGACAGCACCACGCCGCCATCTGCGGCAGGGCCGACCGTGGCGAACAGGTTCGCCTTGTCGCCGTCCGGGCTATGGACGATGCGGCTCTCGACCCCATGGCCAGCGAGATAGTCGGAGATGAAGCGGATGATCGGCAGGTTGCTGGCGTTCGGCTCGGTCGGGAACGACACGAGCTTCGCCAGCATCTCGGTCGGCGTCATGTGAAGGGCCATCGGAAGCGCGCTCCTTGTCGGTAGAGCGGTAGCGTCCGGCGCAGCTTGACACAAGCGCATGCCGCACGCTGGATGCGCCGCCATGATGCACGGGATTTGCATGCCATGATCTTCGACGTCAGCCTCGACGACATACGCCAGGCGGAAGGCCGCATCAGGGGAAAGGTGCGCGAGACGCCGGCCTATGAGAGCGGCGCAGTCTCGGCGCGCCTCGGCGCAACGGCCGTGCTGAAATTCGAGTGCCTCCAGCAGGCAGGCTCGTTCAAGGTGCGCGGCTGCTTCAACAAGCTGCTCGCGATGACGCCGGAGGAGCGCAGGCGCGGGGTGGTCACTGTGTCGGGCGGAAATCACGCGATCGCCGTCAGCCAGGTGGCCTCGGCGCTTGGGTCCAAGGCCCTGGTCCTGATGCCGAAGACGGCCGCGGCCTTCAACATCGCGCTCACGCAGGCTGCGGGCGGCGAGGTCGAACTGTGCGAGGACGCCATCGCAGCCTTCGCCAGGGCCGACGAGCACGCGGCGCGGGGCCTCACCAACGTGCATTCCTACGACGATCCGTTGATCATCGCAGGGCACGGCACGCTCGGGCTCGAGTTCCTGCGCCAGGCGCCCGGCCTCACCCACCTTTTCATCTCGATCGGCGGAGGCGGCTTCGCCGCCGGGGTCGGCGCTGCGATGAAGGGCCTGAACCCAGCGCTCAGCATCGTCGGGGTCGAGACCGAGGGCGCGACCACCATGACCCAGGCGCTTGCAGCCGGGAAGCCAGTGCCGATCCGGCCGACGTCGATCGCCCGGACGCTTGGCGCGCCTTTTGCAACGGAGCGGACGTTGGCTGCGGCCCGCGCCTTCCTCGACGAGATCGTGGTCGTTCCCGACCGCGACGCCGTGGCGGAACTGTTGTGGCTGCTGCAGGACGAGCGGGTGCTGGTGGAGCCGGCGGCGGCGTGCGTGCTGGCGGCCGCCATGGCGCGGCGCGCGGCTTTCGGGCCCGATGCACGGGTCGGGCTGATCCTGTGCGGGTCGAACGTGGCCCTTGAGGATGTGGCGGGCTGGCGCACCCGGTTCGGTTTGTGACAAACGCTGGACGCGGGCGATCTTCGTCTATTTACTGAAGGAAGGCCCGGCGTCGCAACGCCCGGGCGCGGCCCTCCAGAGGGGCCATCGGTTCAAACAGGGAGACTACCCAACATGATCTCAAAGCCAAACCTGGGTTCGCGGCGACGGCTTCTTTCGTTCGCTGCCGGTGTCGCGCTGGCCACGGGCGCCGCGCTCGGCGCCGCGCCGGCCAACGCCCAGCAGACGCTGCGCTGGGCTTTCCAGGGCAACCTCAACACGCTCGACCCGTACGGCATCAACGAGACCACCACGCTCGGCCTCCAGGGCAACGTCTATGAAGGCCTGACCAAGCGCGGCAAGGACCTCAAGATCATCCCCGGGCTCGCAGAGCGCTGGGAGGTCCTCGACAACGGCATGCGGTGGCGGTTCTACCTGCGCAAGGGCGTCAAGTTCCACAACGGCTCCGACTTCACCGCAGACGACGTCGTCTTCTCCGCCCAGCGGGTCGTCGCCAACAACTCCCAGCTGACCTCGCGCCTGTCCGGCGGACCTGAGTTCGTCAAGGTCGACGACTTCACCGTCGACGTGAAGCTGAAGAGCCCGAACCCGATCCTGCATTACGCGTGGGACACCTGGTACATCATGGACAAGGAGTGGACCGAGGCGAACAACGCCCAGATCCCGCCCGCGCCCCAGGCCACCACCCCGGGCTTCGCCACCATCAACGCCAACGGCACCGGCCCCTTCAAGATCACCGAGCATCAGCTCGGCGTGCGCACCGTCTTCGAGAAGAATCCGAGCTGGTGGGGCAAGGCCGAACATAACCTCGACCGCGTGATCTTCACGCCGATCACCTCCGCGCCGACCCGCGTCGCCGCGCTGCTGTCGGGCGAGGTCGACGTGATCGATCCCGTCCCGCTGCAGGACGTGCCGCGCATCAACGCCTCGGCGAACGCCCGCGTCCTCGAAGGGCCGGAAGTCCGCACGATCTACCTCTCGTTCGACCAGATGCGGCCCGAACTCACCGCGTCGTCCGTGAAGGGGAAGAACCCGTTCAAGGATGTGCGCGTGCGCAAGGCCTTCTACCAGGCCGTCGACATCGAGGCGATCCGCAGGCAGGTCATGCGCGGCGCGGCCGTGCCGGCCGCCTCCCTGATCTCGCCGCTGTTCTTCCCGCAGATCAGCGAGATCAAGCGTCATCCGTTCGACCTGGCGGCGGCAAACAAGCTGCTTGACGAGGCCGGCTACCCGCGCGCCGGCGGCGCCGACGGCATCCGCTTCGAGGTCGACTTCGACTGCCCCAACGACCGCTATGTCAATGACGGCCCGATCTGCCAGGCGGTCACGGCGATGCTGGCCCGCGTCGGGATCAAGATCAATCTGCAGGCGGTCCCGCGCGCGGCCTTCTTCGCGAAGATCAACTCGCCGATCTACAACACGCCGTTCTACCTGCTCGGCTGGACGCCCGGCACCGGCGACGCGCACAACGTGCTGATCGACCTGATGCACACCCGCACGGCCGACGGCTCGGGCGGACGCGGCCAGTTCAACAACGGCGGCTTCTCCAACGCCCGCGTCGATGCGCTGACCAACATGGTGCTTGTCGAGCCTGACATGGCGAAGCGCGATGCCATGATCCTCGAAGCCTTCAAGATCCTGCACGACGAGGTGGGCTATATCCCGCTGCATCAGCAGGCTCTGGCCTGGGGGACCGGCAAGAACATCGATCTGGCCCAGCGCGCCGACAACCAGCCGCTGTTCTACTGGGTCACCAAGAAGTAATGACGCCATTCGTGCGTTGATATCGGGGAACGGCGGACTCCCGCCGTTCCCTTTCGTCATCAAGGGTCCGATTCATGCTCGCCTTCATCCTGCGCCGTATCGGACAGGCCGTCCTCGTGCTCCTCACGGTGGCGCTGATCTCGTTCTCGCTGTTCCGTTTCGTCGGCGACCCGACGCAGCAGATGACCAGCCAGGACACGACCCTCGAGGAACGGCTGCAGATCCGCAAGAACCTTGGCCTCGACGATCCGGTGATCGTCCAGTTCGGCCGTTTCGTCGCCAACGCGGCCCGCCTCGATTTCGGCGTCAGCTACCAGAACCGCCAGCCGGTGGCGAAGCTGATCGCGGACCGCTTCCCGGCGACGATGGAGCTGGCCTTCGCCTCTGCGTTCCTGGCGATGTTCCTCGGCATCCCGATGGGCGTGATCGCCGGCCTGAAGCCAAACTCGCTCCTCGCCCAGTTCTTCCAGACGGTGTCGCTGATCGGCATCTCCTTGCCCACCTTCCTGATCGGCATCCTGCTGATCTTCGTGTTTTCGGTCACGCTCGGGCTGCTGCCGTCGTTCGGGCGTCAGGGCGTCGTGAACTTCACGTACTGGTCGACGGGATTCCTCACCGTGGACGGCTGGCGTTCGCTGCTGCTGCCCGCGATCACGCTCGGCCTTTTCCAGATGACCCTCATCATGCGCCTCGTGCGCTCCGAGATGATGGAGGTTCTGCGCACCGACTACATCAAGTTCGCCAAGGCGCGAGGGCTCAGCGCCCGCGCCGTGAACTACCGCCACGCCTTGAAGAACACGCTGATCCCGGTGATCACCATCATCGGCCTCAATCTGGGGGCCGTGATCGCATTCGCCATCATCACCGAGACCGTGTTCCAGTGGCCGGGAATGGGGCTGATGTTCCTGCAGGCCGTGCAGAGCGTCGACATTCCGATCATGTCGGCCTACCTGCTGCTCGTCGCCTTCCTTTTCGTGATGATCAACCTGGTCGTGGACTTGCTCTACGTCGCCGTCGATCCGCGCATCCGCGTGTCCGGCAAGGCCGCATAGGAGCCATGCCGATGTCAGCGCCGCCCCATGCCAGCGACTTGCAGCCCCGAGATCTGCAACACCATGATCCGACGCCAAAAGGCCTGGCGCCAAAAGAGTCGGCGCCGTCCGGCGAGGCGGTCCGCCCGCCGTCCATGCTGACGCGCTTCCTGCAATCGGACCTGTGGCATTCCTTCACGCGGTCATGGCTGACGATGACGGCGGCGCTGATCACCTTCATCATGATATTCTCGGCGATCTTCGCCCATCAGATCGCGCCGAACGATCCGTTCAACCTCGCGTCGCTCAGCCTGCTCGACGGCGGCAAGCCGCCGGCCTGGCTGACGGACGGCGAATGGCGCTTTCCGCTGGGCACCGACCAGCAGGGGCGCTGCGTGCTGTCGTCGATCCTGTTCGGCATGCGCATCTCGCTGATCGTCGGGTTCCTCGGGGTCGTGCTGGCCGCCGCCATCGGCATCACGCTGGGCCTCATATCGGGCTATGTCGGCGGCAGCGTCGACAGCGTCATCATGCGGGTGGCCGACGTGCAGCTCACGTTTCCCGCCATCCTGATTGCGCTGCTCATCGACGGCACCATGCGGGCGCTCGTCGGCGCGGCGAGATCGGAGGTCCTCGTCTTCTGGGTCCTCGTCGTCTCGATCGGGCTATCGTTCTGGGTGCAGTATGCCCGCACCGTGCGCGGCACCACGATGGTCGAGCGCAACAAGGAATACGTTCAGGCGGCTCGGCTCATCGGGCTTGGGCAGGCCACCATCCTGTTCCGGCACGTTCTTCCCAACGCCATCGGGCCTGTGCTCGTGATCGTCACCATCAACATGGCGCTGGCCATCATCACGGAGGCGACGCTGTCCTTCCTCGGCGTCGGCCTGCCGCCCACCGAGCCGTCGCTCGGCACGCTGATCCGCATCGGCAACGAGTTCCTGTTCTCGGGCGAATGGTGGGTGGTGATCTTTCCGGGGCTGACGCTTGCGGCGCTGGTCCTGGCGATCAACCTTCTGGGCGACTGGCTGCGGGACGCTTTGAACCCGAAGCTGCGCTGAGCCGCTCCGCCGCCACGGCGGATGCGTGCGAGCGCCCGCCGCATGGCCATCGCTTTCGCGAAGCCTTGAAAGACAATTGCGCAAGGGCGTGGGTGACAGATGCGGACGGACGCTCTAGTTTGATGGCTGGCCTTCGCGCCCGAGCGGAGAAACATGAGGTTGGGAGACTGACATGACACGATTCAAGACCCTTGCGACGGTCGGCGCGCTGATGGCCGCGACGTTCCTGACGACGGTGGCGGCCGACGCCAAATCATTGCGCTGGGCCCGCTCGCAGGACGCCACGACGCTGGATCCGCATTCGGGCAACACCGGCCCGAACCACGTGCTGATGCACAACATCTACGAGCCGCTGGTCATCCGCGCCTTCGACGGCAAGATGAGCGGCGCACTGGCGACCTCCTGGCGCGTGCTGCCGAACGATCCGACGATGTGGGAGTTCAAGCTCCGGCCGAACGTCAAGTTCCACAACGGCAACGCCTTCACCGCCGACGACGTCGTCTTCTCGATGAAACGCGCCCTGAAGCCCGCCGCCGACATGAAGTCGCTGCTTGTGTCCGTCGAGGACGTCATCAAGGTCGACGACCTGACGGTGCACTTCAAGACCAAGGGCCCGAACCCGCTGCTGGTCAACAACCTGACCAACCTCTTCATCATGGATAAGGAATGGTCGGAGGCGAACAACGCCGGCGACCCGCAGAACCTGCGCGAGAAGGTCGAGAACGGCGCGACACGCCAGGCCGTCGGCACAGGCCCGTTCCAGCTCGTAACCCGCGAGCCCGACGTCCGCACCGTGATGCGCACCTATGCCGGCCATTGGGGCGCGGCTGAAGCCAACCACGGCATCACCGAGATCGTTTATCGCCCGATCCCCGAGGCGGCCACCCGCGTCGCGGCGCTGCTCTCCGGCGAGATCGACTACCTTCAGGACGTGCCCGTCCAGGACATCGCCCGTCTCCAGACCTCGAACGGCATCCGCGTCAATCCAGGCCCCGAGAACCGTCCGATCTTCCTGGGCATGAACGTGGGCGCGCCCGAGCTGAAGTCATCGGACGTGAAGGGCAAGAACCCGTTCGCCGACGTGCGCGTGCGTCAGGCCGTGAACACCGCCATCAACCGCGAAGCGATCCAGCGCGTCACGATGCGCGGCCAGTCGACGCCGCTGGGCGTGATCGCCACGCCGTTCATCAACGGCTACACCAAGGAGCTCGACACCTGGCCGAAATACGATGTGGCCGCAGCCAGGAAGCTGCTTGCGGACGCAGGCTATCCGAACGGCTTCACGGTCACGCTGCATTGCACCAACGACCGCTATGTGAACGATGAAGGGGTCTGCCAGTCGGCCGTCTCGATGCTGGGCCAGATCGGCATCAAGACCACGCTCGTCGCGCATTCGCTGCGTGTGCACTTCCCGGGCGTCCAGAAGGGCGAGTACGATTTCTACCTGCTCGGCTGGGGCATCCCGACCTTCGACAGCCACTACATCTTCAATGACCTTTACCGCACGAAGACGCCGAACGCCGGCACCTGGAACGGCACCGGCCTGTCGAACGCCACGCTGGACGCGCAGATCGACAGCCTCAACTCCGAGATCGACCCGGCCAAGCGCAATGCGACCATCGCCTCGGTCTGGAAGTGGATCAAGGAGAACGACGTCTACGCGCCGATTCACATGCAGTTCATCGCCGGCGCGATGCGCTCGGAATGGAACATCCCGACCGACGTCGAGAACACGCCGAAGATGCGCTTCCTGAACGCCCGCGGTTCATGATCCGACATCGCCTGATGGCCGGGATGGGCGGTTTTCGGCCCCTCCCGGCCATCTTGTTTTCCGAGTCCCTCGTTCATCGGAACAGTCCGGAGCCGCGCAGACAATGCTGGCCTACCTCCTCCGAAGCCTGACGCAGGCCACGCTGGTGATGCTGGCGGTCGCCTTCATCGCGTTCTCGATGTTCCGCTATGTCGGCGACCCGGTCGCCTCCATCGTGGGGCAGGACGCGACCTTGAAGGACCGGGAGGAGCTGACGGAGTCGCTTGGGCTGAACGATCCGTTCCCGTTGCAGTTCGCGCGGTTTCTCGGGAACGCCGTGCAGGGCGACTTAGGCATATCCTACCGGCAGGGCAGGCCCGTCGCCGACCTGCTGGTCGAGCGGCTACCCGCAACCATCGAACTGGCGATGCTGTCCGCGATCTTCGCCCTCGTGTTCGGGCTCGGCCTCGGCATCTACGCCGCGCTCAACCGCAAGGGCGTCGTGGCGAACCTGGTGATGAGCCTGTCGCTGATCGGCGTGAGCCTCCCGACTTTCCTGATCGGCGTCGGCCTGATCTTCCTTTTCGCCGTCACCTTGCGCTGGCTTCCCTCGTTCGGGCGCGGCGACGTGGTTTCGTTCGGCTGGTGGACGACAGGGCTCCTCACGGAGTCCGGACGGAAATCCCTGATCATGCCGGTGCTGACGCTGGGCTTTTACCAGCTCACCCTGATCATGCGGCTGGTGCGGGCCGAGATGCTCGAGGTGATGCGGACCGAATACATCAAGTTCGCCCGGGCGCGCGGCCTCTCCAGCAGGGCCATCAACTTCCGCCACGCGCTGCGCAACACGATGGTGCCCGTGATCACGATCACAGGGCTGCAGCTTGGCTCGGTGATCGCCTTCGCCATCGTCACGGAGACGGTGTTCAACTGGCCTGGCCTCGGCGCCCTTTTCGTGAAGGCCGTCGAGGTCGTCGACATCCCGGTCATGGCGGCATACCTGATGTTCGTCGGCCTCGTCTTCGTCGTCGTGAACCTTGTCGTCGACACCCTGTATTTCCTTGTCGACCCGCGCCTCCGCAGCGGCGCCGTCGTGCCGGCCAGGTGACCAGATGAGCGATCTCGCCAAACCCGCCCCCGTCGAGGCGCCAGCCAAGCTGAAGATCACGTTCAAGGAGCGCGTCGCCCTGTGGCGCGATTCCGATCTGTGGCTCTCGTTCAAATCTTCGCCCGTCGCGATCGTGTCCGCCACCGTCACCCTCCTGATCGTCATCCTTGCGCTGATGGCCAATGTGCTGGCGCCCCAGAACGCCTTCGACCCCGTGGCCCTCAACCTGCTCGACGGCTTTTCGCACCCGATGGAGCGCGGCGCAGGATCGGGCATGCTGTTCATCATGGGCTCGGACGAGCAGGGGCGCGACCTGTTCTCCGCGCTGTTCTACGGCACGCGCCTGTCGCTGGTGGTGGGGCTGGCGTCGGTGGTCTTCTCGATGGTGGTCGGCATCGGGCTCGGGCTCATGGCCGGCTATCTCGGCGGCCGCATCGAGATGCTGATCATGCGCGTCGCCGACATCCAGCTCTCGTTTCCGGCGATTTTGATCGCGCTCCTCATTTTCGGCGTGGCGCGCAGCCTCATCCCTCCGCAGCAATACGAGACGACGGCGGTCATCGTCATCATCGTCGCGATCGGGCTGTCCAACTGGGCGCAGTATGCGCGCACCGTCCGCGCCTCGACCATGGTGGAGCGCAACAAGGAATATGTTCAGGCAGCGCGGCTGATGGGCGTCTCGGGCTTCGGGATCATGGCGCGGCATGTGCTGCCGAACGTCATGGGCCCGGTGCTGGTCATCGCCACCATCAACCTGGCGCTGGCCATCATCGAGGAGGCGACCCTGTCGTTCCTGGGCGTCGGCCTGCCGATCACCCAGCCCTCGCTCGGCACGCTGATCCGCTCGGGCCAGAAGTTCCTGCTGTCCGGCGAGTGGTGGATCCTGTTCTTCCCGGCCATGATGCTCGTGATCCTGGCGTTGGCAATCAATTTGCTTGGCGACTGGCTGCGCGACGCGCTCAACCCTAAATTGAGGTGATGCGGATGCGTGCCTCAGCCAAGACGCCCTGCGTGGAGCCATCATGAACGAACCCGTCATTTCCGTGCGCAACCTTCAGGTCGAGTTCGTCACGCGGCGGGCGACGTTGCGCGCCATCGACGGCGTGTCGTTCGACATCGCCCGCGGCGAGGTGCTCGGCGTGGTCGGCGAATCCGGGGCCGGCAAGTCGGTGACCGGCGCGGCCATCATCGGGCTGATCGAGCCGCCCGGCCGCATCTCGGGCGGGGAGATCGTGCTCAACGGCCGGCGCATCGACAACCTGCCGCCCGACGAGATGCGCAAGATCAGGGGCCGCAAGGTGGCGATGATCTTCCAGGATCCCCTCACCTCGCTGAACCCGCTGTTCCGCGTCGGCGAGCAGTTGATCGAGACGATCCGCACGCATCTGCCGATGAACGAGCGGCAGGCGCGAAACCGGGCCATCGAACTGCTCACCGAGGTCGGCATTCCCGCACCCGAAAAGCGCATCGACGGCTATCCGCACGAGTTCTCGGGCGGCATGCGCCAGCGTGTGGTGATCGCGCTCGCGCTTTGCGCCGAACCGGACTTCATCGTTGCGGACGAGCCGACGACCGCGCTCGACGTCTCGGTGCAGGCGCAGATCATTTCGCTCATCAAAAAGCTCGGCCGCGAGCGCGGCATGGCGGTGATGCTCGTCACCCACGACATGGGCGTCATCGCCGAGACCGCCGACAGGGTCGCGGTGATGTATGCGGGCCGCATCGCCGAGATCGGGCCGGTGCGCGACGTGGTGCAGCGTCCGCTGCATCCCTACGCCAAGGGCCTGATGGGGGCGATCCCGACGCTCGAGGCCTCGGCCTCGCGGCTGGTGCAGATTCCCGGCTCGATGCCGCGCCTGTCGTCGATCCCGACTGGATGCGCCTTCAATCCGCGCTGCAGCGAGGTCTTCGCCCGCTGCCATGTCGACCGGCCGGCGCCCCTGCCGGTGAACGGCCGGCGGGTCGCGTGCCATCTTTACGACCAGACGTCCGCCGAGATTTTCTCCGCCGAGGCCAGCCGATGAACCCGCGTCCCTATGTCGAGGTCACGGACCTCAAGAAGGTCTTCGACGTCTCCAAGCCCTGGCTCAACCGGGTGCTGGAGCAGTCGCCGAAGCAATACCTCAAGGCTGTCGACGGCGTGTCGTTCGACATCAAGAAGGGCGAGACCTTCGCGCTCGTTGGCGAGTCCGGCTCGGGCAAGTCGACCGTCGCCAAGATGGTGGTGGGGCTGCTGGGCGTCTCCGGCGGGGAGGTCACGATCGACGGCGTGTCGATGACCGACAAGAACCAGGCGGCGCAGCGCGCCAAGCTGCGTCGCCGCATGCAGATGATATTCCAGGACCCGTTCGCCTCGCTCAACCCGCGCTGGCGCGTCGACCGCATCATCGCCGAACCGATCCGCGCCTTCAGCGTCGTCGAGGGCGAGGCGGAGATCGTCGCGCGCGTCGGGGAATTGCTGACGCTTGTCGGGCTGCACCCGGACGACGGACGCAAATTCCCGCATGAGTTCTCCGGCGGCCAGCGCCAGCGCGTCGCCATCGCGCGCGCCCTGGCGTCGAACTCCGACTTCATCGTGTGCGATGAGCCGACCTCGGCGCTCGACGTCTCGGTGCAGGCGCAGATCCTCAACCTGATGCGCGACCTGCAGGAAAAGTTCGGCCTCACCTACCTGTTCATCTCGCACAATCTCGCCGTGGTGCGGCACATGGCGACCCGCATCGGCGTGATGTACCTGGGACGGCTGGTCGAGGTGTCCGAAGCCAAGGACATGTTCACCAACCCGCGGCATCCCTACACCCGCATGCTGCTGGACGCGGTGCCGGACCTCGCCATGAGCGGGCGCCAGCGCATCCCGGTGGCGGGCGAGATCCCGAACCCGATCACCCCGCCCTCGGGCTGCACGTTCCATCCGCGCTGCCCGCTGGCGAATGAACGGTGCGTCGTCGAGGCCCCCAGATCAATTGACGGCGTCGCCTGCCACGCGGTGGTCGAGGGACGGAAGCTCGTCATTCCCGCCGCCGCATGACATCGCCCGAGGGCGGGCGGCGGCGTCAGGCCTGATGGCGGCCGGGCTTGCCCGCCACGATCGGACGGGCCGATCCTGAATTGGCATCGCCCTGCCCGTCGCGCTTGACGAAGCGCGCCAGCGGCCTATCGGTGCGGGCCTGCCCGCGCGCCACCGCGGTGGTCACGATCATCGCCGCGACCAGCGTCATCAGCCACCAGGCTCGGATGCCGGCGAGGCCGATCAGCCCGAAGGCGAACGCGGCGACATAAGCTGCTATGGCGCCTGCCTGCACGATCTGGGGCAAGGCCCGCGTGGCGCGCACGGCCATGCCCAGCGACACGGCGAAGGCGAGCGCGCCAACGACGCCGAGGTCATGCCAGATCTCGACGACGATGGATGGCGGCAGCGGCGCGCTCCCGGTCGCCGTGATCCGCTGAAAGTTGAAGGCGCCGAAGCCATGGCCGGTCAAAAGCTTGATCGGGGCCTTTTCGATCAACGCCCCCCAGGCCTGCAACGAAGCGGCGATGTCGAGGGCCATGCCGGCCAGGAACGGCGCCAGGGGCGCCGCGACCCAGGGCGACAGAGGCGCCGCCAGGACCACAACCCCCAGGAAGGCCGCGGACCGCGCCGCCACCTTGCCCGGTGAAGCCGCAGCCAGCGCGAACGCGAGCGAGCCGGCGCCGAGCGCTGCGGCAAGAACCATGTCCGAGGTCAACGCCGTGACGGCGGCGACCGCGCCGAACAACGCGAGCGCGCCTCGGGTCCGGCCGCGCGACAGCAGCCACGCGACGAGCGGGCCCGCGAACACGATCAGCGTCGCAAGGCCGCGCACCACAACCGTCACGTCATCCTCGGCATCGCCAAGGCCATAGCCGGTGACCTGCATCATCGCTGCGACGACCGCCGCGACCCCGGCTCCGACCGCCAGTGCGTTGAGGTTCGCGGCGCGCATCCGGTCGGGCAGGGCGGCGACGGCCAGGAGGCCGGCAGCGAACGCGAACAGCATGTTCAGGACCCGGTCGAAGCCGCCGACGCCGCGCGGAGCCCAGGTCGCGGACAGAAAGCTCCACCCGACCAGCAACGCGAGCAGCAGTACGGTCGCCCGCATCGAGCGCCGCTTCAGGGCCCGCGCGAAGCGCTCGGGCTCGGACAGGACGGATGCGATGACCAGAAGCGCCACGCCGATCGGAACAAGCACGACCGCGGCGCGGCGCGAAACCATGGCCGACACCGGCAGGGCGACGCCAAGCGTGAAGAAGCCCATGCGCTGCAGGAGCAGCGCGGCATCCGTCGCCGGATCGAGAACAGGCCTTGAACCGAGATCAGGCATCAATCCTCACGCCCGTGAGCGCTCGATCCGAAAACGCGCGGGACCGAAGCTTGGAGTAAGACGTTCATGACGTTTCCGGTGACTTTCTCTTGTCGTGCGCCGGCGTCCCGCCGCCGGCCGTCTTGCAGACGACGTTAACCTGAAAAAGGCCGCGGCGTCTGTGGGCTTCGCGCAACAGGCGCAGAGCTTCGTGAGGGCCGCAGCGCCTCGGTTTCCCACGCTTTCGGCGGATTTGGCGCGGCACTGCTGAAAGCGAAGTTGTGCAATGCCCTGCTTCAGGCTCTATCAGGAGAAGCGGAAGGCAACGGGACACCGAAATGACGCGCCATGACCTCGCAGCCGGACACATCCAGAACGACGATTATCTGGTACGGCCGAACCCCGACGATCCGAGGCTGTCCGAAACCGTGACCGGGATCGACCACACCGGCGCGAGCGTGGTCACGCGGGTCATCCATGAGAAGCCGCTGACGCTCTATCTGAACGCGCAGGAGATCGTCACCATGATGACGATCGGCGACCATCCAGAGGAGCTGGCCATCGGATACCTGCTCAACCAGGGCATGCTGAAGCCCGATGAGGAGGTCACCGGTGTCGACGTCGACGAGGAACTCGGCGTGGTGGTGGTGCGCACGCCTGCGCAGACCAATTTCGAGAACAAGCTCAGGAAGCGCACCCAGACGTCCGGCTGCGCGCAGGGCACGGCCTTCGGCGACCTGATGGAGGTCATCGAGGGCATGGCGCTGCCTCAGGCCTCGATCAGGACATCGTGGATCTATGCCCTGACGCGCACGATCAACACCACGCCCTCGCTCTATCTGGAGGCCGGGGCCATCCATGGCTGCGTGCTGTGCAAGGCGGACCGGGCGCTGATCTACATGGAGGATGTCGGCCGGCACAACGCCATCGACAAGATCGCCGGCTACATGTTCCGCCACCAGATCGAGGCAGGCGACAAGATCTTCTACACCACGGGCCGACTGACCTCCGAAATGGTGATCAAGACCGTCAGGATGGGGATACCCGTGCTCGTCTCACGCTCGGGCTTCACGGCCTGGGGCGTGGAGCTGGCGCGCAAGGCGGGGCTGACGCTGATCGGCAGGGCGCGCGGCAAGCGCTTCCTGGCGCTGGCGGGAGCGGAGCGCATCGTGTTCGACCAGGACCTGCGTTTCGTCGAGGACGACAGCCCGGCCTCGCGCCGCAAGGGCTCGAGCGAGGGAGTTGGCCGGGATGAGTGAGCCTGAAATCCTCGGTCTCCTGCTCGCAGGCGGTCTGGCGCGGCGCATGGGCGGAGGCGACAAGCCGCTCAGGACCATTGGCGGCAAGGCCATCCTCGACCACGTGATCGAGCGCCTCGAGCCGCAATGCGCGGGCCTTCTCATCAACGCCAACGGCCCGCCGGACCGGTTCGCCGCCTGGGGGCTGCCTGTGGCGGCCGACAGCGTGGAGGGCTTCGCCGGGCCCCTCGCCGGCATCCTCGCCGGCCTCGACTGGGCGGCTGCGCATAGCCCTGCCGCGACCCACGTGGTCAGCGTGGCCGCGGACACTCCGTTCATCCCGCGCGACCTCGTGGCGCGGCTGAGGGACGGGCTGCAGGCCGCCGACGCCGAACTGGCCGTGGCGGCGTCAGGCGGCTGGAGGCATCCGGTGATCGGGCTGTGGCCGGTGACTGTCCGGGAGGCGCTCCGGCAGGCGTTGACCAGCGAGGGCGAGCGCAAGATCGACCGGTTCACGGCACGCTACCGGGTGGCGGCCGTCGAGTGGCCGTCCGAGCCCGTCGATCCGTTCTTCAACGCCAATGCACCCGAAGACATCGCGCAGGCGGAAGCGATCCTGGCGCAAGGCAAGGCGCCCTGATCCTGTCCTTGGATCTCCCCTTGGATCTCCCCTTGGAACCTGTCCTTGAATCAACGGCGATTGCCGCGTAGATGAGGTTCGCGGCCGCGCATCGACTTTGATGCCGGCCGTCTCGGAGGGGATACATCATGAAGTCATTCTTTGCCGCGCTAGTGTTCAGCGCCGTCGCCGCCTGCGTCTGGTACGGCGTGCTCGACATGCAGCAGAAGCCCGCGGCGGAAGCGTTCGCGGCGCCATCTTCCGTGAGGCTTTGAAGCCTCACTGATGAGGGCTCTATCGTTGGCTGCCTTCACTCGATGACGATGCGGGGCGGGGTCCTGACCGTTCCGCCGCTCTCCAGCCCGGCCTTGACCTTGCGCGCGATCTCGATATAGGCCTTCGCGTGCGGGCTGTCGGGATCGGAGGCGACGATCGGGCGGCCGGAATCGGACAACTCGCGGATCGGCATCGCCAGCGGAATCTCGCCGAGGAACGGCACGCCAAGGCGCAGCGCCTCGTTGCGCGCTCCGCCATGGCCGAAGATGTCGTAGCGGTTGCCCGTGTCCGGCGCGATGAAGTAGCTCATGTTCTCCACGATGCCGAGGATCGGCACCTCGACGCGCTTGAACATCGCCACGCCGCGGCGGGCATCCATCAAGGCGAGGTCCTGCGGGGTCGACACGATCACCGCGCCTGCAAGAGGCGTCTGTTGCGCCATGGTGAGCTGGGCGTCCCCGGTGCCCGGCGGCATGTCGACGATCAGCACGTCCAGTTCGCCCCACGCCACCTCGCGCAGCATCTGCGTGATCGCCGAGATCACCATGGGGCCGCGCCAGATCATCGGCGTCTCTTCGTCGATCAGGAAGCCGATCGACATGATCTTGAGGCCGTAAGCCTCCATCGGGGCGAGCGTCCGGCCTGACACAAGCCGTGGACGCCCGGTGACGCCGAATATCTTCGGCACGGACGGGCCGTAGATGTCGGCGTCCATGATTCCGACCTTCAGCCCTAGCGTCGCCAGGCCGACCGCCAGATTGGCCGCCGTCGTCGATTTGCCGACGCCGCCCTTGCCGCTGGCGACGGCCACGATGTGCCGGATGCCCGGCACGCCTGCCGCGCGAGGCGTCGGCCCGCCTTTCGCGGCCTGCGCGCGGGCGGCCTGAGCCGCGGTGCGCGCTTCGGGAGCACGGTCCGCCGTCAGCGTGACAAGGGCCTGCGTGATCCCGGGCAAGCCTTTGGCCGCGCTTTCCGCCGCCTGCCTGACGGGCTCCATGGCGGCCGCCTCCGTCGCGTCGATGGCGATGGAGAACATGACTTTCGGCCCGTCGAACAGCACGTCGCTGACGCGGCCGGAGGTGCCGAGGGACTGGCCGCTCGGCATCTTGACCAATTCAAGCGCACGCAGGACGTCGGAAGGAGATATGGTCATTTGAATTCCGGTCGAGTCACGTGGATGAAGGCTGGCCCTCGGTTCAGATGCTCGCCTTGCGGATGTCGAACCTGATCCTGCCGCCGGCTTCGCTCTGGCCCGAAAGCTCATCACCGGTTTCGCGCAAAAGATTGGGAATGTCGATGCTCGCCATGGGATCGGTGCAGATGACGGAGATCAGCGATCCTGCGGCAAGCGATCTCAGCGCCTTGCGCGTGCGCAGTGCAGGCAGCGGGCACTTGAGCCCGCTCAGATCGAGGATCACGTCGTCCGTCATCAGATCACCGTCCGCCAGGCAGGCGCGCCCGCGCCGCCCCGCGATGTAGCCGCTTCCGCCCGACGTCACAACCGCCGCTCTGCGCGCATCAACGCCGCAGGAACCAGTCGCCATGGCTGGGCGACACCGGCTGGAAGCCCATCGCGGCACCGGGCGCGAAAAAGCCGTCACGCTCCAGCACGCGGCCGCGGGCGGTGGTCCAGTCCGTGGCCTTGCTCATGGTCCTGCTCGTGGTCCTGCTCTTGGCCTTGGCCGAGGCGACCTTCGCGTTCTCCTGCTGGCGGCTCTTGGCGAACTGGGAGCCATCCGGCGCGACGCCGTTGATCGCGATGCGCGTGGCGCCCTTGCCATGGCGCTGCACCAGCGAGAACAGCTTCGCCGCATGGGCTGGATGAAGGCGCACGCAGCCATGGGAGGCGGGGCGGCCGAGGCGGCCCGTCTCCCCCGTCGCGTGGATGGCGTAGCCGCCGTGGAAAAACACGGCGTTGGGCATCGCCCCGCCATACTTGCGCGAATGCCATTTCTTCTCGAGACGCTGCGCGCGGTAGGCTCCGGCCGGCGTTCGATAGCCCTGACGGCCTGACGACACGGCCCAGACGTAGCTTTCACCATCCGATGTTGCGACCGTCATCCGCTGGCCGGCCAGATCGACCTTGATGTCGACCCTGGCGGTGGCGATGCCGGGGGTTCCAAGGATCCCGGCCATCGCCGCAAGGGCCATCAGACAACGACGCAGCATCGCACACCCCACGCTTCGCCTCACGGCAACCTGGTCAGTGAAGCGCGTTTTTCCGGGCAGGTAAAGCCGTCGTCGGCAGCGTGGTTTCCGAATCGAGTCCGGCCCGGGCCAAGGTCCCGTGACCTGCCGGCGCCTGCTCCCTTCGGGCATCCTGGAGAACGGCCTGCATCGCCGGCTTCAGGTGGGAGGCGTTCCGTTCAGGCCGAGCACCTCACCGGCTAGATAGAGGGAGCCGCAGATCAGGATGCGCGGCGGGACCGGCCATTCCTGCCGGGCGATGTCCTCGAGGGCGGCGGAGGCGGAGCCGGCCGGGCGGGCCTTGATCCCGGCTGCGTGCGCCAGCGAAGCGATGTCGTCGGCGCTGCGCGCGGCCTGCTGGCCGGGAATCGGGACCGCGATCAGTTCGCGCGCCAGTCCCGCGAACGGCTTGAGGACGGCGCTGGTGTCCTTGGTGCCCAACATGCCCACGATCATGACGAGCGGCGCAGGGTTGCGGTCGTGCAGGTCGGCCATCGCCGCGGCGAGGACGCGGCCGCCGTCCGCGTTGTGCCCGCCGTCAAGCCACAGCTCCGAGCCCGGGGGGCAGATGTCGGCCAGACGGCCGCGGGATAGCCGCTGCATGCGCGCGGGCCACTCGGCACGGGCTAGGCCCTCCTCGAAAGCCGCATCCGGCAGATCGTAGCCGGCGGCGCGCAAGCCGGCGATGGCGGTCGCGGCGTTGATGTGCTGATGCCGTCCGGCCAGGCGGGGCAGCGGCAGGTCCATCAGCCTGTCCTCGTCCTGATAGACCAGCCGGCCGGCCTCCTCGCGCATGCCGAACTCCTGGCCACCGACCCAGACGGCGCTCGCGCCGCGGCGCGCCGCCTCCGCGACGAGGACCTCGTCGGCCTCCCGGTAGGTCTGCGGCGCGATCACGGCAGGAGAGCCCCGCTTGAAGATCCCGGCCTTCTCCGCCGCGATCTTGGAGAGCGTGTCGCCAAGGTATTCGGCATGGTCCATTCCGATGGAGGTGACGATGGCGCAGGCCGGACGGTCGATCACATTCGTCGCGTCGAAGCGCCCGCCAAGTCCGACCTCGAGCAGAAGCACGTCGGCGGGCTGCTCTGCGAACAGCAGGAAGGCGGCCGCGGTGACGATCTCGTAGAAGCTGACCGGCTGGCCGCCATTGGCCGCCTCGCAGCGCTGCAGCGCATCGAGCAGGCGCTGGTCATCGACCAGGACCCCGCCACCCTTGGCGCCGAGCCTGATGCGCTCGTTGAAGCGAACGAGATGCGGCGAGGTGTCGACGTGGACACGTAGGCCGTGCGCCTCCAGCATCGCCCGCATGAAGGCGATGGTCGAGCCCTTGCCGTTGGTCCCTGCGACGTGGATCGTCGGCGGCAGGCGCCGGTGCGGCTCGCCCAGCGCGTCGAGCAGCCGCTCGATGCGCCCGAGCGACAGGTCGATGGCCTTCGGATGCAGCGCAAGCAGCCGGGCGATCAGCGCATCAATCGAGACAGCCATATTGCGCCGATCAGAAAAGGAGGGTCAATCAGGCGGCCGCTTCCGGCGCCGGCAGCTTCATCAGCAGCCGGGCGATCCGGGAGACGGTTGCCTTCAGATCCTGGCGATGGACGACCATGTCCACCATGCCATGGTCCTTGAGGTATTCAGCCCTCTGGAAACCGTCCGGCAGTTTCTCGCGGATCGTCTGCTCGATCACGCGCGGGCCTGCGAAGCCGATGAGGGCGCCAGGTTCGGCGATGTGCACGTCGCCCAGCATGGCGTAGGAGGCCGTGACGCCGCCCGTTGTCGGGTTGGTCAGCACAACGATGTAGGGAAGCCCCGCATCCTTCAGCCGCCGCGTCGCGACCGTCGTGCGCGGAAGCTGCATCAGCGACAGGATGCCTTCCTGCATGCGCGCGCCGCCGGAAGCGGCGAAGACGATGTATGGCGTGCGCTTCTCGACGGCGGTCTCGGCGCCCTTGATGAAGGCCTCGCCCGCCGCCATTCCGAGCGAGCCGCCCATGAAATCGAAATCCTGCACCGCGATGGTCATCGGATTGCCTTCGACCCGGCCGAAGCCGATCCGGAAAGCATCCTGCATGGAGGTCTTGGCCCTGGCGTCCCGCAGCCGGTCGACATAGCGCTTCTCGTCGCGGAACTTGAGCGGATCGACGGCGACGTCCGGCAGGGCCACGTCAAGCCACTTGGCCTCGTCGAACATCATCCGGAGCCGGTCGAGCGACGACATGCGCAGATGATGGTTCGAGCCCGGTATGACCCACAGGTTGGCCTCCACGTCCTTCTGGAACACGAGCTGGCCTGAATCCGGGCACTTGATCCACAGATTGTCCGGCGCCTCGCGCTTGAACAGGGTCTTGATCTTCGGCAAAACCCCGTCTGAGATCCAGTTCATGACGAATGCTCCTTTGAGGGCGAAGGTTCCTGGATCCGCGGGCCAGCCCCGCGCAGCGCCGGCGGGCGCTCGGCATGTGGGAACGGGACAGGCCCCGCGTCAAGCCGCCTTGGCGACGGAGCGGACCCCGGCGGCGAGCTCCGCGACGAGATCGGTGACGGCCTTGACAGTTCCCGAGGTGGCCTTGCCGCCGGCATCCAGCGACAGGCGCACCCGTTCGACCAGCGCCGAGCCGGCCACGACGCCATCCGCGCCCCGCGCGATGGCCGCAGCGTCCTCGGCCGTCTTGACTCCGAAGCCGACCGCGACAGGCAGGCGCGTATGCGCCTTGATGCGGGCCACGGCCTCCCCGACAGCATCATAGGAGGCGATCACGCCGCCGGTGATGCCAGTCATCGACACGTAGTAGACGAAGCCTGACGAATTCCGGAGCACCTTGGGCAGGCGCGCGTCGTCGGTGGTGGGCGTGGCGAGGCGGATGAAGCTGAGCCCGGCCTTCAGCGCCGGAAGGCAGAGCTCGTCGTCCTCCTCCGGCGGCAGGTCGACCATGATCAGGCCGTCGACCCCCGCGCCAAGCGCATCGCGCACGAACGCCTCGACGCCATAGACGTAGACCGGGTTGTAATAGCCCATCAGGACGACAGGCGTGTCCGCGTCAGACTCCCTGAAGCGGCTCACCATCTCAAGCGTGCGGCGCAGGGTCTGGCCGGCCTTGAGCGCGCGCTGGCCTGCAAGCTGGATCGGGATGCCGTCCGCCATCGGGTCCGTGAAAGGCATGCCAAGCTCGATGATGTCGGCCCCGGCGGGCGGCAGCGCCTTCAGAATCGCCTCGGCGGTCTGCCGGTCCGGATCGCCGGCGGTCACGAAGGTGACGAGCGCGGCGCGGCCAGCAGCGGCGCAGGCGGCGAAACGTGCGGTCAGGCGGGATGTCCCGAGCGTAGCGGGTCGAAGTGTCTCGGTCACGGTCATGGCGCTCGCTTTAAAGCATGCCGCCGGAAAGTGGAACCCGGATTCCTCGATCCTTGACCCGTGGCGGCTGCTTCAGAGCTTGTAGGCCATCCGGACACCGCCCCAGTGGCGGCCTGCGATGGTGATCGGCGCATCCACCTCACGCATCATCACCATCTGTCCGCCGCCCATGTCGCGCTGGTAGGCCTGAACGGTGAAAGGCCTCGTGGACCGCGCTGCGACGATGCCGGCCCGGTCGTCGAAGATGCGCCTGTTGCGGCAATTGGCCGTGTTCCAGGCCACGTCGCCGGGACGCTGCGTCTGCGAATAGAGCCTGTTGTGGACGCCGATGTAGCCGTTGCGGTCGATGGCGAGCACGAAGACCAGGCGAGGGTCCAGAGCGAGCCGCGATTCCAGCACGGGCGGCAGGATCTGCTCCAGTACCTTGAGGCTGCGGACTTCATATTGCTGCGGATCGCTGCCGGGGACCGGGCGGTAGTCGGCGTCGAACAGTTCGTCCCGCGTGAGCAGGCCTTGCGACAACGCCGCCTGCATGCCTGCGATGATCTCGCCCGCCACCGCCTGAGCGGCCGCGATCAATGGCATGTACTCGGCCTCGACCGCCTGCAGCTTGAGGCGGAACGGATCGAACGCCGGCCCTTCGACCTCCGTGAAGGACATGTGCAGGCCCAAGGGGCTCACCGCCCTGAGGCGCGCCGGCAGGGAGCCAAGCCCCGTTATGGCAAGGATCAGTTCGGAGCCGGCAGGCAGGCTGAACCCTGGCGGGATCGAGGCCAGCACCCCTCCCGCGCTGATGTCGATGGTCTCGCTGCCGTGCCTGGCGTCGGCGGCCACGATCGTCAGCGGCATCTCCGCAGGGTAGCGGTCATGGATGCGCCGGTCGCCAGCGGTTGTGGACCGGATCACCGGCACGAAACGGCGTCGCAGGCCCTGGGCCAGCGCCATGCTCGTGGCCGAGGACGCCTGCGTCAGGAGGCTTTCGTCGCGGGCAAGCAGGATCGCCTTGTCGACGATCTCGATCTGGCCAGCCACATGCTCCACGAACTGCGAGGATTCCGCAGAACGGCGGGACAATTCGCGCAGGGCCGATGTCTGTTCGCCGTTGGCCTGGGCGATGGCGCGGATCTGGGGATCGACATTGCGCACCGACGCGATGATCACGGACATCGCCGCCAACGCCTGGCGCGTGGTCTGCTCGAGCCGCTCGACCCGGCCCCTGATGTCGCTCACGGCCCGCTTGGTCTCGATGGAGAGGCTCTTCACCTCCTGCGCGACCACTCCGAACCCTCTTCCAGCTTCGCCGGCGCGGGCGGCCTCGATGGTTGCGTTCAAGGCCAGGAGGTTGGTCTGCCGCGCGACGTCGTCGATCGTCGAGACGATCTGCGTGATCTCGGCCGCGGCGGCTTCGAGGCCGGCGAGGAACCCCGCCGCCTCCTGCGCCTGAACGGCGGCGATCTCGACGTCGTCGCGCGCCTGCTGGGCGGACTTCTCGACCTCCCCCGCGGCCACGCCCATCTGGATGACGGCCGCGGCCAGGCCGCCGACGTCGAGGCTGGCGTGCTGGCTCGCGCTCTTCAAGGCGTCGATCGTGCCGTGGACGTCGAGCAACTGCCGGACGGTCTGCTCCGAAAGCGTCAGCGAACGGTTGGCGGCGTGGTCGACCTGGACCAGGGCCGCGACCACATCGGCCTCGATCAGATCGATGGCGGCCGAAAATCCCGCATCGGCGTTGCCGGAAGCCCTGGCTGCCGCTGCCGGACCGTCCGGGAGGGGATGAGCCGACGCGGGCGGCGGCTCGGCAGCCGGCATCTCGGAGCCCCGGAACAGGCGCATTAGAGAAGAGCTTGGCATCGACGCCTTCAACGTTCTCGAATGTTCATTCAAGTTTGGTCGTTGGGGCGCATGATAATTGCTTGACGTTAACGATGTCTGACTGAGCGCAGCCGGTCGCGCGGGCGGCGCAGTTCATCGTGCTGTCAGGGCAGGCGCGCGAAGCTACATGCCGCCCAGATGCTCGGCCACCGTGAAGATGTCCTTGTCGCCGCGTCCGCACAGGTTCATCACCATCAGGTGGTCCTGCGGCAGGCCGGGCGCCAGTTCGACCACCTTGGCCAGCGCATGCGCCGGTTCGAGCGCCGGGATGATCCCCTCCAGCTTGGAGCAGAGCTGGAAAGCCTCCAGCGCCTCGCTGTCGGTGGCGGAGATGTACTCGATCCGCCCCATCTGGTGCAGCCAGGCGTGCTCGGGGCCGATGCCGGGATAATCGAGGCCGGCCGAGATCGAGTGCGCATCGGTGATCTGGCCGTCGGCGTCCATCAGCAGATAGGTGCGGTTGCCGTGCAGGACGCCGGGGGCGCCGCCGGTGAGCGAAGCCGCATGCTGGCCTGTCTCAACGCCATGTCCGGCCGCCTCGACGCCCCATATCCTGACGGAGGCGTCGTCAAGGAACGGATGGAACAGGCCGATGGCGTTGGAGCCGCCGCCGATCGAAGCGATCAGCGAATCCGGCAGGCGGCCTTCCATCTCGAGCATCTGCGTGCGCGTCTCGGTTCCGATGACCGACTGGAAGTCCCGCACCATCATCGGATACGGGTGCGGGCCGGCCGCCGTGCCGATGCAGTAGAACGTGTCCGCGACATTGGTGACCCAATCGCGCAGGGCCTCGTTCATCGCATCCTTGAGCGTCCTGGTGCCTGACTGGACAGGAATGACCTCCGCTCCCAGCATCTTCATCCGGAACACGTTGGGCTTCTGCCGCTCCACGTCGACGGCGCCCATGTAGACCACGCACTGCAGGCCGAAGCGGGCGCACAGCGTCGCCGTCGCCACGCCATGCTGGCCCGCGCCCGTCTCGGCGATGATGCGCTTCTTGCCCATGCGCATCGCCAGCATGATCTGGCCCGTGACGTTGTTCACCTTGTGCGCGCCGGTGTGGTTGAGCTCGTCGCGCTTGAAGTAGATCTTCGCGCCACCGGACCCGCCCTTGGCCCGGGCCAGAGCGCGCACGTGCTCCGTCATCCGCTCGGCGAAGTAGAGCGGCGACGGACGGCCGACGTAATGCTTGAGGTAGCCGTCGAGCTCGGTCCGGAAAGCCGGGTCGACCTTCGCATCGGCATAGGCCTTCTCGAGTTCGAGGATCAGCGGCATCAGCGTCTCGGCCACGAAGCGCCCGCCGAAGATGCCGAACTTGCCCGCTTCGTCAGGGCCGTTGCGGAATGAATTGGGCACAGGCTGAACGGTCATGACAGTCACTCGACAAGCTCACGCTGCGCGTGCAGCGGCGATGAAATCCCGGATCTTGAGGACGTCCTTTACGCCCGGCGCGCTCTCCACGCCAGAGGACACATCGACACCGGTCAGATTGCAGCCCAGGCTGCGCACCGTGCGGATGGCCTCGGCCACATTGCCCGGATGCAGCCCGCCCGACAGCATGAAGCCAAACGCTGGCGGCAGGCCGGCCAATGTCGCCCAGTCGAACGGCTTGCCATGCCCGCCCGGATATGCGGCGTCTTTCGGCGGCCTGGCGTCGAGCAGCACCATGTCCGCGTGGTGCTGGAACGCCAAAGCCTCCTCGAGTTCGGCATAATCGCCCATTGGGGAAATCTCTCC
>JANOCI010000016.1:0-10776 GCA_031412095.1 Allobosea sp.
GTCTTGCCGGCCCCGTTTGCGCCAAGAATCGCCACGATGCCGCCGCGCGGAACCGTCAGCGATACGCCCTTCAGCACCAGGATCACGTGGTCGTAGATGACCTCGATGTTGTTCACCGAGAGCACGGTGTCGGTGGCGGGCGCCGTGGCTAGTGGCGTTGCAAGGCTCGGTGCTTGGACGGCTGACATAGGGCGCTCGCGAAAAAGAGGGTGTCATCCCCGGCGGCCCGAAAGGGCCGGGAAGGGGATCTGCGTCGCCGCAGCGTTTGGATCCCCTTCCCTCGCTTCGCTCGCCGGGGATGACACCGACCCCGAGCGAAACGTCAGATCAGAACATGCCTCACGAGTTGTTCTGGCAGGCTTCCGTGCGGGCAGGCCAGCCGGCGTTCGATGTCGCGAAGGCCTTGGCGGCTTCCTCGAGCATCGGGCGGATCTGCTCCTTCTGCGGCTGGATGTCGGCCGACAGGCGCTTCCAGGCCTTGCCGTCCCATTCCATCACATAGACGGCCGACTGGCTGTTGTGATCCGAGCAGGTGACGCGGACGGGAGCAGCGAAGCCTGGCGCGCCGGCAGCGGCCCACTTGGCCTCGGTCATGTTGAGGGCTTCCATGCCGCGGCGCATGTCATCGCCGTTGATCGCCTTCTTGCCGGTGATCGCCTGGGCGTTCTTGATCGCTTCGGCGATCAGGATGCCCTGGTAGACGCCGCGGTTGTAGAGGTTTTCGCCGATCTTCTCCTTGGCCGCCAGCGACTGGCCCTTGTCCACGACATGCTTGATGATGTCCTGGATCACGGGGAAGTTCGCGCCGGTCTGGTGCCAGTTCAGCGCGCGGTAGCCCTTCGCCGCGTCGCCGGCCGGACGTGCATCGTCATCGCCGCCGGCCCACCAGACGCCGACGAGGCGGTTCACGGGGAAGCCGCCACGGGCGGCCTCGCGGACGGCCGTCGGGTTCATCGCGCCCCAGCCCTGGTTGTAGACCCAGTCGGTGCGGTCACGGCGGATGGTGAGCCAGACCGAGGACTGGTTCTGCATTTCGGCAGGAGCCACCGGGTAGAGCTTCAGGTTGAAGCCGTGCTGCTTGGCGAGCGCCTCGAGGATCGGGATCGGCTCCTTGCCGAACGGCGCATCGAGATGGAGCAGGCCGATCGTCTTGCCCTTCAGCTTGTCGAAGCCGCCTTCCTGCTGCGCCACATGCTGGATGAAGGCGTTGGCCCCGTCCCAGTAGGTGATCGGCATGTTGAAGACCCAGGGGAAGACATCGCCCACGGCCGAGGCCGAGAGGCCGTAGCCCATCGAAAAGATCGGGATCTTGTCGATGTGCGCGCGCGGGATGGCGGCGAGGGTCGCGCCGGTCGACCACGGCACGTAGAGCACGGAGTTCTTCGACTTGCCCTGCTCGTAGCACTCCACCGAGCGGCGGGTGTCGTAGGCGGTCTCGCACTCCTCGAAGTTGATCTTGACGCCGCCGATGCCGCCGTCGCGGGCGTTGAGCATGGCGAAGTAGTCGCGCACGCCGTCGCCGACGGGAATGCCCGAGCCGGAAAAAGCGCCGGTGCGATAGGTGTTGTGCACGAAGTTGATCGAGTCCTGCGCCTGCGCGCGGGTGCTTGTCATGACGGTGCCTGCCGTCAGCACGCCCGCTGCGACGCTCGCCGCCAGTGCCAGTTTCTTGAACATCATGGGTGTCGTTCCTCCGTTCACCTTGTTCGCGTTGAGCCCGGAGTTGGCCTCCGGGGTGGTCGTTGCTGCGGGATGGCCCTTAGACTATCTGGAGCATTGCTGGATGCACAAAACCGGCGCCCGCTTTTGTGCGCAAGGCTCTAGTAAGGGAAAGGCCAGACCCTCAGTTTCTGCTTCATGATCTGCCAGAGCCGGGCCAGGCCGTGAGGCTCCACGATCAGAAGGTAGATGGTCAAGGCGCCGATGATCATCAGCACGATTTTCTCGGCGGTCGCACCGGTGATCGCGATGCCGATGGCCGGCGCGCCGAATTTCAGGATGGTCGGCAGCGCCACGATGAACGCCGTGCCGAAGAACGAGCCGATCATCGAGCCCGTTCCGCCGATGATCACGGCGAACAGGATCAGGAACGACAGCCGGATGGCGAACTCGGTGCCCGCCTCGGCTCCGCCGAGATACAGGAACACGAACAGCGCGCCCGACACGCCGCAGAAGAAGGACGACACGGCGAAGGCCATCAGCTTGGCGTTGAGCAGCTTGATGCCCATCAGTTCCGCCGCGATGTCCATGTCGCGCACGGCCATCCACGAACGGCCGATGCGGCCATGCACGAGGTTGGACGCGAGCCATGTCATCAGCACGACGAAGCCGAGGCAGATCATGTACTTCACCTCGAGCGAGGCGGTCGGCCCGGTGATCGGCACGCCGAGCAGGGTGCGCAGCGGCACTTCGATGGCGCCTGACGGGTTGTAGTTGAAAAGCCAGGGAATGCGCACGAAGGCCCATTGCAGGAAGAACTGCGCGGCGAGGGTCGCCACCGCGAGATACAGCCCCTTGATGCGCAGGGACGGCAGCCCGAAGAAAACCCCGACCGCCGCCGCGAAGAAGCCCGAGGCGAAAATCCAGATGATGATGTTCACGTCCGGAAAGATCGTCGTCAGCTTGTAGCAGGCATAGGCACCCACCCCCATGAAGCCGGCGGAGCCGAGCGAGATCAGCCCGGTGTAGCCCGTGAGGATGTTGAGCCCGATCACCGCGACCGACAGCGCCAGGAACGGCAGCAGGATGGTCTTGAGCACGAAATCGCTGACCACGAACGGCAGGATCAGAGCGACGGCAAGGATGATGGCGATGCCGATCCGGTCCTGGCGGATCGGGAAGATCGCCATGTCGGCGGCGTAGGTCGTCTTGAACTGGCCGGTTTCGCGATAGAACACGTGTGCTGTCTCCGGTCAGATGCGTTCGATGATCTTCTCGCCGAACAGCCCTTGCGGGCGGAACAGCAGGAAGCCGAGCGCGATGACATAGGCCAGCCAGGTCTCGATGCCGCCGCCGAACAGCGGGCCCCAATACCCTTCGCCCATCTTCTCGCCGATGCCGATGATCAGCCCGCCGACGATGGCGCCGGGCACCGAGGTGAAGCCGCCGAGGATCAGCACCGGCAGCGCTTTCAGCGCGATGATCTCCAGCGCGAACGACACGTCCGAGCGCGCGCCCCACATGATGCCCGTGACGAGCGCCACGACGCCAGCGGTGAACCAGACGATCACCCAGATCTGGTTGAGCGAGATGCCGACCGAGAGCGCCGCCTTGTGGCTGTCGGCCACGGCCCTGAGCGCTCTTCCGATGCGGGTGTACTGGAAGAAGAAGGCCAGCCCCGCGATCATCACCGAGGCGATGACCGCTGCCGCCACGTCGAGATGCTGGATGTTGACGCGCCCGCCAAGGATGTTGAACTGCGTCGAGCCTTGCGGAAGGCCAAGTTCCTTCGTGATCATCACCTTGGGGCTGCCGCCGAAGATGTACTCGCCGAAGCCGATCAGGAAATACGTCATTCCGACCGTCGCCATCAGCATGATGATCTCGTTTTGGTTGACCAGCGGGCGCAGCACGATGCGCTCCACCAGCCAGGCGAGCACGAACATGGTGGCGATGGCGATGATCAGCGCCAGGATGGCGACCACCGTTCCCGTCGGCAGGCCCATGCGCTGCGTCATGATCTCGTATGACCCGACCAGCGTCAGCGCCGAGAACACCACCATGATGCCCTGCGCGAAGTTGAACACGCCCGACGCCTTGAAGATCAGCACGAAGCCGAGCGCTATCAGCGCGTAGAGCACACCCGCGACGAGGCCCTCCCACAGCGTCTGCACCAACAGGTCAGGCAGCTCCCACATGTCGATGAAGGGCGCCGCCAGCACGTTGTGGCCGATCGAGCCCTTGGGCATGGCCCCGCTCTGGACAAGGACGACGATCGTGAGCGTGATCGCGGCCATGATGCCGAGCGTCTTCACGGCGCCCATCATGGCGGGTGAGAGCAGCGGCTTGGGCGCGGATGAGGTGACGGCTGACATATCCCGGTCCTTCAGTGCGCCACGCCGAGATAGGCGTCGATGACCTTCTGGTCGGCCTTGACCACCTCGGGCGTGCCGTCCGCGATCTTGCGGCCGTATTCGAGCACGACGACGCGGTCCGACAGGTCCATCACGACGCCCATGTCGTGCTCGATGAGCGCAATCGTGGTGCCGAAGGTCTGGTTTACATCGAGGATGAAGCGGCACATGTCCTCTTTTTCCTCCAGGTTCATGCCCGCCATCGGCTCGTCGAGAAGCAGCAGCTCCGGCTCCATCGCCAGCGCGCGGCCAAGTTCAACGCGCTTTTGCAAGCCGTAAGGCAGCTTGCCGACGGGGATCTTGCGGATCGCCTGGATTTCGAGGAAGTCGACGATGTCCTCGACCTTTCGGCGGTGCTCGATCTCCTCGCGCATGGCCGGGCCGAAGCGCAGCAATTGCCAGAACAGGCCGACGTTCATCTTCAGCGTGCGCCCGGTCATGATGTTGTCGAGGGTCGTCATGCCCTTGAACAGCGCCACGTTCTGGAAGGTGCGCGCGATGCCGGAGGACGCAGCCTCGTGCGGGCGCACCCTCGTCCGCTTCATGCCCTTGTAGGTGATGTGGCCTTCCTGCGGGAAATAGAAGCCGTTGATGCAGTTCAGCATCGAGGTCTTGCCCGCGCCGTTCGGCCCGATGATGGCGCGCACCTCGCCCTTGCGGATGTCGAAGGACACGTCCGAGATCGCCTTCACCCCGCCGAAGCGCAGGGAGACGTTCTCGACGTCGAGCAGCACTTCGCCCTTCGCGATTCCGGTTTTTGCAAGCGGTGGGGAGACGTGCAGCATCAGGCGGCCTTTCCGGCAGGTTCGGCGGCGGGGAACTGCGCCGCATCCTTCACCTTCACCCGAGCCGAGATCACCCCCTTGCGGCCATCCTCGAACGTCACTTCGGTGGAGATGTCGGCTTCCGCCGACCCATCGTAGAGCGCCTTGACGAGCGGCGCATAGCGCTCGCCCACGAAGCCGCGGCGCACCTTCTGGGTGCGGGTCAGTTCGCCGTCGTCGGCGTCGAGCTCCTTGTGCAGGATGAGGAAGCGCTTGATCTGCGCCGCCGCCATCATCGGTTCCGCTGCCAGCGCCCTGTTCACCTCGTCGACGTGGCCCGCGATGATGCCGTAGACATCCGGGTGGCCGGCAAGCTCCTGGTAGGAGCCGTAGACCACATTGTTGCGCTCTGCCCAGTTGCCGACTGCGGTGAGGTCGATGTTGATGAACACCGAGACGTAATCCTCGCCCTGGCCGAAGGCGACGACCTCCTTGATGTTAGGATAGAATTTCAGCCGGTTCTCGATGTATTTCGGCGCGAAAAGATCGCCGCTCCTGAGCTTGCTCACATCCTTGGCCCGGTCGATGATCTTCAGGTGCCCGGTGCCGGCCTCGAAGAAGCCGGCGTCTCCCGTGCGGACGTAGCCATCGGCTGTCATCGTCTCGGCGGTCTTCTCGGCGTCCTTGTAGTAGCCGATGAACTGGCCGGGCGACTTGTAGAGCACCTCGCCGGTGCCCTCCTCGATGCGGATGTCGACATTCGGCGAAGCGGGCCCCACCGTGTCGGCCCTGATCTGGCCATCGGGCTGCGCGGTGACATACAGGAAGGCTTCGGTCTGCCCGTAAAGCTGCTTCAGGTTCATGCCGAGCGACCGGTAGAACGAAAACAGCTCCGGCCCGATGGCTTCGCCCGCGGTATAGGCGGTGCGGATCTTGGAGAAGCCGAGCGCGTTCTTCAGCGGCGCATAGACCAGCAGGTTGCCGAGCCCATAGGACAGGCGCGCACCAAGCGGAACGTCCTGCCCATTCAGGATCTTCTCGCCCCACTGCTTCGCAACGGCGATGTAGTGATGGAACATCTTCTTCTTGAGCCCGCTCGCGTCCTCCATGCGGATCATGACGCGCGTCAGGAGGTTCTCGAACACGCGGGGAGGCGCGAAGTAGAAGGTCGGCCCGATCTCCTTGAGGTCGGCCTGCGCGGTGTCCGCGCTTTCGGGGCATGCCGTGCAGAAGCCGGCCACCAGCCCTTGCGCGAAATTGAGATAATGATCGCCCACCCAGGCCAGCGGCAGATAGGCCAGCACCTCGTCGGCGTCGGTGATGTTGTCGAACCTCACAGTGTCGGTCGCAGCCGCGATCGAGCGGCCCGCCGACAGCATCACGCCCTTGGAGCGCCCGGTGGTGCCGGAGGTGTAGAGGATGATCGACAGGTCATCGCCGTGGCCGCCATCGATCTCGGCATCGAGAGCCTTGACGACATCACTGCCTTCCGAAAGGCGTGACCGTCCTTGTGCGATCACGGCCTCGATGGGGTGCAGATGGGTGTGGTCGTAGTCGCGCAGACCACGGCCCCAGTCATAGACCATGGTTTTCAGGCGCGGCACGCGTTCGGTGACGGAAAGCAGCTTGTCGACCTGCTCCTGGTCCTGCACGGCGGCGAAGCTGACTTCGGCATGGTCGAGGACGTAGGCAAGCTCGTCCGCGATGGCGTCGGAATAGACCGGCACCGGCACGGCGCCGATCATCTGCGCCGCCATCATCGACCAGTAGAGCTTCGGACGGTTGGCGCCGACGATCGCGATCTTGTCGCCGCGCTTCAGCCCCAGCGACTGCAGGCCGACGGCATAGGCGCGCACATGGCCATAGACTTCGGCCCACGTCCAGGACTGCCAGATGCCGAGATCCTTGTGCCGGAACGCGGTCTTGGAGCCGCGCACCTCGGCATTGCGCCGGAGCAGCTTCGGGAACGTGTCCAATGTCGCGGTCGCAGCCTGAGCCAACGTCCGTCCTCCCTCAGGTTCACGTGGGCTGATGGCCCACCGACGCTTGATGCGCTCTTGATTGGTCTCAATTGAAACCATTTGGCCAAAGGTCAAGCCCCCGACATGCGGAAACATACTGACAAGCGTGGGAGGAGCAAGCCTAGACTTTGTGCGCAAATGCCTGCGTCGACCCGGCATGGCTGCGGGGTGGCGTGCGGAAATGAACGGCGGCAGGGGCAATCATCTGTGATGAGAGGCGCCGGATTCGCCGCGCATCCTCATCCTGAGCCCATCGAACGAGGAGCTTCAGCCGATGCGGCTGCTGGAATTCGTCCTTCGGCGGGCTCAGGATGAGGATGCGTCGCGTGGAAACCTGATCGCTTGAAATCCAGACTGCTTGAAATGTCCGTGCCCGTCGTCGCAAGCGCTTGCGGGCGGTGGCCGCGGTGCGGGCCATGCCGCGCCGTCGGTCGCTTATTCGGCCGCCTGCGCAACCGGCGTCCCGGTCTCGCCGGCCCGGAAGCGCGCCAGAAGGTCGGCCTCCTCGGCCTTGGCCTGCTTGAGATGCCGCGCCTTCACATGGCCGAAACCGCGGATCTTCTCCGGGATCGAGGCCAGCGCGACGGCCAGCGGCAGATTGCCCGCGTTGAGCTTGCCGATCAACTCGTCGACCAGCTCCCCGTAATCCGCGATCAGTCGGCGTTCAGCCTTGCGCTCGTGGCTGTAGCCGAACACGTCGAACGCGGTGCCCCGAACGAACTTGAGCTTCGCCAGCAGCCTGAATGCATCCATCATCCACGGGCCGAACGTCATCTTGCGCGGCTCGCCCGTGACCGGATCGACCTTCGCCAGGAGCGGCGGCGCCAGATGCAGGTTGAACCGCATCTTCTCGCCCTGGAACGTCGCAGCGACCTGGCGCAGGAACACGCCGTCGGTATAGAGCCGCGCCACCTCGTATTCGTCCTTGTACGCCATGAGTTTGAAGCCGTAGCGGGCCACCGCCTCGGTCAACGCGGCCGAACCGGGCTTGACGGCGTCCTCGGCGGCGCGCGCCTTCCCGACAAGCGCGCGATAACGCTCTGCATAGGCTGCGTTCTGGTAGCCTGTGAGATGCCCGGCACGCCGCTCGATGACCTCGTCCAGCGATTGCGAGACATGCCGCGCCGCCGTCGGAGCCTTTGCCTGTCCGAGGAAGGCGGCGAGCGCCGCGGGATCATGCGCCGCGCGGCGGCCGAGCTCGAAGGCCTGCAGGTTCATCTTCACCGCTTCGCCGTTGAGTTCGATCGCCCGCTCCAGCGATGCGCGCGACAAGGGCAGGCGGCCGAGCTGCCACGCATACCCCATGATGAACATGTTGGCGCCGATGGCGTTGCCCAGAAGGCCGACCGCAGCGGCGGTTGCGTCGATGAAGAACGTCTGGTCGCGTCCCGCCGCGCCCAGGACCGCCCGCTTGATGCGTTCGGTCGGCAGCGAGAAGTCGGCGTTCCGCGTGAAGTCTCCGGGCAGGAATTCGGCCGTGTTGCACAAAACGGCCGTCTCATCCTTGCGCACCGCGGCCAGCACCTTCTTGGAGCCGGTGACGATGAGGTCGCATCCAAGCACGAGGTCGGCCTGCCCTGCCGCCACGCGGATGGCGTGGATGTCGTCAGGGGTCGGCGCCAGGCGGACATGCGAGAAGACGGCCCCGCCCTTCTGAGCCAGCCCTGCCATGTCGATCATGCCGCAGCCCTTGCCCTCGAGGTGCGCCGCCATGCCCAATATCGCGCCGATGGTGACGACGCCCGTGCCGCCGACGCCCGTGACGATGACGGCGTAATTGCGCGTCAGGGCAGGGACGGCAGGCTCGGGCAGCGGGCTGTCGCCCAGCCCGCCAGCCTGGCCCTTGGGAATGTCCGCCTTCTTCGGCTGCGCGCCCTCGACCGTCACGAAGGACGGGCAAAAGCCGTTGACGCAGGAGAAATCCTTGTTGCAGTTGCTCTGGTCGATCTGGCGCTTGCGGCCGAATTCCGTCTCGAGCGGCTGCACCGAGACGCAGTTCGATTTGACGCCGCAGTCGCCGCAGCCTTCGCAGACAAGTTCGTTGATGATCACGCGCTTGTCGGGGTCTGGATAGTCGCCTCTCTTCCGGCGGCGGCGCTTTTCGGTCGCGCAGGTCTGGTCGTAGAGCAGCAGCGACACGCCCGGAACCGCGGCGAGCTCGCGCTGCACGCCTTCGAGGTCGTCGCGATGATCGAAGGTCGTGCCCGGCGGCCACTGGATGCCGGAGGGGTACTTGCCCGGTTCGTCCGAAACCACGGCGATGCGCGAGACGCCCTCGGCTGCGATCTGCTGCGCCATCTGCCATGGCTTCAGCCCGCCCTCCGCCGCCTGCCCGCCGGTCATGGCCACAGCATCGTTGTAGAGCAACTTGTAGGTGACGTTGACGCCGGACGCCACCGCCCAGCGGATCGCGAGCGAGCCGGAATGGGTGTAGGTGCCGTCGCCGAGGTTCTGGAAGACATGGCCGCGTTTCGAGAACGGCGCTTCTCCGATCCAGTTCGCGCCTTCTCCCCCCATCTGGGTGAAGCCGTCCGTCTCACGGTCCATCCATTGCACCATGTAGTGGCAGCCGATCCCCGCATAGGCCCGCATGCCTTCCGGCACGACGGTCGATGAATTGTGTGGGCAGCCTGAACAGAAATACGGCGTGCGCCTGGCATGCTCCTGCACGTCCGCGAGCTTGGCCTGAACGGCCTTGATCGTGTCCAGCCGCGCGGCGAGTGCATTGTCGGGGGTGTAGCCCAACAGCCGTGTTCCCAGCGCGATGGCGATCTCGTTGGGATCAAGCGCGCCGTGGACGGGGAACAGCCATTCGCCCCTCTCGTCCTTCTTGCCGATCACGACCGGCTGGTGCTGCGAGCCATACAGTTCCTCGCGCACCTGTACCTCGATCAGCGAGCGCTTTTCCTCGACAACCATGATGAGATCGAGGCCGGCAGCGAACTCTTCCAGGACGTCGCGGCCTATGGGCCACGAACAGCCGATCTTGAAGACGCGCAGGCCCAGGTCGTTGGCCCTGACCTCGTCGATGCCGAGGTCGTCCATCGCCTGCCGCACGTCGAGGTATGACTTGCCGACGGTGATGACGCCGATCCTGGGCTGTCGCCCGCCGGAGATGACGGTCTCGTTGATCCGGTTGGCCTTGAGATAGGCAAGGACCGCCGAGCGCTTGTGGATGTGGAGGCGCTTCTCCTGCTCGAGGAAGTCGTCGGGCGTGCGGATGCTGAGACCGCCCGGCGGCATCTCGAAATCGGGGATGACGATCTTGACCCGGTCCGGCGATCCATCGACCGACGAGGTCGATTCGACGTTGTCCTTGACGCATTTGAGACCGACCCAGACCGATGCGAAACGCGACAGCGCAATCGCGTGCAGGCTGTAATCGAGGATTTCCTGTACCCCTGCAGGGTTCAGCACCGGCATCATCCGGTCGACGAAGACGAACTCGGTCTGGTGCGCGTTGGTGGAGCTTTCCGCCGTGTGGTCATCGCCCATCAGCGCGACCACGCCGCCGTGCTTTGCCGTGCCGGCCATGTTGGCGTGGCGGAACACGTCTCCCGAGCGGTCGACGCCCGGGCCTTTGCCGTACCACAGCGCGAACACTCCGTCGTGCTTGCCCTCGCCACGGATCTCGGCCTGCTGCGATCCCCAGATGGCGGTGGCGGCCAGATCCTCGTTCAGGCCGGGCTGGAAGAAGATGTTGTTGGCCTTGAGGATCTTTCCGGCGCGCAGAAGCTGCGTGTCCAGCCCGCCAAGCGGCGATCCGCGATACCCGGAGACGAAGCCTGCGGTGTCGAGGCCGGCCTGCTCGTCACGCCGCTTCTGCATGAGCAAGAACCGCGAGATCGCCTGCGTGCCGGTCAGGAAGACGCGGCTCTTCGACAGGTCGTACTTGTCGTCGAGGGAGACGTCAGATGC
>JANOCI010000017.1:0-3220 GCA_031412095.1 Allobosea sp.
CCCCGTTTAACTGGCCTTCAAAGGCCGACCGAAGGAGCATCCGATGGCGCAGGTTCTGGGCATCGTCGACATCGTCTGGCAAGGCGCCAACATTCCCGTGGAGAAGGGCGCGAAGCTCAAGCTCGGCGGGATCAAGAACAAAAAGGTGGTCTACGGCCGCCGCGTCGACCGCGCTCAGGAGTTCATGGCGTCTGAGATCTCGGCCACCACGCACCTCAGGCGCGGCCAGCGGCTCAGCGATCTGGTGAACCTTGGCGAGGGCGAGCTGCAGGTGGTCTGCGACACCGGACAGAGCTTCGTGTTTCCCGACGCATTCCTTGAGGACGAGCAGGAGGTGACGGGCGGCGAGGGAGGCAAGATCGAACTAAAGTGGTCGGCTGGCGACTACCAGGAGGTGCTGCAGTGAACAGAATCATCGCGGACATGACCGGCGGCGAGGATGACGTCGGCGGCACGGCGCCCATCGTCGACGAAAGCCGGGAGGCGAGCGGCCTGCCTGACAGGGCGATTCAGAACGACGACGGGACGGTGACGCTGCCTCTCAGGCGGCCGGTCCCATTGTCGGTCCGGAACGCTGCAGGCAAGGTGACCGAAACCGTCTACGCCGAACTTGTGTTCCATGAGCTGTTCGGCGCCGACATGCGCGCCATCAGCAACGCCAAGGAAGACGTGCGCGTGGACGTCCTGATGGCGAGGTCGCTCAAGATCCCGCAAACCGTCGCCCGAGCCTTGTTCGACCAGCTTACCCGCAAGGACGCGGAGGACGTGGTCACGGTCGCCGGGTTTCTGTGAGCGCCAATGGCCGGCTGACTGGGCGCTCGTCCTCGTCGGCCTGGTCAAGTTCGCCGGCGGCGGCTTCCGTGACGTCGATGCGATGACGGCCGCCGAGGCCCGGCATTGGCACAATGCTGCGGCTGATTACGAGAAGCTGCTCGCGGAAGAGATCGAAGCCAATCGCTAGACGGGATCAGGGTCAGGCGCATGTCCAACCGCAACATGAACGTCTCGGTGCTAGTGAGCCTGGTCGACAGGATGACCGGCCCCTTGCAGCGCCTGCGGGCCGGGCTTGATCGTCTCTCGGAAGCTGGCCGCCGCGTCGGCGTGATCGGAGCTGTTGCGGCTGGAATCAGCTTTGCGGCACCCCTGCAGGCGGCCGCGCAGTTTGACGGCATCTTGCGCGACGTCTCAATCACGGCCGGAAAAACGGGCGCAGATGTCGAGAAGCTGATCGCGAGCCAGGCCGTCGCCTATCAGAAGCTGGCACTGCAAGTGGGCCAGAAATCCGCGGACATCGCCAGCGCCGCACAGATACTCGTTTCGGCCGGAATGGATTCCGCTCTCATCGAACGGTTGATGCCCGTCATCGGCAAGGTGGCGACCGCTGCGAACGCAGCACTGAGCGACACGGCAAAGACAGCCTTCTCCCTTGCTGACGCCCTCAAAATCCCGGCTGACCAAATGGAGTTGGCGATGGCGAAATTGGTCACTGCCGGCAAGCTGGGGCGGTTCGAATTTAAGAACATGGCGTCCGAGTTCCCGGAACTGACAGCGCAGGTGGCGAAGCTGGGCGTGACCGGCATGGAAGCGGTCGACTTCTTGGGAGCCGCCTTGCAGACGGCGATGCGCGGCACGAACAATCCCGCTACGGCGGCCAACAATTTGAAGAACTTCCTCTCGAAGATCTCCAGCCCCGAGACGATCAAGAACTTTAAGGATGAAATGAACACTGACATCGTCGGGGTCATGACCAACGCCACGGCGCGCGGCCTGAACCCGATCGAAGCCGTGCTGGAGAAGCTGTCTTCCAAGCTGGCGGTGCCTCAGAAGGAGATCGACGCCATCCTGAAGAAGGCGAAAGCGACGGGCATGACGGACAAGCAGGCGGCGGAAGCCCTGCGAGGCCGGCTGCAGCAACTTCTGCAGGGATCGAAGCTCGGCTCGATCTTCGCCGACATGCAAGTTCAGGATTTCCTGATCCCGTTCATGCTGAACAAGGCCGGTTTCAAAGCCGACAAGAACGCAATTCGGGGAGCGAACACGCAGGTGATCGATGACGACTTCGCCAGCCGCATGCGCAGCCTTCAGGAAGACATAAAGCGCTTCGGCGAAGTCGGCACGCAGGCGATGCGCCGAATTGGCCTGGCGTTCGCGAGCAACCTCCCATTGTTGAACAGTGGCATGGCAGCTCTTCTGCGCGGCGTCGCCGACCTCGACGCTCGCTTTCCCGGGCTGATCGACAAGGTCGTATCCTTCGGAGGCGTGGCGTTGCTTGCAGGTGCGGCCCTTGCGATCCTGACGCCGGTGTTCTCCGCTCTTGCTGCCGCCATCGGCCTGCTGTTCTCGCCGATCATGCTGGTCTCCGTCGCCATCACCGGCGTGGTCGCAGCCATCTACACATTTCGGCAGGAAATTTTCGCTGCAATGATCCAGGCCGGTCAATCGGCCGCCGATGGTGCCAGCAAGATCACCGCAGCATTGTCCGGTCTTGGCGTCGCGCTGATGCAAGTCGGCTCGCAAGCGATGCAAGGCCTTTGGGATGGCATGCAGGCCAAGTTCAACGAGCTCATTTCATGGGTGACGAGAATACCGTCGCTCATCGTTGCGGCGATCGGCAACATCGACCTGTCGAACATCATTAAGTGGCCGTCGTTGCCGTCTTGGCTCGGCGGAGGCGGCGCACCCGGCAGCACTGGGGGAAGCTCGACCGGCCCCAACATACCTACGCCTGGCCAAGGCGGGTTCTCGACGACGCCTGGACAGACCGGCGTCATCGGCGGCACGGGCGGCTTCGCGCCACGCGACCAGAGAGCCTCGGCCGAGACGAAGGTCGGAGGGCGCATCGTCGTTTCCGCCGCGCCCGGATCTTCCCTCCGGGAGGTCACGTCAGACAACCCGTCCGTGCAGCTCACGCCGGAACGTGGTGCCATGCTGGGCCGGGCCTGATGGTCGATGCCGTCTCCCTCCTCCCTGGCCTGCGGCCTGCCTCGTTCAGGGGCGTGACGTTCTGGATCGAGGACGCGCAGCAGCCTGTCGGCCGGCGCGCGCTGGCGACCTACTTCCCTGGCACGGACATCAAGGTCCATGACGATTTCGGGATCTTCGACGGCCCGTTCCGGATCTCTGGCCTCGTGGTCGGCGACGACTACGTCGCCCAGGCCGAGGCGCTCAAGCGGGCGTTCCAGACGCCTGGCCCCGGCACGTTCGTGCATCCCTGGCTCGG
>JANOCI010000018.1:0-11545 GCA_031412095.1 Allobosea sp.
CTGGGCCGCAGGAGCATCACCGTCAACTGCGTCGCGCCCGGCTACATGGAGACGGCGATGACGTCGGGGCTTCAGGGCGACAGGCTGGACAGCATCCGCCGCAGGGCGCCGCTCGGGCTGGCGGAGCCGGGCGATGTCGCGGGCGCGGTCAGCTATCTGCTGAGCGAGAGCGCGGCGAAGGTCACCGGCGCGATCATGACCGTCGACGGCGGCAGCACCGCATAGCCAAACCGCTCTGCGAAACAGAGTCACCCCGAAAGCCCGCGGCCATGAAGAGCATCCATTCGGTGATGGCGGCCAATGTCGGGCAGGCGCCGGGCTTTTTCTTCCTTCGCCACGCGCTCGCCATCGCGATCATCGCCTTCCACAGCTACGTCATCGTCGTAGGCCTCAACATCGCCGCAGCCGAGCACAAGGGTGCGGTCGCGGCCCATGCCGCGCAGATGACCGCCGCGCAATTGCTGGTGGAATTGCTGCGTCCGGGGCTGTTTGCGCTTGTCGGCGCATTCTTCGTGCTGAGCGGATTTCTCGTGTTCGGCAGCGCCGCGCGGGTCCGGGACGTCAAGCCGTTCCTCACCCTCAGGCTGCTGAGGATCGCACCTGCGCTGATGACGGAGGTGGCGTTGTCGGCGCTTCTTCTGGGTCCTGCCGTCACCACCATGAGCCTCGGCGCCTATTTCAGCGACGTCCGGTTCTGGACGTATTTCCTGAACATCGTCGGCATCGTCCATTTCGAGCTGCCGGGCGTGTTTCAGTCCAATCCGTTCCCGAATGTGGTCAACATCAATCTTTGGACCCTGCCGCCCGAGTTCTATTGCTATGCGTTCCTCGCGGTCCTGATGGTCGCGTTCCGGCAGCGTCTGCAAGCGGCAGCGGCCGTGGCGGCGATCGCCGGATTCGTGTTCTTCGCAGCCGGAGAATTGATTTTCGACCTGCCGGTAAGGGCAAACACCACGAGATACACGGCGACCTACATCGTCTATCTGTTTTTTCTCGGCGCCGCGTTCATGGCGTTTGCGGAACGTGTGCGCTTCAGCCTGCTGTTGTTCCTGGCGGCGGGGGCGGCTTATTTCCTGCTGACGCTGTTTCGGGTCTCGGACGTCCTGGCGGGCATCCCGCTGGCCTATGCGACGATCTACCTGGGGTGCCGCACGTTCCGCTGGTTTGATGGCCTCCTAAAATCCGACCTGTCCTACGGCCTTTATCTCTATGGCTTCCCGATCTCCCAGACGCTCGTCTTCGTGCTGCTGCCCTACATCGGCGGATGGAGCGCGGCCTCGAGGGTGCTCACCGTCGCGCTCCTGTCGGTCATCCTGACCTTGATCTTCGCAAAGCTGTCCTGGACCTTCGTCGAAAAGCCCTTCCTCAGGCTTCGCAAGCGCTTCATCTGAACTTCGACGCTGCCTCGGGGCGAGCAGAAATCAGTCCCGTCGATCGCCAGGGCAGACGCCCAAAGTCACTTTCCAGCGGTGATGCGGCGAAGCTGTGCCGCGGCCATCGTCCCGCCCTCGCGGACATGGTTATGAATTCCTGAACTCAAATGCGGAAACTTTAAGGTCGAATCGAACGCGCCTGCAAGACGGACGCAGTATTACCCTGATCACTCTTCCAATCAGGGGTTGGCGATGACGCAAATTTTAATGAAATCTGGCGCAACCGAAGCCGATATTCAGAATGCAATCAATAGCCTCAAATCCGGTGACACGCTTGTTCTTGCAAAGAACGAAGTCGTTTCAATAAAGAGCGGCTTCAACATAGATGTCAGCGCCCGCGACATCACAATCGACCTCAATGGTTCGCTGCTCAAGCAGGAAGCCAATGTGGGCGTGATCAGGGCGCAGGGCGCGAACGACGCGGCACGCACAGTCTCGTTGTCTGAAACTGCCGACGGCCGTTCCGCCGTGACGTTCTCCTCGCTGCCGCCTGCGGTGAAGGTCGGAGACTGGATCAAGGTGGTGGCGGACGACGTGCTGCCCGGCGACAGGCTCGACGACGGCGTGACCCCGACCCGCCTTGGCGAGGCGCTTAAGGTGGTGTCGGTCAGCGGCTCGACCGTGACGTTCGAGGGCAAGCTGCACTACGCCGAGAAGTATGTGACGAACGTGCGCGCAGCCGAGATCAATTCGGGCGATCTCGTCATCAAGAACGGTTCGATCGTCGGCGATCAGCCCAAGGGCTGGACCCAGCCTCTGGTCCAGATCCGCAACACGATCGATGCCGTGGTCGAGGACATGACCATCCGTGACGGCTCGTCGCGGGCCATCAACATCGGCAACGCCGTCAACACGCTCGTGAAGGACGTCGTCGTCAAGAACATGGCGGCAAGCGGCTTCATGACCGGGACGGCGGTGCATTCCGTCAGTTCGACGGGCACCACCGTCGATGGACTCTACGCCGAGCGCGTGAACCATGCGACCGACAACAATGCGATCGGCACCGCGCCGAACTCGTCGAACGCGGGGGCTTACGGCGCCGACATCGGCATGACCGTCGTCAACTCGGCCGCCTACCAGACGACGAACTTCGCCTGGACCTGGCATTCCGAAGGCCTCGAAGGCTCATTCCGCAACGTGGCGGCGATCGACTCCTTCGGCTTCATGAACGCCCGCGGCATCGGCGGGGCCATGTCCGATAGCGTCGGCGTGAACAACGCACGTGGGCTGATGCTGTTCGAGCATGGCCAGGACGATGCGCGCGGCATCACGCTGGAGCGCGTGACGATGAAGGAGACGCAAAGCTATGCGCTTCACATTGCGGGGCAGCCTGAAGGAAACCGCCTGATCGACACCACGCTGCTGGGCGCTCATGGCGGGCCGGTCGTCGCCGCCAGCGTGCTGGCGCTGCAGAATTCCGTGGTCGGGCGGCCCACGGGATCCGTCAACGAAACCATCGTCGGCACGTCAAGCGCAAATATCCTGGCTGGCGGCGCTGGTCTCGACACGATCTCCAGCGGCTCCGGCCATGACACCATCCTCGGCGGGCATGGCGCAGACATGCTGACGGGCGGCTCGGGCCGGGACCGCTTCGTGTTCCACAGGCTCGAGGAGGGCGGCGACACGATCACCGATTTCCTGACAGGAGCACAGGGTGATTTCATCGATCTTTCCGTTATGGCCTCGCGGCTCGGCTGGTCGCGCGACATCAATGTCCTTCTCTCCAACAGAACCGTGACGCTGCAGCAGTCAGGCCAGGACACCCTGCTGCTCATCGACGCGGACGGGGGCGGCGACAACTACGTCACGTTGGCGACGTTGCAGAATGTGCTGCCGCGCGACGTCGCGCCCGGACAGTTCATTCTGAGGATGTCCGATGCCGATACGATCCGGACGGTCGTGCAGGAGGCCGGCGCGGCTGCACCGGCGTTCAGCGCCCTCATGGCGCCTGCAGTCCCGGCTTTGGCGCCGAAGACTGGCGGGGCGGGCAACGACTTCTTCATGGCGAACGACGCCGGGGAAGCCTTCGCCGGCGGCGCGGGGCTTGACCGCGCCGACTACCGGAACGCGACCGCGGGCCTGGTGATCGACATGACGAATCCGTCCGCCAGCACGGGGGCCGCGGCCGGCGACACCTTCAATTCAATCGAGAACATCGTCGGCTCGCAATTCGGCGACACGATCGTCGGCGGCGATGGCGATGACTATCTATACGGACTGCTTGGCGACGACATCCTGATCGGCGGAGCCGGCAAGGACAGGCTGCTTGGCGACGGCAGCGCAGACGTCCTGAAAGGCGGCGACGGCGATGACGAACTGCGCGGCGGCGATGGCGACGACCTGCTCATCGGGGGCCACGGCGCGGACATACTCAATGGCGGGGCCGGCACCGATACGGTCAGCTACGTCGATGCGGCGCGCGGGGTTACGGCGTCCATCGCCAACACTGTCGCAAGCGCAGGTGCGGACGAAGGATCCGGTGACCGCTTCTACGGCGTCGAGATCGTCATCGGATCGAGGTTCGACGACGTGCTGATCGGCGATGTGCGCGCCAATCGCCTTGAGGGCGGCTTCGGCAATGACCTTCTCGACGGCGGAAACGGCATCGACGTGCTGACCGGAGGCGACGGCGACGACATCCTCGTCGGCGGAAGCGGGCATGACGTGCTCATGGGCGGAAGCGGCTCGGACACGTTCACCTTCACCGGGCGAGCCAGCTACGGCGACCGCATCCAGGATTTCGAAAGCGGCGTGGACAGGCTGGCCTTCACAAGGGCCGGCCTGATGATCTCGCCGGACGCCGCGGTCTCGCTGGTGTCGGGCCAGGGCGCGATGCCTCAAGGCATCGGCCCGACCTTCCTGTTCAACACAGCGTCCGGGCAACTTTCGTTCGATGCTGACGGGGCAGGGCGCGGCAGCGCTGCGGTCATCGTCGCCATGCTGGAAGCGGATGCACGGGTCGTCCTCTCCGACTTCCTGATTGCATGAGGGAGCGCCGCTGGCGGGCGGACGGCGCGTCAGCCGTCAGCCTGCGCGGCGGCCCATCACCGCGCCGGCATCTGATATAGGACATGTTCGGAGTTGCGGTAAACGACCGTCCATCCCTCCGGCGCCGGCGCCGTGCCGCGCATGACGGCATAAAATGCGCTGTAGGCGCCCGTGCCCGTCACATCCTGCGGCCGCCTTGCACCCGAAAGGACGGCGCGGTTGGTGGCCAGCATCTGCGCTCTGGCCGCGGCATCGGTGCGCAGCACGTTGCTGGCGATCCAGGTGGACAGATAGAGCTGGCGCTGGCCCTGGAATGCGTAGGTGTTCCAGCCTTCCAGAAGATTGAAGCCTTCAGAGACCTGATCGGTGAAGACAAGCGCAGTCAGCGGCGTGTTCAGGCGCACCTGCCGCCAGATGTCATGGATGGCGGGCGTGAACTCGGCCGCCTCCATCCTTTTTCGGTCCGCGACCGCAAGATGTCCGCTGGCGATCGCGAGCATGACCAGTCCCGACACCATAAAGACAGCGGCGCTTAAAGAGGCCGCCACCGACCGCACTGTTTGATGCAGCGTCGCGCCCACTTCGCCATCCCACGCGACGGTGACGATGACGGCGGCGACAATTGGCCAGACCAGCCAAAGGTAGCCGCCTGCCGGCTCGGTGAAGAGGCCAGCGGGCAAGGCCATCAAGAACAGCGCGAACACGGTGAGCCACACCCTCCAGTCCCGCGTCCTGCCGGCCTGGATCAGCAGCAGGCCGCCGAGGAAATGCGCCGCCACGAAATCCACCCGGAACAGCCACGGGTAGAAGACGCCGATCGCGCCGCCGATCGCCAGAGGCACGCTGGACGTCCAGGGCAGCAGCCAGGCGCAGAGCGCAAGCATGAGAAGCAGAGCGATCTCGCGCGAAACGTACATGAGACCCGGTGCGCCGAGTGCGCCGAAATCGCGGCGACGCAGCATGCTCTCCAGCCCGATGTTGCCAATCTTGAGGTAGATCGGCAGGAAATGCAGGCAAAGAGCGATGCCGATCAAGCCGATGACCGCGACAAGCCCGACGAGCATGCGGACCTGTCCGCGGCTCAGTCCTGACATGCGCCACGCGATCGGCGCCAATGTCATCGGCAGGACGAGCACGGCGAGCGTGACCTTGCTCAGCAGGGCGCCTGTGACGGCCAGGGCCATCACGGCGAATGCACGCACGACCTGAAAAGGCCGGCACACGCACCAGAACGCCGCTGCGATGCAAAGCGGAAGTGCATGCACCATGGGAGGGCTGCCCACGGTCCATGACGGGGTCGCGACCGCCGCCATGACGCCGGCCGCCAATAGCGGCAAGGCGGAGCGGCCGATGGCCTTGCGGCCGATGCCGTCCAGGAAGAACGCCAGTGCAAGGCATAGGTTGAGGACGTAGGAACTGCCTCCGCCGGCCGTCAGGAACAGGAACGGGTCAATCTCGGCAACCCGGATGAGCACGCCCCCGATGCCCGGCCACAGCATGTTGAAATACGTGCTGTAGGTTTCGCCCATCACGCCGAGATTGGGAAAAGAAGCGGCGAACGCCTCCATCGTCCAGATCATGCCGGCATAGAAAGTGAGGTCGCCGAATGGCGCGCCGCGCTGGGCCGCAGTCGGGCCATGCAGGTCGATGCCGAGCCACATGCCGAACAGCAGGGCGGCAGGGAAGACGGCCACGGCCGACCACGCGGCCCTCTTGAGCTCCTGCGCCGGGATGGGGCGGATCGCATAGCTGCCGAGCGACAGAAGCACGATGCCCGCGCCCAGCCACGGCCCCAGACGCGGCAGCGCGAGGACAAGTGCGGTGACCAAAGCCGTGAGCGGCAGCGCGGCCATGTAGCCCATGAGCGCCGCAGCGGCGAAGCGTTCGCGCGCGATGCCCGGGAACAGGCGCGCCAGGCCGGTTCCGGCGATCCACATGCAAAGCGAGACGATGAAGCCCAGGGCGGCGTGGTTGAGGCCGCCGATGATGATGGTCGGGCCGGTCCTGGCGCCATTGACCAGATTGACATCCCCAAACAGGCCCAGAGCCGTGAGAAGAGCCAGGACGCCGGCCGCTGCCGCAAGGATCCAGATGACGGTTCGGGCCTGCCAGGCAGATGCACCGGCGCCGGTGCTCAGGGGAACGTGTGTCATCAGGTCCGTCGCGGAATAGCGGAGATCGTCTTGCGTCAGCTATACAGATTGCGGCTGGCGAAGGTAGCGTTCTTTGCCGCTCCTGTTCAGGCGGCCGCCCGCAGAACTTGCATGGCTCCGCGTGGTGTGAAACGGATGACGCCTGATGCCAACCGCGACGGGATGCCTGCCGCGGGCCGGCATCCGCCTGCCTGCGGCGCGAGCCCCACTGCCTGAGGAAGCGCTGTCATGAGCGAACGAAAAGACGGCGTTTTTGCGCTGAGCCAGATCTCTTCCGTCTATCAGTTCATGCAGGACATGCTGGCTGGCACCAAGGCGCGCACACAGATCATCGAGCGCTTTCTGCGGCCTGCCGCGGGCATGCGCATCGTCGATGTCGGGTGCGGATCCGCGTCGCTGCTGCCGTATCTCGGCGCTGTCGACTACACCGGCCTGGACCCCAACCCCGATCATATCCGCCGCGCGCAGGAGCGTCATGGCGCTGAGGCTCGGTTCCATTGCGCCGGCGCGGACGCTTTGGCCGAGTTGGTTGGCGAACCCTACGATCTGGCGATGTGCATAGGCGTGCTGCATCACCTGGATGACGCCGCCGTCACCGAGCTATGCACGCAGGTGGCCGCAAACCTGAAGCCGGGCGGCAGATTCGTGACCATCGACCCCGCCTTCGTTGATGGCCAGAACCCGATCGCGCGCTGGCTTGCCGCGCATGACGCCGGTCAGGCGGTCAGGACGCCGGCCGCCTATGCGGCCTTCCTCAAAAGCCGCTTCAGTCAGGTCAAGGTGACGGTGACGCATGATCTGCTGCGCGTTCCATACACGCACTGCATCATCGAGGCGCAGCTTTAGCGCTTCGGACGCGACGCCCGCCGCGCCGGATTGCGCCGATGGCGTCAGCAATCCTCGAGCCGCCGCCTTTGCCGGCCGTTTTCGTTGAAATTTTCAGGGTCGAGCCACGCTTCGAACCTCGCCTTGAGGGCAGGCCACTCGGCGTCGGTCATGGCGAACCAGGCCGTGTCGCGGTTCTGGCCTTTCGCCACCATGTGCTGACGGAATATGCCTTCGAAGGTGAAGCCGAACCGGATCGCCGCGCGCTTTGACGGCTCGTTGAGGTTGTTGCATTTCCATTCGAAGCGGCGATAGCCCAGAGCGTCGAAGGCGGTCGCGGCGAACAGATGAAGGGCCTCCGTCGCGATGCGGGAACGGCTGATCGCAGGCCCCCACAGGATGCTGCCGATCTCAATCACGCCGTGGGCGGCGTCGATCCGCATCAGCGCCTGCCGGCCCTCGGGCCGCCCGGTCCGTTTGTCGATCACCGCCCAGAACATCGGATCGGCGCCCATGGCCGCCTTCTCGAGCCAGGCGCCGAAATCCGGCCGGGAGGCGGGCGTCTCGAACAGGTAGCGAAAGCGGCCGTCCGCCCCCTCGGCCATCGACGCCTCGAACAGGCCATCGCCATGGCGCGCCGCATCGAGCGGCTCGAGGCGGGCATATCGCCCCTCCATCGCCGTGCGTGCGGGGCGCGGGCGCTCGGTCCAGCCTGCGAGATCGGCCATCATGACAATCCGCCCTCCCACGGTGCGAAATCCACGGTGATCACCCAGTCATCGCCGAGTTCCACGCTGATGGCCGCTGCGATGGCATGACCCTCGGCCACGAAGGCACGCCGCTCCATGTCGCTTGAGAAGTTCCGCGCGCCTGGCACGTCAGGGTCGTGGACCGCATCGAACGCGTCGATCCACTCCTCGATGCGGTCCGCCAGTTCGTCCGACAATCCGACCTCGTCTGCGTCGGTGGCATGGCTGCGCCCGCGCACGTCGATGCTCCACAGGACAGGATCGCCGGGCTCGCCGGGCCTGATCAGCAATTCGGCGCTCATGTCCTGGCCTTCAGGTCATCCCGGAAAAAGGCGTTGAGCGGCGCGGAGACGGCGTTCTGCGCAAATCCCGTGAATGTTCCCAGCCCCGCAATCTCCTCGGCGACCGTCATGAAGCCGGCCCAGGCGGCGCGCGCCATGGCGGCGCCGATCGAGATCCGCCGGATGCCCAGCCCCGCCAGGTCCGGGACGGAATGTCCGAGATCGCCGAACACAAGCGCGTTGACGGGCCTGCCGCCGGCAGCGGCGACAACCGCAGCGAACTCTTCGCGCGTCCTGAGGCCTGGCGCGTAGAGCACATCCGCCCCGGCATCGGCGAATGCGCCGATGCGCTCCAGCACATCGGGCAAAGCCGATGGGCCGTGGACCAGCACGCCCTCCGCCCGCGCGGTCAGCAGCACGCCGGAACCTGTGGCGTCGATCGCGGCGCGGGCCGCGCCGATGCGCTCGACCGCAAGGCCGAACGGATAAAGCGGGTCGGCGCTGCGGCCTGTGGCGTCTTCTATGGAAAGGCCGGCCACGCCTGTCGCCACGCAGGCGGCGACGTTGGCCGCCATCTCTGCCGGGCTGTCCGCGTAGCCGTCTTCAAAGTCGGCGTTCAACGGAATGTCTGGCAGCGCCGCCACCATCTCTGCGATGTGCTCCAGCATCATCTCCAAGGGCACGTCCTGGTCCGCAAGCCCGCGCGTGAACGCGAAGCCTGCGCTGGTGGTCGCGAGGGCCTTGTAGCCGCGCCCGCGCAGCCAGCGCGCAGAGCCCGCATCCCATGGGTTGGGCATGACAAAGCAGCCGCTCTCGTGCAGCCGCCGAAAAATGGCGACGCGCTCGCTCTGGCTCATCGCGGCGGTGCTCCTTTTGCGTAACGCGTCAGTCTTTTCGAAAGCGTTCCGGTGTGAAGTTCGAACAAGTGATTGTCGAAATCATGAAAGTAGATGGACCGGCCTTCGCCTTCGACCCGGGGGCGAGGCGCGCGCATGTCTACGCCCGCCTCGCGCACCCTGCGCAGGCATTCGTCGAAGGTCTCCTCGTCGATCTTGAAGGCGACGTGATCATAGGTCCGGCTGGGCGGCGCCTCGCCTTCCATCACCGCAACCCAGACGCCGCCCACGTCGAAGAACATCTCGCGTGAATGGGAGAATGTGTCGGCGCCTGACGAGTAGATGACGGTGGCCTGCAGCACATCGCGCATCAGCTTCGCCATCCGTTCGAGATCGGAGACGATCAAAGTGATGTGCGACAGACCTTCGATCGGCATCGGACATGACCTCTGCAAGGCTCCCGCTCAGTGATTGTCCCGCGGGATTCCCTTGGTCTTGTGGATCCGCTGATACTTGACGGCGGGCTTCAGGACCATGCCATGGCTGAGTTCGTCGACCATGCCGCGCTGGATCTCCTGCCATGGCGTTTGGCTCTTCGGATACTTGAAGCCGCCCGCCTTCTTGAGGGCGGCCCGTCGTTCGGCGAGTTCCGCGTCCGCGATCAGGATGTTGGCGGTGCGCTTGTTGAGGTCGATCCTGACCCTGTCCCCGGTTTTGAGGAGAGCGAGGCCGCCTCCGGTCGCAGCCTCCGGCGAGGCGTTGAGGATCGAAGGCGAGCCAGACGTGCCGGATTGGCGGCCATCGCCGATGCAGGGCAGGGCGTTGACGCCTTGCTTGATGAGGTAGGCGGGCGGGCGCATGTTGACCACCTCCGCCGCGCCGGGATAGCCGATCGGGCCGACGCCGCGGATGAACAGCATGGTCCTGGCGTCGAGGTTCAGCGAGGGATCGTCGATGCGACGGTGGTAATCCTCAGGGCCGTCGAACACCACGGCCGTGCCTTCGAACGCCATCGGGTCGTCCGGGTTTTCGAGATAGCGCTCGCGGAATTCGGCCGTGATGACGCTCGTCTTCATGATGGCGGAATCGAAGAGGTTTCCCTTCATGTTCAGGAACCCGGATTGCTTCAGCATCGGGCTTTCGACCGACTTGATGACGCGTCCGTCGAGCGTGTCGCGACCCTTGCAGTTCTCGTAGAGCGTCTTGCCGTTGACGGTGACGGATTCCTCATTGATCAGGCCGGCCTTGATCAGTTCGTTGACGACGGCGGGGACGCCGCCGGCGCGGTAGTACTCCTCGCCGAGATATTCGCCGGCGGGCTGCAGGTTGACCAGCAGCGGCACGTCGTAGCCGTGCTTCTCCCAGTCGTCATTGTCGAGCTTCACGCCGATGTGCCGGGCGATGGCGTTGATGTGGACCGGCGCATTGGTCGAGCCGCCTATGGCGGAATTGACGACGATGGTGTTCTCGAAGGCGGCCCGTGTCAGGATCTTCGACGGGACCAGGTCCTCCCAGACCATCTCAACGATGCGTTTTCCGGTCAGGTATGCCATCTCGTAGCGGTCGCGGTAGGGCGCGGGGATGGCCGCGCAGCCGGGAAGCGACATGCCGAGGGCCTCCGCCAGCGAGTTCATCGTGGAGGCCGTGCCCATTGTGTTGCAGTGCCCGGCCGAGGGCGCGGACGAGGCGATCAACTCGACGAAGCCCGCATTGTCGATCTGCCCGGCGGCATGCATCTGCCTGGCCTTCCAGACGATCGTGCCCGAGCCGGTGCGTTCGCCGTTGTGCCAGCCGTTCAGCATCGGCCCTCCGGAAAGGGCGATGGCGGGAATGTCGACGGTCGCGGCCGCCATGATCTGCGCCGGGGTGGTCTTGTCGCAGCCCGTGGTCAGCACGATGCCGTCCAGAGGATAACCGTAAAGGATCTCGACGAGGCTGAGATACTGAAGGTTGCGGTCAAGCGACGCTGTCGGACGCTTGCACGTCTCCTGGATTGGGTGGATCGGAAATTCGAACGGCACGCCGCCCATCTCTCGGATCCCGTCGCGCACGCGGTGGGCGAGCTCGATGTGATGGCGGTTGCAAGGCGCAATGTCAGACCCGGTCTGCGCGATCCCGATGATCGGGCGGCCAGATTGCAGCTCCTCGCGCGACAGCCCGAAATTCATGGTCCGCTCGATGTAGAGCGCCGTCATGTCGATGTTGTCGGGGTTGTCGAACCACGCCTTCGAGCGCAACTGGCTTGGCTTGATGCGGCGTGCAGGCTTCCTGGCCATCGGC
>JANOCI010000019.1:0-121206 GCA_031412095.1 Allobosea sp.
AACGCGCCGCAGCTTTCGGCCTTCATGGGCTACATCGTGACGAGGACGCTCGACGGCCGCGCGCACGAGATCAAAGGCTACACGATCGCCGTCGAGGCGCTGGGCCGGCCTGCCGACTTCGATCCGGTCGCCGACCCCATCGTCCGAGTCGAGGCCGGGCGGCTGCGCAGGGCGATCGACAGCTACTACGCATCCGAAGGCGCCGATGACCCGGTGCGCATCGTCGTGGCCCGCGGGAGTTACATCCCGAGCTTCGTTCCCGGCCCGGCGAGCGATGCCGCAGCGCTTGAGCCTTCCGCCTTTGCGGCCACGCCGCTTCCGTCCCCAACCGGTGAGGCCGGAAAGCTGGCCGGCGAAGCGGCGAGCGCCCCGGCGGACGCCGTCGATGCCGTCTTCGCCGCCGGCGCTGCCCGGGAAGGTCAGGATCCCGCTCCCGCCGCGACCGTTCAAGCCGCCGTACGCCGTACCGCCACGGATGTGTCCAGGCCGCCTCGCTGGCCACGATACGCGGCCCTCGGCGTGGCGGCGCTCGCGTGCGTCGGCGTCATGGCATGGGCATTGCTGCCTCTTGCCGGCCGTTTCGCTCGCTCGCCCGGCGCGGACGCCGCCATCGAGACGTCCGCCGCAAAAGCGCTCCCCAGCATCAGCGTCGTCGCGCTGCAGAGCAACGATCCCATGGTCGACGACGCGTCGCGGCAATTCTCCGAAAGCCTCACCGACGCCCTGGCGCGTTTCGACGAGTTCGTCATCCTCGACCCAGGCGCCCAACCCAAAGGCGTGGCGCAGGCCGGCCATCCTGCGAGCTACCGGCTCGAGCACCGCGGCCAGCTGTCCGGAGGTTCCGTCACGGCCGTCATGCGCCTCATCCATCCCGCATCGGGGCGCGTGGTCTGGACCACCAACCTCGATCAGGATGCAGCCATCATCTCCGAGCCACGCCAGCTTCGCGAGCTTGCGCGCCGGGTCGTCGTCAGGCTGGCGCAGCCATATGGCGTGATCCACGGCGATCTGCGCGCGCAGAACCTTGCGGGCTCGCAGATGCACTGCATCGTCAAGACCTACGACTACTGGAACGAGCCGACCGAAGGGCGCCACGCCGAGGTGCGCGGCTGCCTGGAGGCGGCGGTCCGGTCCGATCCGCTGTTCCATCCGGCCTGGGCGCTGCTGGCGATGATCCATCTCGACGAATACCGCATCGGCTACAATCCGCGCGAGGGCCTGGCGCTCGACCGCGCGAGGCATGCCGCGCAGAAGGCCGTGTCGCTCTCGCCCGAGAGCGCGCGGGCGCTGCAGGCGCTCATGGCGGTTCAGACGGTCAGCGGCGAGACCGACGCGGCGATCCGCACGGGGTTCGCCGCCGTGCGCCGCAATCCTTACGACACCGACATCCTGGCCGACCTCGGCGCACGGCTGACCCAGGCGGGCAGGGCGCGCGAAGGGCGGCCGCTTCTGCTGCGCGCGGCGGACCTCAACATGGCCCGTCCCGCATGGCACGACTTCTACCTGTACCTGTCGGCCCGCGAGATCGGAGACGCCGCCGGCGCCAAGGCGGCGCTGCGTTCGCTCGAGCTGATCGATGCTCCCCTGGCGCTGCTCGGCCGCGCGCTGGCTGCATCCGACGCGGGAAAGCCGGACTATGCCGCCGCCGCGATGCAGAAGCTGTCCGACCTCTCCCCGGTCTTCGAGCGCGATGCGGGAGAATTCCTCGACCGGGCCTTCTTCGCGCCCGATGTGCGGTCCATGCTGATCGAGGCGCTCAACAAGGGCGGCCTTGGCACCTTGCGGAAAGGCTGACAAGGCGCCTCTTCGACGTTCGCGCACAGGTGCGATCCGGCGAGCGCAATCTGCCGTCAATCCTCCTGCACAGCCTCTCCGTCGACTTCGAACAGGAAATCCGGGCTGGCGAGCCCCGCGACCTGGACATAGGTGGAGGCGGGCGGGTGCCCTTCGAAGCACAGGTCGCGCGCCGCCCTGTAGTGCGGCAGCGCTTCGGGGCCGAGCGCCATCGCAGTGATCTTGACCACGTGCTCCGGCCCCATGCCGGCCTCCCTGAGGACCGCCATGAAGTTCATGAAGGCCTGGTCGATCTGATCCTTCAGGGAGGCGGGCACGCTGCCGTCCGGCCGCACGCCGACCTGCCCCGAAATGAGCAGGCGTCTGCCACTCCCATGCACGACGCCCTGGCTGTAGCGGGAGCCCGGCAAGGCGACGGTGGGCGGATTGAATCGTTTCACGGGCGGCTCCCTGCGTGTCCTGGCGTCGGAGGTCGCCTTTGGCGGCAACCGGGCTACACGGAAGGATGTGCGGCGCTTTCCGGCCAACTCATGCCCTGTCAGGGAAGCAACCGGTATCGTAATCTGGCAAGCGCTGATTCGCACTCCTGCGCTTTATGCGCGGATTGTGCCGATCCTGGGGATTGCCAAAAATGGTCGCTTTGCCACACATCGAGCCTGCCTTGCGCACGCCTCTGGTCAGCGCCGTCCTTGGCATCGCCGCTGCGGTGGGCCTCGCCGTCGTCTTGCCCGGCGGAGCGGCGCTTCCCGCGGCGCTTTCGGTCCTGGGCCTGGCCTCCCTTTCGGCGCTCGTCGCTCTCGACGCGGCCCGGCGCCGGCATGTCGATGCACTGGCGCGCAATGTCGGCGAACTGAGCGTTCGCCTCGCCGCCACGCGCATCAAGCTCGACGTTCTCCAGTCGAGGGTCGACTCCGAACCGCTGCGCGAAGCGGACATTGCGCCGACGCGCACGGCGTTGGCGGAGCTCACCGCCGAGGTCGGCCTTCTCGGAGGCGTCCTGCGCGATGTCGCAACGGCGGTCTCGGACCATGAGGCCCGGCTCGAGGCGGCCGCAGCGCCGGCGCCCAAGCCGGCCAAGGCCGAAGCCGCGGCGGCCTCGCGGCATGCCGGCACCGCGCCGGCCGTTTCCGCGCCGCTGATGGCCGAACCTTCCGCGCTAGTCGAAGCGGAGCTCGGCAAGCGGGACGATGCGAGGCTTTCGTCCATCGTCGAGGCCTTCGCGAGCGGCGGGCTCGAGCTTCACCTCCAGCCGATCGTCGCTTTGCCGCAGCGCCGGACGGTCGGCTACGAAGCGCTCGCGAGGCTAAAGCTGGCCGACGGCATGCTGCTGGCGCCGTCCGAATTCATCGCGGCCCTCGAGCGCGCAGGCCATGCCTCGGGGCTCGACGCGCAGGTCTTGACGCAGGCCCTCGCGATCGCCGCGCACCTGAACTCCAAGGGGCAGGAGCAGTTCGTCTCGCTGAACCTGTGCGGCGGCACCTGGGCTGATGCGCGGGCGCTCGGCTCGGTCGCCCGCGTGCTCGAGGCGTTCCAGAGCCAGGCGGCAAGGCTGATCGTCGAAGTCCCCCAGCGCATCTTCAGGCAGCTTGATCCGGCCCGGCTCGGCATCGTCGGCAGCATGTCGGCGCGCGGCGTCCGGTTCGCTCTCGACCATGTCTCCGATCTGCGGCTGGACCCGAACGCGCTGGCCGACAGGGGCATCCGCTACATCAAGGCCTCCGCTGCGGTCCTGGCGGGGCTGGAGGACCGTTCGCCGGGCCTCGACATCGATGTGGCCGATCTTGCCCTGCTGCTTCGGCGGGCCGGCATCGAGCTGATCGGCGAAAGAGCGGAATCCGACCGCCTGATCGCGGATCTGATCGATCTCGACATCCGTCTTGCGCAAGGCTTCGCGATCTCGCAGCCAAGGCCGGTCAAGCCGGATGTCTTCCTGCCGGCGGAGGCTCCTGCCACCATCGCGGCAAGGGAGGCACCTCGCGCCCAGGCGCCGCTCGTGCCGCCTCCCGCTCGCAACGACGACGTGGGCGCGCCGCCGCAACGCGTGCCGTTCAGGTCGGTCCTGCGCCGGGCATGACCGGTGGCCCGCCTCTGCGCTCTTGACGCCGCCGCGCGCCTCGGTCACTTCGGAGGCATGGATGACGGCAAGGCAACGACAATGGACGGCGGCGAACTGCTGGCTGGCTTCGGCGCGGTCGCCCGCAGCACTGACGTATTGATCTGCGACGTCTGGGGCGTCGTTCACAATGGCCAGACAGCCCATGCGGCGGCCTGCGACGCGCTCGAGCGTTTCCGCGCCGGCGGCGGCACCGTGATCATGGTCTCGAATTCGCCCCGCCCGAAGAGCGACGTAATCCCGCAGATGATGCGCTACGGGGTGACGCCGGGCTCCTTCGACGACATCATCACCTCCGGCGACGTGACGCGTGGGCTGATAACGGCCCGCAGCGGCCAGAAGGTGCTTCATCTTGGCCCGGAACGCGACCGGACCCTGTTTGAAGGCCTGGACGCTCCGTTGGCCGGCGCCGCCGACGCTGATTATTGCGTGTGCACGGGCTATGACGACGACGAGGTCCAGACTCCTGCGGATTACGCCGACATCCTGGCGCTGCTGGCTTCGCGCGGGCTGACCATGATCTGCGCCAATCCCGATCTGATCGTCGAGCGCGGCGACAGATTGATCCCGTGCGCGGGGGCCATGGCGGTGGCCTACGAGAAGCTTGGCGGCGAGGCCATCTACGCTGGCAAGCCGCATCGGCCGGTCTATCTCGAGGCGCTCGCCATGGCGCGGCGCCTGCGCGGAGCCGAAGCGCCGCCGGAGCGCGTCCGAGCGGTCGGAGACGCCATCCGCACCGACATCACGGGCGCGGCGGCCATGGGGCTCGAATCGATCCTGCTTTTCGAAGGCATCCACTGGGCCGATGTCGGCGGCGAGGATTGGTGCAGGAAGCATCGCCCATGGCTGGAGGCGCAGCCTGTCATGCCGCGCTATGTGATGCCGCGCCTGATATGGTGACGGCGGCGATCCTGCCTGCCGGAGCCTGCCCGCGGCGGCCTTCCGCGTCGTTCAGCCGGTGAACCGGAGAAGGTTGTCGACGCTGTCCTGCTGAAGGCCGTCCGGACTGCCGGGGCCATGCAGCAGTTGCCGTGCCTTCCAGTCCTCCAGCCTGGTTTCCTCTGTCCCGCGCTGGGGCTCGCTGGGCCGGGCCCGGGCGGAGGCCGCGAAGGTCTTGAGGCGCTCCTCGATCACGCCCAGCGTCTGCGACACGCGCGTCAGCCGCTGGCCGGTCAGGTCCTGGAAGCTGCATGCCTCCATCAACCCGATCATGCGGCCTTCGACGAGCGTACGGTATTCGTTGTCCGTCAGCGGCGTCGAGAGCAGCGTCTCCGCGGTTTCGAGGACAATGTCCGTGGCGTTGCGGGTGACGACGATGACCTCGTTGAGGTCGATCTGCGCCGCGCTGAGCTTGCGGTTGGTCATGTCGAGGATGCCAAGGCCGTTGATCGCGCTTCGCAGGTCATTGATGTAGACCGCAACGGCGTCGACCTCGCGGGCCAGCGCCTCGAAGCTCGCATCGCCGTCGGATGGGTCCACGACTTTCGAAAAATGGGCCATAGCTCAAGCTTTCGGGAGGGAAGTCGAGCAATCAGCCGCCGCAGACAGCCTCTATCTTGGTCTTCAACGTCTGCGCGTTGAAAGGCTTGACGATATAGTTGTTCACCCCCGCCTTTTTCGCCGCGATGACGTTCTCGGTCTTGGATTCGGCCGTCACCATGATGAAGGGCGTCGAGCGCAGGCCGTCATCCGCGCGCACGTGCCGCAGCAGCTCGTATCCGGTCATCGGCTCCATGTTCCAGTCGGAGATCACGAGGCCGTACTTCTTCTGCTTCAGCTTCCCGAGAGCGGCCGTGCCGTCGGCGGCATCGTCGACATCTTCAAAACCCAGCTGCTTCAGCAGATTCTTGATGATCCGCACCATGGTCTGGTAGTCGTCGACCACCAGGATCGGCATGGAAGTGTCGAGTGCCATGAAATTGCTCCGTCAAACATCGACGTCGAGGCCAGCGCCTGCATGAGGCACGCTTTGACCCGATGGCCGATTTGACTGGGGTGTAACTTAGTCGGGTTGATAACGCGTTAAGCCGCCCGGACCGCCATTCACCTTCAGGGCGACGCCTATCCGACTTGACGGGGCCGCGGGTTCAGGCCACCCAGTCTGCAAGCGCGTTGGATTTGGGCGTATCGTGGCACCGGGATCATCAGGCATCGACGTTTCCACGGGCGGCATCTGGCGCGGGCCGCTGCCCGTGCCTCCCGACTTGAAGGGAGCTGTCATCGCCATCGGAAATTTCGATGGCGTGCACCTCGGGCACCGCGCCTTGCTCGCGGCGGCCCGCGCCATGGCTGCCGATGGCGGCCGGCCCATGTGCGCGCTGACCTTCGAGCCTCATCCGCGCAGCTTCTTCAGGCCGGACACGCCGGTTTTCCGGCTGACCCCGGCCGGCATGCGGGCCTCGCTGATGGCGGGGCTCGGCTGCCAGGGCGTCGTCGAGCTCACCTTCGACGCGGCGCTCGCGGGCCTTTCCGCCGAAGCCTTCATCGACGACATCATCAGGGGCCGGCTCGATGCCTCCGGCGTCGTCGTCGGCTCGGATTTCCGCTTCGGCCGCGGCCGGCTCGGCGCTGTCGCCATGCTCGGGCAGCGGCTTGGCGAGCACGGGGTTCCCACCGCCGGGCTGGCCGCTGTGATCGACGCGGGCGGCGTCCCCATCTCCTCGTCGCGCATCAGGGACGCGCTTGCGGAAGGCGACGTCGCGAGCGCGAACGCGATGCTGGGCGAGCCGTGGAGCGTGCGCGGCAAGGTCGTCCATGGCGACAAGCGCGGCCGCCTCCTGGGTTTTCCCACCGCCAACATGATCATGCCGGCCGACAACCGGCTGCGTCACGGCATTTACGCGGTGCGCGCGCTCATTGGCGGCGTCTGGCATGACGGCGTCGCGAGCTTCGGGCGCAGGCCGACCTTCGACGACGGCGCGCCGCGCCTCGAAACCTTCGTGTTCGATTTCAGCGGCGACCTCTACGGCCAGGAGCTCGACGTCGCGTTCGTCGGCTGGGTCCGCGGCGAGGAGAAGTTCGCCAATGTCGAGGATCTGGTCGTCCAGATGCGGCTCGACACGGCAAAATCGCGCGCCATCCTCGTATGAAGCTGCGCCCCTGACGGCTTTCTTCGCAGAACGTTAACCGTTCTCTCCCAGTCATGAAGACGGGTTGTGGAGAGTCGCTTGATGAACGTGTCTGGTTGGATTTCGCGGATTTCGCTCCGCGTCAAGATGGCGATCGGCGTCGCCGTGCTGATCGCGGCCAGCGTCGGCGCAGTGGGCATGCTCGCGGCGACCTCGATCGACACGGCGATGCGCGAGAAGGCGTTGCAGGAGCAGAACGGCGCCATGAAGCTGTTCGCGCACCTGCTGCGCGCCAGCCAGCCCGGCGTCGACGTCATGTTTTCGCCTGCGGGCGTCGACCGGCTCAAGATGGCCAGCATCGCCGACCTTCCCGATCACCAGCTCGTCGACAACGTCACCCGCATCATCGGCGGGACCGCCACGCTATTCCGTTGGGATGCGGCCAAGGGCGACTACGTGCGCATCTCCACATCCGTGAAGCGCGACGACGGCACGCGCGCCACCGGCACGGTGTTGGGAGTGGCCAACCCGGTGTTCGCCAGCATGCGGGCCGGCAAGGCCTTCCTCGGCGAGGCCGTGATCCTCGGCAACCCGTTCTTTACGCAGTATGTGCCGATCTTCGTGGCGGATGGCTCGGTCGGCGGCGTGCTGTACGTCGGTGTCCGCAAAAGCGAATACGAAGCGGTCGGCAAGCGCATCGAGAATGCCGTCGTGATCGCGGCCCTTGCGGTCAGCGTCGTCGGCCTGCTCCTCGCCGCCTTCATGACCAGCCTGGGCCTGAAGCCCGTGACCCGAGTGAGTGAAGCGGTGCGGGCCATCGCCGATGGCAAGCTCTCCCATGTGGTCGAGGACCGCGACCGCAGCGACGAATTCGGCAAGATGGCTCGCGCGGTCGATCACCTGCGCGTGGCGCTGATCGAGAAGGCCGCGATGCAGGAAGAAGAGGCGCGCGCGGGCGAAGAGCAGATGCGACGCTCGGTGGTCCTCGAGGAGGCGACCGCGAGCCTGCAGACGGTCGTGGCGGACTCGGTCGAGTCGGTGCTGCAGACCACCGGGGAGCTGCGCAGGCAGGCGGAACAGCTTCGCGCGTCCTCCCAGCAGGCCGCGTTGCAGCTTGGCGCCGCCAGCTCGTCGTCGAGCGTCTCGTCGGACAGCGTCAGGACCGCGGCGGCTGCGGCCGAAGAGCTCAACGCGGTCATTCTCGACATCACCCAGCAGATTTCGCAAGGCTCCAGCGTCACCGCCGAAGCTGTGGCGGCGATGGACACCACGCGCCACCTCGTCGGCGTGCTGGCCAGCTCCAGCTCGCGGATCGGCGAGGTCGTGACGCTGATCACGTCGATCGCCGAGCAGACCAACCTGCTCGCGCTCAACGCCACGATCGAGGCCGCCCGCGCAGGCGATGCGGGGCGCGGCTTCGCCGTGGTGGCGCAGGAGGTCAAGCAGTTGGCCAGCCAGACGGCCAAGGCGACCGACGAGATCCGCCGCCAGGTCGAGGACATGCAGACCGCCACTCACCAGGCCGTCGGCGCCATCGGCGGCATCGGCGAGACCATCGCCATGATCGACAAGATCACCGTCTCGATCGCCGGCGCCGTCGAGCAGCAGGGTGCCGCCACGCAGGAGATCGCGCGCTCGATCACCGAAGCGGCCAGTTCGAGCATGGAGGTGAACAACGCGATCATGGCCATCGATGAAGCGTCGGGCAAGAACTCCTTCGCCGCGAGCGATGTCGAGCATGCCGCCGACAGCGTCATCAAGACGGCCGAGGGCCTGCGTTCGGCGGTCGGCGAGCATATCTCCCGCATCAAGGCGGCGTGAGCCGCGACGGCTGCAGCATCGGCGATGCGCAGGCCAAGCTGCCTCGGGCCGTCGGCGCCTTCCATCTTCCGTGGTGCGGTGCTATGGGTTTGAGATGACGGCTCACCGCTTTCCGTTGCGAATTACAGGCCCGGTCCCTCACAGCTCCTAAGGATTGCTGACGGGCCGGGACATGCGTTTTCGCCGCCAGATCCCTCACCCCACCGCCTTGCCACGCGCGCGACGATAGCCCAGAACGGGCCCCGATCCGTTGTCGCCGCAGCGCCTCGCAGCCATGCGCTCCGCAAGAGCCGTTCAAGAGCCGTTCAAGAGCCGTCGAAGAGCTGGCAAGAGCCGTGCAAGATAGAAATCGTGATATCGCCATGACAGACACTTCGAGCCTGCCGCCCCCCGAGACGCTCGCGTCCGGCACGCGCGATTATTCAACGACGCTCAACTTGCCGCAGACGGAGTTTCCGATGCGCGCCGGACTGCCCTCGTTGGAGCCTAAGCTCCTCGAGCGCTGGGCCTCCACGGGCCTTTACGGCCAGATGCGCAAGGCCGCGAAGGCCGACAACGGGGGACGGGGCCGCGACCGTTTCGTGCTGCATGACGGACCGCCCTACGCCAACGGCGACATCCACATCGGCCATGCGCTGAACAAGATATTGAAGGACCTGGTGGTTCGCTCGCGCCAGATGGCGGGGTTCGACAGCAACTACGTCCCCGGCTGGGATTGCCACGGCCTGCCGATCGAATGGAAGATCGAGGAACAGTACCGCGCCAAGGGCCGGAACAAGGACGAGGTGCCGCTGATCGAATTCCGCAAGGAATGCCGCGCCTTCGCCGAGCATTGGGTGGGCGTGCAGCGCGAGCAGTTCAAGCGGCTCGGCGTCGAGGGCGACTGGGCCAATCCCTACCTGACCATGACCTATCCGGCCGAGGCCCAGATCGCACGCGAACTGATGAAGTTCAGCATGAACGGGCTCCTGTATCGCGGCTCCAAGCCCGTGATGTGGAGCGTGGTGGAGCGCACTGCGCTGGCGGAAGCCGAGATCGAATACCACGACTATCAGAGCGATATGGTGTGGGTGGCGTTTGGGGTACGAAAGGCTACTGTTAAGCCGGTTCGATACGTACGTCTATCTCCGCCACTATTGGAGGATGGCTCTCTAGATGTGTCGCGCGATGGTGACGTAGCTTCCGAGGAAGCAGTCCAGTTTTCCAATGCGCTCAATGAACTTCGGACAGCGTCCATCCTTATCTGGACCACGACTCCTTGGACGATCCCGGGCAACCGTGCGATTTCGTACAATAGCAAGATCGCCTATGGCTTATATGAAGTCGTCTCGAACGAGCGTGATTTCGGGCCTCAAGCCGGCGCGCGCTACATCCTGGCCGACAAGCTGGCCGACGTTGTCGCCGGACAGGCCAAGGTCACGTTGAGCCGTACAATGGACGTGAGCGCGGACATGCTCGCTGGCCTCACCTGCGCCCATCCGCTCGCTGGCCACGGCTATGACTTCGACGTCCCCCTTCTCGACGGCGACCACGTCACCGAAGACGCCGGGACCGGCTTCGTGCACACAGCGCCCGGCCATGGCCGCGAGGATTTTGACATCTGGATGCGGGCGGACACGCAGCAGATGCTGCGCTCCAGCGGCATCCCGACCGAAATCCCCTACACCGTCGCCGCCGACGGCGCCTACACGAAGGACGCGCCCGGCTTCGAGGGCCGTTTCGTCATCACCGACAAGGGCGACAAGGGCGACGCCAACGAAGCCGTGATCAAGGCCTTGATCGAGGCTGGCCGCCTGTTCGCGCGCGGTCGCCTCAAGCACCAGTATCCGCATTCGTGGCGCTCCAAGAAGCCGGTGATCTTCCGCAACACGCCGCAATGGTTCATCGCCATGGACAAGAAGTTTTCGGTTTCTACTCCCTCTCCCCTTGCGGGAGAGGGTTGGGGAGAGGGGTCGCACCAAGCATCGACGTTTGCGCCAACCCCTCTTCCGTCGGCTCCGCCGCCACCTTCTCCCGCAAGGGGAGAAGGAAATACCCTCCGCGAAGCCTCCCTTGCGGGCATCAAGGCCACCGAGTGGGTGCCGGCCGCTGGCGAGAACCGCATCCGCGGCATGATCGAGGCCAAGCCCGATTGGGTCGTGTCGCGCCAGCGCGCCTGGGGCGTGCCCATCACCGTCTTCGTGGCCACGCGAGACCTCCCCGCGCACGGACTGAAGGAAGGCGAGACGCTGCGCGACGGCAAAGTCAACGCCGCGATCGGCGAGGCGTTCGAGACCGAAGGCGGCGACGCCTGGTTCGCCAGCGGCGACGGCGCGCGCTTCCTTGCGCCCTTCGGCTACGACGCCGGCGATTTCGAGAAGGTCGACGATGTGCTCGACGTCTGGTTCGATTCAGGCTCGACCCACGCATATGTCCTTGATGACCCGACGCATTTCCCCGATCTGGCGGACACGAAGCGCAAGGTCGATGGCGGGCGCGACACCGTGATGTACCTGGAAGGTTCGGACCAGCACCGCGGCTGGTTTCATTCGAGCCTGATCGAAAGCTGCGGCACGCGCGGCCGCCCGCCCTTCGACGTGGTGCTCACCCATGGCTTCACCATGGATGAGAAAGGCCAGAAGATGTCAAAGTCGCTTGGCAACGTCGTCGCGCCGCAAAAGGTCATCGAGCAGTCAGGCGCCGACATCCTGCGCCTCTGGGTCGCCTCTGTGGATTATTCCGACGACCAGCGCATCGGGCCCGAGATCCTGAAGAACATGCAGGAGACGTATCGGAAGCTGCGCAACACCATCCGCTGGATGCTCGGCACGCTGGCGCATTTCAGCGAGTCCGACCGCATCGCCGATGTGGCCTCCATGCCGGAGCTGGAGCGGCTGATGCTTCACCGGCTCGCGGAGCTCGATTCCGGCGTGCGGCTTGCCTATGAGAGCTACGACTTTAAGAAAGTCGTGGCGCTGCTGTCCCAGTTCATGACGGCGGACCTTTCGGCCTTCTACTTCGACGTACGAAAGGATGCGCTTTACTGCGATCCGGCATCGAGCCTCACACGCAGGTCCGCGCTCACCGTAGTGGACCGGATCTTCCGCTGCATCACCGTCTGGCTCGCCCCGATCCTCGTGTTCACCGCCGAGGAAGCCTGGCTCGACCGCGATCCGGCATGCAGGGACAGCGGCGGCTCGGTGCATCTGGAGACCTTCCCCGATGTGCCGGCAGCGTGGCTTGACGATGCGCTGGCCGCCAGGTGGGACGCCATCCGAAAGGTTAGGCGTGTGGTGACAGGCGCACTCGAAATGCAGCGCGCGGCCAAGGTGATCGGTTCTTCGTTGGAAGCCGCGCCCGATGTGTTCATCGATGATCCTGCTTTGTTCAAAGAAACAGAAAACGCTGATTTTGCCGAGATCAGCATCACATCAGGCATCACGCTCCGGTGGGGCGAACTCCCTTCCGATGCCTTCCGGCTCGCCGATGTTTCCGGCGTAGCGGTCGTCTTCAAGCCCGCGCCCGGCATCAAGTGCGCGCGCTCCTGGAAGTACTTCGATCCCGCCGCGGCCGATCCCGACTATCCCGGCATCACCCCCCGCGACGCGCAGGCGATGCGCGAGCGCGAAGGGAAGGCGGGCTGATGACCCCGGTGCGCGCGGGCATCGCCACGGCCGTCGTCACCTTCGTGGCGGACCAGCTCTCGAAGCTGTGGATCCTGTTCGTGGTCAGGCTGGAGGACACCGGCCCGTGGCAGATCCTGCCTTTCGCCGAGTTCGTCATGGTCTGGAACAGGGGCATCTCCTATGGCCTGTTCCAGCAGTCGAGCAGCTTCGGCCGCTGGGCCCTGGTGGCGCTCTCGATCGCGGCCGCCATCTGGCTGTCGTTCTGGCTCCGGCGTTCGGTGCGGCGCATCGAGGCGATGGCGCTCGGGCTCATCATCGGCGGAGCCCTGGGCAACGTGATCGACCGGATAGCCTATGGGGCGGTCGCCGATTTCGTGCATCTTCATTGGGGCACATTCAGCTGGTACGTGTTCAACATCGCAGATGCCGCCATTGTTGTCGGCGTCGCGGCTCTGTTGTATGACAGCTTCAAAGGCGCGAAGGCCTGAGCATGGGAGGACGCCGCATGCGGCGGCCAGTTCAAGCCATTGACATTCGCAAACCTCGATTGTGGAGATCAAGACCATGCGTCAGACACTTTTCGCGGCGGGTCCGCTTTGCGCCGTCCTGTTGGCCGCCTCGCCAGCCTCGGCGCAGGACGCCGCTAGCCTCGGCAACGGCCTTCTGTCGATCCTGGGCTTTTCGGTTCCGGATGCACCCGCCATCGAATACCGCGAGCGTGCGCCGCTCGTCGTGCCGCCTCGCTCCAGCCTGCCGACGCCTCAGGAGCGGGAGGCCGCCCGCGCCCGCGCCAACTGGCCCAACGATCCCGACGCGGAGCGCCGCCGCCGGGGCGATGCTGGCGAAAGCGAGGCATGGGCCGACCGCCGCCGCTTCAACGGCAACAATACGCGCCTCTCGAATGACGAACTGGCCCGTGGACGGAACGGCGTCGTCTCCACGACGCCTTATGGCGGCGAGGACCGTGACCTGAAATACGGACCGCTGCGCCAGATGCAGGAGGCGGACGCCCGCTATGCTGCGCGGCAGCAGCGCGAGACTGCAGAGCGGCCGCTCGGCGCAGAGCCGCCCCGCAAGTATCTGGTCGAGCCGCCGCCGGGTTACCGCGCGCCGACCCAGCGCGTGGCCCGCACTGCTCCCGCACCGAACGTGACCGGCGACCGCGACGTCGGCGTGCGCGACTTCCTCGCGCAGGAAGGCCGCCGCTGACCTCAGCGGGCTTCGGCAAGCCCCTGCCTCCCCCGGAGCCCTGCCGCATCAGGACACGGCCGGCGATGCGAATCGACGGCAGCGCATATGCCGCGTTGCGCGGGCTCGGCAGCCTGTGCTCATCTGACAGCGATATCGCAATCCAGCCGCATCGCAAACCAGGCGTGCAGCCACCCAACCCGACGAAAGACAGCCATGACCGCGACCGAACTGCCTTCGTCCAACCGGATCGGGAACTTCAAGCTTGCGAACGGCCTCGAGGTGGTGGTCATCCCCGACCGGCGCGCGCCCGTCGTCACCCACATGGTGTGGTACCGCAACGGTTCGGCCGATGACCCGGCGGGAAAGTCCGGTATCGCGCATTTTCTCGAGCATCTGATGTTCAAAGGCACCGCCAAGTATCCGGCCGGGGCCTTCTCGAAACAGCTTGCCGCCCTCGGCGGGCAGGAGAACGCGTTCACGTCCTACGATTACACCGCCTATTTCCAGCGGGTCGCCAAGGAGCATCTGCCTGCGGTCATGGATTACGAGGCCGACCGGATGACCGGCCTGTCCTTCGATGACGCCGTCGTCGCGCCAGAGCGCGACGTGGTGCTGGAGGAGCGGCGCATGCGGGTCGATTCGGACCCCGGCGCGCAGCTGTCCGAGGAGATGACCGCCGCATTGTTCATGCACCATCCCTACGGGCTGCCGATCATCGGCTGGGAGCATGAAATTGCCGGCCTCGTCCATGCAGACGCTTTTGACTATTATCGCCGCTTCTACACACCGGACAACGCCATCCTCGTCGTCGCCGGCGACACCGATGCCGATGAAGTGCGCGACATGGCCACGCGCATCTATGGCCCGGTGGCCTCCACGGGCGCCGCCCCCGTGCGCCAACGCCTGATGGAGCCGCCGGCCCGCGCCGCCCGCACCGTCACGGTGGCCGACCCCCGGGTCAAGCAGCCGCTCCTGTATCGCCAGTTCGTGGCGCCAAGCTACGGCAACGCCGAAGGCGACGAAGCCTTCGCGCTGGATCTGGCGCTGGACATCATGGGCGGCGGCGCGACCTCGCGGCTCTACCGCGACCTGGTCGTCGGGCAGGAGATCGCCTCCCACGTCAACGGCTCGTATTGGGGTTCGATGCTTGATTCCGGGCGCATCTCCTTCAGCTCCGCGCCGAATGAAGGCGTCTCGCTCGATGCCCTGGAAGCAGCCCTGGGCGAAGGCATCACGAAGTTCCTGGAGAGCGGGCCCACCGATGCGGAGCTTCGACGGTCGCGCACGCGCCTCATCGCCGACACCGTCTATGCGCGCGACAGCCAATCGAGCCTGGCTCGCCTGTACGGCTCGTCGCTTGCAGTGGGCGACAGCATGGAGGACATCGAGGCTTGGCCGGTGCGCCTTGGCAAGGTCTCGGCCGAGGCCGTGACGGCCGCCGCGCGCAAGCATATCGACCTGAAGCGTGGCGTCACGGGCCGCCTGATGGGCGCTTGAGCTCGGCCACGATGCATTCCGGCTGCTTGAGCAGATACCATGAGGGCCGCGCCGGCTGGCGGCGGCGCAGAACAGAGAGCCAACCATGAACGCGCCCGTGAAGACCACCGCCGCAGCCGCGTCCGCACAGGCCGCCGGCCCCCGAATCCGCGAGGTCACCGCCAGTTGCGGCGTCAGCGCCTGGCTTGTCGAGGATCGCAACCTGCCGCTCATCGCGGTCGACTTCGCCTTCCTGCATGGCGCAAGCCATGACCCTGCGGGGAAGGCGGGGGCGCTCAACCTGATTTCGGGCCTGCTCGACGAGGGGGCCGGCGACATGGACGCGGAGGCCTTCCAGAACGCGCTGGCCGACCATGCCGTCGAGCTGTCGTTCTCGGCCGAGCGCGACGAGCTCCGCGGCTCGTTGAAGACGCTGCGCGAGCACCGCACGGAGGCGTTCCGCCTGATGGCCCTGGCGCTGCAGAAGCCCCGGTTCGACGATGATGCGGTCATTCGCGTCAAGGCGCAGGTCAGCGCCGGCCTGCGGCGCGAGCAGCAGGACCCGGAGGCGATCGCGCGCCGTGCCTTCTCCGCCGCCGCCTTCCCGGACCATCCCTATGCGGAGCAGACGCGCGGCACGCTCGAGAGCGTGGCATCGATCAGCGCCGCTGACCTCAAGGCCCACGCGGCCAAAATCTTCACCCGCGCCGCGCTCAAGATCGTGGCCGTCGGCGACATCTCCGAAGCGGAGCTCGCGGCGCTGATTGATCAGGCGTTCGGAGGCCTGCCGGCATCGACGATCCTGCTGCCGGTGGCCGATACGGTGCTGTCGGGCCTGGGCACGGTGAAGATCATCCCGATGGACATCCCGCAGACATCGTTGCGCTATGGCGCACCGGGCCTGCTGCGGGACGATCCGGATTTCATCGCCGGCGAAATCGTCAATCATGTGCTCGGCGGGTCCGCCTTCACATCGCGCCTCTTCATGGAGGTGCGCGAGAAGCGCGGCCTCGCCTACGGCGTGTCGAGTTCGCTGATCGCCATGCGGCATGCGGCCATCCATGTCGGCGGGACGGCCACCAAGAATGACAGGGTCGCGGAATCTCTCGACGTGATGCGCGGCGAAATGCGCTCGCTCGCCAAGGATGGGCCGACTGAACACGAGCTGCGTGAGGCCAAGGATTACCTGATCGGCTCGTTTCCGCTGCGCTTCGACACATCCAGCAAGATCGCCAGCCAGCTTCTGTCCTTCGCCATCATCGGCCTTGGCCTCGACTATACGGCCGTGCGCAACGACCTGTTCCGCGCCGTGACGATGGCGGATGCGAAGCGCGTGGCGGCGCGGCTGTATTCGGATGACCGCCAGCTTGTCGTTGCCGTCGGCCAGCCCGTCGGATTGACCTGATCCATGCCGGTTCGCCGCCTCGAGCCGGTCCTGGTCGATCAGATCGCCGCCGGTGAGGTGATCGAACGTCCGGCGGCGGCGGTGAAGGAGCTGGTGGAGAATGCGCTGGACGCCGGCGCAGGCTCGATCGAGATCACGCTTCACGGCGGCGGGCGTAGCCTCATCCGGGTGGTCGACGACGGGGCCGGCATGAGCGCCGACGACCTGGCGCTGTGCGTCGAACGGCACGCCACGTCCAAGCTGCCCACAGGCGATCTCTCCGCCATCCGGACGCTCGGCTTCCGCGGCGAGGCGCTGCCGTCGATCGGCTCCGTGGCGCGCCTGGACATCCTCACACGCCAGGCGGGGGCTTCCGTCGGCGCCGCGATCACCGTAGAGGCAGGCGTCAGGAGCCAAGTGCGTCCCGCCGCTGCGTCCACGGGCACGCGCATCGAGGTGCGCGACCTGTTCTTCGCCACGCCGGCGCGCCTGAAGTTCCTCAAGTCCGATCGGTCCGAGGCGCTTGCCGTCGCCGAAGCCGTGCGGCGGCTGGCGCTCGTGCATCCCGGCGTGCGGTTCATTCTCGAAGGCGACAATCTGACGTCCTTCAGCATGCCGCCGGAAACGGGCGGCATGGACGGGCGGCTGGCGCGCCTGGCGCGCATACTGGGGCGCGATTTTCCCGAGAATTCGGTGGTGCTCGAGGCCGAGCGCGACGGCGTCCGCGTCGACGGGCACGTCGCGGTGCCCACATACAACCGCGGCAATGCGCTTGGCGTCCATCTCGCCGTCAACGGCCGCCCCGTGAAGGACAGGCTGCTGCTGTCCGCGGTGCGCGGCGGCTACTCCGATGTGCTGTCGCCCGGACGCTATCCTGTCGTCGCGCTCAATGTCGCCTGCGGCCCTGCGATGGTGGACGTCAACGTTCATCCCGCCAAGACCGAGGTGCGCTTCCGCGATGCTCCGCTGGTTCGCAGCCTGGTCGTCAATGCAATCCGCGAAGCGATCGGCCGGGCCGGACACCGTTCGTCGACCACGGGCGGCGTCCGCACGCTGAACGCCATGAGGGGGCTGATGCAGCCTGTCCGGGCTCAACCTCACGAACACTTGCGGAGCTCCGGGCCGGACGGTGATGCGGCCGGTGCGCAGGCCTCAGCCACGGCTGGATTCGGCGAGGCTGGGCAGGCCGGTTTCGCCGCCTTCGCGCCGTCTGCCGAGATGCGCTCCAGCGCTCCTGTGCCCGATCATGACGCCCATCCGCTCGGCGCAGCGAGGGCGCAGCTCCACGAAACCTACATAGTGGCGCAGACCAGGGATGGCTTCGTCATCGTCGATCAGCACGCCGCGCATGAGCGGCTCGTCTATGAGCGCCTGAAGAAGGCTCGCGCCGAACGCGGCATCGGCCGTCAGATGCTGCTTGTGCCGGAGGTGGTCGAGCTCGACCCTGTCGACGCCGGCCGGCTTGTCGATGCAGGCTCCGAACTCGAGGGCCTCGGCCTGGTGATCGAAGCGTTCGGGCCCGGCGCGGTCCTGGTGCGCGAGGCTCCGGCGGAGCTGGCGGGCGGCGACATGCGCCGGCTTGTCCGGGACGTCGCGGATGCCCTTGCCGGCGACGGCGGCGCGGCGAAGCTTTCAGGCCGCCTCGACCATGTGCTGGCGACCATGGCCTGCCACCATTCGGTCCGCGCCGGCCGCCGCCTGCGGCTGGAGGAGATGGACGCGCTGCTCCGCGAGATGGAGGTCGCGCCGTCGGCCGGCCAGTGCAACCATGGCAGGCCGACCTATGTCGAGCTGAAGCTCGGCGACATCGAGCGGCTTTTCGGCAGGCGCTGAGCGCGGTGAAGTGCGCTCCGGGCTCAGCGCCCGATGATCATGTCGTGCGTGAACTTGATGGCGATCGCGAGCGCCGAAAGGGCCGTGGCAAGCGCCGCGCGGCGGTTCAGCATCTGCGAGCGGTTCAGGGCGGTGATGATGCGGTTGAGGTCGAGCGCATTGAGCTCTTCGTGTTTTGAAACCCGCCGGATTTTGCAGCTCGACGCCCGCCACCACATCCAGGCGGCGAAGAGCGCGCTGAGCAGCGCGGCGAGATCGAGCAGGCGGAGCAGCATCTCGCGGCCTTTCAGTTCACGGTGAGGAACAGCATCTGCGTTTCGCCATAGCGGCGCAGGTCTGTCAGGGTGAGGCCGGCCGGGATGTCGATGACGGCGTCGCCGCCTTCCTCCCAGACAATCAGCGCGCCCGGCTTCAGCCAGCCGCCCTGCTGCGCCGAAGCCAGCGCCAATTCGCCCAGGCCCTTGCCGTAGGGCGGATCGCAGAACACGAGATCGAACGGGTCCATGCCGGAGATCAGGCCAAGCTTCGTCGCGTCGCGGCGGTAGATGCGCGTCGCGCCGCCGAGGCCCAATGCTTCCTGGTTGCCTCTGATCAGACCGCGCGCGGCCATGCCGTCATCCACCAGTAAGGCGAAGCGGGCCCCGCGCGAGATGGCTTCGAACGAAAGCGCGCCGGTGCCGGCGAACAGGTCGAGCACGCGCGCGCCATCAAGCTCGACATCCGGATGATGCGCGAGGATGTTGAACAGGCTTTCGCGCAAGCGGTCGGAGGTCGGCCGGATGCCCATCTCGCCGGGCTTCGGCCCCAGGATTGCGCGCCCACGCAAGTCGCCGCCGACGATCCGCATGCCCGCCGTCAGAACTTCGGCTTGCGTGGTCCACGCGGCCTGTCGCCGCCGCGGTCGGGCGCACCGCGTCCCGGTGGACCGCTGCGCCCAGGCCTGTCGCCTCCAGGACCGCCGCGGCCGGCACCGCCACGTCCGGGTGGCTTGCTGCCGAAGCCGCCGCGCCCTTCGCTGCGATCGCCTGCATCACGCAGTGGTCGGTCCGGGCGCTCGCCCTCGGCCCTAGGGCGAAACGTGCGCTCGCCTTCGGCCCGCGGCGGCCTGTCCCCGAAGGCCTTGCGGGGCGGACGATCCCCGAAATCCTTGCGCGGACCGGAAGCGCCGCGCTCCTTGAAGCCGCCCGCCGCGCTGCGCGGCTTGAAGCCTTCGCCATCCGGCCGGCCGGTGCGCGGCCGGTTGAAGGGCCGTTCGCCATCGGCGCGTGGCGGCCTGTCGGCGGACGAGCGCCGTGGTGCGCCGTCAGCCTCGTCGCGCGGGCGGCGGAAAGGGCGGTCCTCCTCGCTGGGGGCTGCAAAGTCCGCACGGGTGTGGCGCGGTTTCCGGGGCAGGTCCGGCGATGCTCCGGATACACGCTCCACTTGCACGCGCCGGCCGTTCGGGTCTGCGATCGGCTTGGACCGGACGCGCTCCCGCCCGCCTGCTGCGTCGCGTTCGGCGCGTTCGTTGCGCTCCTCGCGAGGGTCCGCGCCGCGCCGCGGGCCGGTCCGCTGCGGTTTCATCTGCGTGGTCTCGACATCGCGCCAGATCGCTCCGCGGCCCTCTTCGGCCCGCAGCAGGATGTCGCGCGGGGCGTCGCCGCTCTCCTCGCGGGCACGGTGATAGGCGCCCTCGCGCGGCTTGCGCTGGCCCCGGCCATCGCCCTCGCGCGGCGGCTTTCCACCGCGGTCGTCGCGTCCGCCTGACCTCGAGGCCGGCCGGTCGGCCGGCCTGTCGTCCCGGCCGTGCGGAGCGCCGCGGCCTTGCGGGCCGCGCCCGCCGCCGCGCTCGTTCTCATGGGCCTTATCACGGGCAGGCTCGCGGTCGAGCCGGTTCTCGTTGCGCACCGGAGTGTCGAAATCGACGCCCGCGATGGTGGCCAGCTGCTCGCCGAGCTGGTCGCGCAGGACTTTGGAGCGCACCTCCTCGACCTCGCCTTCGGCCAATTCGCCGAGCTGGAACGGGCCAAACGAGATCCGGATCAGGCGGTTGACGATCAGCCCCAGATGCTCGAGCACGCGCTTGACCTCGCGGTTCTTGCCTTCACGAAGATCGACCGTCAGCCAGGTGTTGTCGCCGACCTCGCGGTCGCGCGTCGCCACCACAGGCCCGAAATTCTCCCCGTCGATCACCACCCCGCCGCGCACGGCGTCGAGCTTGTCCTGCGTGATCTGACCGTAGGCGCGGACGCGGTAGCGGCGCAGCCAGCCGGTTTCGGGATGGCCGAGGACACGCGCCAGCCCGCCGTCGTTGGTGAGCAGCAGCAGGCCCTCGGTGTTGATGTCGAGGCGGCCGATGGTGATGACGCGCGGCAGGTCTTCGGGCAGCGTCTCGAACAGGGTGGTGCGGCCTTCCGGATCATGGTTCGTGGCCACCAGGCCGGACGGCTTGTGATAGAGCCAGAGCCGCGTGCGCTCACGCGCCGGCAGCCGGTCGCCATCGATCGTGATCCTTGCCGTTGGAAGCACGTCGAGCGCGGGCGACAAAATGACATGGCCGTCCACGGCCACGCGGCCCTGTTCGATCATCACCTCCGCATCGCGCCGCGAAGCAGCGCCGGCGCGCGCGATCACCTTGGCGATGCGTTCGGCGCCGCCTTCCTTTTCGGGCGAGGCCAGCCGTTCGGGGTTGCCCTCGCGCGGCAGGAACGGGCGGCGCTCGGGCCGCGAGGAGCTGCGCGGCGGCCCATCGCCCCGTGGAGCGTCGCCGCGGGCGCCATCACGTGGCCCGCCTCGCATGCGGTCCGGCGCGGAGCGTTCCGGCCTCTCGCCATCGCGGAAGGGCCTGGGCGCCCGCTCGTCGGGCTGGCGTCCGGGCGGCCTGTCGGAAAACTCCCTGCGAGGGGGCCTGTCGCCGGCATCGCGGCGCGGGCCGTTGTCGGCTCTCTGCGCACGTGGCTTGAATCCCTCGCCGCCGCGCGGCCGATCGCCAAAGCCGCCGCGGCCTTCAAAGCCGCGCGGACGTTCGCTGCGCTCGTCCCGCCGTCCGCCGCGGTCATCCCGGGGGCGCGCGCCTTCAGGCGGCGCATCGCGGAACGCTCCGGGCTTGTAGCCCCCGCCCGCGGGCTTGAATCCGCCTCCGGACTTGGGGCCGCCCGACCGTGGACGCTCGTCGTCGCGGAAGCTGCGCGCCGGGCGCTCTTCACGGCCTGGCGCTCGTGCGCCAAAGCCGCCGCCGCCTCCGGCCTTGCCCTTGTATCCGCCGCCAGGGCCGCCGCCGAAGCCGCCGCCCGAGCCGCCCCGTGATCCGCCGCCTGGCTTGCGAGGTCCGCGTGGCCCGGATGGTCCGCGTCTGTTGTCGTCGTCGCTCATGGCAATGGTTCGTTTCGCAGCGGGTGTGGTCGCCGGCCAGCCGGCGGCCGTCCGACGGACATTTTATCTTGCAAATTGCGGTATGTCTCAGGCCGCGCGTGGTATCAGGGTTTTTGCGATCCTGCGAGCGAAATCCCGAAACCTGCCTGTCATGACGGACAATCCCAACCTGACGCCGATGGCGCTGGCGCTAGCTGAAGCGGAGGCCGCGGCCTTGCGCGGCGAGGTGCCGGTGGGGGCCGTGATCGTGCGGGATGAGGCCATCGTGGCCCAGGCGGGCAACCGGACGCGGGCGCTGAACGATCCGACCGCGCATGCCGAGATGCTCGTCATCCGCGCCGCCTGCGAGGCGCTTGGCCAGGAGCGGCTGACCGGATGCGACCTTCACGTGACGCTCGAGCCATGCCCGATGTGCGCTGCGGCGATCTCGTTCGCGCGCATCCGGCGGCTTTATTACGGCGCGGCCGATCCGAAGGGCGGCGCAGTCGAAAGCGGGATCAGGCTTTACGCATCGCCGACGTGCCACCATGCGCCCGACGTCTATGGCGGCATGCGCGAAGTCGAGGCTGCCGCGATCCTGAAGCGCTTCTTTCAGGAGCGCCGGGGGTAGCCGTCAACCGTGCCCGCACGTCTTGGCAGCGCAAGGCCGGGTCAACCTCGGCCTTTTTGATTGCACTTGTTGCGATGCTTTCAGGCTCGATCGCCACTCGCCAGAGCGCATCCCGGACGACGCCGATCCCTCACGCTTCCTTCGGCAGGCAGTTGATCACCACGGGCCGTCGAACTCCAAGCTGTCTGGCGCGCGCTGCAGCGCCATGCTCGGCGCCCGCAATGTCCATCAGCACATGCGAGGGGTCGTCTAGAAGTGAGACTCCGAGCGCGCCGCGCACATCGGTGCGCGTCAGGCCGATGTCCTTCAGCGCCTGGTCGTCTAAATGCGTCAGCTGCGTGATGTCCCTGCGGTTGGCGATGGCGCGCATGACGGATGTTACGCGCATCTTCGCCGCTTGGCCGGCCTGGCGGACGGCCGTGGCTGCGGAAATCGAGGCGGGAATGATGGATGAAACAATGAACATGGTGACCTCCAAAGGCAAAATTTTGCCCAGACCTAAGGAACGAACCGGAATCTACATCTCGGGCTTGAATCAGAAAAGCGAATAGATATGATGCGTAACTTCACACATTCTGATGAGACGTGCCATGGCCCATGTCCTCGATTCCGATCAGCTCCGCACGTTCGTCGCCATCGTCGACACGGGCTCGTTCACGAAGGCGGCGGACGTCGTCCACAAGACGCAGTCGGCGGTCTCCATGCAGATCAAGCGGCTGGAGGAGCGCATCGGGCGCAGCCTGTTCGAGCGTGATGGCCGCCATGCGCGGTTGACCGAGGATGGCGAGCGCGTGCTCGACTATGCCAGGCGCATCGTGCGGCTCAACCTGGAATGCGTCAACAGCTTCACCGATGCAGACCTGAAAGGCCGCGTCAGGCTTGGTGTTCCCGATGATTACGCAGATCGCTACCTGCCGGAGATCCTGGCGCGCTTTTCGCGCTCCAATCCGCAGGCCGAGGTGACGGTGGTGTGCGAGCCGACGCCCAATCTGGTCGAGTGCCTGCAGGGGGGCGGTCTCGATCTGGCCATCGTCACCCATGTCGATCGGCGCGGGCCTGCCGAGATCGTCCGTGTCGAGCAGCTTCTCTGGGTCACGTCCGCCCGGCACTGCGTGCATGAGGAGACGATCGTGCCGCTGGCGCTCGGGCGTCCCACATGCGTCTGGCGGCAGTCGGCCACGGAAGCGTTGGAGCGCAATGGCCGGGCCTTCCGCGTGCTCTACGCCAGCTGGAACTCGACGGCCGTCGGCGCCGCGGTGATGGCGGGGTTGGCCGTGTCGGTGCTTCCCGAAAGCGCTGTCAGGACAGGAATGCGGATTCTCGGCCAGTCGGACGGGTTTCCGCCCCTTCCCACCTGCAGGATCGGCCTGATGCGTGCAGCCGGCGAGGTTTCGCCGCTGATCGACGCGCTGGCGGACCACATCGTGCAGAGCCTCGACAATCTCGCCAGCCTTCGCCCTGCGATCGCGGCCGAGTGATGATTGCCCGTGCGGGGCGGCCGGTCAGCTCAGCCCGGGGATCAGGCTTGCGAACAAGGTGTTGACGTTGTTCCCGATCATCGTCCAGACGGCGACGGCGGCGATCGAGACGATCGACGCGATCAGGCAATACTCGATCGACGTGACGCCGCGTTCGTCGCGTTGAAAGTGCCTGAGCGTCTTGACCGTCTGTTGCATAGGCAAAAAGTGCCACGCAGAGGCGCACGAAAAGTTAACAGGCGTCGATGCGCCGGCATTCTTGCCGCTTGTGCTTGCCAAATCCTGAACACGGCGTGCGCAATTGTTCAAATGCGCCGGGGTCGCCGTCAAAGGGCGTAATGCCTGAAGGCCGGCTTGACCGAGCCGTTCCACTCGCCGTCGAAGGCGGCGATCAGTTCATCCGCCACTGTGCGGCCATCGGCGATGATACTCTCAAGCGGGTCGAGGAACTGCGTCTCGTCGCGGCCTGACCCATCGAGCCGTCCACGCTTCGCCAACCCGGACCTTGAGAGATTCAAGACATCGCGCGCGATGTCGTGGACGCTGCGGCCATCGATCATGGCCGCGAGCCCCTGGGCGGGCACGTCGTCCCGCAATTGCTGCCGTTCGGCGGCGCTCCAGCGCTTGACCATCTGCCAGGCCTGGTCGAGCGCGGCCTCGTCATACAGCAGCCCGACCCAGAAGGCCGGCAAAGCCACCAGATTGGGCGCAGGGCCCGCATCCGCGCCGCGCATCTCAAGGTAACGCTTGAGCCGCACCTCGGGAAACAGCGTGCCCATATGGTTGGCCCAGTCGGCGAGCGTGGCGCGCTCGCCCGGGCAGGCCGCAAGGTCGCCTTTCAGCAGGCTGCGGAACGACGAGCCCGACACGTCGTGGTACACCGGCCCGCGCTTGACGAAATACATCGGCACGTCGAGCGCCCAATCGACATAGCGCTCATAGCCCATGCCATCCTCGAAGGCGAAGGCCAGCATGCCCGCACGATCGTTGTCGGTGTCCCGCCAGATCTCCGAGCGCATCGACTTGAACCCGTTCAGCCGGCCCTCCGTGAAGGGCGAGGCGGCGAACAGGGCGGTGGCGATGGGCTGCAGCGCAAGGCTGACGCGCAGCTTCTGGACCATGTCGCGTTCGCTCGAGAAGTCGAGGTTGACCTGCACGGTGGAGGTGCGGAACATCATGTCGCGGCCGCGCGTCCCAACCTTCGGCATGTAGTTCCGCATGATCCGGTAGCGTGCCTTCGGCATCGCCGGGGTCTGCTCGAGCGTCCAGAGCGGGCTGTGCCCGAGGCTGAGGAAGCCGATGCCGAGCGGCTCCGCCAACTGCTTGATGTGGGCAAGGTGCGCCTGCAGTTCCTCGTGCGTCTGGTGCAGGGTCTCGACTGGCGCGCCCGAGAGTTCGAACTGGCCGCCCGGCTCGAGCGAGATCGCGCCGCCGCCCTTCGGGTCGGTCAGGCCGATGGGATGGTCGCCCTCCATGATCGGCTCCCAGCCGAGCAGCCATGACAGCCCGTCGAGCAGGCGGCGGATGCCGCCCCGCTCGCGGTCATACGGCACGGGAGAGAGGTCATTCCAGTGGAACGGGAATTTCTCGTGCTCCGTGCCCAGCCGGAATTCGGACTGCGGCTTCTCGCCTTTCGCGATCCACCCCACCAGTTCATCGCGGGAGCCAAGCGGCGTGGGGTCGGATAGGTCGCGGGCCATGAGGACTCGAATTCTGAAAGACGACGGTGAGCGGAAGGAGGCTCAAGACGCCTTGAGCCTCGCCTGCAGGCCGGCCAGGCCCGCCGGCCCGCACGCCAGATGCTGACTGGATGACGAGTTATGATCCCGCTGGCGACAATGCAATGACATCCGCCAGAGCGGCGGCGGGTGATCTTGCGAAGATGCAACCTATGCTTTTCCTGTCCACGTGTTGACGCCTTGCGGCCGATGCGGCGCGGAAGCCGAAATTGGGCTAAAAAATCCGGTTCTTTCGCCAATCGGTCAGCGTCAGGACATCGCCGCGCATAGCCTGCTCCCCGCCCGATTTGGCGTCCCTGCAAGCCGCGCGGCGCTGAAGCGGGATCCTGCGCTGTCAGTGCAGCGCGACGGAGCGCAGGTTGGCCTGCTTTTGCCCGGCTAGGTGATCGGTCCGTGTCTCGCCCGCGAGCCAGTCGACCACGACGCCCAGCGCCTGTTCCGAATGGCGGAGGCGGTTGCGCGCCTCCTCGAACACCGCAAGCTGCGCATCCGCGCTGGTGCCGCGCTTGAGGATGTCGCGCAGCGACAGGATCTCGTCCCGGCAGCCGATCGCCTCCGCATCGCCTTCGATCATGTGGATCACGCTGTCCAGCACGTCGCCGACGGTGCGCATGCTGGCGCTCGCCTCATCCACAAACCCTCCATGGATGCCGTAGCGCTGGGCGCGCCAGACATTCTCGGCGGCGATGGCGCGCGACGCCGCGGTCAAGCCGGCATTCAGCGAACGGTCGAGGTCGAGCCTGCGCACAAGGCAGCGGTAAAGGCTGGCGATGGCGATGGTGTCCTCCAGCCGGGTGCAGCTGTCCGCAATCCTGAGCTCCAGCGTCGGGTGCAGCCGCGATGGCCTGATCGCCCACCACAGGAAACTCGAGTTCTCGATGGCCCGGGCGGACACCATGATGTCGATGTAGCGTTGGTAGTCCGCCGCATCTTCGAACACTTCTGGCAGGCCTGTGCGCGGCAATTCGCTGTAGGCAGCCAGCCTGTAGCCCATCAGCCCCGTGCGATGCCCCTGCCAGAACGGCGAGGACGTCGACAGCGCGAGCAGAAGCGGCAGATATGGCAGGATGCGGCCCATGATGCTGACCCGCACTTCGTCGTCGGGCACCTCGACATGCACATGCAGCCCGCATACCTGGTTGCGCGAACCCAGCATCTGCAGGTCGCGCATGATCTTGTCATAGCGGGCGGCGGCCGTGATGCGCTGGCGCATCCAGCTTGCGCTCGGGTGCGTCCCGGAGGCCATCAGCAAAAGTCCGTGATCTCGTGCGATGCCCGACAGGCCTTGCCGCAGGCGCAGCAGTTGTGAACGTGCCTGCGATGCGTCTTCGCAAGGGCTTGTCGCGACCTCAAGCTGGCATTGTAGCATCTCACGCTGCACCTCGGCCGGATATTCTGCACGTACTGCTGAAATAAAGCCGGGCGAAATATTGCCGACTGCAGAACGCGTCAAAGCGTCAGACAGAAAATACTCCTCCTCGATTCCAAATCGATAGATGTTTGCTTTGGTCATGTGTTTCGCCTTGTTCGAACGACGTGTGCGACGACGCAAAGCGCTGCTGCAACCCGTGCCCGATACTGGCTGCGAACAAGGCTCAATTTGGGCAAGATCGCGTTTTGCTCAAGCAACTGAGAATGCGAAACTTTTACCCGCCGACGCTCCGGCCGCGAACGCCCCAGTCACCCAAAATCGTCTGAACGATGGCGAGAGCCGCGACGGCGGCGGTGTCGGCGCGCAGGATGCGCGGCCCGAGCGACAGCCGGACTGTCCGCGGGCGGGCCAGCATGAGCCGCCGCTCGGCCTCGTCGAAGCCCCCTTCCGGCCCGATGATGAGCGCGAGCGGCGCAGCGCCCGCGCCTTGGCGGCGGAAGGGAAGCAGCGCCTCGACGGGGTCGGCGGCCTCAGCGTCCTCGTCGCAGAAGATGAGGAGCCGGTCGGCGCCGAGCCCGGACAAGGCGCGCTCCAGCTTGATCTCCGGCGCGACGGGCGGCACGCTGAGGATGCCGCATTGCTCGGCGGCTTCGATCGCGTTCGCGCTGAGCCGGTCGGTGTTGACGCGCGATACCTGGGTGCGGCGGGTCATCACGGGCTGCAGCAGGCTCGCGCCCATCTCGACGGCCTTTTGCGCCATGTAGTCCAGCCGGGCAGATTTCAACGGAGCGAACAGATAGTGCAGGTCGCCGTGAGGCGGCTGGACGCGCAGTTGCCGCATGCCCCTCAGCACAACGTCCTTCCGGCCGGCCGGCTCGAGTTCGCACAGCCACTCGCCGTGCCGTCCGTTGAAGGCCAGAACGGCGGCCCCGCCTTTCAGCCGGAGCACGTTCGTGAGGTAGTTGGCCTGGTCACGCTCCACAGGCACGAGCACCCCCTCGGCGAGGTCTGCGAGAACGTGAAGGCGCGGTCCGGCGGCTGTGTCCATTCGCATGTCCCCGAAATGGCGAGATGAGGCTTTGGCAGACCTTCCGGCCGCCACCGCACCGTGTGGGCGATCGGCATCGGGTTTTCAACAATTTCCGCGTCGAGGTCGTTTGTCTCAGGGCGGCGGCATCTGGCTTCGCCATGCCGCTTTCCGTTGGCCGTCCTGCACGGCGCATCGGGCGATATGCGTGCGTCACCCCGACGCCGCCCTAAACGGCGGGTGGAAGATTTCCGCGAGTGCTGCTATATGCCGGTGGTCAGGGACGCCGATGGGCGTCAAGGATGCGAGGTGCAGGTATGTTCAAACAGCTTTCCATCGTGTGCGGGTTAGGGTTCTGCGTGCTCGTCGCCGGCCAGGCGCCGGCGCAGGCGCAGGCGAACGTCTGCGAGAAGCTTGGCCCCCTGATGCAGCAGCGGCAGGCGCTCATGCAGCGCATCAATGGCTTCGGCCGCAAGCGCGTTGATCCCAACGTCGCCTGCAAGGCGTTCGGCGATCTTGCCAGCAATGGCGCGCGCACCATCGCCTTCGTCAACGAGAACAAGGACTGGTGCCAGATACCGGATGATTTCGTCAGCGGCATCACCGATGCCCAGAAGCAGATCGCGGGCGTGCGCGGCCAGGCCTGCAAGGCCGCGTCGCAGCAGGCGCAGCTGATGAAGCAGGCCCGGCAGCGCCAGCAGCAGGCGCAAGGCGACAACGGCTCGTTCGGCGGCGTCGACGGCTTCTCGTCCGGTCCATGGCGCGTGCCGCAAGGGGCGCTGTGAGCGAAGCAGGCGCCGCGCCTGCATCCGTCCTTCCTGATGCGGGGCGTCGGAATTGGGTCGACGCCCACGCTCCGCCCATGGCGCGCCCGTTTCTGAAGCTTGCCCGCCTCGATCGTCCGATCGGCTCATGGCTGCTGCTTCTGCCGTGCTGGTGGGCGGCGGGCCTTGCCGCGATCAATCTCGCCTCCGGCGCTCCATCGGGCGCCGTATGGCCGGACGCATGGCATATGGCGCTCTTCTACGTTGGCGCCGTCGCGATGCGAGGCGCGGGCTGCACCTTCAACGACATCATCGACCGCGATCTTGACCGGCACGTCGCGCGCACCCGGATGCGGCCCCTGCCGGCCGGCGAGGTGACGGTGCTTCAGGCGATGGTCTGGCTCGCGATCCTTTGCGCCGTTGGGCTCGCCGTCCTCCTGCAGTTCAATGCGTTCACCGTCGTGCTGGGCGCGTCGTCGCTGCTGATCGTGGCCGTCTACCCGTTCATGAAGCGAATCACCGGCATGCCGCAGGCAGTGCTGGGCCTGGCCTTCTCATGGGGCGCATTGGTGGGCTGGAGCGCCGTGCATGGCGGGCTCAGCCTGGCGCCGGCGCTGCTGTATCTGGCCGCCGTCGTCTGGACCATCGGCTACGACACGATCTATGCGCTGCAGGACATCGAGGATGACGCAGTCGTCGGCATCCGCTCCTCGGCGCGCACCTTCGGCGCCCATACGCAATTGGCCGTCGGGCTCTGCTACGGGGCGGCGATGTGCCTTGCTGGCCTTAGCGTCGCGCTGGCCGGCGGCGGGGTGGTTGCGATGATCGGCGTCGCCGCCTTCGCGCTGCATCTTGCCCGGCAGGTCTGGGATCTGCACGGCGCGGACCCGGTTCAGGCTCTGCGATTGTTCAGGTCCAACCGCGATGCAGGCCTGCTGCTGGCGGCCGGGCTTTGCCTTGACCCGGTGCTGCGGAGCGCGTTCTAGCAGTCCCTCAGCGGGCCATGCCGCGCGAAAGCTCATGGCCCATGACAGTGACCGTCTCGAGCGTGACGCGTCCGGTCTTCCGGCGCATCAGGAAGCGAGGCCGCCGATGGCGCAGGAAGGAATGCTGGCGGCGGAAATGAAATGGGCCAAGGGCGACCGCGCCGATCTGCGGATAAGGGTTCGTGACGCTTCCGTCCGCGCATTGCATCAGCAGGGGCAGGCTGGTCGCCTTGCCCGCATTGCGCCAGCACGCCACGGCCTCGTCCTCGTCGAGCAAGGCGATGACCAGGTCTCGCCCGTCGCCGGCGGTCAGGAACACCTCGAACAGCCTGGATGCCGGGTTGCTGTCTTTCAGCCTGAGGCCGACGCCTATCCAGCCTGCGCCGGCCTGCAGGATGCGGACGCCTTCGATCCGCACCAGAGCGGCGTTCAGCCCGATGCAGGCGGTGGGCATGACGGCGACGGGATCGCTGTCGCAATGCCTGCTGCCAGGTCCGATGTGGTGGAGCGGGTCTGACCGGAAAATGCGGCCAGACCAGTGCATGTGGGCGTTGTTCGCCATGTGACGCCTCGTTTTCCCTGCAGACGGACCGCTTTTTCTGAGGTTGCGGCCTCGTTCTGACAGGGCCAACATGCCCGCCGCGCCATGGCCAAGCGCTTAAAGGGCAGCGTTAAGAGGAGGTTTCGACGGCCCTTTTGCCGCACATGCTTCACGGAAGCTTATCGGGGTTGCGCCAAGTTGATCGGCGAGATTAAACATCGGAATGCCTGCCTCCAGCCCCGCCAGCCTGCTGTCACTCGCCCACCGGATACGGCAAGTCGCCGTCGAGGCCGGCGACATCGCCATGGCCTCATTCCGGCCGGGCGCGCCCACATCCGCGCGGATCTGGAGCAAGGAGGGCGGCTCTCCCGTGACCTCCGCCGACATCGCGGTCGACACATTCCTCAAGGCGCGATGCGCCGAGGCTCTGCCCGAGGCCGCCTGGCTTTCGGAGGAGACGGCGGACGATCCGGCGCGCCTGGGCAGGGACCTGGTCTGGGTGGTGGACCCGATCGACGGCACGCGCGCGTTCATGGCCGGAATTCCCGATTGGTGCGTGTGCATCGCCTTGCTCAGCGCGAATGTGCCCGTGCTCGGCATCGTGCACGCGCCTGCGCTAGGCCTCGCGCCGGCCGGGGCTGACGGTGGCGCGACCTATGAGGCGCTGGCGGGCGGCGGCGCCACCCTCAACGGCGTCGCCATCCGCGCGGCATCGGGGCCGCTGGCCAGCCCCCGGATCGCCGGCCCCAAGCCGATGCTGGAGGCCCTGTCGCAGCATCTGGCGCTCGCGCCCCAGCCACGCGTGCCCTCGCTCGCGCTCAGGCTGGCGAGGGTGGCGGATGGTTCGCTCGACGGCGGAGTCGTCTCGCCCGATGCGCGCGACTGGGACCTCGCTGCGGCCGATCTCATCGTGTCCGAGGCCGGCGGGACGGTCACGACCCTGGATGGCGCAAAGCTGGCCTACAATCGGCCACGCCCCGTCCATGCTACGCTGGTCGTCGCGGGCGCGGACCTGCACCCCTCGCTTCTGGACGCCGCGCGGCGGATGCGCGCGGCGAGCTTTTCGCGGGCCTGAGGGCGCTCGGCGCGCTTTGCCTCGCAAAAGCCTCTCGCAAGCGGTGAACCGATGGGCTAACGCAAAAGCCAGGATCATCAAAGCATCCGGCAGTCCGCGGAGAGAACATGTCCGACAGCCCGACAGGCAAGCAATTGCCGCACCTCGTCTTTGGAGGCGAACTGACAAGCCTGGACGGCATGGAATTCAGGGACCTGTCCAAGCTCGACCTCGTGGGCGTGTTTCCCGACTACGCCAGCGCCCACGCGGCCTGGAAGGCGAAGGCGCAGGCTACGGTGGACAATGCGCACATGCGCTATTTCGTGGTTCATCTGCACCGGCTGCTCGATCCGTCGAAGCCGTCGGGCTGATCCGGACGTCATCCATTCGAGCACTGGAAGGGCCAGATGGCATCGCGCATCTTCAAGACGCCGGTCGTGCAGGAGGCGGTGGGCCGCCTTCTCGCCGGCTATCTGAAGCTCGTGCGCCAGACCAACCGGATCAGCATCGCGCCATTAGGCGTGTATGAGGACAAGGTGCGGCCGGACCTGCCGGTGATCGTGGCGATGTGGCACGGCCAGCATTTCATGGTGCCGTTCGGCCGCCCGGACTGGATGGCCGCGTCTTCGCTGGTGTCGCGCCATGGCGACGGCGAGTTCAACGCCATTGCGCTCAGGCAGCTCGGCATCGGCGCGATCAGGGGCTCGGGCGCCCATGGCCGGAAGGTGCGCGAGAAGGGTGGAGCCAGCGCCTTCATGGCGATGACGCGCGCCCTGGCGAAGGGGCAGACCATGGTGCTGACCGCGGATGTGCCGAAGGTCGCCCGTGTCGCAGGGATCGGCATCGTCAAGCTGGCGCAGGTCTCCGGCCGGCCGATCTATCCGGTCGCCGTGACCGCCAGCCGCCGCTTCGAGGCCCGCAAGAGCTGGGACCGGAGCACCATCGGGCTTCCCTTCGGCAGATGCGCCGTCGTGGTGGGCGAGGCGGTGCGCGTCCCCCGGGAAGCCGACGAGGCGGCGCTCGAGGCGGCGCGGCAGGCCGTCGAACGTGGCCTCGACGCTGCCCATGCCGAGGCGTTCGCCATGGTCGGGCGGCACGATCCCGCCGCCCATCTGATCGAGGCGAACCGGAAGGCTGCTTCGCTGCGGGCCGAGCCGAGCCGCGCGGCGGCCGCCGGGCGTGCCGATGGCGTGGCGCTGCCATGAAGCGCCGGAACCCGTGGCAGCTCCGCGCCTACCGGGCGCTCACCCGGCTGGCCCAACCCGCCGCCGGCCTGCTGCTGTCTAGCCGCCTCAAGAAGGGCAAGGAGGACCCGGCCAGGCTAGGCGAACGCAGGGGCCGCGCCGGGCTGAAGCGGCCTGACGGCCCGCTGGTCTGGTTGCACGGCGCCAGCGTGGGCGAAACCGTCTCCATGACGCCGATCGTCGAGCGGCTGCTGGCGGCTGGCCATCATATCCTCGTGACGTCGGGCACGGTGACGTCGGCCCGCGTCATGGCCGAGAGGCTGCCTGCGGCGGCGATGCACCAGTACATCCCGCTGGACACGCCAGGCTTCATGCGCCGCTTCCTGCGTCACTGGCGCCCTCAGGTCGGCCTGATCGCCGAATCCGAGCTGTGGCCCAACATGATCGTCGAGGCAGGCAAGGCCGACGTGCCGCTGATGCTGCTCAACGGGCGGATGTCCGAGCGCAGCTATGCACGGTGGCTGAAGCAGCCGGCCATGGCCCGGGCGCTGCTGTCGCGGTTCGACGTGGTGATGGCGCAGTCGAAGCTGGATGGCGAACGCTACTCGCGCCTGGGCGCGCCGCGCATCGCGCTGGGTGGCAACCTCAAGTATGACGTGACGCCGCCTCCCGCCAATCCCGCCGCGCTCGCCATGCTGGAAGGCGTCACGGCGGGCCGGCCGATCTGGATCGCCGCCAGCACCCATCCGGGCGAGGAGGAGATGATCATCGATGCCCATCGCCGCGTGGCTGAGCGGCTGCCGCGGCTTTTGACCATCATCGCGCCGAGGCATCCCCAGCGCGGCGCGCAGATCGAAAGCATGGCGCGGGACGCAGGGGTCTCCAGCGGCTGCCGTTCGGAAGGACTGCCGCCGGACCGGGCCATCGACATCTATGTGGCGGACACGGTGGGTGAACTCGGGCTGTTCTACCGGCTCGCTCCGATCGCGTATCTGGGCGGATCGCTGGTGCCGCATGGCGGCCAGAACCCGATCGAGCCCGCCAAGCTGGGCACCGCGATCGTGCATGGCCCGCATGTCCACAACTTCACGGACGTCTACGCCTCGCTCGATCAGGCCCAGGGCGCGGTGAAGGTGCCGGACACGGGCGCGCTCGCCGGACAGGTGCTGCACTGGCTGAAGCATGCCGAGGCCGCCCGCGCCGCCGGCCGCCAGGCCCTGCAGGTCGTGGGCGGGCTTTCAGGCGCAGCGGACAAGGTGATGCAGGCGCTTGATCCCCTGCTGGCGCGCGCCAACCTCGCGAGGGTCCGTCAGGAGGCGTCGCGGCACGGGGCCGAGCCTCGGCCGGAAGGCCGAGCTGGGCCATGATCAGGCCGCCCGCGTTCTGGTGGGCCACGCCGCCGTCGCTTCCTGCGCGGTTGCTCGCGCCCATTGCGGCGATCTACGGCGCCTTGACGATCTGGCGAATGGGCCGGCAGGGCCGCAGAGCGGCATGCCCTGTGGTCTGCATCGGCAACTTCACGGTGGGCGGCGCCGGCAAGACGCCTACGGCGATCCTCGTGGCGAGGATGTTGCTGGCGCGGGGCCACCGGCCCGTGTTCCTGTCCCGCGGCTTTGGCGGAACGCTGAAAGGCCCCGTCACGGTGGATCCGTCGCGCCATGCTGCCGCCGAGGTCGGGGATGAGCCGTTGCTGCTGGCCCGCGCTGCGCCGGTGGTGGTGGCGGCCGACCGTGTGGCCGGGGCAGCCCTGGCGCACCGCGAAGGCGCCAGCGTCATCATCATGGACGACGGCCTGCAGAACCCGTCGCTCTCCAAGGACCTGACCATTGCCGTGATCGACGGCGGTTCTGTCTTTGGCAACGGACAGGTGTTTCCCGCGGGGCCGCTGCGTGCTCGCGTCAGCGCGCAGGCGGCGTTCGCGCACGCTGCGTTGGTCATTGGGGAGTGCCGGCGCCCGTCCGGCCTGCCTGACGGCTTGCCTTTGATTGCGGCATGGCTACGCGTCTCCGAAACAGCGGCCGAGCGGCTGCGAGAACGCACGGTGATCGCGATGGCGGGCATCGGGCTGCCGGAGAAGTTCGTGCGGACGCTGGAGGATTGCGGCGCCATCGTGGCCGGCAGGCATTTCGTTCCCGATCACGGCGTCTATTCGGCCGAAGATCTGGAGTCGGTCGCCAGCCGGGCAGGGCACATCGATGCCCTCGTCGCGACGACCGAGAAGGACGCGGTGCGTCTTGGAGGCCAGCTGCCAGGCGAGCTCGCAAGCCGGCTGCTGGTCGTGCCGGTGACCCTGGAGATCACGTCCGGGCTGGAAGCGCTGGAGACATTGCTGGACAGGCTGATGGAGGAGCGTCAGCGCCCCGCATCGGCCGGCCCGGCGTGAGGGCAGGACGGGGCGATTGCAGCGCTCTAGCCGGGACCTTGCCCGTTGACGCGCATCAGCACCGCGGCGGGCGAGGCGTAGGCTTCATTCCGGTCGACCGACCAGTAGCGCAGTTCCTCGAGCGGTATGCGCACCCCGGTCATCGCGCAGCGCACGTACTGCCCCTGCTTCACCACCACGAACTCGCCGTCGCCATAGTCGATCACGGCTTCCTGGCTGCCGAGAAACGAACTTTCGTGACGATTCATTGCGCAAGTCCTCAACATTTGCGAGACTTCGATTTATCACGGCTGATGGCCGGCAGGAAACGTTTTCAGTGACGCTGATGTCGAGGAATTTGACCGTTGGGTGGGCGCCGATCAGCGCCGGGGCAATGCGCGCGGCGCTGGCGGCAGCTCTTCTGTTCTTGTCGGCCCATGCACAGGCGCAGCCGCTGCGGCAGGCGAAACCGGATCAGTCAAGGCCCGAGACTGTCATGATCGGCTCCGAAGAGGTCCGGCTCACGGCGATCGTCTACAGGCCGTCCGGGCCAGGGCCGCATCCAGCCGTCATCGCGCTGCATGGCTGCGGAGGCTTGTTCAACTCCGCCGGAAATCCCTCCGCGCGCCATGCCGACTGGGGCGAACGCCTCGCCGCGAAAGGCTTCCTGGTGGTGATGCCCGACAGCTTCAAGTCGCGCGGGCTGGGTTCGCAGTGCGGTGTGCTGAACCGCTCTGTGCGGCCCGGCCGCGAGCGCGTGGCGGACGTCGTGGCCACCAAGGCCTGGCTCCAGGCTAGGCCTGACGTCAAGGCGGCCGCGATCTCGCTTCTGGGCTGGTCGAACGGCGCATCGACCGTCCTCGCGGCCGTCCGCAAGGACCGCCGGCCAGCCGATCTCGCGCCCGATCTGGCGCGTGCGGTCGCGTTCTATCCCGGTTGCCGCATTCAGGCGGAATCGCCCAATTTCCAGACACGGATGCCGTTGCTGATCCTGATCGGGGAGGCGGACGACTGGACGCCCGCCGCGCCCTGCAAGCAGCTGGCCCAGGCTGCGGCGGCGAGGGGCGAAGCCGTGGACATCAAGCTGTATCAAGGTGCGTACCACGATTTCGACCATCCGGGCCGGCCCGTCGCGCAGCGCGGCGATCTCGCCTACACCGCGACGGGAAGCGGAAAGGCCACGGTCGGCACCAATCTCGCCGCCCGTGAAGACGCCATCGAGCGCGTGCCGGCCTTCCTGGCGAGGTGAGCGAAGGCCCGCGCGGGGGCCGCTCTCGCCTCAGCGGATCACTTCTTCAGCAGCGCGTCGAAGATGCTCTGGAAACCAGCCTGGCTCTGGTCCTGCACCTTGCGTCCGGTGTTGAACATGCTGGTGAGCGCTTCGAGGCCAGCCGCCATCGGGTCGGCCTGCTGCGCGCGCTGCTGCTGCTGTCCGCCCATCATTCCGCCAAGCAGGCCGCCCATCATGCCGCCCAAGCCGCCTTGCAGCCCCCCTGGCAATCCTCCTGGCAATCCTCCCGGCGCGCTGCCCGGCATGTTCTGGCGCTGGCCGCCGAGCATGCCGCCGATCAGGTCGCCGATCGGGTTGCTGCCCATCGGGTTGGTCTGGGGCTGCGAGCCCATGCCGCCGCCCATGCCCGTTGCGACGCCGCCGCCTGGCATCATGCCCTGAGCCAGCTGCCCGAGCAGGCCGCCTAGGCCCTGGTTGTTCGCCGACTTGAAGAGCCCGCCCATGATCATTGACGCCACCACCGGCAGCATCGCCTTGATGATCGCCGCCGAAACTCCGCTGGTCGCCGCGGCCTGCTGGGCCACCGCGCGGCTCACGTCCTTTGAGCCGAAAAGCTGGCCGAGGACGTTGTTGCCCTCCTGCTGCAGATGATCGGGAATGCCGTCATGGTTGGCGTCGACGAACGCCTGCTGGCCTGCCTGCGCTCCCGTCATCATGCTGGCGAGCTGGGAGAGCATGTCGGGTGTCTGCGCCTTGTTCTGCAGGCCCATTGAGAAGGCGGGAAGCAGCGCCTCCAGCGCGTTCTGGGTCTGGTTGGGCGAGAGCCCGAACTGGTTCGACAGGTTGTTGACGGCCCGGCCGCCTTGCGCCGCCTGCATGATCTCGAAGAGGTTCATCATCGGAGCGCTTCCTTGCATGGGGCCGTGTCCGCGCCACCGCCCCATCAATACGAGAACGCGCGCCCTGCCGCAATGCCGCGAGCGATGCGCACAACTGGCGCACGGCCTCAAACCCGCTTATAGGAGCCAGAGTCATCCGTCAGAAATCCGCTGTAGGTCTTCCGTGCTGCATGTTTCAACGAGGGGCGAGGCCCCGAAGCTGTCCTTTTCCGATGCGCTGCTCGCTGGACTCGCGCGCGACGGCGGGCTTTACGTGCCCGAAAGCTATCCGCTTCTGCCGCGTGAGACGATCGCGGGCTTCGCCGGAAAGCCCTATGCCGACGTCGCGAAGACGGTGATGGGAGCGCTGACGGACGGCGAATTCGCCGCTCCGGTCCTGGGCCGCATGGTCGACCAGGCCTATGCCGGTTTCCGTCACCCCGCTGTCTGCCCGCTGGTGCAGCTCGGCGACAACCTGTTTGTGCAGGAACTGTTCCACGGGCCGACGCTGGCGTTCAAGGACGTGGCGATGCAGCTTCTCGGTCGCATGATGGACCATGTGCTGACCGAGCGCGGCCAGCACGCCACGATCGTCGGCGCGACCTCGGGCGACACTGGCGGGGCGGCCATCGAGGCCTTCAAGGCGTCGAGGCAGGTCGATGTGTTCATTCTGTACCCGCATGGGCGCGTCTCGGACGTGCAGCGCCGCCAGATGACCACGATCAACGCGCCGAACGTCCATGCCTTGGCGATCGACGGTGATTTCGACGACTGCCAGGCGCTCGTGAAGGGCATGTTCAACCACCACGCCTTCCGCGACGAGCTTGGCCTCTCAGGCGTCAATTCGATAAACTGGGGGCGCATCTCGGCGCAGGCCGTCTATTATTTCACCGCGGCTGCGGCGCTGGGCGGGCCTCTGCGCCCCGTCTCGTTCTCCGTGCCGACAGGCAATTTCGGCGACGTGCTGGCAGGATGGGTGGCCAAGCGGATGGGCCTGCCCATGGGCCGCCTGATGGTCGCCACCAACCAGAACGACATCCTGGTGCGCGCACTGCGATCCGGCGACTATCATGTGACCGGCGTGACGCCGACATCCTCGCCCTCGATGGACATCCAGGTGTCGTCGAACTTCGAGCGCCTGCTTTTCGAGGCGCATGGCCGCGACGGCTCGGCCGTACGCCGCCTCATGGCGAACCTCGCGCAGTCGAAGCGCTTCGAGGTGGAGGCGCAGGTCCTGTCGGACATCCAGCGCGAGTTCGACGCCGCCGCCGTCGATGAGCACGCCACCGCCCACGAGATCGCGTCGGTCTGGCGCGACGCGGGCTACCTGCTCGATCCGCACACCGCCGTCGGCGTGGCGGCGGCGCGCCATAGCCTGAATGCCGATCCGCGGACGCCGGTCGTGGTGCTCGGGACCGCGCATCCGGCGAAGTTCCCGGCTGCCGTCAAGGCCGCCGCCGGCGTGGACCCGGCCCTGCCCGCGCATTTGTCGGACTTGATGCAGCGCAAGGAGCAATTCGCGCGTTTGCCCAACGCGTTGTCCGACGTCGAACGCCACATTCGCCAGAACGCACGCGCCGTGCACGGAGCCGCAGCATGACCGCTCTGAAGTCGCCTCCAGCCAGCCTGCCGGCGTTCGTGATGCCTGGCGACGAGGGCGTCTCCATCACCACGCTGCCATCCGGCATCCGCGTCGTCTCGGAGCGCATGAATCATGCCTCCACCGTGTCGCTCGGGGTCTGGATCAGCGCCGGCTCCCGCGATGAGACGGCCAATCAGCATGGGCTGGCGCACCTGCTCGAGCACATGGCGTTCAAGGGCACCGCGCGGCGCTCGGCCCGCCAGATCGCGGAGGAGATCGAGGCCGTCGGCGGCGACATCAACGCCGCGACGAGCATCGAATACACCTGCTACACGGCGCGCGCGCTGGAGGAGGACCTGCCGCTGGCCGTCGACATCCTGGCGGACATCCTCCTCAACTCAAGCTTCGCCGACGAGGAGCTGGCGCGGGAGCAGGGCGTGATCCTGCAGGAGATCGCGGCGGTCGAGGATACGCCGGACGACCTTGTCTACGACCTGTTCATGGCGCGCGTCTTCGCGGACCAGCCATTGGGGCGCGCCATCCTCGGCACGCCGGAGACAGTCGGCAGCTTCGATGCCGGAGCGATCCGCGCTTATCTGGCCCGGCATTACACGGGCGGGCGCATGGTGATCGCGGCGGCCGGCGCCGTCGATCATGCTCGGTTGGTGGACCTCGTGACGGCGGCCTTCGCGCCGGTGCCGCACGGCGTCGTGGTCGATCCCCGGTTGAGCCACAACGCGGTCTACACCGGCGGCGAAGTGAGGCGCGTCGACAAGACGGACCAGAGCCATCTTGTCCTGGGCTTCCGCGGGCAGCCCTTCAGCGGCGGCGAGCATTACCCGCTGCAGGTGCTGGCCACCGTCATGGGCGGCGGCCTGTCCTCGCGCCTTTTCCAGGAGGTGCGCGAAGTCCGGGGCCTGGCCTACGCCATCGACGCATTCCATTGGGCCTTCACCGACACCGGCGTCTTCGGGATCGGGGCCGGCGCCTCGGCCAAGGACATTCCCGAGCTCGTGCGCGTGTGCATGCACTGCCTGCGCGACGCCGGGCAGACGACGAGCGAGGCCGAGGTGCAGCGCGCCCGCGCCCAGATGAAGGTGGGCCTGCTCGGCGCGCTGGAGACGCCGGGCGGCCGGGTCGAGCAGCTCGCCCGTCAGGTGCTCACCTTCGGGCGCGTCATCCCGCGCCAGGAGATTGCCTCCCGGATCGACGCCGTCTCCGCCCAGGACGTGCGCAAGGCGGCGCTCGGCGTCCTGGCCTCGCCGCCGACGTTGGCCATGGTCGGGCCGCGGATCAAGGCGACGGAACTGAAGCTTGCCGACCTGACCGCTTCCGGGGCAAACTGACCGCACGCCATGGCTCTGTTTCGTTTCACCGCAGACACAACCCCCCGTGTGATCGTCAAGGGCGACGGCGTCATCATGCGTGCGCCGATGGCGGACGATTTCGAGGAGTGGGCCGCGCTGCGCAGCCGCAGCCGCAGTTTCCTCGAGCCCTGGGAGCCGCTGTGGAGCGACGAGGACCTGACGCGCCGGTCTTTCCGGCAAAGGGTCAAGCGCGCAGCGGCCGAAAGCGAGGCGGACGAGGCCTATGCCTTCCTGATCTTCCGCATGCAGGACCAGGCGCTCGTCGGCGGCGTGACGCTGGGGCTCGTGCGCCGCGGCGTGGCCCAGGCCTGCACCATGGGTTACTGGATCGGCGCGCCATATGCGGGCCAGGGCTACATGACCCGCGCGGTGAAGGCCGTCGCCCGCCACGCGTTCGAGGACCTGCACCTGCGCCGCATCGAAGCGGCATGCCTGCCGTCCAACCAGCGCTCGCGCATGCTCCTGGAGCGGGTCGGCTTCCAGCGCGAAGGCTTCGCGCGCCAGTACCTGTGCATCGCCGGCAGGTGGGAGGATCACCTGCTGTATGCGCTTCTGGCCTCCGATCCGCGGCGCTAGAGGATGCTGCGAAAAGTGGTTCCGGTTTTCGCATTGAGCATGCTCGGATCATGCAGAACGATCTGAAAACACCATGATCCATGTATGCTGAAGCCGGTGGATGCCGGCCTCCGGCTACGCCGCATGCCTTGCCCTCGCCACGAGGCCTGGCTACGACTGGTCAAGCGGGCGGAAGGGCCGGCAGGCGGCAAGGTTTGCTAGCGGCAGGATCGCAAGCCGGATATCCGGACGCATAAGACCTGAATTTGAAAGATCTGGATCTCGACGATTTGGGCGTAGAAATTTGGACGGCTACATCTGCGCGGCTTCGTCGCGCTGACACCAGAGTGACAGGCTTTTCAATCCCGTGCGTTTCTTGAACGTCCTCAGGCATGGTTTCATCAGCCTTCTGCTGCTGGTGACGCTGACCCATGCAGCCTCGGCCATCGAAGCCGTGCGCGTCCCGGTCGACGTTCCGGCCCTCGATCTGACCAATGTCGTCACGCGCAACCGTTCGGACGGCGACGTGATCCAGATCTCGACCGCCCCAGGCGCCGACGGCATCGTCAGGCGCATCGCGGTGAGGGCGCGAGAGGCCGGCTCCCGTCCCGAATGGATCGTGTTCGCGCTCAAGAACGATTCCGACGAGCAGATCGACAGGCTGCTGGTCGCGCCGTTCCATCGCCTGATCGGCTCCGGCGTGATCTGGCCCGATCTGGGCTCCTCCCGCATCGAGGCGGTCACGGCGAGCCAGGGCGTGCGCCCCGAGCGCGAGGAAAGCACCGAGGCGGACGTGTTCCTGATCACGCTCGATCCCGGCGCGACCGTGACGTTCGTGGCGGAGCTGCAAACCAGCAAGCTGCCGCAGCTCTATCTCTGGGAGCCCGACTCCTACCGCCAGAAGCTCAACGGACTGACGCTCTACAAGGGCATCATCATCGGCATCGCGGGGCTGGTCGCCCTGTTCCTGACCATTACCTTCGTCGTCAAGGGCGCGCTGATCTTTCCGGCGTCAGCGGCGCTCGCATGGGCGGTGCTCGCGTATGCAGGGCTTGATTTCGGATTCTTCCAGCGCATCTTTCCGCTCTCGCCGAGCGCGGAGCGGGTTTACCGCGCTGGCGCCGAGGCGGTGCTCGCGGCCACTCTACTGGTGTTCCTGTTCGCCTACCTCAACCTTGCGCGCTGGCATGTCCGTTATGGCCACATCACCGCCGCCTGGCTGCTGGGGCTCGGAGGGCTGATCGCGCTGGCGGTGTTCGATCCGCCGGTGGCGTCGGGCGTCGCCCGCATGTCGATCGCAGCGGTGGCGGCGGTCGGCTTCGTGCTGGTTCTGCATCTGGCCAGCCATGGCTATGACCGCGCCATCATGCTCATCCCCACCTGGTTCCTGCTCAGCGTCTGGGTCACGGCGGCGGGGTTCACGGTTTCGGGCCAGCTGACGCGGGATCTGGTGCCTCCCGCGCTGATCGGCGGGCTTGTCCTGCTCGTCATCCTCATCGGGTTCACCGTCCTGCAGCATGCCATCGCCGGCGGCGGAATGGCGTCGGGAGTCATCACCGATGCGGAGCGCAAGGCCCTTGCGCTTTCGGGCTCGGGCGATGTCGTGTTCGACTGGGACGTCAGCGCCGACAAGGTCCATGTCTCGGCCGAACTCGAGACGTCTCTGGGGCTGTCGCGCGGCTCCCTCGAAGGGCAGGCCGTGCGCTGGCTCGACCATCTTCACCCCGCCGACCGCGATAGCTGGCGCATGACGTTGGCGGGGCTGATCGAGCACCGGCGCGGGCGCATCAACCTTGACCTCAGGCTGCGCGCCGCCAGCGGTCCCTATCACTGGCACCTCATCAAGGCGCGCCCGATCATGGGCTCCGACGGCGAGGTCATCCGCGTGGTCGGCACCATCACCGACGTCACGGACGAGCGGCTGGCGCAGGAGAGGCTGATGCACGACGCCGTGCATGACAACCTCACCGGGTTGCCCAACCGCCAGCTCTTCCAGGATCGGCTCGAGGCCGCGCTTTCGCTCGGGCGGGTCGACGCAGCGGTTCGGCCGACCGTCATCACCATCGACATGGACCGGTTCAAGGAGGTCAACGAATCCATCGGCATGTCCGCCGGCGATTCCATCCTGCTCACGGTGGCCCGCCGCCTCGGCCGGCTGCTGCGCCCTCAGGATACGCTGGCGCGCGTCGGCGGCGACGAGTTCGCCATGATCATCCTGTCCGAGCGAGACCAGGAACAGCTCGTCAAGCTGACCGAATTGATCCGCCGCGCCGTCAACACCCCGATCACCTATGCCGAGCGTGAAATCTTTCTCACCGCCTCCATCGGCATCACCTTTTTCGACGGCGCGGTCAGCATCAAGCGGGACGACGTGCTGAAGAACGCCGAACTGGCGATGGTTCAGGCCAAGCGGCAGGGCGGAGACAGGATCGAAGCCTTCCGCCCGACCATGCGCACCGACCGGAACGACAGGCTGGCGCTCGAGAGCGACCTGCGCCGCGCCATCGAGCGCAACGAGATGAAGGTCTATTTCCAGCCCATCGTCAGGCTGGAGGACCGCACCATCGCCGGTTTCGAAGCGCTCCTGCGCTGGGACCATCCGAAGGAAGGCCGCATCAGCCCACTGGTCTTCATACCCGTCGCCGAGGAGACGGGGATGATCATCGAGCTCGGGGCTTTCGTGCTGGAGCGCACGGCGCGCGAACTCGCGGCCTGGCAGGCGGCGCTCGATGTCGATCCGCCGATCTTCGCGTCGGTCAACATCTCGAGCCGGCAGCTGCTGCGGCACGACCTTCTGCACGACGTCAAGACGGCGCTGGGTCGAAACCGCGTGCTGCCGCACACGCTCAAGTTGGAGCTGACCGAGAGCCTGGTGATGGAGAACCCGGAATACGCCGCGCAGATGCTCACGCGCATACGCGCGCTGGGGGCCGGGCTTTCGCTGGACGATTTCGGCACGGGCTATTCGTCGCTCGCCTATCTCGAACGTTTCCCCTTCGACACGATCAAGATCGACCAGAGCTTCGTGCGCCAGCTCTCGCGCGGCAAGCAGCCCGTCATCCTGCGCTCGATCATGTCCCTGGCGGCTGACCTTGGCATGGATGTGGTTGCGGAAGGCGTCGAAAGCGAGTCGGACGCCATCGAGCTGTTCCAGATCGGCGCCCAGTATGCGCAAGGCTTCGCCTTCGGCGAGCCCATGTCCACCGCCGAGGCGCGCAAGCTCGTCGGCGTGGTCGAGAAGGCCGCCTGACCTGCCGCGCTTGGCCGGGCAGCCGCGCCCAACGTTGCGTTCCGATCGATGGACCAAGCGATGAACACCAGCGCAACCTCGTCCAGCCAGCCCGTGACCTGCCCCGAGGACTTGCGGCCTGACCATCGGCTTTCTCTCCGCAACATCCAGGCGGCGCTGGATGTCATCGACCCGGTGTTCCTCGCCTCGCCCCAATACGAATGCGACGCCTTGAGCGAGGCGCTTGGCTGCGGGTTGACGCTTAAGCTCGAGACCGCCAACCCGATCCGCAGCTTCAAGGGCCGGGGCGCATCCTTCCTCATCCGCCGCCGGCTGGCGCTCGGCATGTTGGCGGACCGCCGCCTCGTCGCAGCCAGCGCCGGCAACTGGGGCCAGGCGCTGGCGCATGCCTGCCGCAGCGCCGGTCTGCCGCTGCTGCTCTATGCCGCCACCGAAGCAAATCCGCTGAAGATCGAGCGAATGCGCGCTCTGGGCGCGACGGTGCGCCTGCATGGCCACGACTTCGACGCCGCCAAGGCCGAGGCGCAGGCCTTCGCCGATTCCAGCGGCGGCATGATGCTCGCCGATGGGCTCGATCCGGAAGCCGCGGAGGGCGCTGCGACGATCGCGGTCGAACTGATGGCTGCCGATCGGAAGCCGGACTGCATCGTCGTGCCGTTGGGCAACGGCGCGTTGCTGACCGGCGTGGCGCGCTGGGCTAAGGCGGTCCGGCCAGGCGTCGAGATCATCGGCGTGCAGGCCGAGGGCGCGGACGCGATGGAGAAGTCATGGCGGCACGGCCAGCTCGTGTTTCCGGGCGCGATCTCGACCATCGCCGACGGCATCGGCGTCCGCGTGCCGATCGCCGAGGCCGTGCAGGACATGCAAGGCATTGTCGACGACGTTCATCTCGTCTCCGACGCCGCCATCGTTTCCGCGATGAAGCTGGCTTTCAAGCTGGGGGGCATCGTCGCCGAACCCTCCGGAGCTGCGGGCATGGCCGCGATTCTTGCGCGGCCCGAGCATTTCAGGGGCCGCCGCGTCGACGTCATCCTGTGCGGAAGCAATTTGACGGATGCCCAGGCCAGGACCTGGCTCTTTTGATCGCACGACGCCGGTCGCGCAGTTCGCGGCAGCATGGCCTAGCCGTGGCCCGCAGCGCTCGAAAGCCTGGCAGGATCGACCCCGAGCTTCGAGAGGGCGCGCTGGTACTTGGTTTCGATTCCGATGTCGAACAGCAACGAAGGGTCCGCGTCGCAATGGAGCCAGCCATTGGCCTTGATCTCCTCCTCAAGCTGGCCCGCGCCCCATCCGGCATAGCCCAGCGCCAGGAAAGCCTGCCGAGGCCCATGTCCCGTCGCGATGGCCTTCAGCACGTCGATGGTGTGGGTCAGGCAGACGCCGTCGTCGATCGGCATCGTCGATGTCTCGATGAAGTAATCGGAGGTGTGCAGGACGAAGCCGCGCCCTGTCTCGACGGGTCCGCCCTTGAGCACCTGAACGGCGAGCTCCGGCGGCCGCACGCGGATCGCGTCCTCGCGGTCGACGATGCCGAGCTGCACGAGAAGCTCCGGCAGGTTGAGGTCGGGCGCGCTGCGGTTGATGATCAGCCCCATCGCCCCTTCGTCGGAATGCGCGCAAAGATAGACCACGGTGCGCCGGAAGCGCTCGTCACGCATGCCGGGCATCGCGATCAGGCACTGGCCGTCAAGATAGCTGCGGCCTTCGGACCTCTGTGCTTCCTTGATCCTCATCGTCGCATGCTAGGATGGCGTTGGAGAGAAGGAAACCATGTCCGGAACAATTATGGAATGATTTCGCAGCTCCTTCGCGTTCCGCTCATATGTTCAGGCTAGGCTTCAAGCCCGTGCCGCCGGCGGCGTGACGATGCGTCTCGTAATTGCCATCAAGAACGGCTAGAAGGGCGGTGAATGAAAATCTGGCTTGCTACGCTCAGCATCGCTTCGCTCTTCGCCACGATCGCCGTGGCGCAGCAGGACGCCGCTGTCTCGCCCTGGGCGATGTCCAGCCATTCGTCGGTCCGGCTGATCGCCGGCGGCCGCAACGCCGACGGCGCCTATCGCGTCGGCATCGAGATCCGCATGAAGGAAGGCTTCAAGACGTACTGGCGCGTCCCGGGCGATGCCGGCGTGCCGCCCGTCTTCGATTGGACCGCATCCGAGAACGTGGGGTCGGTATCCGTGCGCTGGCCCGCGCCGGCCCGCTATGTGGACGATGGCCTCACCACGATCGGCTATCGCGACAAGGTGATCTTCCCGGCGCTGATCCGCCCGGCGGAGGGCGGCAAGGCGATCCGGGCCGCGTTGAAGATCGATTATGCCGTGTGCAACAAGATCTGCATCCCGGCCAATGCCGAAGTCGCGCTCAAGCTGCCCGAGGGCGGCGAGACGAGCCAGACGGCGATCCTTGATGAGTTCCGCGCGCTGACGCCCCGGCCGAAGGATGCCGGCAAGCTGGATGACAAGCTTGGCCTGATCTCCGGCAGGTTCCTGCCAGACAACGGCCGGAAGATCGTCGAGCTCGTCATTTCGGTGCCGACCGGCTCCATGATGCGCGACGTGTTCCTGGAGGGTCCCGAAGGGTGGCTGTTCGGCACGCCCGTCTCCCAGGGGGTGGAGGGCGACAAGCAGACGCTGCGCATTCCCATCGAGGACAAGCCGAAGAACGTCGTCGGCCTCGTGCCCGTGGTCCTGACGATCGCGGGCGCGCCAAGTTCGACCGAAGTGCGCTTCGATCTCGACATCTCGGCTCCGAAGCCATAGGTGTTCCGAGGCGTCAGCGCGTCGTGGGATCGGCGAGGGCTGGCCTGGTTTTCCGCCTGCACAGAACATGACGAACGGAGACATATCCATGACGATCAAGGTTGGCGATCGGCTGCCGCAAAGCACGCTCCGCATGATGACCCCGGATGGTCCTGCCGCGAAGACGACGGAAGAGCTGTTCAACGGCCGCAATGTCGTGCTGTTCGGGGTGCCTGGCGCCTTCACGCCCACCTGCCATCGCAACCATCTGCCCGGTTTCCTCGGCAAGATCGATGAGATCAAGGCAAAGGGCGTCGATGCGCTTGCCGTGGTCGCCGTCAACGATGTGTTCGTGATGAACGCCTGGGCAAAGGACACCGGCGCGGAAGGCAAGATCGAATTCCTGTCCGACGGAAACGCGGATTTCGCCAATGCACTCGGCCTGTCGCTCGACGGATCAGGATTTGGGTTGGGGACCCGGTTCCAGCGCTTCTCGATGGTGGTCAAGGATGGCGTCGTGACCTACCTCGCCGTCGAGGATTCGCCCGGCAAGGCTGATCTCTCCGGGGCTGATGCGTTGCTGAAGGAACTGACCGGGGCGTGAACCGGTCCGCAGCGGCGGCCAAGCCGGCCGCCGGGGGAGTTGCCGCATGGACGTGTCGATCAAGCCGCTCACCGCCGCCGATGGCCCGCACTGGAGGCCGCTTTGGGACGGATACCTGGCGTTCTACAAAGCCTCCGTCACGGAGCAGGTCACGGATGCGACGTTCGGCAGGCTGACCGGCGGCAACCCCTCCATGGGCGGATTCCTGGCCTGGAACGGCGGCGCTGCCGTCGGCATGGTCAACCACATCATGCATCCGAGCACATGGACGGAGGGCGACTACTGCTATCTGCAGGATCTGTTCGTGGACCCGGGCACGCGGGGCGGCGGGATTGGCCGAAAGCTGATCGAAGCTGTGTATGATGCGGCGCGCGCCAGGTTGTGCTCCCGCGTATATTGGCTCACTCACGAAGCAAACACCGACGCAATGAAACTTTATGATAAGCTCGCAAACCGAAGCGGATTTGTTCAGTATCGCCATATTCTCTGAGAATCACCATCTTTGTCCGACTGCGGGACAATTTTCGTGTTGTTAACGCAGGTCCTGTAATGCTCGTTCAAGTTGCATTCTGCGTACCTTGAGGGTCGAGCGTCATGCCGCACCGCATGTATTTTGAAGTTCACGCGAGTGGCTTCGCCGAACGGTCCCAGTCGGCCGACATCCGCGAACTGCACGGCGTGTATCTCGCTGCCTGCCGCAACGGCGCCATCCCCGATCTGGCCGATTTCGACATCGGCCATCTCAGCCGGTTTGCGGCGTTCCTGATGCGTCTCGAGCCGAACAGCGACGGCTCGTTCCGCTATGCCTATTATGGCAGCGGAATCATCGCCGTCGCGCAGTTCGACATGGCGGGAAAGACAACCGCCGATTTCGAGGGGCCCGTGAGGGCGTTCTTCGAAAGCGTCTACAGCCGGTCGGGCCAGAGCGGCGAAGTCCTGTTCACGATCCATCGCGCCATCAAGGCGCAGCTCATCCACACATGGGAGCGGTTGGTCCTGCCCGTGAGGATGGCTTCGGGCCAGACGGCGTTCATCGTCTACAACCGGCCTCGCGAGTTCGAGCAGGATTTCCTGCAGTCGATCATGAACGCCCTGCCGGATGGCATCGTGGCGCTGCGCAGCCTGCGGGACGACGACGGCATTCTGATAGATGGCGTGATCATGTCCGCCAATCCGGCGGCCTGCCAGCTTCTGGGCCTCGCCTCGGACCAGCTTGTCGGCCAGACGCTGCGCGGCGTTGCGCCATCCATCCTCACGCCGCAAGTCTGTGACGCTGTGACGGCCGTCATCCACATGCGCGCCCAGCAGGTGGTCGAGGTGGCGCATGACGACGACGGGATGATGCGTCATCTCAGGCTCCAGATCACCGCGCTCTTCGACGGCGCCCTGCTGCATGTCTCCGATATCACGGCATTGAAGTTCGCCAATGAGGTGCTCGAGCGGGAGCAGGAGCGGCTGAAGGGGGAAATCAGCCGCCAGCGAACGGAAGGGGTGATGTTGCGCGATCTGGCGCATTCCGACCAGCTGACGGGTGTGCTGAACCGCCGGGGCCTGTTTGCGGCCGTCGACGAATGGAGGCACGCGGCGCGGGTGCGCAGCGTGCTCGTCGTCGACATCGACCGCTTCAAGGCGGTGAACGACAGATATGGGCACGGCCTGGGCGACGCCGCGATCAAGTCCGTGGCAGCGGTGCTGAAAGACACGGTCGAGGATGCCGGCGGCTATGTCGCGCGGCTCGGCGGGGACGAGTTCGTCTGCATCCTGCCCCTGCCGCTGGCGGATGCGGTGTGCCTTGCCACCGAGGCGCGCGTCGGCATCGCGATCCGGCCTCTTGCGAGCCCGCTTGGGCCTGTCATGTTCACCTGCAGTTTCGGCGTTTGCGAGTGGAGCGCCGGGCAAAGCTTCGACATGGTGCTGCAGGAGGCGGACAAGGCGCTCTACATCGCCAAGAGCGAAGGGCGGGATCAGGTCAGGTCCATTCCAGGCCGCCAGAACGCGACCATTCCCGCCATGGACCAGAACCGGCGGTAGCGCCGGCTGGGCGGCGTCAAGAGCTCTTGAGGCCAGCCCGCGCCAGGGCGTCGGCACGCTCGTTCATCTCGTGGCCTGCATGTCCCTTGACCCAGCGCCAGTCCACCTGGTGGATCGCCAGCGCTTCGTCCAGCCGCTTCCAGAGATCCTCGTTCTTCACGGGCTTCTTGTCGGCAGTCCGCCAGCCGTTGCGCTTCCAGTTGTGGATCCAGCTCGTGATGCCGTTCTTCACATACTGGCTGTCCGTGTGCAGTTCGACCACGCAGGGCCGCTTCATCGCCTCCAGGGCGCTGATCGCCGCCATCAGCTCCATGCGGTTGTTGGTCGTCAGCTTCTCGCCGCCCTTGAGCTCCTTCTGCGTCTGGCCGAATGTCAGGATCGCGCCCCAGCCCCCTGGCCCCGGATTGCCCGAGCACGCGCCGTCGGTGAACACCACGACCTTGCCTTCGCTCATCGGATCAATCCATATTCGGTCGCCGAAGCGATCTTGCGGTGAAAGGACAGCCGGCGGTCATACGGTATCGGGTCATGCGGCTTGACGAGCGCCCCGGCCGGCACGTCGAGCAGATCCAGCGTGCGCGTCAGCAGGAACCGAAGAGCCGCCCCGCGGGCCAGAGCCGGCAGCGCCGCTACCTCCGCAGCCTCAAGGCGCCTGATGGCCTCGTAGCCGCCAAGCAGCGCCTGGCCCTTGGTCAGGTTGAACGAGGCGTCAGTCTCGAAGCACCAGGCGTTGAGCGCTATGGCGAGGTCGTATGCAAACGCGTCGTTGGCGGCGAAATAGAAATCGATCACGCCGGAGCAGGCCGGGCCGATGAAGAAGACGTTGTCCGCGAAGAAGTCCGCATGGATGACGCCGGCCGGCAGATCCTGCGGCCAGCTTGCTTCGTGCAGCGCCAGCTCATCGGCGATGCGTGTGCTCAGCCCGGGCGAGATGCGGTCTGCGCGCCCGCCGCTCGCCTCCGCCAACGCGCCCCAGCCGCAGACTGAAAGGGGGTTGGGCCGTACGAGGCCGAAGCCTTCTCCGGCCCGGTGCAGTTCGGCCAGCGCCCTGCCGGCGGCGAGGCAATGGGCAGCGGTGGGCTTCTTCACGGAGATCCCGTCGAGGTAGCTGACCAGCGCCGCGGGCTTGCCTGCGATGTCCGCCAGGGCGCCGCCGTCCTTCATGCGGATAGGCCTCGGGCAGGCGTAGCCCTTACCTGCCAGATGGTCCATCAAACCGATGAAGAACGGCAGGTCCCCGCGCGGCGCGCGCGCTTCATAGACCGTCAGGATGTAGCGGTCGCGGGTCGTCTGGAGGAAGAAATTGGAGTTGGACACTCCCTCCGCAATGCCCTTGAACGCGATCGGCTCGCCGATGTCGTAGCGTGCGATGAAGCCGGACAGATCGTCGTCGGATACGTCGGTATAGACGGCCACTTTATCAGGCCGTGGCTTTTGAGCGCAGTTCGCGCGGCAGCGGAAAGAACACGTTCTCATCCGCGGTCGACACTTGCTCGACGCTGACGTCATAGCGTTCGGCGAATGCGTCGATGATCTCCTCCACCAGCGCCTCGGGCGCGGACGCTCCGGCGGAGATGCCGAGGGCGCGGATGTCTCCGAAGGCGGCCCACTCGATCTCGTCCGTCCGCAGCACAAGCTGGGACGCCTTGCAGCCGGCCCGCTCGGCGACCTCGCGCAGCCTCTGCGAATTCGAGGAATTGGGCGAGCCCACCACGATGAAGGCGTCGACTCGCGGCGCGACCCGCTTCACGGCCTCCTGGCGGTTGGTCGTGGCGTAGCAGATGTCCTCCTTGTGAGGTCCGGCGATGGCCGGAAAGCGGGCCTGCAGCGCAGCCACGATGTCGGCGGTGTCGTCCACCGAGAGCGTCGTCTGCGTGACGAAGGCCAGTGCGGACGCGTCGGCAGGCTCGAGCCCAGCCACGTCGTCGATCGTCTGCACCAGCGTGATCGCGCCAGGCGGCAGCTGGCCCATGGTGCCGACGACCTCCGGGTGGCCGGCATGGCCGATCATCAGGATGTGCCGCCCGCGCCGGTGGTGGATCTCGGCCTCGCGGTGGACTTTCGTCACAAGCGGGCAGGTGGCGTCGATCGCGAGGAGCCGGCGGGCGGCCGCATCGGCGGGAACCGATTTCGGCACGCCATGGGCCGAGAAGATCACGGGCCGCGTCGTGTCCGCGACCTCATCAAGCTCGCGGATGAAGATCGCCCCCTTCTTCCTCAGGCCGTCGACGACGTATTTGTTGTGGACGATCTCGTGGCGGACATAGACCGGGGCGCCATGCTGCTTCAGCGCCTGCTCGACGGCGTCGATGGCGCGGACAACGCCAGCGCAGAAGCCGCGCGGCGCGCACAGCAAAATCTGGAGAGGTGGTCTGGCGGTCACGGAAGTCCCGATGTCGTGCTGCATTGCGAGCAATCCTTCTTCGCCGCAAAGGCCGCGCTGTCAAGAATGGCTTATGCCGCGCCTTGCTTGAGCGCGCGTCGCTGGAGGACGCCGACGGTGCGGAACGCCACGATCAGCGCCGCGACGCCAAACAATGCGCCGCCGGCCGCCATCCCGATCAGTGCGCCCTCTGCGCCGCCGTAATGTGCGCCGAGCCAGACCATGGGCAGCGTGCCGACCGTGGCGCGGCCCCAGTTGAAGGCGGTGGAGTAGAGCGGAAATCCGAGATTGTTGAACGCGGCGTTGGCGACGAACAGGCCGCCCAGCGTCAGCCACATCGGCCCGGACAAGACGGTGAACAGACGGATCAGGTCCGCCGTCAGCCCCGTGACGTGGAAAAGGTCGACGATCTGGTTCTGGCTGAGCATCAGGATGAGCCACATCGGCACGACATAGGCCGCGCAGAGGATCGTCGCGTCCTTCATCACGGCCTGCATCCGGTCGAAGCGTTTCGCTCCCCAGTTCTGGCCGAGAATGGGCCCCACCGCTCCCGACAGCGCGAACAGCACGCCGAAGGCGACCGGCACGATCCGGTCCATGATCGCGGAGGCGGCCACGGCCTTGTCCCCGAACTGCGACATCGTCGAGGCCACGAAGATGTTGGCGATCGGCGTGGCGAGGTTCGTCAGCACCGCTGGCAGCGCGATCACCGTCGCCAGTTTCATGTCGGAGCCGAGATGGCTGGCTTCTGGTCTGGCCACCATATCGTGCACCTTCACGGCGCCCCAATAGCCGACGACGACGAAGCACAGCCGCGAGAACACGATCGCGATCGCCGCGCCGTCCGTGCCCAGCCCGAAGGTGAAGATCAGGAGCGGGTCGAGTCCCGCCGTCGCCACTCCGCCTGACAAGGTGACGTACATGGCCTTCTTGGCGTCGCCGACCGCTCTCAGGACTCCCGAATAGCCCATTCCAAGAGCCATCAGCACGTTGGACGGCAGGCAGATCCACAAGAAGCGGTAGGCGACGTCATAGGCCTCCCCCGTTGCGCCGAGCCAGCGAAGAATCCATGGCATGGCCGCCAGCAGGATTGCGGTGACGACGGCCGCGCATGCGACCATGAGGAACAGCGTCGAACCCGCCATCTCGCGGGCGCGTTGCCTGCGGCCTGCGCCAAGCTCCTTCGCCGTGAGCGCGCTGACGGCGATGAGGAAGCCGATGTTGACCGACGTCGCCAGGAACAGCACGAGCGTGGCGAAGCCGACGCCTGCCGTCGCAGCGGGATTGCCGAGCCACGAAACATAGAGCAGGGACAGGAAATCGACCAGGAAGATGGCCATGAGGCCGATCGAACCGGTGACGGTCATATTGATGACGTGCCGCATGGTCGACCCCGTGACGAACACGGCGGGCGCGCGGGCCGATGCCGCCTGCGGAGCAGCGTCAGCCCCGGTGGGCTTATCGATGGCGTCGTTCGGTGTCTGAAGGGTCAAGCGCCCACTCCTGAAGGTGCCGCGGACGCAGCCTGGCCGACCATCGCGCGTGTTTCATCGTTGAGGGCGACCCCTGGCTTCGTGGGCTTCACCAGCGGCTCGGGCGTCAATGTGATTCCGTCGCCGCGCAGCAGGTCGGGCCGCGCCAGGATGCCGTTCACCGCTTGCGCCTCGAGCCGCTGCAGATCCCGCTTGCGGACGTCGGCGACGATGCTCGCCGCCTCGTCCGGCGACAGCCCGAGCACCTCAAGCGTGATGCGCCCGAAATACAAGGCGCTCTCGAATGTCTCGCGCACAAAGCGGTCGACGCCCACGCCCATCAGTTCGATGGCGTGGACGCGGTCGAAGGCCCGGACGTGGACACGGGCCTGCGGAAACTCCTGCTTGACCATTTCCGTGATGCGCCGTGCGGCGTCCTTGTCGTCGACGCATACGGCGATGAGCTTGGCCTTGCCTGCGCCGGCGGCGCGCAGCACGTCGAGGCGCGTCCCGTCGCCGAAATAGATCTTGAAGCCGAACCTGGCGGCTGACCTGATGCGCTCGACATCCTTGTCGATCACCGTCACGTCGATCTTCTGGGTCAGCATGGTCTGCGTCACGACCTGCCCGAACCGTCCGAACCCGACGATCACGACCGACCCGCCTGCTCCGTCGAAGTCTTCGCTCATGGTCTCGGCGGCTATGGGGCTCTTCGCCATCTGCGCATCGATGAGCTTGGCGACGACCGGCCCGATCAGCATGGTCAGCGCCGCGAGCGCCGTCGCGATGGCGGCCTGCTCAGGCGTCAGCAAGGCGAGCGAGCCCGCGAGGGGCAACAGCACGAAGGCGAATTCGCCAGCGGGCGAGAGCAGAGCGCCCGCCCTGATGGCCTCGGCGGTCGAGGAGCATGACGCCCTGAGGATCGCGGCCGCGATCGCGATCTTGGCCAGCACCAATGCCGGCGCCGCAAGCGCAAGCAGCAGCCAGTTCGCCGCGACCAGCTTGAGGTCGATCGACATGCCTACCGCCATGAAGAACAGCCCCAGCAGCACGCCGCGGAACGGCTCGATGTCCGCCTCCAGCTCATGCCGGAAGTTCGACTCGGCCAGCAGCACGCCAGCCAGGAATGCCCCCAGCGCCATGGACAGCCCGACCTGCTCCATCAGCACCGCGCTGCCAAGCACCACCAGTAGCGCTGCCGCCGTCATCACCTCGCGCGCGCCCGCTTTGGCCAGCAGCCGGAAAGCCGGGTTCAGCACGTATTTCCCGGCCAGGACCACCGCAACGATGGCGGCGACGGCCAGCGCGACGCCGAGCATGGCCTTGCCAGCGCCGCCGCCGGCTCCAGTGGTGGCCGCCAACGGGATCAGCGCCAGGATCGGGGCGATCGCCATGTCCTGGAACAGGAGAATCGAAAATGTCCGGCGGCCGTAATTGACGTCCTGGTCGCCGCGCTCCTCCAGCAGCTGAAGTGCGATGGCCGTGGCTGAAAGGCCCATGGCGAGGCCTACGGCGACCGCACCCTGCCAGGTCAGGCCGAACAGCATGCCGGCCACCGCCACAGCCAGTGCCGTCAGCCCGAGCTGGGCGCTGCCCGCGCCGAAGATGTCCTTGCGCATCGCGATCAGCCGGGAGGGCTGGAGTTCGAGCCCCACGATGAAAAGCAGCAGGACGACGCCGATCTCCGCGATGCCGCGGATCGAGGCGGCATCCGCGATGACGCCAAGCGCCGAAGGTCCGATGACCACGCCTGCCGCCAGGTAGCCCAGCACGGCGGACAGTCCGAAGCGCTTGAACAGCGGCACGGCCACCACTGCGCCTGCGCAGAACGTCAGGATGGGCGGCAGAAAACTGGCATGGGATGCGTCAGCCATGATCGGCAATCTCGAATATCAAGCTCGGGAAGACAGCCGGAAAGCGGCGGCGGACACCTGCAGATAAACGTGATGGGCAGTTTGTGCCAGTCTTTCAGCCCAGCTTCGGCAATCCCAATTGCGCGAGGCGCGCCCGGAGCGCTTCGGGGCCGGCGTGGACATGGCCGTGCAGGCCGGCTTTAATCGCTCCTGCGACATTCTCCGGCTTGTCGTCGGTGAACAGGGTTTCGTGCGGCTCGAAGCCCAGGCGCGCCAGAGCCTTGGCGTAGATGCTGGGGTCCGGCTTCTGCGCGCCGAAGGCCGCCGACACGAAGATGCGTTCGCCGAAGACCGGGCGAAGATCCGGAAACAGGGCGTCGATGCGCTCCGCCGTCAAATGGCCGTTGTTCGTGAGGATGCCGATGGCCGCATGCGCGGAGATCGCCTGAGCCAAGGCCAGCATGTCGGGCCAGGGCGTCATCGCCGCGCGCCGGTTTGCTGTCCAGTCCTCGCGTGTGAAGGGAATGCCCAGGCGCGATGCGAAGCCCTCCAGATACGTCGCCGCATCGATCCGCCCTGCATCCGCGCTGTCCTCGAAGCCGGAAGTCCAGATCGCGGCCTCGACGTCCGCGAAGCTGCGCCTGCTTGATCGCGACAGCGCCATCACCCGTCCGTGCCAGTCATATCGGCACAGCACGTCGTCCATGTCGAAAAGCACCAGCTTCAGCATCGTCACGCTCGCGGCGCCCCGCCGTGCAAGTACGCCAAGAAGACGCCCACCAGCGCCGCCGCCAGCCCGAACCAGGTGAACGCGTAATGCAGATGGTTGTTCGGGATGCGCGCGATGAGCTCCGCGATGTCGACCCCGATGGGCGGCGTCCGGGCGTCGCCGCTGCGCTCGGCCTCGACCATGAACGGGGCGGCCTGCAGGCCGAGTGCCGCCGCTATGCTTGCCGGATCGCGGACGTGGAAGTCGCGGTTGGCCAGGTTGGGGGCCGGGGTGAAGCTGTTCCGCGCCTCCGGTTTGCGCAGGATGCCGACAAGCTCCGTCCGGCCTGTGGGCGCGGGGGTCGCGCCGACGAGGGCCTCCGGCACGAAGCCGCGATTGACCAGCACGATGCCTCCGTCGTCGAGGCGCACCGCGTTGATCATGTAGCGCCCGAACCCGCCGGTCCCGCGCGCTCCTTGCCTTTGCTCCGGCATCACGACGCGCACGGTCGCCGAGGCATCCGGCAGCCAGGCGCCGGAAAGGGAGAGGCGCGTCAAATCGGCCGAATCCAGATCGAGCACGGGCCATTGCGGGGCGGCGGGCAGGGCTCCCGGAGAGGTGGAGGCCTGCTGCGCCAGCCGGGAGAGGAACTCGCCCTTCTCGCCCAGACGCTGGAGCTGCCAGGCGCCGAGCCCGCACAGGATGACGAAGCCGACGAACGCGAAGGCGGACAGGAGCAGCAGCGGACGTGACGGAGGCTCTGCGGCCGGGCTCATTTCTCGAGCCGGCCTTCACCGGCGTCGCGCGAATACTGCAAGGCGATCGCGAGGCCCTTCATCGGTCTGAGCAGGCCCAGGCACAGGAACACGGTCAATGGCATCCAGATGGCCATGTGCACCCAGAAGGGCGGCTCATAGGCCATTTCGACGGCGAGGACGCCGCCTACGATGCCGAAGCCAGCGATGAACATGATGATGACAGCGGGGCCATCGGCGGAGTCGGCGAAGGCAAGGTCAAGCCCGCATGCCGCGCAGGAAGGGCGCAGCTTGAGATAGCCGTCGAACAGCTTGCCCTGGCCGCAGCGCGGGCAGCGGCAGGCGAGGCCGGCTGAGTATGGGGAAGGAGGCGTCATGCTGAAATCCTCATCGCACAGCCCCATTGCCCGCCCTTTACCTGACGGCCTGCCGCTTCAAGGCTCCGCTCAGCGCCGCATTGGCTATGCAGTCGCTCAACCGGCAGCCCGGGCCATCGGTTCCGCGGCAAGCAGGCGCCTGAAACGCGGAAGGGCGGCGTTGAGCCGCCCTTCCGTCGACAGGCCTCGGCGGCTCAATGCGCTGTGGCCCCTGCGCCCCAGACATAGATTGCGGCGAACAGGAAAAGCCAGACAACGTCCACGAAATGCCAGTACCAGGCGGCGAACTCGAAGCCGAGATGCTGCTTGGCCGTGAAATGGCCGATATAGGCGCGGTACAGGCACACTGCCAGGAAGATCGTGCCGATGACCACATGGAAGCCATGGAAGCCGGTCGCCATGTAGAAGGTCGATCCGTAGATGTGGCCCTTGAACGAAAAGGCGGCGTGCGAATACTCGTAGACCTGGCAAATGGTGAACAGCGCTCCGAGGATCACCGTCAGCCACAGGGCCTGCTTCAGGCCCTTCCGGTCATCATGCAGCAGCGCATGGTGCGCCCAGGTCACGGTGGTGCCCGATGTCAGCAGGATCAGCGTGTTCAGCAGCGGCAGATGCCACGGATCGAAGGTCTCGATGCCTTTCGGGGGCCAGACGCCGCCGGTGAATTCGGCGCGGGCATATTGGGCGGATTCGCTGGCGAACAGCGCGACGTCGAAGTAGGCCCAGAACCAGGCCACGAAGAACATCACTTCCGACGCGATGAACATGATCATGCCGTAGCGATGGTGAATCTGCACCACCCGCGTGTGATGGCCCTCATACGTCGCCTCGCGAGCCACGTCCACCCACCATGCGAACATGGTGTAGATCACGCCGAGAACGCCGACTCCAAGGACCATCGGGCCGATCTTCATGCCTGCGACAGGCATGCCCTTCATGGTGAGGACCATGCCGGAGGCCATGACGAAGGCGCTCACCGCGCCGATCAGCGGCCAGGGGCTCGGATCGACAAGGTGATAATCGTGGTTCTTGGTCATCCCGCCGGCCATTTTGCCCTCTTGTCGGTCATTCGATTCAGCGTGTGTATAAACTCAGAGCTTCGGCTTGTCGCCGCCGACTTTCGCATCGGCGAGAGGCCCACCGAGCGGCTGCCCGTTCCGTGACGGAAAATAGGTGTAGGACAAGGTCATGGAGTTCACCCCGCGCATGTCCCGGTTCTTCTCGATGTCGGGGTCGATGTAGAACACGACGGGGGCCTCCATGCTCTCGCCGGGCTTCAGCGTGTGCTCGGTGAAGCAGAAGCACTGCATCTTCACGAAATGCGCGCCTGCTTGCGAAGGCTGCACGTTGAACGTCGCGATGCCTGTCGTCGCGGCGTCGGAGCGGTTCGTCACCTTGTAGAACACGGTCATGGTCTGGCCCACGCGCGCGCTGACCACGCTGCTTTCAGCCTCGAAGGTCCAGCCCAGCCGCGGGGCGACATTCGCGTCGAAGCGCACCTGAATGACGCGGTCCGAGGAGCCGGACGCCGCCTCGCTCCGCACCATCGGAGTGCCGCCAAAGCCCGTCATGCGGCAGAACAGGTCGTAGAGCGGGACCGAGGCAAATGCGAGCGCCGTCATCGAGGCCACGATCGCGCAGCACCACAAGGCGGTCCTGGTCGCCTTGATCTGCTGGATTTGCGCAAGGTCTTGCCGGGTTCCGTTCATCGCACTGCACTCAACGAATGGTCTTGACCATGGACACTGCATAGAAAATCACGGCGAGCACCGCCAACGCCAGCGCTATCGCCATGGAGCGCCTGCGGCGAATGCGCTCCTCCGCAGGCGTCAGCTTCGGCGGCGTGGGAAATTTTTCGCTCATGACGTCATGGCAGCTTCGGCAAAGTCCACATCAGCCCGAGGCTATGCTCGGCGAGCAGGACCGAGAAGACGGCGAACAGGTAGAGGATCGAGAAGCCGAACATCTGCATGCCGGCCTTGGCGCTCTGCGCCTCGTCGCGGGCTTTCAGGATGCGCCAGGCGATGCCGAGCATCCCCGCGCCGCCCAGCGTCGCGACGGCGACGTAGGCGACGCCGCCCATGCCAATCGGCGCCGGCACGAAGGCGAACAGCACGAGCGCGACTGTGTAGGCCATGATCTGCCGCCGGGTCGAGAGTTCGCCCGCCACATTCGGCATCATGGGCACGCCCGCCCGCTTGTAGTCTTCGGCCTTGACCATGGCCAACGCCCAGAAGTGCGGCGGCGTCCACAGGAAGATGATGGTGAACAGGACGAAGCTGGCCCAACCAAGCTGGCCGGTCACGACAGCCTCGCCGATCATGGGCGGGAAAGCTCCGGCGGCTCCGCCGATCACGATGTTCTGCGGCGTCAGGCGCTTCAGCCACATCGAATAGACGACCGCATAAAAGAAGATGGTGAACGCCAGCAGCCCCGCCGCGGCCCAGTTCGCGAAGATGCCGAGGGCGATGACCGATCCTGCCGCCAGCACCATGCCGAAGGAGAAGGCTTCCTGATGCGTGATCCGGCCTGCCGGGATCGGCCGCTTCGCCGTCCGCGACATGATCGCGTCGATGTCGGCGTCGTACCACATGTTGAGCGCGCCGGAAGCGCCGGCACCGATGGCGATGGCCAGCAGCGAGGCTGCGGCGATGACGGGATGGATCGGGCCCGGAGCCACCACGATGCCGACCAGCGCGGTGAAGATCACCAGCGACATGACGCGCGGCTTCAGCAGCTGGAAGTAATCGCCCACGTCGCCGCCGACGGTCTTGACGGCGGCTGTGTGGTCGATGGCTTTGTCGAATGCGGCGGACATGGCGGCGGGCCTTGTTGTCAACGCTTCATGGCGAAACGCTTCGTTGAAGCAGCCGGCGGCCGGATGTTGGCATCCGGTCGGCGGGCATCAGGCTGGTGGCCTCAATGCTCCCTGGACGAGCCGATGCGGGGCAAGGTCTCGAACTGGTGGAACGGAGGCGGCGATGGCAGGGTCCACTCCAGCGTGGTCGCGCCTTCGCCCCACGGATTGTCGGCGGCCTGCTCCTTGCGGACGAAGGCGTAGATCACGGTGCCGAAGAACCAGAAGAGGCTGGCCAGGAAGATGTAGGAGCCGACCGAGGACCACCAATGCCAATAGGCGAAGGCATCGGGATAATCGACATAGTGGCGCGGCATTCCGGCGAGCCCGAGGAAGTGCTGCGGGAAGAACAGGATGTTCGCGCCGATGAAGGCGACCCAGAAATGCACATGGCCCATCCAGTCCGGGATGACATAGCCGCTCATCTTCGGGAACCAGTAGTACCAGGCCGCGAAGATGCCGAAGACCGCGCCCAGCGACAGCACATAGTGGAAGTGCGCGACGACGTAGTAGGTCGCGTGCAGCGAGCGGTCGACGCCGGCATTGGCCAGCACGACGCCCGTGACGCCGCCGACGGTGAACAGGAAGATGAAGCCCACGGCCCAGACCAGGGCCGAGGTGAAGCGGATCGAGCCGCCCCACATCGTCGCGATCCAGGAGAAGATCTTCACGCCTGTCGGCACGGCGATGACCATCGTGGCGAAGACGAAGTAGCGCTGCGTATTGAGCGACAGGCCCACCGTGTACATGTGGTGCGCCCAGACGATGAAGCCCACCACGCCGATCGCCACCATCGCGTAGGCCATGCCGAGATAGCCGAAGATCGGCTTCTTGGAGAAGGTCGAGATGATGTGGCTGACAATGCCGAACGCCGGCAGGATCATGATGTAGACTTCCGGATGGCCGAAGAACCAGAACAGGTGCTGGTACAGCACCGGGTCGCCGCCGCCCGCTGGATCGAAGAAGGTCGTGCCGAAGTTGCGGTCGGTCAACAGCATCGTGATGGCGCCGGCGAGGACCGGCAGCGCAAGCAGCAGCAGGAAGGCCGTGATCAGCATCGACCAGGCGAACAGCGGCATCTTGTGCAGGGTCATGCCCGGCGCGCGCATGTTCAGGATGGTGGTGATGAAGTTGATCGCGCCGAGGATCGAGGCTGCGCCCGCCAGGTGCAGGGCGAAGATGCCGAAATCGACGGCGGGACCTGGATGCCCTGTGGTCGAGGAGAACGGCGGATAGATCGTCCAGCCTGTGCCGACGCCATTCGTGCCTGGCGCGCCCTCGACGAACATCGAGGTCACCAGCAGGGCGAACGCCGCGACCGTCAGCCAGAACGAGATGTTGTTCATGCGCGGGAAGGCCATGTCCGGGGCGCCGATCATCAGCGGCACGAACCAGTTGCCGAAGCCGCCGATCAAGGCCGGCATGACCATGAAGAAGATCATGATGAGGCCATGGCCGGTAACGAACACGTTGTAGGTCTGGCCGGATGCGAAATACTGCATGCCGGGCTCCTGCAGCTCCAGCCGCATCGCGATCGACAGGAAGGTGCCCACCAGGCCAGCGCAGATTGCGAAGATCAGGTAGAGCGTGCCGATGTCCTTGTGGTTGGTCGAGTACAGCCAGCGCTTCCAGCCCGTCGGGTTGGCATGCGCGTGGTCGTCGTGGGCGTGGGCGGCGGAACCATAGGCCATGGCGGATGTCCTGCTTTCGATCTCTTACTGGGCTGCTGCGGCGGCGACGCGGGTCGCTGCGCCGTCGCGGCTGGCGAATTTCTTCTGCGATTCGGCGATCCATTCGTCATAGCGCGCCTGGCTGACGACGCGGATCGCGAGCGGCATGTAGGCATGGTTCTGGCCGCACACGAACTGGCACTGCCCGTAGAAGATTCCTTCCTGGTCGACCTTGAACCAGGTTTCGTTCAGGCGGCCCGGAACGGCCAGCAGCTTCTGGCCAAAGGCGGGGATCGCGAACTGGTGGATGACGTCGGCAGCCGTGACCTGCACGCGCACGACCTTGCCGACCGGGATCAGCGCCTCGTTGTCGACAGCCAGCAGCCGCGGGGCCTCGTCGGCGCGCAGCTGGCCGCCGTTGATCGCCTGCACCCTCTGCTGGTCATCCATCATGAGCTGGTCGAAGCTGAAGCCGCCATTGTCCTTGGCGTACTCCCAGGTCCAGTACCACTGCTTGCCGGTGATCTTCACGGTGATGTCGGCGGGCGGGATGACGAGCTGGTCGCGCAGGATGCGGAACGACGGGATCGCGATGACGACGAGGATCAGCACGGGAATGATGGTCCACGCCACCTCCAGGCCGGTGTGATGCGTCAGCTTCGATGGAACCGGGTTGCGCTTGGCCGAGAAGCGCCAGCATGCATAGACCAGGAGCACGAGCACGAAGAGCGAGATGGCGGTTATCAGGACGATGAGCCAGTTGTGGAACCAGACGATCTCACGCATCGTCTCGGTCGCCGGGGACGGCAGGTTCATCTGTGCGGGCTGCGGCTGGCCGTTGGGCGCGGCGAGGGCGACGCCGGACAGCAGCGCGGTCGTCAGCATCACGCCGACGGCGGCCACCCAGCTCAAAACGCGGTTTTTGCATCCACGCATGGTTTTCTTGGCTCCTTTGTACACGTCACGTTGCCCGATGCATCCTGATGCGGCATGCGGCAACCACCGCGAAGAATTCATGCGCGGCGTATCGATGTCGTCTAAATCAAAGACCACAAGCACGCCAGCGTTTCAATTGTCTCATGCCCGCAGTTTATGCGACATAGGCCCACAGCGCCGGTCGCCGCCAGCCGACGCTCTGTTAAAGTGACGGCACGAACTTGACAGGACCACGGCTTGCGTGGTGCGAACGGCCTGCGATGGCCTTGCTTGGGAACGACATGAAGAATCGGATGATGGCCCTGAAGCTGAACCCCCTTGCTGCGTTCCCGCTCGACTTGGCTCGTCCATCGCGGGCTGCCATCCTGGGCGCCGCCCTCGCCGTTCTCGCTGCCGCCGGCGCTGGCGCGCAGGGCCTCGTCCGCTCCAGCCATGGAGACTGGCAGATGCGCTGCGAGACGCCTCCCGGCGCCAAATCCGAGCAGTGCGCCCTCGTGCAGAACGTCGCGGCGGAGGACCGCCCGAACGTCACCTTGCTGGTGATCGCGCTCAAGACCGCCGACAACCAGAGCAGGCTCCTGCGCGTCGTCGCTCCGTTGGGGGTGCTGCTGCCCGCCGGCCTCGGCCTGAAGGTCGACGACAAGGACATCGGCCGCGCCGGGTTTGTCCGCTGCCTCAACACCGGCTGCATCGCCGAGGTCGTCATGGACGAGACGCTTGTCAACACCTTGAAGACCGGGCAGAACGCGACGTTCATTGTGTTCCAGACTCCTGAAGAGGGAATCGGCATTCCGGTCTCCCTCACCGGGTTTGGCGAAGGCCTGGAGAAATTGCCGTGAATCTGCAACCCGCGGCCTACGCGTCACCGGCCTCGAAAATCCTTCCGCTCATCGCGCTCGCCGCGATTCTGGCCGGCTGCGGAGGCGGGCTGCTGCCTGGTTCCGGCCCCGTCAGCCCGACCGGCGACACAGGTTCGGCCCTGGGCAACCTCGTGCGTTATGGCACGACCACGCTCCCGCCGGTGCTCAAAGAGGCGGAGGAGGAGATCGACTGCCCGCCCGTGCTGATCTCCCCCGGCGGCGCCGCCCTCCGGATCGGCGCCGGCGGAAGCAGCGAAGGTGTCCGCTCCCAGATCACCGTCACCGACGTGGCGCGTGAATGCGTTCGCAGCGGCGCCGTCATACTCGTGCGGGTCGGGGCCGAGGGCCGCGTGCTTGTCGGGCCGTCAGGCTCGGCCGGGCCGCTCGGAGCCACGCTGCGCATCGAGGTGAGGCGCGGCGACGCGGTGCTGGCGTCCCGCTCCGCAAGGGTCGGCGCATCGATCCCGGCAGGAGAGGCGCAGGCTCCCTGGACGCATGTGGAGCAGGGCATCAGCGTCCCGGTCGCGACGCTCATGGCCGGCGGCGACACGGACATCTTCGTGACCTTGGGCGGCGCACCGGTCCAGGCGTCCCGCCGTCGCCGTTGAGGCCAGCTTCCGCAGCGTTCAGCCCTGCTCGGAGGCGTCCGGCGAGCGGACCATGATCCCGGCTCAGCCCAGCGCGCCGCCTTGCTCCGCCAGATCGAAGTAGATGTCGCGCAGGCGCCTGGCCACCGGCCCGGGCTGCCCGCCGCCGATCTGCTGTCCGTCGATTTCGGTGGCAGGCATCACAAGGGCGGTCGCGGCGGTGATGATGACCTCATCGGCGGCAAGGGCCTCGTCGAGCGTGAACACCCGCTCCTCGAAGGTGAAGCCGCTCTCCTCAAGATAGGTCAGCATTGCTTTTCGGGTGATCCCGGCCAGCACCGCATGCGACAGCGGGCGCGAGATCAGCGTCTTGCCCTTGACGATCCAGGCGGTGGAGGACCCCCCTTCCGTGATCACCCCGTCCTCGGTCATCAGCGCCTCGTCGCACCCGGCCTCGGCCGCAGCCTGCTTCGCCAGCACCTGCGCCAGCAGGCCCACGCTCTTGATGTCGCGCCGCTTCCAGCGCAGGTCCGGCATGCTCAGGAGCTTGTATCCCTTGGTGATCTCGCGGTTCATCGGCCGCGCCTGGGTGAACATCACGAGCGAAGGCTTGGTCTCGACCGGAAACGTGAAGCTCCTGTCGGCTGCGCCGCGCGTCACCTGAAGGTATATGCCGCCTGCATCGAGGCTGTTGCGCTTCATCAGCTCATGATGGATGCCGATGATCTCGGCCCGGGGCCACGGCAGCGGCAGCCTGATCTCCCCGCATGAGCGCTCCAGCCGCGCCATGTGCGCGTCGGCGTCCACCAGCTTGCCGTTGATCACGGCGGAGACCTCGTAGATGCCGTCGGCGAAGATGAAGCCGCGGTCGAAGATCGAGATCGTCGCCTCGCCTTCCGGAAGATAGGCGCCGTTGACATAGACAATGCGGGACATGGGAATTCCTGTATGGGTTCGCCGCCAAAGTCGAGGGATTGAGGCGCGCGGTCAAGGATGAACTGAGCCATCTTCGGATGTCATCCCCGGCGGCCCGCAGGGCCGGGAAGGGGATCCAAAGCCTTGCACCATCAACCAGGTGTGGATCCCTTCCCGCGCCTCGCGGCGCGCCGGGGATGACATCCTTGAGATTCACCCCTTTTGCGCCGCCGCGATCAGCTTCCTTGTGTAGTCCTCGCGCGGCGCATCGAAGATGGCGTCGGTCGGGCCCGCCTCCACCACCTTGCCGTCCTTCATCACCATCACCGTGTCGCTCATGGCGCGCACCACCGCGAGGTCGTGGCTGATGAACAGGTAGGACAGGCCGTATTTCTCCTGGAATCCCTTGAGAAGCTCGACGATCGCCTTCTGCACGGTGCGGTCCAGCGCCGAGGTCGGCTCGTCGAGGATGACGACGTGCGGCTTCAGGATCATCGCACGGGCGATGGCGATGCGCTGCCGCTGCCCGCCGGAGAATTCATGCGGATAGCGGTTGCGCATGGCGGGATCGAGCTGCACCTCGGTCAGCGCCTGCGCCGCGCGCGCGTCGCGCTCCTTGCGGCCCAGCGCCGGCTCGTGCACCAGAAGGCCTTCCGTGATGATGTCGCCGACGCTCATGCGCGGCGACAGCGAGCCGAACGGGTCCTGGAACACGACCTGCAGTTGCTTGCGAAGGGGCCGCATCTCTTCGCGGCTGAGCGGGAGCAGCGCCCTGTCCTCGAAGGTGATCCTGCCGGCGGCCGGCGCCAGCTTGAGGATCGACTTGCCGAGCGTCGACTTGCCGGAGCCGGACTCTCCCACGACTCCGATCGTCTGCCCGCGCCTGAGGACCAGGCTGACGCCATCGACCGCTTTGACATCGGACGAGGCGCGGCCGAAGAAGCCCCGCGTCATCCGGTAGGTCACCCGGACGTCCTCGGCATCAATCATGACCGGCGCGCCGGGCGGGACCGGGGCCTTCCGTCCTTCCGGCTCCGCGGCCAGGAGCATCCGCGTATAGGGATGCTGCGGGGCGCTGAAGATGGCCTTGGCCGGGCCGTGCTCCACGATCTCTCCGAGCCGCATCACATAGAGCCGGTCGGCATATTTGCGCACGATGCCGAGGTCGTGGGTGATCAGGACGACCGCCATGCCGAGCCGCCGGCGCAGGTCCGCGATCAGCTCCAGGATCTCAGCCTCAATGGTCACGTCGAGCGCGGTCGTCGGTTCATCCGCGATGAGAATGTCGGGATTGTTGGCCAGCGCCATGGCGATCATCACCCGCTGGCGCTGCCCGCCGGACAGCTCGTGCGGATACGAATCGAGCCGCTGCTCCGGCCTCGGGATGCTGACCAGCTTCAGCAGGTCCAGCGCCCGCGCCCGGGCCGCGCCGCGCGACATGCCCTGGTGCTGCCGGAGCGTCGCGCCGATCTGGTTCCCGATCTTGAAGAGCGGGTCCAGCGACGTCATCGGCTCCTGGAAGATCATCGAGAGCTTCTCGCCGCGCAGCCTGTTGAGCTCGGCCGTCCGCATGCCGATGATCTCCTGGCCGCGATAGCGGATCGAGCCGGACACCTCGCCGTTCTGCGCCAGAAGGCCCATGGCGGCCATGACGCTCTGGCTCTTGCCGGAGCCGGACTCGCCGACGATCGCGACGAACTCGCCGGGATTGACGTCGATGTCCGAGCCTTTGACGGCCTCGACGATGCCGTCATTCGTGCGGAACCGGATGGCGACGCTCCGGAATGTGAGGATGGGTTCGGTCATCGGCGAAGAGCCCCACCCTTACCCTCCCCGCGGAGCGGGGAGGGAGGCGGCGGAAGCGTTGCCGACTGGTAGGCATGAACCGGAAACCACGAAGTTCGGGCGCTCACTCCCCGCCCCGCGGGGAGGGTTGGGGTGGGGTCCTCGCGCATTCCGCAGGTCCTGTCATTGCGAGCGCAGCGAAGCAATCCAGGATTGCGGTACATGATGGCTGGACTGCTTCGTTGCGCTCGCAATGACAACGATTGCTCCATCACCGGTCCTTCGGGTCGAGCGCGTCGCGCAGGCCGTCGCCGAGGAAGTTCAAGGCGAACAGCGTCGACACGAGGAACAGGGCGGGAAAGAGGAGCAGCCATCCGGCGTTCTGGATGTTGCGCGCGCCATCCGAGATGAGCACGCCCCAGCTTGTCATCGGCTCCTGCACGCCGAGGCCGAGGAAAGACAGGAAGCTTTCGAGCAGGATGACCTTCGGCACCAGAAGCGTCATGTAGACGACCACAGGCCCCAGCGTGTTCGGCACGATGTGGCGCTTGAGGATGCCGCCCGACGTCACGCCCAGCGCTTCGGCCGCCTGCACGTACTCCTGCCGCTTGATCGAGAGCGTTTGCCCGCGGACGATCCGCGCCATGTCCAGCCATTCGATGGCGCCGACCGCGAGGAACATCAAAATGAAGTTCCGCCCGAAGAACACCACAAGCATGATGACGAAGAAGATGAAGGGCAGGGCGTAGAGGATGTCGACGATGCGCATCATCACTGTGTCGATCCGGCCGCCGAGATAGCCTGCCGTGGCCCCGTAGGCGACGCCGATCAGCAGGGCGACGCCGGTGGCCAGGAGGCCGATCGCCAGCGAGACGCGCCCCGCCACGAGCGTCCGGGTGAACAGGTCGCGCCCGTTGCCGTCGGTGCCGAACAGGAAGGTGCGCCAGCGGATAGGGGCGTCCACCACGATCTTGCGGCCCTCATCCGCCCGTTCAATCACGTTCGCGCCCTCGAAAAGGTCGGACCGACCGAAGAAGGCGAGGTTGCGCTCGTCGATGGCGCGGGGGCTGGTGAGCGTGACGCGCACGGAGACGCCGACGATTTCCTGGCTTTCGACCTCAGCCCGCATGCGCGCGGCGATGCGCGTCACGGCCGGGGCGACCTGGTCAGGCTTGGGATAGGCCACAAGGCTGGCCGGAACCCTGACATATTCCGTGTAGACCCGCTCATAAGGATGCGGCGAGAGCCAGGGCCCGACGATCGCCGCCAGCCCCATGAAGATGAGGAAGAACAGGCTGATCACCGCCGCCTTGTTCCGCTGAAGCCTGATCCGCGCATCGGCCCACAGCGAGCGGCTCACCGTCACGGGCGGCTCGATCGCCAGGGGGGTCGCAACCTCGCTCATGTGTCGTACCTCACCCGCGGATCGAGCAGCGCGTAGAGGATGTCGACGATGAGGTTGAAGAACAGCACGAACACCGCGACCATGACGACGGTGCCCATGACGAGCGTGTAGTCGCGGTTGAGTGCGCCCTCGACGAAGTATCGCCCGACCCCGGGCAGGCCGAAGATCGTCTCGATCACCACCGAGCCGGTGAGCAGCGCCGCGGCGGCTGGCCCCATGTAGGACACCACAGGCAGCACCGCCCCGCGCAGCGCGTGGATGGCGATGGTGGCCTGCGGCAGGCCCTGCGAGCGCAGCGTGCGGATGTGGTTGGAGCGGAGCGCCTCGATCATGGATGCGCGGATCATGCGCGCCACCACGGCGATCTGCGGCAGCGCCAGCGCCGTCACGGGCAGGATCAGGTTCCGTACCGCGCCGTCGTTCCAGCCGCCGACAGGCAGCCAGGCGAGCATGAGCCCGAACACGATCTGCAGCACCGGGGCGACGACGAATGTCGGGATGGTGATGCCGAATGTCGCGAACACCATCACCGAATAATCCGCCGCGTCGTTCTGTCGGAATGCGGCGATGGTGCCGAGCACGATGCCGATGATCAGCGCCAGGCTCAAGGCAAGTCCGCCAAGGATGATCGACACCGGAAGGCCCTTGGCGAGCAGTTCCGCCACGGTGAAATCGCGTGCGTAGAAGGACGGTCCGAAATCGCCTGTCGCCAGGTGGCTGAGATACAGCCAGTATTGCTCGATCAGCGGCCGGTCGAGCTTGTAGATGCGGTTCAGGTTCTCCATCACCTTGGCTTCGAGCGGTTGTTCGAGGTCGAACGGACCGCCGGGCGCAAGCCGGATGAGGAAGAAGGACAGCGTCACCACGACGAAAAGCGTCGGCAGCGCCGAGACGAGGCGCTTGAGGATGTAGCTCAGCATGGCTTGAGACTCACACGCCGTGCCGCTCCACACATCCTCATCCTGAGCCCGCAGAAGGAGGAGCTCCAGAATGCCGTGCTGCTGCTGCGTCCTTCGACAGGCTCAGGATGAGGCAGCCTGATGGCGGGTCGCATGGCGATGACGACAGCGGACGCGCTCAACCCTTGATCGACATGAAGCGCGTCGGGTTGCTGGCGCGGGGATTGGGCGTGAAGCCTTGCAGCTTGGGCGAGATCAGGTTGCGGTTGGTGAAGAACAGCACCGGCGTGTACGGCGCTTCGTGCAGCAAAATCTTTTCGGCCTCGCCAAGAAGGCCGGCACGCTTTGCGATGTCGATCTCAGCCGCTGCGCGCTTCATCAGGTCGTCATAGGCAGGGTTGGACCAACGGGCGTAGTTGAGGCCCGGGATGGCGGACGATTCAAGCAGGAACAGGAAGTTCTGCGGGTCGTTGTAATCCGCGATCCAGCCGGCGCGGGCGACGTCGTAGGCTCCCCGGTCGCGCAGGAAGGCGAAGTGCGTGCGCCCGTCGGTGGAGATCGGCGCGGTCTCCACGCCGATGGCCTTCCACTGGTCGGCGATGGCCACAAAGGTCGCCTGGTTCTCCGGGCTCATGTTGTAGCGGTATTCGACCTTGAGCGGCTTGGACGGGCCGAACCCGGCCTCCGCCAGCAGCTTCTTCGCGGCTTCCTCGCGCTCGATCACCGACATCGGCTTGAAGGCAAGTTCGATCTGCGGGCCGTAATTGTTCGTGCCGGGCGGCACGAAGGAATAGCCGGGCAGCATCGAGCCGTTCCAGACCTGCTCGGCGATGAACTCGCGGTCCAGCACCATCGAGAGCGCCCGGCGGACGCGCGCGTCGTTGAACGGCGCCTTGTCGTTGTTGAAGGTCAGATACCAAGTGCCGAGCTGCGGCGTGACCGAGACCTGAGCGCCGAGCTGCGCCCGCAGCGCCTTGATCTGGTTGGCAGGTATGTTCACCGTGGACAGGATTTCGCCTGCCTGGAAGCGCCGCGCCGCAGCGGCTGAATCCGCCAATGGTATGAAGTTGACCGTGTCGATCTTCACGTTGGCAGCGTCATGGAAGTTGGAATTCTTGACCAGCGTGGCCTGCGCGCCGGGCGTGAATTCGCGCAGACGGTAAGCCCCGTTGGAGACCTTGTTCTCGGGCTTGACGAAGTTGGAACCGTGCTGGGTGACAGAGGCCGGATGCAGCGGCCCGCTCACCGGCAGCGTCAGCAACTCGATGAAATATGGCGTCGGATTGTTGAGAATGACTTCGAGGGTCGCGTCGTCAACCGCGCGGATGCCGATATTCTCTGGCTTGGCCCCCGCTGTGCCCTTGTGCACAGCTTCCAGCCCCTTCACGGGGTATAGGACATTGGTATACTTCGCGCCGGTGTCGGGCGCTGCGGCACGCCGCCATGAGAACACGAAGTCGCCGGCCTTGACCGGGTCGCCGTTGGACCATTTTGCGTTGGCGCGCAGCTTGAACGTGAAGACCTTGCCGTCGGGCGAGATCGTCCAGCTTTCGGCCACGCCGGGCGCGACCTTGCCCTGTCCGTCGTGGATGATCAGGCCTTCATACAGATCCCGCATGATGTGGAATTCGGCGGATGTCGAGATCTTCTGCGGGTCGAGCGTCTCCGGATCGGCTTCCTGACCGCGATTGTAGACGATCTGCGCGAAGGCGGGCACGGCAGTGAGCGCGCTGGCGGCGAGGGCAAAACCCGCAAACGCGACCTTCAAAAAGCGGTGGTTCTGCATATATCACTCTCCTGCCGAGCTTGGCCAACCTGCGCCAAATGCAACCGATTATGGTGATGCGAACAGGATTGGCAAGCGTGCGCGGGAGCTTTCGCCTGCATGTCGCCTTCAGGTGCAAGACGTCAGCGCAGGCGCAGGCGAATTTCCACGGCCGTGGGTATGGTCCGTGCCGCGTTGGTGATGACAATTTTCATGCTGTCGCTCGCTGGCGCACCAGGATTTGGCGTGTAGAAGATGGCGATTATCGGAACGACTTGACCCATGCACTTTTTGACCAGAGCCTCCATACCCCTCTCGCTCCACTCTGCCGTGATGGCTTCCTCGGTCTTTTCGAGGCTGACCTCGCCAAATCTCGGGACGCGGGCAATACTGACGTTGAAGCCTCTGATGACCGAACAGTCCTGGTTTATGCTCCAAACGAAGTCGACCTTGCTCTTGGCTGCCCGGTCGACGGTGTAGGTCTTGGTGCCTTGCGCCAGAGCGGGTTGCAGACCCATGGGACTCATGCCTGCCGCGAGCCAGACAGCCAGAAGTGCAGGATGTGGCCTGGATTGCATGGGTTGCTCCAACCTGATCCAACGTCAGGAATCGATCCATTCAGCAGTCAAGTCGAGACATGTGCCTCGAAGATGACCTGACTGCTCATCTTACAGCCAGACGCACATCGATATTCTGAACTCTCAAGCCATTGAAGCTGGTTATGACGAAGGTCATGCGATCAAATCCGATGAAGCCAGGACGAGGTTGATAGAAAACCTGAAGAGTAGGCACTCTTTTTCCAACGCATTTTCGTATGTTCTCGCGCATTTTCCCGTTAAAGCGGTGGCTTCTGGTCATGCCCGGCGTCACCTCCGTCTCGATACGCTCCACGCTTGCCATGCCGTACTGGGGCAAAGTGTCAATTTTGTTGTTGAAGCCATGAACAACGTTGCAAGATGCGTCAATATTCCACGTTTTCCAGATGCGACTGCGCTTTCCGCTGTCGACAAACTGCGAGATGATCTCGTTGCTGACCGTCGATGATTGAGCCTCAGCGTTCGATGCGGCCACCACAGCAACGACGAGGATTGCAGAAAGACGGTGAGTTGATGCCAAGTCAATGACCTCAAGATGCGCGCTGCAATGTGTTTATGCACTCAAATGCCATGCGACACCAAGCAGACAGCCTCAATCTTGCGCCCTCGCCCTGTCCTGCGCCTCCACCACGGCCACGGCGGTCATGTTGACCACCCCGCGCGATGTGGTCGAGCCGGTTAGGATGTGCGCCGGCCTTGCTGCGCCGAGCAGGATCGGCCCCACGGGCAAGGCGTCGCTCAGCATCTTGGCGAACTGGTAGGCGATGTTGGCCGCGTCGAGGTTGGGGAATACGAGCAGGTTGGCCTCGCCCTTCAGCCTGGAGGAGGGCAGCACGCGCTCGCGGATCATCGACGAGAATGCGGTGTCAGCCTCCATTTCGCCGTCGCATTCAAGCTCCGGCGCGCGCTCGTTGATCAAGGCGGTGGCCCTGCGCATCTTCAGCGACGACGCCGTGTCGGACGCGCCGAAATCCGAATGCGACAGCAGCGCGACCTTGGGCTTCATGCCGAAGCGCGCGACGTGGGCTGCGGCCAGCAAGGTGGCGTCCGCCAGCTCCTCGGCCGTGGGATCGGGCTTCATGTGGGTGTCCGTGAGGAAATAAGCCCCCTTGTTGGTCACGATCAACGTCATCGACGACAGGTCACGCACGCCGGGCGCGCAGCCGATGATGTCGCGGATATGCCGCAGGCGGCTCATGAAGCGGCCCTCGAGGCCGGCGATCATGGCGTCGGCATCCCCGCGCGCCACGGCCAGCGCCGCAATCACCGTGCTGTTGGTGCGCACCAGGCTTCTGGCGGCGTCGGGCGTGATGCCCCGGCGGCCGGCGATGTCGAGATAGCTTTGAACGTATTCCCGGTAGCGCGGGTCATCCTCGGGGTTGACCAGCTCGAAATCCCGGCCGGGCTGGATGGCGAGCCCGAAGCGCTTGATGCGCGCCTCGACGACCGACGGTCTTCCGATGAGTATAGGTATGGCCATGCCTTCCTCCAGCACGACCTGCGCGGCGCGCAGCACGCGCTCGTCCTCGCCTTCGGCATAGATCACCCGCTTCGGGTCCGCCTTGGCCTGGGCGAAGAGCGGCTTCATGATGAAGCCCGAGCGGAACACGAATCGCGAGAGCTCCTCTTGGTAGGCGTTCATGTCGGCAATCGGCTTCTTCGCGACGCCGGTCGCCATGGCCGCTTCCGCCACCGCTGGCGCGATGCGCAGGATCAGGCGCGGGTCGAACGGGTTCGGGATCAGGGAAGCATCCCCGAAGGTGCGCTGCTCGCCGCCATAGGCCCGCGCGGCGACGTCGGAGGGCGCTTCCCGCGCCAGCGTGGCGATTGCGCGCACCGCGGCGGCCTTCATCTCCTCGTTGATGGTCGTGGCGCCGCAGTCGAGAGCGCCGCGGAAGATGTAGGGAAAGCACAGGACGTTGTTGACCTGGTTCGGATAGTCGGACCTGCCGGTGCAGATCATTGCGTCTGGCCTGACCTGCAAGGCCACTTCCGGCTCAATCTCGGGGTTCGGGTTGGCTAGCGCCATGATCAGCGGCCGACGCGCCATCAAGGCCGCCATCTCTGGCTTGAGGACGTTGGCTGCCGACAGGCCCAGGAAGATGTCGGCGCCTTCGATGACCTCGGCCAGGGTCCGCTTGTCGCTGTCCTGGGCATAGACGTCCTTCCAACGGTCCATCAGCACCGGGCGCCCCTTGTAGACGAGCCCTTCAAGGTCCGTGACCCAGATGTTGCCGACGCTGGCGCCCAGCCTGACCAGCAGGTTGAGGCAGGCCAGCGCCGCCGCGCCCGCCCCGGAGACCACGATCTTGACGTCCGGCAGGAACTTGCTGGCGATCTCAAGCCCGTTGGTGACGGCGGCCGCGACGATGATGGCGGTGCCGTGCTGATCGTCGTGGAACACCGGGATGCCCATGCGGGCCTTCAGCTTCTCCTCGATGTCAAAGCATTCGGGGCCCTTGATGTCCTCAAGGTTGATGCCGCCGAAGGTCGGCTCCAGCGCTGCGACGACCTCGACGAACTTGTCGACGTCCTTCTGGTCCACTTCGATGTCGAACACGTCGATCCCGGCGAACTTCTTGAAGAGAACCGCCTTGCCTTCCATCACGGGCTTCGATGCCAGCGGTCCGATGTCGCCAAGGCCCAGCACGGCGGTCCCGTTGGTGATGACGCCCACGAGGTTCTGCCGCGCCGTGAGCTCGGCGGCCTCCGCAGGGTCGTCGACGATGGCCTCGCAGGCCGCAGCCACGCCGGGCGAATAGGCGAGGGCGAGGTCGCGCTGGTTCCCCAGAGGCTTCGTCGCCTGGATCTCCAGCTTTCCGGGCTTGGGGTAGCGATGATAGATCAGCGCGCCGGAGCGCATATCGGCGGACAGGGTGCTTTTGGCCATTGCTGAAGTTTCCGGACGTGACAGGCGGTCACGTCCGGTCGTCGCTGCTTTGACCTACGTCGTCAAGCGCAAGCGGGCGTTTTCATTGTTGAGCACGCCGCCGCGTCCTCAGGCCGACATCTTCTTCACCAGGTCCTTGGTCGCGGCGATGAACGTGTCGCATTGCGCGCGGTTGTTCCAGACGCACGCATTGACGCGCTGGGGATGGTCCATCGGCTTCGGTGCAAGCGTCTCCGGATCGCGGTTCGGGATCGAGCCGACCGGGAACATCTGCGTTTCCGGGTCAGCGCCGCGGGTCAGGCCGTCCTGCCCGACGCCGAGGCCCGAAATGCGGAAGCCGTACTCGCGGAGCATGCGCGTGCGGAAGTCCGTGTTGAGCTTGAGGTCCATGCGCTGCGCCGGGGTGGCGAACGGATTGAAGCCGATGATCCCGCTCTGCAAGGCCGCGTCGGCCTGCGGCCTCAGCACCGAATCCTCGCCGAAAGCCTCGACGATCCGGTCGCGGAAGTAGCCGCCAAGGCGCATGTGCCACGTCTCGATGCGCTCGCGGCCGATCTTGTCCCACATCGCCACGGCGTCGCCCAGGGCGCGCCAGTCGCCCGATTCCGGAAAGCCGTACATCGTGAGCGCTGTTCCGATGTCGTAGCCGCGCGATCCGTCGAAAGGCACGTTCCGCGCCTGGCTGCGCACCAGGTGGAAGCGCGGCAATGGGCTTCCATTGGCGGCGTTCGGCTTGTTGCGCACATAGAGCAGGCCCGTTCCGCCCGGACCGTTCTGCCATTTGTGGCCGCACAGGCCGAAGAAATCGATGCCGGTCTCGTCAAGCTTCGGATCGATCATGCCGTTGTAGTGCGCGCCGTCGACGACCGTGATGGCGCCGGCCTTTTGCGCGACGTCGGCGATGCGCCGCTCGGGAAGCCGCTGGCCGGTGGGCCAGAGCGGGCTGGAGAAGAAGATCACCTTGGTCTTGCCCGGCACGACGCGCTTCTCCAGCGCTGCGATCACGTCGTCGGAGGTCGCCTTGGGGCCGACGGGCACGCCCCATTGCCTGATCGTGACGCCGTAGCGGGCCGCGATGCGCAACGCCAGGGTGATGCCGGTCGGATGCTCCATCGGCGTCATCAGGATCTCGTCGCCAGCCTTCCACTCGATGCCCATCATGGCCAGCGTCAGCGCGTCGGTCGTGTTGCGCGTGATGGCGATCTGGTCCGCCGTCGTCCCGTAGGATTTGGCGATGGCTTCACGCGTCTTGAGCGAAGGCTCGACATAGACCGGGAACGGGTCGCGCGCGACCTGGTCGAGCCCCTCCTTCATGCGGGCGAGGACAGGCTTCGGCATCGAGCCTTTCTGCGCCGCCATGAAATAGACGACGTTCGGATCGAGCGTGAACTCTTTCGCCAGTTCCGCGAAATTGGGTTCCTCCTGCGCGAAATAGGCAGCGTCCGTCGCGGAAAGCGTGGGCTTCGGCAACGGCATGTCGCCGGGCTTTCCTGCGGCGCCGGTCTGGGCCTGGAGGTGCTGCGGGGCCATCAGCGTGGCGCCCGCGCCAAGCAGGATGGCGCGGCGCGACGGCGACATAAAGTCCGCACCCGCCGCGGTTGCGGACGGCCCGTGAGGCGAAGCCTCTGTCGGCAGCGAGTTCTCTTTTTTCGGCGGCGCGGTGTCGTTCGGCATCTTCGTGCTCCCCAGCCTGGCTGAGCGTCAGCCAAGCGTCAGTGGAGCAGGTTTCATGCAGGGTGAATGGTCCGTATCATTACTTAGGCGACGATCATCTGGCCCTTTCGATGGCGCGCGCGATCACGGCGCGCACGTCGTTGTCGCTGAGGAAGAGGTCATGACGGATGACCTGCAGCGCGCCGCCGAAATCGGAGGCATCGGCGACGGTGACGCCAAGCGCGTCGAGCCGGGCGCGCTCGGCCGAGCCGGCCCTGGCGATGCCGCCCGCCAGGCGCGCCGACACCGCAAGCGCCCTGTCATTGGTCGCGGAGATCACGGTGATCCGGTTCGAGATGGGCCCGAGCTTGCGGACGGTCTGCTCGAACTGGTCGATGTCGATGTCGGGCGAGGCGAGCACCACCGCCCCGATCCGGTTGAGCGCGTCATCGCCGGCGGCGCCGCGAAGCTGCCGGAGAGTCTCGAGCGTCAGCAAGGTGCCCATGGAATGGGCCACGATATGCACGCGCCCGATGCTGGGATTGCCGGCGAGCGCCTTCAGCGCCTCCTCGAACCCGTCGCGCGACCACATCGCGCTCTCGCGGTCGTATTGATAGGCGATGAGCCGGCCGCCGGAAGGCCAGCTGAACAGCGCCGTGCGCCCGCGCCAGCTGACCGCGTCCGAGAGCTGCGCGGCGGTCGCCACCGCCGTCTCGAAAGTTTCGTTGAAGCCATGCACGTACAGCAGCACGTCCTTGCCGTTGGCCGCCTGGGCCAAGGCGTGGGCGGCGCCGGACGCATTGCCCGCCCCCATCGACTGGACGCTCCACGGGGTCGTGACGGCCGACGTGATGCTGCCCGTGAACGAGCGGTCCGGAGGGTTGAGCCTGGCTTCGGTGAAAGTCAGCCCTGAGCCTCGGTCAGACCCGAAATAAGGGCTCTTGCGCTGGCCGGCAACCGGCTTCCTCGTCGTGGCCACGAGCACCAACGGGTCTTCCTGGATGGGCGTCAGCCCTTCGCGCGCCACCTGATACGGCGAATTGAGCCCGCGCTCGTTGAAGAGGCAGCCGGACAACGCTGCGCCGATGGCGAGGATCCCGAGTGGACGCAGGCAGGTGTTCAAGACGCTCATGCGTGGCACGGCACAACCAGACGGATTTAGGGGTTTCAAGGGCCAGAAGGCCGTTCGTGACTGAACAAAACCTTAACACAGCAGCACAAAGGCGATTTTGAGGCGCGGAGTCAGTGTTGAAGTTTGCGCACTGATCGACCGGAGGCCGCTGCTTTCCATAGGATATGAAGGGACCGCGGCCGCTGCGCGCGTCATGGACTGGCAGCGGCAGCGGGCCCCGGTCCGGGAGGCTGCCCGATGCGCAGCGGCGCCGTCAGCACATCGCCGACCACGTTCAGCGTGCCCTGCGTCAGGCGGCCCACGCCCTCGATCGGGCCTGGAGCGCTTTCGAGGTTTTGCCCGCGGGCAAGGCGCATCCCGATCAACCGGACGACATCGGCGCTCTGAGCGAACTTGATGTGCCGGGTCGAGTCGTTTGGCGATATGTCCGTCAGGTCGATGACGTTCACGCCGAACCTGGCGAGATTGGTCACGTAGGGCTCCTTCGTGGGATCGATCGATCCCAGGCGGTCGCGGCTCCCCCACAGCAGGTTGGACGCCCAGAGCGCGTTGTCGTCGCGCGACACGAACAACGATATGCGGGGCGGCCTGGCGCCGAAGCTGCGCGCCTGCTCGGCCGCCACGTCGACGTCGATGTCAGGCGCGGCCAGCATCAGGTTGCCGATCTTGGGGCTGATCCGGCCTTTGCGTATGCCCATCTGCCGGAAGGCCTCCATGGCGAGCCATCCGCCCATGGAGTGCGCCAGGACCGAGACCTCGCTCACCGCAGGGTCCTGCGCCAGCGATGCCAGGAGGCTTTCAAGCCCGTCGCGCGCGATCGCGGCGCTGGTCCGGTCGTAGGGATACGACGCAAAGCTGCCCCAGGATGGCCAGCTGAACAGGACGGGCGTGACCGCCGACCCGGAATCGTGGACGATCTGGGCGAAACGGAAGGCGGCCTCGTCGAACCGGGTGTTGTAGCCGTGCACGAAGACCAGGACATGACCCCGCCGCGTGCTTCCGATGCGCTGGCGCAAGGCCCGCGTGAAGCCGTCCTGCTCCAGATAACCGGCGCGCGTGGCGGCGAACATCGTCTCGGGGTCGGGCTGGCTGCTGGTCGCCCAGCTTATCTCGCCGGGCACATGATTTGGCGGAATGCTCACGGTCACGCTCGCGAAGCGTGGCCTCAGCGTCCTTTCGCCGTTGAACAGGATGGCGGGGTTGGCGTCGGGCCTGCGGGTGGTGCTGACCAGCAGGTCCACGGTGGAGGCGCGGGGGGAGGGCGCGCTGACCGGCGTGAGCGCCGGAGGCGGCCGCGAGGCGCACGCGCTCACGAAGAGCAGCAGCGCAAGCGATGCGCCGACCATCCAGCGTGATGCGCCAGCGTCCTGCACGTGTTAATCCTCGTCTTGTCCTCGTGGCCGATGGTGCGGCGGCAATCTTTGGCATGCTGGCCTTTTGCGGACAAGCGGCGATGGGAAAGAGGCGGGCAATTGCGTGTGCTGATCACTGGCTTCGGTCCGTATCCCGGCGTCCGGGACAATCCGTCCGGCAAGCTGATGCAAGAGGTCGCACGGCGCATCGGCCGCAGCTTTCATGGCGTGCAGGCGGCGGGCGTGGAGCTGACGGTGCGCTACAGCCGCTCAAGGTCCGAGCTTGCGGCCGCCGATGACGCGTTCCAGCCCGACGCGGTTCTGCTGCTGGGGTTGGCCGCCCGCGCGCGGCGCGTACGGGTGGAGCAGTTTGCGCGGGGTCTCGACAGTCCGCTTCAGCTTGATGCGGCCGGAGCAGGCGGGGCAGGCGGGTCGGGACGGCGCAGCGGCGCGATGCCGCTCAGGGCGAGCGGGCGCGTGCTGCCGGCTTTGGCGGCGCTGCGTTCGGCCGGGATATCTGTTCACCTGTCGGCCAGCGCTGGCCGCTATCTGTGCAACGCTGTGTATGCCGCCGCGCTCGACCGGGCCGCAGGCCGGCCCGTGCTGTTCGTGCATGTGCCATATCCCCGTCCCGCTCCCGGCGCCGTGCCGCTGCACCGCAGCCGGGCGCATCGGCCGCGCCAGGCTCCGCTTGCGGCGGCCTTGAGCCGCATCGCGCTGAACCTTGTCCTGCAGGCGAGGCGAACCAGATTGGCACAGTTCCGCTTGGCATGAAGATTGTTCCCCAGGCAACGAACCTGGAGACGAAGCATGCTGGCGCGCCGCTCATTCCTCGGATTGGCCCTGTCTGGAACAGTCTCCGCGGCTTCGACCGGCGCGTGGGCGCAGGCTGCAGCGCAATTGTCCTTGCCGGGCGGAAGCCGCCTGCCGCTGCCCGCTGCGCCCGGCTCCATGGGGCTGGACGCAGCGCAGTTCGGACTGCGCGCAGGCTCTGCCGACGACCAGTCCCGGCGGCTGCAGGAGGCGCTTGTCGAGGCGGCTCGGCGCAATGCGCCGCTGTTCCTGTCGCCGGGCCGCTACCGGATCAGCAATGTGGTCATTCCCGAAGGCATGCGGCTCGTCGGCGTTCCCGGAGCCACGCATCTTGTCGCGGCGGCCCCTGGTCCGATGCTGCTCGCGCGCCGCACCCGACGCGCGTCGCTCAGTGGCCTTGTGCTCGACGGCTTGTCGATCCGCTCTCCTGACCGCACCGGCCTGTTGACAGCCGAGGACGTCGCGGAGATCGCGGTCGACGATTGCCTGTTCAGCAATGCGGGGGCCAATGGGCTGACGCTGACGCGCACAGGCGGCCGGATCGATGCGTGCCGCATCCTGGGCTCCCGCGACCATGGTCTGTTCAGCCTGGATTCGCGCGGACTGATGATCGAGCGCAACGTACTCGAGGACATCGGCAACAACGCGATAGCCTTGTGGCGCACCACGCCTGGCGATGACAATTCCCGCATTTCGGGCAACCGCATCTCGCGCGTGCGCAGCGACGCTGGCGGCGACGGGCCCAACGGAAACGGCGTCGTGCTGTTCAGGGCGGGCGGCGTGATCGTCCAGAGCAATTCGTTCCGCGACTGTGCGCTGACCTTCATCCGCAATAATTCCGGCGCCTCCGTGCAGATGCTGGGCAATAACGGCAAACGCTGCGGCGAGGTGGCGTATTACTCCGAGTTCGCTTTCGAGGGCGCGGTGATGACGAGCAACATCGCCGAGGATTGCGCGCAGGGCTTCAACATCACCAATCTGGACCATGGCGGCCGTCTCGCCGTCTGCGCCAACAATCTGGTGCGCCGCGCCACCAAAGGACTTGCGCCGAAGGGCAAGGAATTGATCGGCGGCTTCGGAATCCATGTCGAGGCGGAGGCCGCGGTCACCGGGAACGTCATCGAGGACGCCTCCGATGCCGGCATCTCGCTCGGCTGGTCGTGGGGCATGCGCAACCTGCTCGCCACGGGCAACATGATCCGCAATTGCGGCGTCGGCATCGGCGTCAGCCTCGTGCCGCAGGAACGCAACGTGGTGATCGCCAACAACGTAATCTCTGGCGCGAGGAACGGCGCCGTCGTCGGCACCGAATACGGCAAGCCCGTCACGGGAGACCTGACCCGGAGCGGCGACAAGCGCGCGGCGGGCGTCAGGGTCGAAGGCAACGCCGTGGGCTGAGCCTCGCTTGCCGGCCAGCAACCGGCAGAGCCCCACCCGCCGATGATCAGCCGCCGATCATCACTTGCATCGCGCCCAGGGCGATCTTGTTGGGGCCTCCCAACGCTTCGATCACCGTGTCGCCCATCCTGCACAGCGGCAGGCCGTTGACCAGCACGGTCTTTGACCCGTCGATCACATAGCCTGGCCCATGCGGCGGAAGCGGCGTCGGCACCGGGCAGATGTGCATGTCCGGCATGCCGCCGCTGGCCGCCGCGGCGCCTGCAGCGAGGCCGCTCATCATCGACGCCATCGCCGCCGCCGCCGCCGTCTTCGCGGCCTGCTCTGCCGCATAGGCTGCGGGAGCGCCGGGCGTGCCGGCTGCGGCCACCGTCGCTGCTTCGGTCACCTTGATCGCCGCGTCCGAGACCGCCTGCGCCGATTGCAGCGCTGCTGCGGCGGCGGCTGGCAGGCCGCGCCATGCAGGCAATGACCCGATCAGGACATTCAGGCTGCCCGGGCCAGGCGTCAGCGGCGTGCCATGGCTCGTCATGTCGCTGACGCGCGCCGCCGGCCGTCCCGCGCCCGGCTGGGCGACGATCGGCGTGCTGGTGGCGGCCACCGGCTTGCGATGCGGCGCCGGGCGGTTTTCCTCGAAGGTCGACGTGATGGACTGCACGCCCGGCGCTCCGGCTGGCGGGGGTGGGGCGGCGGCCTCGGCGCTCGGCGAACATTCCAGAAGCACGTTGCCTGCCCGGTCGACAACCTGGATGCTGGAGACCAGGCCCTGCCGGCGCAACGCCTCCAGCGACTTGACCATGCCGTTGGCGGCGGCGTCATGGATGTCCTTCGGCACGGACCGGCCGTAGCCGTGAATGCTGCGCTGCTTGGCGTAGCGTTCCTCGACGCCCGCCCAGCTTGTCTCCAGCGGGACGCACAGGGCCACGACCTCGACCTCGTAGCCAGCCTCGACCAGTTCCTTGACCAGTTGCTCGGCCTTGTCCGGCGACTTCAGGGTGCCGTCGATGATGAGGCCGAGGCCCTTGGCCATCGCCGCCTTCCGCACCGCCTGCGACGCTTCGCTGGCGTCCTCATGCGTCTTGTCGGCTGCGGTCTTGTCGTCTTGCCTTGCCAGTTCCTCGTAAAGCGGATGGTTGGCGCGTGATTCGTCAGGATCGACGACCACGGCGCCGCCGCTCTTGCGCGCATTCTCGATGGCCTTGCGCGAAAGGGTTCCCTTGCCCGAGCCTGGCTGCCCGGCAAGGATCAGGGCTTTCGGCTTGCCCGCGGAGGATGGCTTGACGCCTGTCGTCGCGCGCTGGATCTCGTCCGCGTGATAGGCCTTCTTCTCGTCCTGCGTCAGCAGCGAAGCCGTCATGTGCGGCTTCCCTAGTACTTGGCGAGAAGCTGGAGGATGTCCTGATAGGCGGCCTCGAGCCGGTCCACCTCGGCCTGGTCGCCATTGGCGCGCGCGGCAGCCTGCGCCTTGCGGATCTGGGGCAGCTTGGCGATCGTTCCTTCGCGCCAGATCGACATGTCTTCGGCATAGGCGTTGTAGGCCGGGTCCGAGAGGACTTTCAGGTCTTCTTTCTTCATGGCTTCCGGTCCTTGGTGCGGCGGCGCTGCTGCGAAGACATGCTGCGCGACGCTACGTCATGCTACGATAGTCCAGTCTGTGCCGGATGCAAGGGCGTGCACGTGCCGGACGCCGAGGGCCTCGCTCGCCCGCGCGCGGATCAGCGCAATCAGCGCACCCTGATCCCGATCTCCAGCGCGCGCTGGCGGGTCTGGCTCGCATTTGTGATGATGATGCTCAAGCTGTCATCGCCCGGATGCGATGCGTTTGCGGTGTAGAAGACGCCGATTGTGGTGACCGGAGCGCCCATGCAGCGCCGCACGATCGCCAGCCTTTGTGGCGGAACTGAATGGCCCAGCCATCGGGGCGTGATCACTTCCTGCACCTTCTCAAGCGCAACCGCCCCGTGGCGGGGCAGGCGGACCACCTGCACGTTGAAGCCGCGGACGACCTCGCAGTCCGGCGTCAACGCCCAGGCGGTCCAGATCTGGGTCTTGACGCCAGCCCGCACGATCCTGTCGCGGCTGAGGGCCTCGCCCTGCATGCGCTGGGCGAGCGCCGGGCCAGACGCCAGGAAAAGGCATATGAACGCCGACACCCTGGCGGAGAATTTCCAGCCGGACATGCGCCTCACTCCGCTGCGCTCCTCTGCGCATAGCCCAACCTGACGTTCAATTCCTCGAGCAGCTTCGCCGCAGCCTCGGGGATTACCGTTCCCGGCGGGAAGATGGCGGATGCGCCGGCCTCGCGCAGCGCTTCGAAGTCCTGCGGCGGGATCACGCCGCCGACGACGATCATGATGTCGGGGCGGCCGGCCTTCATTAGCGCGGCTTTCAGCGCCGGCACCAGCGACAGGTGGCCTGCCGCAAGCGACGAGACGCCGATGATGTGGACATTGCCGTCGGCGGCCTGCTTCGCCGCTTCCTCCGGCGTCGCGAACAGCGCGCCGATCTCGACATCGAAGCCAAGGTCCGCGAAGGCGCTCGAGATCACCTTCTGACCCCGGTCATGCCCGTCCTGCCCCATCTTGGCGACGAGGATCGAGGGGCGGCGGCCGTCGTTCTCGGCAAAGTCCCGCGCCATGCCCTGGACACGGATGACAGCGAAGGATTCCGCTCCCGCCTCGCGTGCATAAACGCCGCGGATCGCCTTGATCTCGGCGCGGTGGCGGCCGAACTCCGTCTCCATCGCCTGCGAGATCTCGCCCACCGTCGCCCCCGAGCGGGCGGCGTCGATCGACAGCGCCAGCAGGTTTCCACTCCCGCATGCGCCATCGGTGAGGGCCGACAACGCCGCGTCGCACGCCTTAGAGTCGCGGCTGGCGCGCAGGCGCTCCAGCTTGCCGATCTGTTCGGCCCGGACAGCAGCGTTGTCCACCTTGAGGACATCGATCTCGGCTTCGCTTTCGGGCTTGAACACGTTGACGCCGATGATCTTCTGCTGGCCGTCGTCGATCCGGGCCTGGGTTTTCGCCGCGGCCTCCTCGATGCGCAGCTTCGGAATGCCGCGCTCGATCGCCTTGGCCATGCCTCCGAGCGCCTCGACCTCCTGGATGTGCCGCCAGGCGCGCTGCGCAAGATCGTGCGTCAGCTTTTCGACATAGGTCGAGCCGCCCCATGGATCGATGATGCGCGTCGTGCCGCTCTCCTGCTGCAGTACAAGCTGGGTGTTGCGTGCGATGCGCGCGGAAAAATCCGTCGGCAGGGCCAGCGCCTCGTCCAAGCTGTTGGTGTGCAGCGATTGCGTGCCGCCCTGGGTCGCCGCCATGGCCTCGACGATGGTGCGGGTCACGTTGTTGAAAACGTCCTGCGCCGTCAGCGACCAGCCGGACGTCTGGCAATGGGTCCGCAGAGGCAGCGACTTTTCGCTTTTCGCGCCGAAGTCCTTGACCAGCCTCGCCCAGATCAGGCGGGCCGCGCGCAGCTTGGCCACCTCCATGAAGAAATTCGTGCCGATCGCCCAGAAGAACGACAGACGCGGCGCGAACGCATCGATGTCGAGCCCCGCTGCAAGGCCCGCGCGCATGTATTCCATGCCGTCGGCGAGCGTGTAGGCCAGTTCCAGATCCTGCGTCGCGCCCGCTTCCTGCATGTGGTAGCCGGAAATCGAGATCGAATTGTACTTCGGCATGTGCCGCGACGTGTAGGCGAAGATGTCGCCGATGATCCGCATAGAGGCGTCGGGCGGATAGATGTAGGTGTTGCGGACCATGAACTCCTTGAGGATGTCGTTCTGGATCGTGCCGCTCAGCTTGTCCTGCGGCACGCCCTGCTCCTCCGCCGCGACGATGTAGAGCGCCAGAACCGGCAGCACAGCGCCGTTCATGGTCATCGAAACGCTCATCTGGTCGAGCGGGATGCCGTCGAAGAGCTGCCGCATGTCGAGGATGCTGTCGATGGCGACGCCAGCCATGCCGACATCGCCCGAGACGCGGGGATGATCCGAGTCATAGCCGCGATGCGTCGCCAGGTCGAAGGCGACGGAGAGGCCTTTCTGCCCCGCCGCAAGGTTGCGCCTGTAAAAAGCGTTCGAGTCCTTCGCCGTCGAGAAACCCGCATATTGCCGGATCGTCCACGGCTGATTGACGTACATCGTGGGGTAGGGGCCGCGCACGAATGGGGCCAGGCCAGGAAACGTGTCGAGGAAATCGATGCCGGCCAGGTCGGCTTCCGTGTAGAGCGCCTTGACCACGATGCCTTCGGGGGTGAGCCATCCATCAACCTCTCCGTCATGGTCGGGCTCGACGCGACCATCCACGTTTGCGGTGAGGGAAGACGTGGATGGTCGGGTCAAGCCCGACCATGACGGAAGCGTGGTGAAATCGGGAATGCCGGTCATCTTGTGCCTGAACATTTCAGCTTCACTCTCCGAGCTAATTCATCCCGCAGATCACGCAGACGCAACTTCGACAGCCTCTTTCAGTGCGCTGAGCATATCACATCCGGCGAAAACGAACCCGCCGACGCCTGCCGCCCTGAGCGCTGCCTCCATTTCGCCCGGCCGCCCCGCAAGCCAGACGCCCCTAGCGCCGCTGGCGGTCAGGGCCATCGCCGCATCCGTGCCTTCCGCCAGATACGCCGCATCGCTCCCGCACAGGCAGGCAAGCGATGCCCCGCTGGTCTTGAAAGCATCGGTGAGAGCGACAAGATCTGTCGTGCCGTCCGCTTCCGCGAAACTGTCCGCGGTGATCACGCGGATGCCGCCGGCTTCGAAGATCCCCTTTGCGAACGTTGTGCGGGCGGTGATCGCGGACGGCTCCCCAAGCACGACGAGGAACAATTCGGGCGCAGCGCCCGCCGCACGCATCGCGTCCGCACGTTCGCGCAAGGCCTCGAAGCCCTCCGACAGCCGCTGCGGCACAAGCGGCTCGATCGTCACGGAGCCGGCGGAAATCTTGCGCAAAGGGGCTGGCTGCACCTGGAGCGTGCCTCCCGCATCTTCGCCAGGCGTCGCGAAGGCGCTGGTTCCGGTCAGAGGCATGCGCCCCGTGGCGATGTCGCGGCTGCGCTTCGCCTTCACGTCGGCGATCCGCGTCTGGAACGCCCCGCCGGCAAGCGAGGCGACGATGCCGCCTTCGCGCTCGATCTGCTGGAAGGCGTCCCACGCCGTTTCGCAAAGGCCGTCGGTCAGCGCCTCGAGGCTGCCCGCCCCGGCCGCGGGATCGACGACCCGCCACAGATGCGCCTCCTCGAGCAGCACCAGTTGCGTGTTGCGCGCGACGCGCCGGGCAAAGCCGTCGGCCAGGCCCAGCGCGCTGGTGTGCGGCAGCACGCAGACGCTGTCGGCCCCGCCCACCCCGGCCGAGAACGCGGCGATGGCGTTGCGCAGCATGTTCACCGGCGCGTCGGTCTTCGTCAGCATGCGCCATGATGTCTCCGCGTGGATGCGGACGGGCCGCATGTCCAGCCCGGAGGCTTCCTGGACGCGCGCGAAGAGCTGCCGCAGCGCCCTGATCTTCGCCAGCCCGATGAATTGGTCCGCATCAATGGCGAGCGCAAACGACAGAACCTGCGCCGCATTCGCCAAGGGCATTCCCGCCACCTCCAGCGCCCGCATGTAGGCGACGGATGAGGCAAGCACCCAGGCGAGTTCCTGCGCCTCGGAGCCGCCCGCTTCGTGCACAGGCCGCGCATCGCAACTGATGAAGGGTCCAGTGAATCCCTGTCCGCCGAACTCGCCGATCATGTCGTGGAGCCGGGCGCCGATGTCGGACCATGGCGCGAGGAGCACGCCGGTGCGCGCCAGAAGCCCCACAGGATCGAAGCCGAAGTCGACATCGAGGTCCGCCGGGCTGAGCCTGCGCCGCCGGACGGCTTCCGCGAATTGTCGCGCCGTGATCCGCGCTTGCGGGGCTGGCTCGAGCCGGACGGCGATCATGTCGAGCATCACGCCGTCCAGAGCCTTGTCCAGCGCATCGGCGCTCGTTGTCGGCAGGCCGAAGCCGCGCGCTCCGCGCGACCCATGGAACACAAGGCAGAGCATGTCCGCCCCGCCGCCCAGATCGGCGAGAGCCAGCGTGCTGGCCTCGTCAGCATCGGGATGATCCATGCGCGCCGCGACAGGCCAGCGCGAGCCGGCCCGCGCCCCCGCCACCGGGACGGCATCCTTGCGGCGATGCGCCAGCGGCTGGATCTCAATTTCGTCCAAGGTTCGGCTGACGAGCTTCGAATCAAAATCCGCGCCTTTCAGGGCTTTGAGCGCCAGCGATCGCCATTGCTCGCTGTTGGCGGCCGGAAACGGGTTCTCGAGAGGCGTGTCGGACATGGGGCCAGCATCAGTGTTGGAGCGTGGACGTGCAGGATATCACCGCCCGTTCCATGCCACGCCGAAACGCGCACTGCCATCCTTCGTTTGTCGCAATGGCTGTGCGGCAAAGCGGGCGCCTCCTGCTTGCGGCCAGCCGCGCGGAGAAGCGTTGCCGCTTTTTGCAGCCGCCGCTTGCAACAGTGGCGTGTTGCGGGCACATCTCGCCCGGCGGAGGCGCTGCGGGTGATCAAGGCTATCTTCAGGATGCTGTCTTTTCTGCTGCTGGCGGCTGGCTTCGTTGCCGCCATCATGGATGGCGCCCGCTCCTTGGCGAACTCGACGCTCGATTATGCGCGGCTTGGCGCGACGGCGCTCCAGGTGTTCGGCGAACGTTACCTGCTTCTCCAGCCTGCGGTCGAACGGCATGTCCATCCGGCGCTGTGGGACCCGGTGCTGCTCAACCTCATGCTGCTGCCGACGTCGCTTGTCCTGCTCGTCCTGGGGCTTGTGTGCCACCGCATTGGCCAGCGCAGCGCAACGCCGATCGGTCATCTCACGCCAAACTGAACCTGGACGTGCCCAAGCCTCGCACCGCATTGGCTTCGAGAAAGCCTGCGTCCACGTGCGATCTCGCGCATCGGCGCCCATATGATAGGCGTACCAAGACGCCTCACAACAGGGAGCAGACCATGTTCTTCATGCGCAAGAAAGCCGAGATGCCGGCTTCGGGCAAAGCCCTTCCAGGCCGCGCGACGCCTGTCGCAACCGCCGAGACGCACTTCACCAACGGGCGCAAGCTCAAGGGGCCGTATCCGGAGAGCGTCGAGACGGCCATCTTCGGCCTCGGCTGCTTCTGGGGCGCAGAGCGAAAGTTCTGGCAGATGGGAGAGGGCGTCTGGGTCACCGCCGTTGGATACACGGGCGGGGAGACCCCAAACCCCACCTATGAGGAGACCTGCTCGGGCCTCACCGGGCACAACGAAGTGGTGCTGGTCGCCTTCGATCCATCACGGCTGAGCTATGCCGAACTGCTCAGGACGTTCTGGGAAAGCCACGATCCGACGCAGGGCATGCGGCAGGGCAACGATGTCGGCACGCAGTATCGCAGCGGCATCTACGCCACGTCCGATGCGCAGAAGGCGGAGGCCGAAGCCTCGAAGGCCGTCTATGGCGCGGCTCTGGCGAAGAAGGGTCTGGGGGCCATCACAACCGAAATCGTGGAGGCTCCGACATTCTACTTCGCCGAAGCCTACCACCAGCAATACCTCGCCAAGAACCCGTCGGGCTATTGCTCCATCGGCGGCACAGGCGTCGCCTGCCAGATCGGCGCCGGTGTGGGCGTGTAGCCATTCCCTGTCGTGATCCCCGGCGAGCGTAGCGAGGGAAGGGGATACATCGCTTGGCGACGTGGGTCTCCTTCCCGGGCCTGTGGCCGCCGGGGATGACGATGGGGGCGCGCTTTCGTCCGCCCTTGCCTTGTCCTCTTGCCGATGCGATGCCAGAACCGCGGGGCGCAAGGGGCCAGGGTCGGATGATCGAGAAATATCTGGAGAAATTCCTGTTCGGCAGCCGTTGGCTGCTGGCCCCGTTTTACGTGATGCTAGTCGTCGCCTTGGGGGCCCTGCTCCTGAAGGCCGGCCAGGAGACCGTCCATTTCATGCTGACGGCGTGGTCGGCGACGGAATCCCAGATCATCCTCGGGGTGCTGGCGCTTGTGGACCTGACGCTGACGGGCTCGCTGATCATCATTGTGATCTTCTCGGGCTATGAGAATTTCGTCTCCAAGATCGAGGCGGATGACCACAAGGACTGGCCCGAATGGATGGGCAAGATCGATTTCACGGGCCTCAAGCTCAAGCTCGTCTCCTCCATAGTCGCCATTTCCGCCATCCAGGTGCTCAAAGCCTTCATGAACGTGAAGAACATCGGCGACCGCGAACTAATGTGGCTTGTCGGCATCCACATGATGTTCGTCCTCTCTGGCCTGCTGATGGCGCTGACGGACAAGTGGACCGTGGACGCGGTGAAGCCGAAAGGGTGAGGGGGCTATCTCAAAGCTAGTCCCGTCATGCCCGGCCTTGAGCCGGGCATCCATGTTTGTCGGGCGAGAGTGCAGAAATTGGATGGCCGGGTCAAGCTATGTCGCAGGGAATTGTATCGTGTTACGATTGGCAAGCAAATGGCGACTGAAGGCCGCGCTGGACACTTCGGGAACAGGAATGCTCTTCACGAAATCCGTTCCTGTCCTCGCAATTACAGGTGGAGCTTGGGCAAATAGCCTTTAAGCGATCTTTTTCATGGTTGCATTATTGAATTTTAATTGCGTGTCGCGCTACACATACACTACCAGTGATGTTTCAATACAGGAATGGAGAAAATGATGAGTGTCGCTAAATTAGTTCCAAATCTTGGAACTCTTCAAATCCTGGCGTCAATTGTAAATGAAATTCAACAAGCTGGTGAGACACTTACAGCAACAAAAATCAAACGCCAACTTGGATTAATTGATGAAGAATTCAACGCAGCAGTAGATTATGGCTGTAAGATTAATGTTCTTAAATGGGGGGAGCGAAATTTCTATACGGCAATTAGAGAATATATAGTACCAGAAGAAGCATACTACGATTGGATCAAAGCAGGAATTGAAATTCTCTGGAGTGAAGAAGGATACGACAAATCTTCATTTTATGTCGAAAATACTTCACGACGCGACACGAAGATCGAAGGAGCTTGGACACGTCCTGATCTTACTCTTGTATGTCACAAAAAATTTCCTTGGACTATGGGGACTGAATTCGATGTTGTCACCTTCGAAATAAAGCGTCCAGACAGCGCGAATGTTTTGGCTGTTTTTGAGGCACTTTCTCATGCGGCAGCTGCTACTCGGGCATATGTGGTATTTCCAGTAGAGGCGGAGGCTTGGCGGCTAGCTAACGCAGCGCAGGAGCGGCGGGTTCGCGATGAATGTGTTCGTCACGGTGTTGGGCTAATCTTGGTGTCTAATGTGAAAGGATCGCCAGTTGCTCACCACTCTCTCAAAGCCACGCGTCGAGAAATAGACCATGAAAAGTGTAGCAATTTTTTAGATGCTGTTGTCTCGCCTTCTGGAAAAAAAAGAATCTCAGAGTGGAAGTCTTAACATCTACAGTCTGGTACGGTATCTAGTATGTCAGGAAAATATATGCCTTTTAAATATACAATTGAACAGAGCGTAGTGTGGTATTGCTGTATTTAAGCGTATTCACGTTTCTGCGTTCACCCACCCCGCCGTTCCGCCATCCGATACACCTCGTTCCGCTCGCGCTTGCCCACGGCGACCACAAGCACCAGCATCCGCCCGTCCCTGACTTCGTCGACGAGCCGGAAACCTGCGTTGCGCAGCTTGATCTTGTAGCGCTCCTTCGCGCCTTGAAGGCGGGCTGACGGCACTTTCGGGTTTTGCAGGCGCTCGATGAGCTTGGTCTTGAACTGCTCGCGCGTCACGCTGTCGAGCTTGCGCCATTCCTTCAGCGCCTCGTCGAGAAATGCCAGATCATAGCTCATCCCAATTCAGAGCTCATCCAACGTGACCTTGTGGATGGTCTGGCCTTCACGCGCATCGGCGATGGCGTTCAGCTCCAGGTCTTCCAGGCGTTCCAGCATCTCCTCATAGGCCTTGGCGGGCACGCAGTAGAAAACCGGCTCGTTGCGGTTGAGGATGGCGACCGGAAATCCTTCCCCGGCCGCAACCGCGCCCATTGGGTTCTTCTTGAGTTCGGACACGCTGGCGCTGGTGGCGGCAAGCATCGAATGGGCCATGGCGATCTCCTTAAAGTGCTTAAAATAGCACCCTTAACTGGTCTTTTCAAGCGACCGCCGTCCCCACGCCAACTTCCGCGCCTCAAAACAGATGAACCAATCCGGGCGCGAACAGGCCGATGCCCGTAAAGGCGACCCCGATCAGGCCAAGCGCGCCGGCGATCCAGACAAGGCCCACGGCTCCGGTGATGACGGTCGCCGACGCCAGCACGATGCCGATCTGGAAGGCCGCGGAGGCGATTTCGAAGTCGTGATAGCGCTTGTAGCTCTTGTCGCGCTTCGCCTCGGCCTTTTTTGCGCGGTCCGAGAGTTCGCGCCGGCCTTCGCCTGTTGCGGGCTCGCTTTCCCAGCGGTCCGCCGTGCTGCGCCAGGCGGTGATCTGCTTGGTCATGGCGTCACGCGCCGGGCTTTCCGTCGCGGCGTCGCGGGTGATCGCAAGCTCCTCGCCAGCCGTCCGCACCACCGTCTGGCGGATCGCACGGGCTTGAAAGAACGCCCAGAGATTGGAGGCTTCGACATTGGCGTTGATCGCGTCGGTCTGGGCCGATTTCGCCATCGTTTCGGCAATTGCGAGAAAGAGGGCGAAGACCGCAATCAAAAGCGCGATCTTCTTGTTCGAAGCATCGAGATGGCCATGGCCGCCAGACATGTGGAACTCCAGGAAAATGACAGTGCTGCGACGCTCATGCCTGACTCATGCCCGGCTCACAACGTGGCATTGTGCGATGGCATGCTATCGGCGCTTGACAACATCTTCCCGTTGCTCGGTTCCCGAGGGCAGGCACGCGTTGCGACGCGCCTGCGAGCCGAGCGGACGTATCCGCAATCGATCTTATGTCGCCGTCAAATGACCCTGCCGTCATGTCGTAATGTGACGTGCCACAGGAACACAGGTTCACGGAACCAAACGGCGCGATTGTGGTTCTTGGTGCAGCAGCGTCCTGCACCCAGATCACGGAGGCCGAAATGATCCGCAAACTTGTCCTGGCGACGGCAACGGCCGCACTTTGCGGGTTTGGCGCGCTCGCGCAGCAGCCCCCGCGTGATCCCGTCGACCAGCAGCCGAGAGCGGGGCAGAGGGCCGAGATCGTCCAATCCGAACGCGAGCACCTGTTCACCAGCCTTCGCCAGCAGCCGGTCTATTCGGCCGAGAACACCAACATCGGCATCGGGGAGATCTACGACATGCTCATCGAGCCGGGCGGCGCAGTCAAGGCGGTGATCGTCGACGTGGGCCGCGGGACAAGCCGCACCCGCCTGGCCATCCCGATCTCGCAGTTCGACATCCAGCCGCAGAGGGCGACGGGCGCGGAGAACCGCAGCGTTCGTGTGATCCTGAAGACCAGCCCGGAACAGCTCGCCAGCCTGCCGGTGTTCGTCCCGTTCGATCCCAACGTGGCGCGTTGACGGATCGGCCTGCGATGGAAAGGCAACCGCGTTGGAGCCCGCTGCCGGGCGGCTAGCGCGGCGCCTTCTGCATGGCCAACCTTCCATGCGTTGACCCGGCGCGGGCTCAGCCGCCGATGTTGAACGCGGCCAAGGCAGCCATATTGACGATGTCGCTGTCCTTCGCCCCGAGCGGAACGATCTGGACCGGCTTGTCGAGGCCTACGATCAACGGGCCGATGACGGTCGAGCCGCCGAGCTCCTGCAGCATCTTCGTCGATATCGAGGCGGAGTGGAATGCGGGCATCACCAGGATGTTGGCCGGCTGGGTCAGCCTGCAGAACGGATATTGGGCCATCAGGTCGCGGTTCAGCGCGACGTCCGCGGCCATCTCGCCGTCATACTCGAAGTCAACGCGCATGCCGTCGAGGATCTTCACCGCCTCACGGACCTTGTCGGAGCGTTCGCCCTCCGGATGTCCGAAAGTCGAGAAGGCGAGCAGCGCCACGCGCGGCTCGTAGCCCAGCCGCCGGCCGACGCCAGCGGCCTCGATGGCGATCTCCGAGAGCTCCTGCGCCGTCGGCATCTCGGTTATGGCGGTGTCGGCCACCAGCACGTTGCGCCCGCGCGACAGCACCAGCGATACGCCGATCAGCTTGTGCCCGGGCTTCTCGTCGATGACGTGGCGCACATCCTCCAGGGCGATCGAATAGTTGCGGGTGACGCCCGTGACCATCCCGTCCGCATCGCCCAGCGCCACCATGGCGGCCGCGAAATGGTTGCGGTCGTTGTTGATCAGCCGCTGGCAATCCCGGAACAGGTAGCCCTTCCGCTGCAGGCGCTCGTACAGGAAGTTGGCGTAGGCCGCATTGCGCTTGGAGAGGCGGGCGTTGTGGATCTCGATGTCCTTGCCTTCCAGGTCCACCCCAAGGAACGCGGCGGTTTCGGTGATGCGGTCTTCACGGCCCACGAGGATGGCGCGGCCCAGCCCCTGGTTGACGAACGAGATGGCGGCGCGGATGACCTGCTCCTCCTCGCCCTCGGCGAAGACGATGCGCTTGGGGTAGCGCCGCACGCGCTCGAAGATGCGGTTCAGCGTGCCGGCTACAGGGTCGCGCCGGGCCGAAAGCTGCGCGACATAGCCCTTCATGTCGACGATCGGCCGGGCGGCAACGCCGGTCTCCATCGCGGCCTTGGCGACCGCGGGCGGGATCATCGTCATCAGCCTGGGATCGAACGGCACGGGAATGATGTATTCGCGCCCGAACTTGGGGCGGGCGCCCTGATAGGCGGCTGCGACCTCGTCGGGAACGTCCTCCTGCGCAAGTGCGGCGAGAGCCTGCGCGGCGGCGATCTTCATCTCCATGTTGATCGTGCGCGCGCGGCAGTCGAGCGCTCCGCGGAAGATGTAGGGAAAGCCGAGCACATTGTTGACCTGGTTCGGATAGTCCGAGCGGCCCGTGGCCATGATCGCGTCGTCACGGATCTCGGCGACCTCCTCCGGCGTGATCTCCGGATCTGGATTGGCCATGGCGAAGATGATCGGGTTGGGGGCCATCGAGGCCACCATGGCCGGCGTCACCGCGCCCTTCTGGCTAAGCCCGAAGAAGGCATCCGCGCCGGTCAGCGCGTCGGCCAGCGTGCGCGCATCGGTCACCACTGTGTGGCCGCTCTTCTGCTGGTTCATGCCCTCGGTGCGCCCGCGCCAGATCACGCCCTTGGTGTCGCACAGCATGACGTTGTTGGGCGCGAAGCCCATGGCCTTCAAGAGTTCCGTGCAGGCGATGCCGGCTGCGCCCGCGCCGTTGACCACCAGCCGCGTCGACTTGATGTCGCGGCCTGTGAGCTTCAGCGCGTTGAGCAGGCCGGCGGCGGCGATGATCGCCGTGCCGTGCTGGTCGTCATGGAACACGGGAATGTCCATTAGCTCGCGCAGGCGCTCCTCGATGATGAAGCATTCGGGTGCCTTGATGTCCTCGAGGTTGATGCCGCCGAACGACGGGCCAAGATAGCGCACCGCGTTGATGAACTGCTCCGGGTCCTCGGTGTCGATCTCCAGGTCGATGCTGTCGATGTCCGCGAAGCGCTTGAACAGAACCGCCTTGCCTTCCATCACCGGCTTCGAGGCCAGCGCGCCAAGGTTGCCGAGGCCCAGGATCGCCGTCCCGTTCGAGATCACTGCCACGAGGTTGCCGCGCGTGGTGTAGTCATAGGCTTTCGACGGGTCCTCCGCGATGGCCAGCACCGGCACCGCCACGCCTGGCGAATAGGCAAGGCTCAGGTCGCGCTGCGTCGCCATCGGCTTTGTCGGCACGATCTCCAGCTTGCCAGGCTTGCCCTGCGAGTGAAACAGCAGGGCTTCCTGGTCCGTGAAGGTGGGACGGGGCCGCTTGACCATGTGGGTGTTCCTTAGAAAGCGCAGGACCGCCTGGCGCGTTACCTGTCGGCGTGTGGCCGCAACGTACTGACGAGGCGGCATCGGCGAAAGCCCTGATTTGCGCGGAAGGGGAAAAGCTTTCGTCCGTCCCGTGCGCTTGCGCCGGTCTGCCGGAAGCGGGAGGGCAGGCGCCCATGCCAGCTTTTCTGTTCATGCCAGGCGGCGGGATGGTGAAAGTCGGCGGCAGTTGGGCTAGGCAGGAGGAATGTCCGAGAAAGCCGCCTTCGCCAGCCCAGAGCCAGCACCGAATGCGACGCCCTCGATGGCGCAATACCTGGAGATCAAGGCCGTCAACCCCGGAAGCCTGCTGTTCTACCGGATGGGCGATTTCTACGAGCTGTTCTTCACCGATGCCGAGATCGCATCGCGCGCCCTCGGCATCGTGCTGACGAAGCGCGGCAGGCATGGCGGCGAGGACATCCCGATGTGCGGCGTGCCCGTGGTGCGCGCCGACGATTATCTGCAGCGGCTGATCGGCCTCGGCCACCGGGTCGCGGTCTGCGAACAGCTCGAGGATCCTGCCGAAGCGCGCAAGCGCGGCTCGAAATCGGTCGTTCGGCGAGACGTCGTCCGCCTCGTCACGCCCGGCACGGTGACGGAGGAGAACCTGCTCGACCCGTCATGCGCCAGCCTGCTGCTCGCGGTCGCGCGCCGCAGGCTGCCGGACGAGTCCTGGCTTTATGGACTTGCCGCGGTTGACATCTCGACGGGCCGCTTCACCGTCACTGAAGTTCCGCAGGGCGGCCTTTCGGTCGAGATCGCGCGGCTAGAGCCGCGCGAGATCGTGCTGGCGGACGCCCTGCATGACGATCCGGACCTGAAGGCCGTCTGGCGCGACGCCCGCGCCTCGATGACCCCGCTGGCGCGCGACGGGCTGGACCCGGCGTCGGCGGAGCGCCGGTTGAAGGAGCATTTCGGCGTCGCCACCCTGGATGCCTTCGGCGCTTTCAGCCGCTGCGAGATCGCCGCTGCAGCGGCCGCGCTGGCCTATGTCGAGAGCACGCAGCTCGGCGCGCGCGCGCCCCTGTCGCCGCCGCGCCGCGAGATGGCGGCGGGCGTCATGCGCATCGATGCTGCGACCCGTGCCAACCTCGAGCTCACCCGCACCTTGTCGGGCGAGCGTCCCGGCAGCCTCATCGCCTGCATCGACCGCACGTTGACCCCCGGCGGCGCGCGCCTGCTCGCCGAAAGGCTGTCGTCGCCGCTGACCGATGTCGCCGCGATTTCAGGGCGGCATGACGCCATCGCGCTGTTCCTGGCCGAGCCCGCGCTGCGGGAGCGGCTGCGCGAGACGCTGCGCAAGGTGCCCGACATCGAGCGCGCCTTTGGGCGGCTGTCGCTCGACCGCGGCGGCCCGCGCGATCTGTACGCCCTGGCCCAGGGCTTCATCTCCGCTGCTGGCATATCCGCCGCGTTGCGTGACCTGCCTCAGCTTCCCGAGGAGCTGGCGGATGCGGCCCGGCGGCTTTCCGGCGTCGACGGAAGGCTGGCCGACCGGCTGGAGGCGGCGCTGGCTGGCTCGCTGCCGCTGATGGCCCGCGACGGCGGCTTCGTCCGCGATGGCCACAAGCCCGATCTGGACGAACTGCGCGCCCTGCAGTCCGACAGCCGCCGCATCATCGCCGCGCTGCAGATGCGCTATGCCGACGAGACCGGCGTCCGCACCTTGCGCATCAAGCACAACAACGTGCTCGGCTACTTCATCGAAGTCCCGCAGGCCGCTGGCGAAGAATTCGTCAAGGAGCCGTGGCGCGCCACTTTCGTGCACAGGCAAAGCATGGCGGGCGCGATGCGCTTCACGTCGGCCGAGCTCGGCGAACTGCAAGGCAAGATCGCCTCCGCCGCGGATCGGGCGCTGCGGCTCGAACTGGAGATCTTCGCGGAGCTGCGCGAAGCCGTGCTCGCTGCGGGCGAACCCATCCGCCAGGCTGCGGCCGCGCTGGCTGCGATCGATGTGGCGTCGTCGCTGGCGGCGCTCGCGTCGGATCAAGGCTGGGTGCGTCCTGAGATGGAGGATTCGGACGTGCTGGCGCTGACCGGAGGGCGTCATCCGGTGGTCGAGGCGGCGCTCAGGCGTGACGGCCAGCCCTTCGTGGCCAACGATTGCGACCTGACCGCCGATGGCGGCGGACGCATCGTGCTTCTGACCGGCCCCAACATGGCCGGCAAGTCGACGTTCCTGCGCCAGAACGCGCTGATCGTGATCCTGGCGCAGATGGGCTCCTATGTGCCCGCCGCGGCCGCGCGCATCGGCGTGGTCGACAGGCTGTTCAGCCGTGTGGGGGCGGCGGACGACCTTGCCCGGGGCCGTTCCACCTTCATGGTCGAGATGGTCGAGACCGCCGCCATCCTCAATCAGGCTGGCCCGCGCTCGCTGGTGATCCTCGATGAGATCGGCCGCGGCACCGCGACATTCGACGGGCTTTCGATCGCCTGGTCGGCCATCGAGCATCTGCATGAGGTCAACCGCTGCCGCTCGCTCTTCGCCACCCATTTTCATGAGCTCACCGCGCTTGCCGACAAGCTGCCCCGCGTATCCAACGCCACCGTCCGCGTGACCGACTGGAACGGCGACGTGGTCTTCCTGCACGAGGTCGTTCCCGGCGCGGCCGACCGGTCGTACGGCATCCAGGTGGCGAAGCTTGCCGGCTTGCCGCCCGCGGTGGTCGAGCGCGCCCGCGTCCTGCTTGCCGAACTGGAGAAATCCGAGCGCGAGAAGCCGGTCGCGACCATCATCGACGACCTGCCGCTGTTCTCGGCGCCCGTCAGGCACGCCTCGCCGAGCGCTGCTGCTTCCGGGGCCGACCCGTTGCGCGAGATGCTGTCCGGCATCGAGCCGGACGAGCTGACGCCGCGCGAGGCTCTGGAAGCATTGTATAGGCTGAAGCAGGCTGTAAGCGGGTGAGGGCGAGGGACATGGCGGACGCAAGGCAGGCGAAGGTCGTCATCGTCGGCGCGGGGATAGGCGGATTGACCGCCGCCCTGATGCTGCACAGGCGCGGCATCTCATGCGTGGTCTATGAGCAGGCCAGCGAAGTCCGCGAGGTCGGCGTCGGCATCAACACCTTGCCGCATGCGATCAGGGAGCTGGCCGACCTGGGCCTGCTGCCGGCGCTCGACGCGGCCGGCATCCGGACCGCGGAGCTGATCTACATGAACCGGCTCGGGCAGGTGGTGTGGCGCGAGCCACGCGGCATGGCTGCGGGCTTCGAGGTGCCGCAATTCTCCGTGCACCGCGGCCGCCTGCAGCGCGTCATCCATGACGCGGTGATCGCGCGGCTGGGGCCTGGCGCGGTCAGGCCAGGACGCAAGCTGGGCGGCTTCATCCAGGACGAGGGCGGCGTCACGGCGCATTTCGTCGACAGCGTGGACGGCTCATGCAGCGAGACGGTGCGCTGCGAGGTGCTCATCGGAGCGGACGGCATCCATTCCGCCATCCGCAGCCATTATCATCCCGGACAGGGCCCTCCACGTTGGAACGGCGTGATGATGTGGCGCGGCGCGGCTGATTTCCCGGCATTCCTCGGCGGCTCGTCGATGATCATTGCGGGCGGAATGGGCGGCAAGCTCGTGCTTTACCCCATCGGCGCGGGAGCTTCGGAGCATTCCCGCCTCACAAACTGGGTGGTCACCGTCCGCATCGGCGATACGCCCCATCCGCCCGGCAAGGAAAGCTGGTCGCGCCGCGGACGGCTCGACGAAGTGCTGCCGTACGCGAGGCGCTTCGAGATCCCCGGCTTCGACGTCGTCGCCCTGATCAGATCGACCGCGGCCTTCTACGAGTATCCGATGTGCGACCGCGATCCGTTGCCGCGCTGGACCCATGGCAGGGTCACGCTGCTGGGCGATGCGGCCCATCCGATGTACCCGGTCGGCTCGAACGGCGCGAGCCAGGCCATCCTCGATGCGCGCTGCCTCGCCGATTGCCTCGCCAGCGCCGATCATCCCTTGCAGGGGCTCGCCGCCTATGAGGCCGACCGTCGCCCGAAGACCGCCGACATCGTCGCGCTCAACCGCAAGGGCGGGCCGGAGCGCGTGATCGACGAGGTCGAGAAGTTGGCGCCCGCCGGCTTCGGCGATGTCGAGCAGGTCCTGCCGCATGCCGAGCGCGATGCCATCGTGCGCGGCTACGCCGGCAAGGCCGGCTTTGCAGCGGCCGAGCGCAAGGCGGGCTGAACGGTCTCACCCTGGTCTAACGATAGGGGAGGCGGGGATGACAGCGCGGGGATGGGACGGCTCGTCCCAGAAGCCTGTCTCACCCCTCCGGCGGCGGCAGGAAGTCCACCTCGTGCTTGGCCGAGAGCGCCACGACCTCCGCCGGGGTCTGCTCGACCATGGCATGGATCGCCCAGAACAAGTCATAGAGCCGCCGCGTGGGCGCGACCCAGAACAGGCACTTCACGGTGTCGGCGCTCTTGTTGAAGATGCCGTGCGGAATGCCCCTTGGCATCCGGATCAGGTCGCCCGGGCCGGCCATGACCTCCTTGCCGTCCAGCGTCAGCTCGAACCGCCCTTCCAGCATGTAGATGAATTCGTCCTGCGTGGGGTGGATGTGCGGCGGCACGAACGAGCCAGCGGGGAACGTCGCGTGCCAGGCGAACGAATCGGCGGACAGCTGCTTGGGCGCATAGGTCTGGCCCAATATGTTCCAGACGACTCCGTTGAGGCTTTCGCCGGCGCGGGTGATGCCTGGGACCATGCTCATTGCGGTTGCTCCTTTAGATATGCAGGTATTTTCAGATATGCAGGTATCGGTCCTTGAGGACCGGATCGGATGTCAACTGGGCTGTGGAGCCGCTCCACACGACCCGGCCCTTCTCGATGATGACGTGGCGGTCGGCGAAGGCTGCGAGCGCGTCGACGTTCTTGTCGATCACCAGGATGGCCTCGCCGTCGCGCTTGAGCTTCTTCAGGCAGTCCCAGATCTCCTGCCGGATCAAGGGCGCGAGCCCTTCCGTGGCCTCGTCGAGGATCACGAGCTTGGGGTTGGTCATCAGCGCCCGGCCGATCGCGAGCATCTGCTGCTCGCCTCCGGACAGCTGGTTGCCCATGTTGAGCCGCCGCTCCCGCAGACGGGGAAACAGGGCGTAGGCCGCGTCGAGGGTCCATCGCGGCGGGCCGAACCGCGCGGCGGCTGTGGCGACGAGGTTCTCCTCCACGGTGAGCGTCGGGAAGATCTGCCGTCCCTCGGGCACGAGGCCGATGCCCTTCTGCGCGATCACGTGCGGCGCGCGCCCGGTGACGTCCTCGCCGTCGAAGCGGACTTCGCCGGCGCGCGGCTTCAGCAGGCCCATGATGGAATTGATCGTCGTTGTCTTGCCCATGCCGTTGCGGCCGAGCAACGTCACGACTTCCCCTACGGCGATCTCGAGGTCGATGCCGAAGAGCGCCTGGCTTTCGCCGTAGAACGTCTGGATGCCGGAGACGCTCAGCATCAGGCGGCCTCCTCGCCGAGATAGGCGGCGCGCACGGCCGGATCGCGGCGGATGTCGTCCGGCGCGCCAGTTGCGATGACCTTGCCGTACACCAGAACCGATACGTCGTCGGCCAGCGCGAACACCGCCTCCATGTCATGCTCGACGAGGATGATCGTGGTCCGCTGCTTGAGCCGCTCCATCAGGCCGATCAGCGCTTCGCTCTCCTCCTTGCCTGTGCCAGCGAGCGGCTCGTCCAGCAGCATCACTTTCGGCTCGGCCGCGAGCGCAATGGCGAGTTCGAGCTGGCGCTTCTCGCCGTGGGATAGCAGGCTGGCGCGGACGGCCATCCGCTCCTCGAGCCCGACCTCCGCCAGCGCCGCGCGCGCCGGGCGGTTCAGGCATTCCTCCTTTGCGGCGTCTCCGAAGAACCGAAGGCTGGAGCCCGAGCGTGCCTGGACGGCCAGCGCGACGTTCTCGATCACCGAGAAGCCGGGCAGGATCGAGGTGATCTGGAACGACCGCACCAGCCCCAGATGTGCGCGCCTGGCCATGCCGATGCGTGAGACGTTATGCCCTTCGAGGATGATCTGGCCGGAATCCGGCGGGGATAGCCCCGATATCTGGTGGATCAGCGTCGTCTTGCCGGCTCCGTTCGGGCCGATGATTGCGTGCATCCGCCCCGGCTGGAACGTCAGCGAGACGTCGTCGGTGACGACGAGCGCGCCGTATGCCTTGCGCAGGTTGACCAGCGACAGTATGGGAGCGGCGCTCATGGCGCGCCTGCCCGTCTGCTCCGTCCGCGCCCGGGCAGGCGCGAGAGCAGCCATCCGGGCCACCCGGCCAGGGCCGCTGCGATCCGCGGGAAGCGCTGGACTGCGCCGAGCATGCCGCCACGGGCGAACAGCGCCACCAGCACCAGCATCGGTCCGAAGATCATCTTCCAGTGTTCGGTGAATCCCGACAGCCATTCCTCCAGGAACAGCAGCGCGGCGGCGCCGATGATGGCTCCGTGCAGCGAACCGATGCCGCCGAGCACGACCATGACGATCAGTTCGCCCGAGCGCTGCCACGTCATGTAGGCGGGGCTGACGAACTGGGTCTGGTTGGCCAGAAGGAAGCCCGCCATGCCGCAGATCGCGCCCGCCAGCACATACATCGCCAGTTGGTGCCGGAACAGGGAGAAGCCGATCGCCTCCATCCTGACGGCGTTCTCGCGCGCGCCCCGGATCACGCGGCCGAAGCGCGAGCGGACCACGAGGCGGCACAGCGCGTATGTCCCGGCCAGAAGCGCCAGCACGACATAGTAGAAGGCCCTGTCGCCCTTGATCCAGCCGAAGCCGAGCAGCGTCGAGCGCGCCTGCAGCGTCATGCCGTCGTCCCCGCCATAAGCCGCGAGCGAGACCGCCAGGAAGAACGCCATCTGGCCGAACGCCAGCGTGATCATGATGAAATGGACGCCTTTGGTGCGCAGCGAGAGCGCGCCGGTGACGAGGGCGAACAAGGACGAGGCCACGATGGCGGCGGGCAATTGCGCGGCCGTGTCCTGGAAGCCGTGGGCGCCGAGGATGCCGACGGCGTAGGCGCCGATGCCGAGGAACGCGGCATGGCCGAACGAGACGAGCGCGCCGTAGCCCAGGATGAGATCGAGCGAGACTGCCGCGATCGCGAAGATCATCACGCGGGTCGCCAGCGACAGCACGTAGCTTTCCGCCCCGAAGCTTGCCGCCAGCGGGATGAGCGCGAACGCCAGCAGAAGGCCGAGCGCTACCCCTTCGCGCGCCAGGGTGGCGCCTCCGCCAGGGATGTGCTTGCCATGGGCCTGGGGGCCGCCCGCGCCGGCGGTTTCCGGGGGAAGGGAGGCGCTCATCGCTTGGCCGGGAACAGGCCGGCTGGCCGGAAGAACAGGATCGCGGCCATCAGGATGTAGATCAGCATCGGCGCCAGCGCCCGGCCGGTCTGCGCGGCCGCCGAGGGATCCATGACCGCGCGCAGCAGCACGGGGCCGAAGGAGCGGCCAAGCGTGTCGACCAGGCCGACCATGATGGCGGCGACGAACGCGCCCCTGATGGAGCCGATGCCGCCGATCACGATCACGACGAAGGTCAGGATCAGCAGATTGTCGCCCATGCCCGGCTCGACCGACAGGATGGGCGCGACCATCGCTCCCGCGAAGCCCGCCAGCATTGCGCCGAACCCGAAGACGATCATGAACAGCCTGCCGATGTCGACGCCCAGCGCCGACACCATCGGCGCATTGGCGGCGCCCGCCCTGACGAGCATGCCGATGCGGGTGCTGCTGACCATGACGCCGAGCAGGACCGCGACCGCCAGGCCCGATCCGATGATCGCCAGCCTGTAGACCGGATAGAGCAGACCATCCATCAGCACGATCGAACCGGACAGCACTTCGGGGATCGCGACGCTGAGCGGCGCGGCGCCCCACACCACCTTCACCGCCTGGTTGAGGAACAGGATGATTCCGAACGTGGCCAGGACTTGATCCAGATGATCGCGCCCATAAAGGTGGCGGAAGATCATGATCTCAAGCAGCCAGCCGAAGGCCAGCGCGGTCGGCAGCGCCAGCATCAGCCCGAGGAAGAAATTGCCCGTGAGCGTCGAGAACATGGCGGCGAGGTAGGCCCCCACCATGTACTGCACGCCATGGGCGAGATTGATGAAGTCCATCACGCCGAACACCAGCGTGAGCCCTGCCGCAATCAGGAACAGCAGCACGCCGAGCTGGAGCCCGTTGAGCGTCTGCACCGCGAGAAGCGTGAACGACACCGGTTGCGCCGGTCAGGAGCCTTGGCCGCGCTCAGTTCGTCGGCTTGCAGTCCTTGGCGTACACATCGACATAGTCATCGAAGATCTTTTCGCGGATCTCGGTCTGGAACTTGCCGTCCGCCCGGCGGGCCGCCTGCACCAGGTAGAAATCCTGGATCGGATACCCGTTCACGCCGATCTTGAAGTCGCCCCGCAGCGACTTGAAGTCCGCCTTGCGAAGGCCTGCCCTCACCGCGTTCCGGTCGCCGACCTTGCCGCCTGCGGACTTGATGGCGGCATCGATCATCAGCGCAGCGTCATAGGCCTGCATGGCATATGTGCCAGGCACGGCGTTATAGGCCGCCTCATAGGCCGCGACGAACGCCTTGGACTGGGGATTGTCCATGTTCGGCGCCCAGTTCGCGCCGCCGAAGAAGCCGAGCGCCGCGTCCTGCTGGGCGGGCAGGGTGGATTCGTCGACCGTGAACGCCGACAGGAACGGCGTGGCGGCCAGTCCAGCCTGCCGGTACTGCCGCACAAGGTTCACGCCCATGCCGCCGGGCATGAAGGTGAACAGCGCATCGGGCTTCGCCGCGGCGATCTGCGCCAGCTCAGCCGAAAAATCAAGCTGGCCGAGCGGCGTGTAGAGTTCGGCGACGACCTCGCCCTTGAAATGGCGCTTGAAGCCGGCCATCGAGTCGCGGCCCGCCTGGTAGTTCGGCGTCATCAGGAAGACGCGCTTGAAGCCCTTGTCCTGCGCATATTTACCCAGCACTTCGTGGTTCTGGTCATTCTGGTAGGACGTCACGAAGAAGTTCGGGCTGCACTGCGCGCCGGCGAAGTTGGACGTCCCTGCGTTCGGGCTGATCAGGAACGCATTCGAATCGATCACCGGCTTGTGGATCGCCTGCAGCACGTTCGAGAAGATCGGTCCCACGACGAAATTGACCTGATCGCGGTCGATCAGTCCGCGCACTTTCGTGACGGCGACGTCGGGCTTGAGTTCGTCATCCACAACGACGACTTCGGCGTCAGCGCCGCCCAGCTTGCCGCCCAACTGCTTCACGGCGAGCTGGAAGCCGTCGCGCGCCTGCTGCCCGAGGACCGCGGAGGGCCCCGACAGCGTGACCATGATGCCGACCTTGACCTTCTCCTGCGCGGCCGCGAAGCCTGATGAAAACGCCAGCGCCAGAGCCGGAAGCAAGGCTGGAAGGACGGACTTCTTGGTCATTCGCATGAGACATACTCCCCGTGCTGCCCTGACGTGTCAGCCCGTCATCTGGCGCAAGGCCGCATCATGCCTTCGTTCCGCGTGCGATCAACAGATTATTTCAAGCCTCAAACAATTTTATGAGGTTATGGCGATGCACGGTGCATGCGGCCCTGATGTCCGGAAGCCCGGACCAGCGCCGGAAGCAGGGCACCGGCGTCCGGCTGCGAGGCCTTCCCGGCAACCTAAACGCAACGCAGCGCGAGGCGACGTCAAGCAGCTTGCGATGAAAGGGAAAAGTGGTGCCGCTTGAGGGATTCGAACCTCCGACCCCCTCATTACGAATGAGGTGCTCTACCAGCTGAGCTAAAGCGGCGCGCAATCCGGATAGCAGCAGGCAGGCGGCTTTGCAAGGTTTTGAAGCGATGATGGCGAGGTTCCGTCAACTCCGTCCGAAACCCCAGAAAGACCGTTTCGCGGGCGGGGCATCAGGTCCCGGATCGTCGGGCGCGCGTTGGAACTCGCCCATCCCGTTGACTGGCGGAACGGGGGCGACAGGCTTCGTCAACGCCGTGGCCGCATCCGGCGCGCTCGCTTGAGCCTCGGAAGGCGCGGGCGGGCCGAATGCGCCGGCGGGGGGCTCTGCCTGCACGCGCTCGGCGACCGGGTCCGAAGCGGAGGCGAGCACGGAGGGCGCGGCATCGGAGGCCGCCGCAGCGGCGGGCAGGGCGGAGCGAGGCGGCGACGGCTCTTCCACGACGCTTGATGGGACAATCACCGCGGTGGCTGCGTCGTAATCGATGTGCGCGGGGGCATCGATGGCGGCGGGCTCCGGACCTTCGCCGATCGTCTCTTCGAAGGCTGGCGCCGCGCTGCCGATCGCCGCCGGCGGCAACGACCAGACGAATGCGTCGAGCCGTCCCGAGACGGGCGACACCGGCATCCAGGTCTCCGACACGATGCCGTCCGCCACCCAGGCGTTGTCGCGCGGCGCGCGCGTCGACCGCGTCAGCCATTCGCGCGCGCGCCCTGCCGAGCCGTGCTCGGCATCCTCGATTCGCGCCATCAGAAGGCAAGTCCGGACCGTCGGCACGGCCGCCACCAGCGGCGACAAGGCCCGCCGGGCGCGCGCGAAGTCATGCGCCTCCATCGCCGCTTCCGCCACGATGAACGCGCTCTCCGGGTCGGTCGGCCTGATCTTCATCAGCGCCTCCGCCTTCTCCAGGCGGTCCGACGCGGTGTCGCCATGCCTGAGATGGGTGTAGATATTCGCCAGGTCCGGATGGGGCTGTTCGCGCCACGCGGCCTCGACCGTCCGCGCTGCTTTCCGCAGCTCGGCTTTCTCGGCCAGGATCTTGCCCGCCAGCGCGGCTGCCGGCGTCAGCCCCGGCGCAAGCTTCAGGGCATCGAGAGCATTGGCGAGCGCTCCGGCGGGGTCGGACGCCAGCTTCGCCTCGGCCTCCGCCGCCAGAAGGACAGCCCTGTGCCGGCGGGATTCGGTCTTGTCGCTCAGCCTCAACGCCGCCCGCCGCTCGACTGCGGTGCGGGCCTGGCTCCATTCACCGGACGTGGAGTGGAACTCGAGCAGCGCATCGTTGGCCCAGGCGAGCGAAGGCGATATCCTGACGGCTTCGTCGGCGAAGGCGCGTGCCGATATCTGGTCGCCGCGCCGCCGCGCCTCCACGAACAGGCCGCGCAAGCCCAGCACCCGCGTGCTCGGCTCATCCAGCATGTCCTTGAAAGCCGCCTCCGCCGCCCGCTTGTCGCCCGAAAGCTGCGCCGCCTGCGCGCTGAGCAGCAGCGTCAGCGGCTCTTTCGCGATCAGTTTCCGGGCGTCGGCCGCATGCCGGCGCGCCGCAGCCGGATCGCCCGCGCCAACCGCGACCATGCCGCGCGACACAGCGTCATAGCCGCGCACGCGCTTGCGGGCGCGGGAGGCGAACGAGAAGGCGGTCGGCAGTCCGAACATGAACCTCAGCAGCGTCCATAGCAGCATCCCAAGCAGGACGAGCGCAAGGACGCCGATGGCGGCGAGCGCCACGGTCGTCTCGATGGTCATGCCTCCCCAGACGATCGAGACTTGCCCCGGGCGTTCCGCGAGCCAGACTGCGCCCAGTGCGGCCAGGCTGGCGAGGCCAAGGAAAATGAGGATACGCAGCATGCTTTGTCCCGTCTTCTTAGCCGATGCTCATTGTGCGCCGGAGATCGCCCTGATGGCATCATCCGTGATGGTCTTCAGCGCCGTGTCCGCGCTCGCCCTGCGTGTCGCGGCTTCGAGCCAGTCCGCCCCGGCCCTGCGCGTCGGCTCGGGCAACTGGCCGAACAGCTCCACAGCCGCGACCACGTCGCCTTGCTGAAGGCTTAGGTCGATCCGGTTGACGATGGCGAGCGGCGACTGGCGCTGGCCAGGATCGTTGACTCGGATGCGGATGACCGAATCCAGCATCGCCACAAGCCTGTCGGTCCACGAGGCGTCCGCGGCCGGCGAAGATACGGCTTGCCGCCGTACGGCCGCCAAGGCGGCACGCAGGCTTTCCGTGGTCGGAACCCCTGCCTGCGACGCCGCGGTCAACAGGCTCAGGGGCTCGGGCGGCGTGTTCATCGCCGCAAGCGCCGCCGCCTCCTGCGCAAACGGCCGGCCCTCCGCCAGCGCCTGCGCGATGCGGTCCGCCATGATGAGCCGCGCCGCGCCGGTCGCTGCGAGGCTCGGCGCGCTTGCCGCCCGCGCGCTGCGCTCCAACTCGGGCAGGCGCGCGGCCAGCGCCTTCGCCGCTGCGGAGGCCTCTTCGGCCAGGCTGCCGGAGCGCTCCGCTTGCTGCTGCAATCGGGCCATCGCCTCGGGCGCGGGGCCTGCCGCCTGCGAAGGCGCGGGCCGTGCGGCGAGTTCGGCGATCCGGCGGTCCGCGGCTTCAGCCTGCTGGCGAAGCTGCGCAGCCAGCGCCGCCGCGGCATCGATGTCCGCCCTGAGGGCCGGGTCTGCGGCGGCGGGCCCCGATGAATGGGTGCGCGCGCCTTCCAGCTGCGACAGCCGGGCGTCGACCGACGCCAGCGTCGGCGAGTTTGGCAGGCGCACGCCGAAGCTGTTCAGCACAGGGGCGAAAAAGATGACGGCCGCTGCTCCTGCAAGGCCGCCTGCCAGCGCGAGGCCGGTCAGGCCAGCCCATCCGATGCCGCTGCCGCTGCGGGAGCCCCTGCGGTTCGGCAGTTCTGCAGCCTCGGCGACCGGGCGCGGCGTGGATGGCGTCGACTCAATCCTCACGGGCTCCGGATCCTTGGGGATCGGATCGTGGCTTTCGTGATCCTTGCGGTCCGCATCCTTGGCGTCGGCGTCGCCCGCCGCAGCCGTGCTGTCCTCGCGCACAGGCTGCAGGCTGCTCGGCTCCGGCGCGCTCGCTGCGGACGGAGCGGGCGCGAGGACCGCCCCGGGCCGCGTCCGGCGCGATCTTGGCACGCTCCGGATGACGGTCGGGTTGGCGGCCTGTCCAGCCCCGCCGGTTTCCAGGTTCGGACTATCGGGCGAGGGGTTCTCTTGGGAATGCGTGTCCGGCGAGGGCGTTTCGGCCGAGCCCGAAGCAGGCGGCGCAGGCGCGGGGGAGGCATCGCCTTCGCGGCCGTCACCCAGCAGCGTGGCCAGCAGCCGCTCCTCGGTGGGAGCGGAGGCGATCCTGATGTTCGAGCAACCGGCTGCGGCGAGAGGCTGCGCCACATCGTCCGACAGCGCATGGTGCGCCAGCTTCGCGATCTCGCCCGCCAGTCCCGCCGACCCTGCCAGCGCCACGAACGTCTCCGCAGCTCGCCGGGAATAGTGCAGCGCCGACGTGATGCCGCCATCCCGCAATCGCGCCTTGATGCTCTCGGGAAGCTCGGCCAGCGCAACGGCCTTGTAGCGCGTCCATGTTGCGGCCTCGTAGCCGGCGGCCGTCAGGGCGGCCGGCAGCGCATCCTTGTGGTCTTCGCCCGTGACCAGCAGCAGGCGGTACCTGGGCGCGACGCTTGCGGAAACCAGCTTGGCGAGGGCCTTGCTGTCGCCGGATGCGGACGACACCTGCGTGAAGCCGGCCTCGACCATCGCGTCCGCCGTACGGTCGCCGACAGCGAAGACCGGGATGTCCGCCGCCAGATCGGCGAAGGCGGGCGCAAGGCCGGCGGCTCCGTTGGCGCTGGTCACGATCAGCGCGGCGAACTTGCCCGTCGGGCGCGGCGCGTCCGTCATCGCGATGTCGAACAACGGCGCCGGGATGCCTATGAGCCCGTGTTGCGCAAGAACCGCCAGCGTGCGGCTCGCTCCAGGCTCCGGTCGTGTGACAAGGATGCTCATGTCGGCCGCCTTTCAGGCATAGACGCCGGCTGGCGCCCGCGCCCTGAGAGCGCGGCCAAGCGATTCGCCCAGACGCGCGGCGTCGGCCGCCGGCCCGCTGACTTCATCGTTCACGGCGTCCGATCCATCCGGCGACAGGATGAGCCCCTTGAGCGTCAGGACGTCGCCGTCGATCGTGGCGTGTCCGGCGATCGGCGTCCGGCACGAGCCGTCCAGCACCTTGAGCATCGCCCGCTCGGCGGCCACGCATGCGCCGGTCTGCCGGCATAACACGTCCTCGATGGCGGAATGGGCGGCCTCGTCGCCGTGCCGCAGCACGAGGGCGATCGCGCCCTGTCCGACGGCGGGGAGCATCTCGTCGGTGGAGAGCACCACGGAGGCGCGGTCCGCCAGCCCGAGCCGTTTGAGCCCCGCCAGCGCCAGCAGCGTCGCGTCGAACTGCCCGGCCATCACCTTGTCCAGCCGCGTCCCGACGCTGCCGCGCAGCAGCGACACGTCGAAATCCGGCCTCGCCCGCTTGATGATCGCCTGGCGTCGCAGCGAGGCGGAACCGATGCGCGCGCCGTGGGGCAGTTCCTGCATGCTGCCGAGCGGGCCGCGTGCGATCAGCACGTCGCGGGCGTCCTCGCGGGGCAGGTATCCCGCGATGACGAGCCCGGCGGGCAGCTCCGTCGGCAGGTCCTTTGACGAATGAACCGCGATGTCCACGCGCCCTTCCAACTGCGCAGCGTCGATCTCCTTGGTGAAGAGCCCCTTGCCGCCCGCTTCCGAAAGCGCCCGGTCCTGGATCGAGTCGCCCGTCGTCCGGATGATGCTGAGCGGGAAATCCGTCAGGGGCCGGGCCAGCGCGGCGCTGAGCAGGCCTGCAAGCTCATGGGCCTGGGCCAGCGCAAGCGGGCTGCCGCGCGTGCCGAGCACCAGCGGCGTCGTCATGGGCAACACGTGTGACGTCATTCCGGATTCCAGTTCATGTCGGGCCGCGCGCGCTCGCATTGCGCCGCGCAAATCGTGCTGGTGACTTTAGACGACCAGACTATAGAGTTTCCAGCGCTAGATCATCCCGTTTTCAAGCGGAATCGATTTCAGTGGGGAAATATGGCCGTCCACAATGAGTTAGCGCCTTTGCGGCCGTTTCGGGAGCGGGCCGCGGCATCACGCCTCGGGCATTGGCCGGCCTCCGCATGGCCGGGCGCGGACCGGATATTCGGGAACCCGCGATGAACGTGCTTGGCATCGAGACGACATGCGACGAGACGGCCGCAGCCGTCGTCGGGATCGATCCGGCGGGCCGTCCGCACATCCGCTCGAACGAGATCCTGAGCCAGATCGCCGCGCATGCCGCCTATGGCGGCGTCGTGCCCGAGATCGCGGCCCGCGCGCATCTCGAGGTGCTGGACCGCATCATCGCGCGGGCGCTGGCGAAGGCCGGCTGCACCCTGGCCGAGCTTGACGGGGTGGCTGCGGCGGCAGGGCCGGGCCTGGTCGGCGGCGTGATGGTCGGCCTCACGGCGGGCAAGGCTCTGGCTCTGGTGAGCGGCAAGCCCTTCATGGCGGTCAATCACCTCGAAGGGCACGCGCTCACGGCGCGGCTGACCGACGACGTGGCCTTCCCATACCTGCTGCTGCTCGTCTCCGGCGGTCATACGCAGCTCATCGCCGTCCGGGGCGTGGCGGATTACGTGCGGCTGGGAACGACCATCGACGATGCGGTGGGCGAGGCCTTCGACAAGGTCGCCAAGATGCTCTCGCTGCCTTATCCGGGGGGGCCGTCCGTCGAGCGGGAGGCGCGGCTGGGCGATCCGGAGGCCTTCGATTTTCCGCGTCCGATGCACGGCCGGCCCGATCCGGACTTCTCGCTGTCCGGGCTGAAGACCGCGGTGCGCCTCGCCGCAGAACGCCGCGCGCCATTGTCGGACCAGGCGGTGCGCGACCTGTGCGCCTCGTTCCAGGCCGCCGTGGTGGACGTCATGGTCGAGCGTACGCGCGTCGGCCTGAAGCGTTGCCTGGCGCGCGTGGGGCGGCCAACGTGCCTTGTCGTGGCAGGCGGGGTCGCGGCCAATCAGGCCATCCAGCGCGGTCTGGCGCACCTCGCCACCGAGGCGGGCCTCAAGCTCATCGCGCCGCCGCTTGAACTGTGCGGCGACAATGGAGCCATGATCGCCTGGGCTGGCCTCGAGCGCCTGCGCATCGGCCTCACCGATGGGCTCGATGCGCCTCCGCGCCCGCGATGGCCGCTGGAGGAACGGCAGCCCCTCGCTGATGAGCCCGCTGCAGCGCCTGCCGAACCGCCGCCAGACGCCAGCGCCATGCCAGCCGGCGTGATCAGCGAATGACGTTGTTTCAATCCATCGCCGTCGTCGGGGCGGGCGCCTGGGGCACCGCTCTGGCTAATGCCGCCGCCCGCGCCGGGCGCGACGTGGTGCTTGTCGCGAGGGACCCCGGTCACGCATCCGAGATGGCCGTATCGCGCGAGAACCGGCGCAGGCTTCCGGGCGTGCCGCTCGAGGCCGGGGTCGCGCCCAGTTCCGACCTCGCCCGTGCCGCCTCCGCCCGCGCTGTCCTGCTCGTGACGCCGGCGCAGCACTGCGCGGCGATGGCGGAGGCGTTGTCGCTCGTGTTGAAGCCCGGCACGCCCGTCGTGCTGTGCGCCAAGGGCATCGACCGGTCCCGCCGCCTGTTCCTTGGCGACCTGATCTCCGACGTCCTGCCACGCCAGCCGTTCGCGGTGCTGTCAGGCCCGAGCTTCGCCGACGACGTCTCCATCGGGCTGCCGACCGCAGTGGTCCTAGCGAGCGCTGACGCCGTCATCGCTGAAGCGCTGGTAGCGGCGCTGTCCAGCTCGACATTCCGTGTCTACCACGGCACGGACGTGCGCGGCGTCGAGATCGGCGGCGCGGCCAAGAATGTGCTCGCCATCGCCTGCGGGGCGGTGATCGGGCGCGGCCTTGGCGAGAGCGCGCGCGCCGCGCTCGTCGCCCGCGGCTTCGCCGAGCTGATGCGCTTCGCGAGGGCCTATGGCGCGGAGGCGCGGACCTTGATGGGTCTGTCCGGCCTCGGGGACCTCGTCCTGACGGCGAGTTCGATGAAATCGCGCAACTTCGCCTTCGGGCACGCTCTGGGGCAGGGCATAGGCGTGGCCGAGGCCAGCGGCGGCAGGCTCGCGGAGGGCGCATTGACGGCCGCTGCGCTGGTTGACCTTGCGGCCGCCCGCGGCGTCGACATGCCCATCGCGGCTCAGGTCGCCGCCCTGTTGGAGGGCAGGGTCAGCCTCGACGCCGCCATCGCGGCCCTGATGTCGCGCCCGTCCAAGGCGGAGGACTGAAGATGTGGGACGCGGCAATATCGGTGTCATCCTCGGCGCGCCTCAGGCGCGGGAAGGGGATCGAGCAACCGGCAGCAAGGTTTCTGGATCCCCTTCCCGGCCCTGCGGGCCGCCGGGGATGACACCTTCGGTTCAGGCCGCGGACGCTCCTCCGCCTGTAGTCGAGACATTGCGGTGAATCGCGGCATTGCCTTGCGCCCCGCGCGCTGAACTCTATCTTGAAACGACACACGAGAAAGCCGCCATGGATTTCATCACCAAACTCGCCAAGGGCCTCGCCGCCGTGCAGGCCACCGTCGGCTCCGATGAACTGGGGCCGAAGCAGCCGTTGGCGCTGGAGGCAGGCGGCACGCTCAATCTGCAGGCCCGCCGGAAGCGCGAGGACAAACAGCGCTTCGTCCGGCTGGAGACGCCGCTGGGCGAAGGCCTCGCCCGCATAGACCTGAGCGCCGCTGATGCTCGGGCGCTTGCCGAAGCGCTGACGCGCTTCGCGAACACGGTTGCCGATGATGCACGGCCTGTCACTGCTAGTCCGCTGCAACCCGGCCCGGCCGAAGGCGCGCCCGTTGCAGACAAATCCGGCCAGCCCGAGTGATCCATGCCCCACTGGCTCTATAAATCCGAACCGTTCAAATGGTCCTGGGATGCGCAGGTCGCCGCTGGCGGCAAAGGCACGTTCTGGGACGGCGTGCGCAATCATTCCGCCAAGCTGAACCTGATGGCGATGCGGGTGGGTGACCAAGGCTTCTTCTATCATTCCAATGAAGGCCTCGAGGTGGTCGGCATCGTCGAGGTGATCCGGCAGGCCTATCCCGACCCGACGGCGCTGCCCGGCGAGCCATGGGTCGTGGTCGACGTCAAGGCCGTTAAGCCCCTGGCGCGCCCGGTTTCTCTCGCCGAGATCAAGGCCACGCCGGCCCTGGCGAAGATGAGCTTGGTCACGTCGATGCGCCTCTCGGTGCAGCCGGTCACGGACGAGGAATGGGCGCTTGTCTGCCGCATGGGCGGGCTCTGACCAGCCCGGCAGGAGGAACCAAACAACGCAGCGAGGGGTTGATTGGGCATAGCTTTCTTGATTGGAGCGCCCAAATGGCCGAAAAACAATACACGAGCAACGACATCTGGGGACTTATTGACGGCGAGAACGTCTGCATGTTCGCCAGCCTCGACGACAGCGTGATCCGGTCACGGCCGATGGCGCCGATGCCCCGGCCCGATGACGGCGTCATCTGGTTCGTGACCGACCGCACATCGCGCAAGATGAACGATCTCGGCGACGACACGCCCGTCACGTTGACCTTCCAGAACAGCGCGAGCAACTGGTACGTCACGCTGACGGGCTCGGTCTCCGTGTTCGATGACCGGGACAGGCTGCGGGACATGTGGAGCCCAACCATGAAGCAGTGGTTCGACGGACCCGAGGACCCTCGCATGGTGCTTCTCGCCTTCGATCCTCATGAAGCCGATTACTGGAACGGCCCCAACCGCATCGTCGCGGGCATGAAGATGCTGGTGACGGCGACGACCGGCGTCAGGACCGACATGGGCGACGCCGGCAAGGTCGCGATGTGACATGGACGTCCGGGGCGCGCGGGATTCTCCTGCTCCGCGCAACGGCTTCTAGAGATAAAATGAGCCGTATTCCGGGTGAAGCCGCAAGGCTTCGGGCCTGTAGGCCTTCATCCGGCTTTCGACAGGGATGGCCTCGGCTTCAAAGCGCTCTGGCAACGTGCTTTGGGTGACCGCATCCCGCGCAAGCTCCGGCGCGACGGTGTAGGCCTCGCGCGTGCCGGGCACCCAGAGCTGACCGGTCAGCGAAGCCCGCGGATCGTGCTGCACCGCCAGCTGGTCGAGGTTCAGCTCCTGCAGCAGGTTCGAGTTGACCTTCAAGCCGTTGAAGCCTGGCGACCGCAGCGGATCCGGCGTGCGGTCGCGTGCGGACGTCGCCTCGGACAACATCCATTCCATCGCAAGGTCGGTCAGCCCGAGCTTCAGGCCATATCCCCCGCCGATGTCGCTGTGGCATCCGGCCATCCAGACCTGCTTGATCTGGTCCCTGTCCGCAGCAGACAACGTCGATTCATCCCATAGTTCGGGCGAGAACACCTTGCGGTTCTCGTCGATGGCCAGCACATGCCGGCCATGGTCGACCTTCGGGTTCAACTTCGAGTCATGGAAGCGATGGCGGCCGAACCTGGCGATGTCGGTCACCTGCCATCCCAAGGCCCTGACGGTGTCCCAGACCCCGATGAAGAACGGCGGCAGCGGATCGGAACGATGCCTCTGGCGGAAGTCCGCCGCCTTCCTGCGCCGCAGCGCATCGTCGCCGTAGGTCATGTAGACGTCGCGCACCGCCTCCTCCGCGATGGCCCTGATGGCCGGGTCGTTCAGCCTTGGGTGCAGGTCGGACCAATGCGAGGCCTTGGGCAGCCCGGGCGGCACGCCGCACAGCGCCAGCGCCCCGCCGACGCTGCGGGCGGTGTAGGCGCCCCGGCTGAACCCGAACAGGAAGATCCGGTCTCCGGGCTCATAAGTCAGCAGCAGCGCCACGTAGCAATCGACGATGTTGCGTGCGATGCCGGTCCCAAGCGCCTTGGCGAGCCAGCGGCTGATGCCCGACCAGAGCGACAGCGCCTCCTGCTGATCGGGATCGGAGCCGATGCCGGGATCGTAAAAGCAGATCTGGTCGAACAGCTGGCCGGGATGCTCAGGTTCACGCGTGTTGACGAAAAGCCGGTAGACGCTGGTCCAGTTCACCGGGTTGGCGTCCCCAGCCTGTCCGGTGCCATCTGAAAAGATGCAGATGTTCTTCGACATGGAATGTCCCTCGCGCTCGCCTTGGGGCGCATCGTGCGGCCGTCTCTTGCTCGCCCGGTTCTGGCCGCTGCGATTATGACGTTACGTCAGCAATATGGCAATCCGCGGGCCGGCCTGCATTCGTCCCCCGCGACTGCGTCTCCGGCGGCGCAGCCATGGTGGCCGAAAGTGGAAGAGGCCCGAGGCTTGCCGGGGCAACGCCTTGCGTATAGCGATGACGGATCGAAAGAGCGCCGTGCTGGAACCAGGGCCCGCCCGTTTCCGGTCGCAATCGGCCCAGGATGCAGGGATGGACCATGTCTGAAAAGCTTTATCCGGTGTCGTCGGAATGGGCGGCGCGGGCCCATGTGGATCAGGCCGCCTATGAGGCGATGTATGCCGCGTCGATCGCCGATCCGGTCGCCTTCTGGGGTGAGCACGGCAAGCGCATTGATTGGTTCAAGCCTTACACCAGGGTCAAGGACGTCTCCTACAAGCCAGGCGACGTGAAGATCGCCTGGTACGAGGACGGCATCACCAACGTCTCATACAACTGCATTGACCGGCACCTCGCAACCCGCGCCGGGCAGACCGCGATCATCTGGGAGGGCGATGACCCGGGCGTCTCCAGGAACATCACGTATCGCGAACTGTACGAGAACGTCTGCCGCTTCGCCAACGTGCTGAAGGCGCACGGCGTCCAGAAGGGCGATGCGGTCACGATCTACCTGCCGATGATACCGGAAGCTGCCTACGCCATGCTCGCATGCGCCCGGATCGGCGCGGTGCATTCGATCGTGTTTGGCGGCTTCTCACCGGATTCGCTGTCGAACCGCATCGAGGATTGCGATTCCAAGGTCGTCATCACGGCGGATGAGGGCCTGCGCGGCGGCAAGCCGGTGCATCTCAAGAAGAACGTCGACGTCGCCGACCCCAAGGTCAAGGGCGGCATCAGGAAGGTCATCGTCGTCAAGCACACCGGCGGCGACATCGCCATGCATCATGGCCGGGACGTCTGGTATCATGAGGAGGCCGCGAAGGTCACGGCGCATTGCCCGCCGGCGGAGATGAAGGCGGAGGACCCGCTGTTCATCCTCTACACCTCGGGCTCGACAGGACGGCCCAAGGGCGTGCTGCACACCACCGCCGGTTATCTCGTCTACGCCTCGATGACGCATCAATACGTCTTCGACTACCACGAAGGCGACGTCTACTGGTGCACCGCCGATGTGGGCTGGGTCACCGGCCACAGCTACATCGTCTATGGCCCGCTGGCCAACGGCGCGACCACGCTCATGTTCGAGGGCATCCCGACCTATCCGTCGATCTCGCGTTTCTGGGACGTGGTCGACAAGCACAAGGTCAACATCTTCTACACCGCGCCCACCGCCATCCGCTCGCTGATGGGCGCGGGCGAGGAGCCGGTGAAGCGCACGTCCCGCGCCTCCCTGCGCCTGCTCGGCTCGGTCGGCGAGCCGATCAATCCGGAAGCCTGGGAATGGTACCACCGCGTCGTCGGCGATGGCCGCTGCCCGATCGTCGACACCTGGTGGCAGACCGAGACCGGCGGCATCCTCATCAGCCCCCTGCCGGGCGCGATCGCCCAGAAGCCGGGCTCGGCCACGAGGCCGTTCTTCGGCATCAAGCCCGAGATCGTCGATGCGGAGGGCAAGGTCCAGGAGGGCGCCTGCGAGGGCAACCTTGTGATCACCGATTCATGGCCGGGCCAGATGCGCACCGTCTACGGCGATCATGCGCGGTTCATGGAGACGTATTTCGCCACCTACCCGAACGCTTATTTCACCGGCGACGGCTGCCGTCGCGATGCCGACGGGTATTACTGGATCACCGGTCGCGTCGACGACGTCATCAACGTCTCGGGCCATCGCATGGGCACCGCAGAGGTCGAAAGCGCGCTGGTGGCGCATCCGAAGGTCTCGGAAGCCGCCGTGGTCGGCTATCCGCACGACATCAAGGGGCAGGGCATCTATGCCTATGTCACGCTGATGGGCGGCGAGGCGGTCGACGCCGACCTGCGCAAGGAGCTGGTGAGCTGGGTGCGCAAGGAGATCGGCCCGATCGCGACGCCGGACCTCATCCAGTTCGCGCCTGGCCTTCCCAAGACGCGCTCGGGCAAGATCATGCGCCGCATCCTGCGCAAGATCGCCGAGGACGAGTTCGGCGCGCTGGGCGACATCTCCACCCTGGCCGATCCTGCGGTCGTCGACGACCTGATCGCTAATCGGCAGAACCGGAAATCGGCCTGAAGCTCAGCGAAGCTTCAGCGCCCGTTGCTGCGAGCCGATGATGTGCTCGGTCATGGCGGCGCGGGCCCGTTCGGCGTCGCGCGCCTCGATGGCGGAGATGACCGCGAGGTGCTGGCGCATGACAGGCTCCAGCAGCTCGGGCAACAGGCCGGTCTCGTGATGCCTGATCAGCCTGATCTTGATCCAGTTGACCCGGTAGGCCTGCGCGATGATCTCGTTGCCGAGATGGGCGATGATGTCCTCATGGAAAGCCAGGTCGACCGCCTGTGCAGTCTCGATGAGGCTGGGGCTGACGTCTTCGGCCGCGCTGTGAAGGATGGCCTCATGCGCTGAGCGCTGCTGCGCGATGGCCGCATCGCTGGCGTCCGCAGTGTAGATCATCACCGCTTCACGTTCGAGGAAGAGCCGGAACTGGAAGGCGTTCCGGATCAGGTTGACGTCGACATGCGCCACCTGCATCCCGCGCTGGGGGATCGTCACGATCAGGCCTTCGCTCTCGAGCCGCGGGATCAATTCGCGGATGGCGCCGAGCGGAAATCCGGTCAACTGGACAAGCTCGCGCTGCGAGACGAACTGGCCCGGGCTGATCTCGCGCGAGAGCAGGTGCCGGGTGAAGCTGTCATAGGCGCGGTCGCGCAGCTTGCCCGTTTCGGCGCTCATGTTTCGGTGCTCATGGCAGGCGCGTCCCAAGTCCGGCGCGTCCTGCTCCGGCGCGTCCCGGGTCCGGCGCAGTTCATCCCCGGATGCCCTTCAGCACGTCGTGCAGCGCGGCGCCGTCAGCGGCGTCGAGCGCATCGAGCGGGGCCCGCATCCTGCTCCAATCGGGGTCGCCGAGGCGGGCCGCGATCAGCGCCTTGATCGCGGGCATGAACGGATGGGCCACGATCGCGTCGACCATCCGGTTGACGCGCTGGTCCTCTGCGCCGTCCCATGCCAGCGGCCTGAGCAGGTCCGGCGCGACGTTGGCCAGCCCGCATATCGAGCCCGCGCCGCCCTGGCTCACCGCACGGGCGAGCTGGCGTTCGTCGCCGACGAGGATCTGCAGGTCCGGCAGCTCCTTCAGCCGACGCTCGGTCGCGGCCCAGTCGCCGTCGCTGTCCTTGACTCCGAGGATGACCCCGGGAAAGGCGGCCTGCAGCCGTTTCGTCAGCGCGATCGAGATCGGGACGCGAGACATGCCGGGGATGTGGTAGAGCAGGATCCCCCGCGCATTTCCCCCGAGAGCCTCGATCGCTTGGGCGAAAAAGCGGAAGAGGCCTTCGTCGCTGGCGCCGGCGAAATAGAACGGGGGCGCGAGCAGGAGCCCGCGGCATCCTGCCTCCAGCGCCAGGCGCGCCTGCTCGATGACGTCTTCGACGGCGGCGGCGGAGACCCCCGCGAAGACCTTGCGGCCAAGGTCGATGCCCGCTGCATTCAATGCGCCCAGGATCTCGCGGCGGGGCGGTAGCCCCAGGGAGGCCCCTTCGCCGGTGGTGCCGAACACGGTGATGCCGTCGCAACCATTGGCCATGACCCATTGGGCATGGGCGGCCAGCCTTTCCAGATCCACCGATTGGTCCGGCCTGAACGGCGTCGAGAGCGCGCAGCTAAGGCCGATACGGTCTTGCGTCATCGTGATCGCTCCCCAAGGCGCTGGCTTGGCCCGGCCCCGCTCCATGATTGTCGGCTGATGTTCGCGCAGACCCGCAGCGTTTGGCGAAGGACGCTCCAGAAGCGCAGGGTGGACCGTCCACGGCCCATGAGTCAAGGCTGACATGTTAGCCGCAACATGCCTGGACGAGCGGCTTTCGCCATGAAGCCTATGCAGCCGCCCGACATGAGCCAAGGCGGCGAGTTCTTCGCCGGACCTTACTGCAGCGTGACGCCCGCAGTACGGATGATCGGCGTCCAGCGCGCGATCTCCGATGCGACGAAAGCGCGAAGGCCTGCCGACGTCTGCAGCTCCGGGGTCGGGACCTCTGCGCCGATTTCCTCAAGCCTTGCTTTCATCGCCGGGTCGTTCAGGGCCGCGCCCAGCGCCTTGTTGAGCGCCGCAACGGCGGCGGGAGGCGCATCCTTGTGCGTGAACATGGCGTTCCAGACGATCACCTTGAAATCCGGCACGCCTGCTTCGGTGCTGGTGGGCACGTCCGGGAGCAGCGGCGCTCGCTTGTCCTGCGCGATCGCCAATGTCTTGATCGTGCCGGCGCGTGTCTGCGGCGCGACGTTCACCCCCTGGTCGCAAAGATAGTCGACCTGCCCGCCGATCAGGTCGTTCATGGCCGGCGCGGTTCCGCGATAGGGCACGCCCTTGGTCTTCACGCCGATGACCGAGTTGAACAGCAGGCATGTCGTGTGGCTGACGGAGCCCACGCCGGCATGGGCGTTGTTGGCTTCGGCCTGGTTGACCTTCAGCCAGTCGACCAGCTCCTTCAGCGTGTTGGCGGGATGAGTCTTCCGCACGTTGACGAAGATCGGGTTGGTGTTGACGAGGCCGACATGCGCGAAGTCCTCGACCGGCCGGTACTTCAGGCCCGGATTGAGCGAGACCGCCGCCGCATGGGTGCCTGTGTGCCCGATCAGGATCGTATGGCCATCGGGCGGGGAGGCGATCAGCCGCTGGCCCGCCAGCGTGCCGGCGGCGCCGACGGCGTTCTCGATCACGACAGGTTGTCCCAGAGTGCGGCTCATGTGCTCGCCGATGAGGCGGCCGACGACATCCGTCGGCCCGCCGGCCGCGAACGGGATCAGCATGGTCACCGGCTTCGCGGGGAAGCCCTGCGCTTGGCCCGGCGCGGCGGATGAAAGCGCCAGTCCAAACCCGAGGCTGCATCCAAGGCCAATCCCGATGACGGCGTTCGCCAATCCGCGGCGTATTGCATTGATCATCTTTCGCTCCCTGTGTTTTGTTGTTTTTCCGTCATGGCGCGCCCGAACCTCGAGATTGCCCGTCACGTCACGATCCTCAATAGGATCGGGGCAATCCCAGCATGTGCTCGGCCACGTAGGACAGGATGAGGTTGGTCGAGATCGGCGCGACCTGGTAGAGCCTGGTCTCGCGGAACTTGCGTTCGACGTCGTATTCGCAGGCGAAGCCGAAGCCGCCATGGAACTGGATGCAGGCGTTCGCCGCCTCCCAGCTCGCCTTGGCGGCGAGGTACTTGGCCATGTTGGCCTGGGCCCCGCACGGCAGGTTGGCGTCGAACAGCCGGCAGGCCTCGTAACGCATCAGGTTGGCGGCCTCGAGCTCGATGAAGCTCTCGGCGATGGGAAACTGCACGCCCTGGTTCTGCCCGATGGGCCGGCCGAAGACGATGCGCTCCTTGGCGTAGGCGGTGACCTTGTCGACGAACCAGTAACCGTCGCCGATGCACTCCGCCGCGATCAGGGCGCGTTCGGCGTTCAGCCCGTCGAGGATGTAGCGGAAGCCCTTGCCTTCCTCGCCGATCAGGTTCTCCGCGGGGATTTCAAGGTTGTCGAAGAACAGTTCGTTGGTCTCGTGGTTGACCATGTTGAGGATCGGGCGGACGGCCAGCCCCTTGCCGATGGCGTCGCGCAGGTCGACGAGGAAGATCGACATGCCCTCCGACTTCTTCTTGACCTGGTCGATGGGCGTGGTGCGCGCCAGCAGGATCATCAAGTCCGAGTGCTGGATGCGGCTGATCCAGACCTTCTGGCCGTTGACGACATAGCGGTCGCCCTTCCTCACCGCCGTGGTCTTGATCTTCGTGGTGTCAGTTCCGGTCGTCGGCTCGGTCACGCCCATGGATTGCAGGCGCAGTTCGCCGGATGCGATCTTCGGCAGGTACTGCGTCTTCTGCGCCGCCGATCCATGCCTCAGCAGCGTGCCCATGTTGTAGAGCTGCCCATGGCACGCCCCGGAGTTCCCGCCGGACCGGTTGATCTCCTCCATGATGACGCTGGCCTCGGTCAGGCCAAGCCCCGAGCCGCCATACTCCTCCGGGATCAGGGCCGCCATCCAGCCGGCCTTGGTCAGCGCATCGACGAATTCCTCCGGATAGCCACGCTTCTCGTCGACCTTGCGATGGTACTCGGGCGGAAAATGGCTGCACAGATCGCGGATCGCGTCGCGGATTTCCGGGTGAAGTTCGCCGCCTGTCACATTCATGTTCCGGTCTCGCATGAGGTCGTCTCGCTTGTCGCAGTCAAAGTCGTTTCAGGAGAACACGGCCGTTCCGTCCATGGTCATCGCGCCGCGCTTCTCGGCCCAGATGCGGGCGCTGCCTTGCGCCGCGACGGCCCCGTTCACGGCGAAGGCGTCGATATGGAACGTCGGCGCGATGGCGCGGAACGAGAAGCGGCTGACCTTCGCCTCGGGCCTCGCCCGCCGCAGGCCGTCCAGCAGCAGCGTGGCGATCAGCGGGCCATGGACGACGAGGCCGGGATAGCCTTCCTCTCGCGTGGCGTAGTCCAGGTCGTAATGGATGCGGTGGGAGTTGAAGGTCAGGGCGGAATAGCGGAACAGCAGCACCGGGTCCGGGGCTATGGGGTAGCTCCATTGCGGACCGGCAGGAGGCACGGCGTCCGGCGGCGGGGGCGCTCCAGGCAGCGCGGCCTCGCGGTAGACGATGTCATGTTCTTCCGAGATCGCCGGGCCCTGCTCGCCATGAACCTCGTGCCGAACCGTCACGAACACCAGGTCGCCTGATTTCCCGGCCTTGTGATCCACCTTGGCGACGGTGGAGACGCGGCGGCTCATCTCGCCGATTCGGAGAGGCTGATGAAACTCCAGCCTGCTGCCGGCCCACATGCGCCTGGGCAGCGGCACGGGGGGCTGGAACCCGCCGCGCGCCGGATGTCCATCGGGCCCTGTCTCGCGGAGCGGGCTTATCGGCAGGAAATGCAGCCAATGCCACAACGGGGGAAGGGCTGCGCCATCGCTGAATGGCGCATCGTCGCGGTCAAGCGTCGCGGCGAGAGCCGTCGCCGGAAAGCCCGAAAGCCTCTCCGTGCGCTCCTCGCTGCGGCCGATCCATTGGCTTAGATGCGCGATGTCGACGCTCATGGCGAGCCTCCGTGGGAGAGCGCCAGGCCTGACAGCGTGGCGGCGATTTCGGCGATGCTCCGGCCATCAATGCTGTGGTCCAGCGCCAGCACCGCGTCCGCCGATGCTGGGCTGAGAAGAGCCCTGACCTTG
>JANOCI010000020.1:0-66670 GCA_031412095.1 Allobosea sp.
TCCGGATGCGCCGTCGCTGCAAACACTCGCTTTGCTTGGCCAAGTTGGCCGCCGAAGCCGATCAGGAAGGTGGTGCGGGTGGCCGGGGTCGAACCGGCACTCCTCTCGGAACTGGATTTTGAGTCCAGCGCGTCTACCAATTCCACCACACCCGCATGCCGGACCGTTTAACTCCGGCGGCGCGCGCCGGTCAATGGGTGACGACGCGTTTGCAGCGGCTGGACAAGCCTCCTCGGATCGGAAGGCCCCGTCGAGCAAGGCGGTGCAGGCGATCTCCAGGCTGCCCCGCGCCGTCCGCCATGCGAGCCGCAAGCGGCGATCACGGAGGCGGCTGGTTTAGCTTCATCGGGACATGTTGTGCTTAACTGACAGGATTCAGAGCCCCTGCGATGCGAAAAACCGGGTCCACTTTTTCGCGGCATGCTCTAGAAGCGCCATGATGACGAACATGAGCAGATCGCTTCCCGCAATCTTCAGGCCGCTGCCAAGCGTAGCGGTCCTGACGTTGGCTTCGGCAGGCCTGCTCGCAGGCGCATGGTATTTCCAGCTCGTCCTGGGGTTGCTGCCGTGCAAGCTCTGTCTCGAGCAGCGCTGGCCGCATTATGCAGCCCTGGTTCTGGGCGGCCTGCTGCTGGTTGCGGCGCTGGCGGGCGGGGGGCGCCTGGCACGGCCTGGGCTCGTGCTGCTGGCGGCCATCTTCGTCGTTTCGGCGCTGATGGGCGGCTACCATGCCGGCGTCGAATGGGGCTGGTTCGCCGGCCCGTCCGATTGCGGGGGAGCCGCGGCTTCGGCCGCCGGCTCCATGCAGGATTTCATGCGGCAGCTTCAGACGACCCGCGTCGTGAGCTGCACCGAGGCGGCCTGGCGGCTTGGCGGGCTGTCCTTGGCGGGATGGAATGCGGCGATGTCCGCGGCGCTTGCGGCATGGGCGACCGTCGCCGCCGCCCGGCCATCACGACACCACGGGCAACGACGGGATCAGGGCTCCAGTTCGCTGTCCCAGTAAAGGTAATCCATCCAGCTTTCGTGCAGGAAGTTCGGCGGAAACATTTTGCCGGCCTTGTGCAGGTCGTTGACGGTGGGCGCGAATGGCTTTTGCAAAGGATACATGTCTGCGTCGTTCGGCAGCTTGTCTCCCTTTCGCAGATTGCATGGCGAACAGGCCGCCACCACGTTCTCCCACGTCGTCATGCCGCCCTTCGAGCGTGGTATGACATGATCGAAGGTCAATTCTTCGCGAGCCGTGCAGTATTGGCACGTGAAGCGGTCCCTGAGGAACACGTTGAAGCGCGTGAAGGCCGGATGGCGGGACGGCTTGACGTAGGTCTTGAGGCATACGACCGACGGCAGCCGGAACGAGAAGCTCGGCGAACGCACGACGCGGTCATATTCGGAGACGATGTTCACCCGATCCATGAACACGGCCTTCAGCGTGTCCTGCCAGCACCAGAGCGACAGGGGGTAATAGCTCAGAGGCCGGAAATCGGCGTTGAGCACGAGGGCCGGGCAGGAGTCCGGCGAGGCGATGGGCCGAACGTGAACTGTCAAAGGCGCAATTTCTCCCTTCACAAGTCGGCGGAAGGATCCGCGAATCCAGCCGATGCATCATAGTCTATGCGCTATATGACCGGCTTGTGAAGCATACGGGAACGGCACGCCGGCTTCAACGCCCGGCGATGCGCCCATGTTCCGCCGGTTTCCGGCCTCGCGGAAGCGCCCGGACCGCAGTCCGCTTATCGTTCCGGAGATCGCCGGCAAGCCCGTCGACAGAGGCAGGACGGGACTTCCGACCTCAGCGGGTCGGTACGGGCTTCTCGCCCCGATAGTCATAGAACCCGCGCTTGGTCTTGCGGCCCAGCCACCCGGCCTCGACATATTTCACGAGCAGCGGGCAAGGCCTGTATTTGGAATCGGCCAGCCCGTCATGCAGCACCTGCATCACCGAGAGACACGTGTCGAGGCCGATGAAGTCGGCAAGCTGCAACGGTCCCATGGGATGGTTCGCGCCAAGCCGCATCGCCGTGTCGATCGACTCGACCGAGCCGACGCCCTCATACAGCGTGTACACCGCTTCGTTGATCATGGGCAGCAGGATGCGGTTGACTATGAACGCCGGGAAATCCTCCGACACGGTGAAGGTCTTGCCAAGCCGGGTGATGAACTGGCGAGCCGCCTCATACGTCGCGTCTTCCGTGGCGATGCCGCGGATCAGCTCGACGAGCTGCATCACCGGCACCGGGTTCATGAAGTGGATGCCGATGAACTTCTCTGGCCGGTTGGTGGCCGCTGCGAGCCTCGTGATCGAGATCGACGAGGTGTTGGTGCTGAGCAGCGTCTCGGGAGGCAGGGCCCGGCACAGTCCGATGAAGATGTTGCGCTTGACCTCTTCGTTCTCCGTCGCCGCCTCGATCACCAGGTCGCAGCCGGCGAGGTCCTCGAAGGTCTTGGCAGCCGAGATCCGGCCGAGCGCGGATTGGCGTAGCTCCTCGGTCATGGCGCCTTTGGAGACCTGCCTCGCCATGTTGCCGTTGATGGTGGCCAGCGCGCCGTTGATGCGCTCCTCGCTCATGTCGTGCAGCCTGACGTCCACGCCCGCCGCGGCGCAGACATGGGCGATGCCGTTGCCCATCTGGCCGGCGCCCACGATTCCAATGGTGTTGATGGTCACGGTCATCGGTACGTCCGTCTCTTCAGTCGATTCTCTAGCCTCGCAGCCGATCGGTCAAGCATGCCCGCTTCAGCGGCCGACCTTGGCCAGTTCGCTCTGCAGCTCCGGCAGAAGGGCGAAGAGGTCGCCGACGAGGCCATAATCGGCGATCTGGAATATGGGGGCATCTTCGTCCTTGTTGATGGCGACGATGACCTTCGAATCCTTCATCCCGGCCAGATGCTGGATGGCGCCCGAAATGCCGACAGCGATGTAGAGTTCGGGCGCGACCACCTTGCCGGTCTGTCCGACCTGCCAGTCGTTCGGCGCATAGCCGGCGTCGACGGCCGCGCGGCTTGCACCCATCGCTGCGCCAAGCTGGTCCGCCAACGGCTCGATGATCTTGCTGAAGTTTTCGGCCGATCCCAGCGCGCGCCCGCCGGACACGATGATCTTGGCCGATGCGAGTTCCGGCCTGTCCGACGCTGCGACCTCTTCGCCCTTGAAGTTGGACAGGCCCGGATCGTCTGCGGCCGTCACGGCCTCGACCGGAGCCGAGCCTGTCATGGCAGCGGCCTGGAACGACGCGGTCCGGATAGTCATGACCTTCTTCTGATCCGTCGACTGGACGGTCTGGATCGCGTTGCCTGCATAGATCGGCCGCTCGAACGTGTCCGGCGACAGCACCTTCATCACGTCCGAAATGATCTGGACATCGAGCAACGCGGCGATGCGGGGAGCCACGTTCTTGCCGTTGGCGGTCGACGTGGCGACGATGTTGACGTAATCGGCGGCGAGGCTGGCGACCAGCGCTGCGGTTGCCTCGGCCAGCATGTGGCTGAACGTCGGGCTGTCCGCCAGCAGGACCTTCTCGACGCCCTGCAGGGTGGCGGCGCTGTCCGCGGCGGCCTTGCAGCCCGAGCCCACGACCAGCACATGCACCGGCGCGCCGAGCGCCGTTGCGGCGGTCAGCGCCTTCGCCGTTGCGTCCTTGACGACCTGGCCATCATGTTCGGCGATCAGAAGTGTGGCCATCACAGCACCCCGGCTTCGTTCTTGAGCTTGGAGACAAGTTCGGCGGCGGAAGAGACCTTCACCCCGGCAATCCGCGACGGCGGCTCGGTCGTCTTGACGATCTTGAGCCGCGGGCTGATGTCCACGCCAAGCGCCTCGGCGGACGTTTCGTCCAGCGGCTTCTTCTTGGCCTTCATGATGTTGGGCAGGCTCGCATAGCGCGGCTCGTTGAGGCGCAGGTCGGTCGTCACGATGGCGGGGAGCGTGAGCCCGACGGTCTGCAGCCCGCCGTCGACCTCACGCGTGACATCCACCGTGCCCTCGCCCAGCGAAACCTTCGAGGCGAACGTGCCCTGCGGCCAGCCGAGCATGGCGGCGAGCATCTGGCCGGTCGCATTCATGTCGTCGTCGATGGCCTGCTTGCCGAGGATGACCAGCCCGGGCTGCTCCGCCGCGACGATCGCCTTCAGGAGCTTCGCCACCGCCAACGGCTCGACGACAGCGTCGGTCTTCACATGGATGCCGCGGTCGGCTCCCATGGCCAGCGCCGTGCGGATCGTCTCGGCGGAGCCGGCGGGCCCGATCGACACGGCTACGATCTCGGTTGCCTTGCCAGCCTCGCGCAGACGGATGGCCTCCTCGACGGCGATCTCATCGAAGGGGTTCATCGACATCTTGACGTTGGCGAGTTCGACACCGGACCCGTCCGGCTTGACCCGGATCTTCACGTTGTAGTCGACCACGCGCTTCACCGGCACGAGGACTTTCATGAGAGCATCACCATTTTGGCAGCGTCCGGCATGTGCAGCGGCGAACTTGGCTACGCACACCCGTTCGACGGCAGCGTTTGTTGAGGATCGCGACCCTAGATCACGTCGTCATCAGATGGAAGCGCAAGAATGCGAAAAACCTGGCCAGGCCAGCACCCGCGCCGCCTACTGCAGCACAAAGCCGCATCCTGCCCCGGATGCCGGGCTCAAGCGCCGCCGGACCATCGAGACCGGATCGAGACGCCCCGGCTGATGAACAGGGGCGCCAGCGCGACGCCCGCCAGAAGGCCGCCCAGATGGGCGAACCAGGCCACGGTGCTGGCGTCTCCCCACAGGCCCTGGAAGAGCTGCACGAAGATCCACGCGCCAAGCGCGATCCAGGCAGGGACCGCGATCGGCAGGAACTTGAACACGAGGCCCCAGATGCGCACGCGGGGGTACAGCAGCAGGTAGGCTGCGATGATGCCCGATATCGCGCCGGATGCGCCGATCAGGGGCTGCACGGAATCGATGTTCATCAGCGCGTGGGCGAAAGCCGCCAGGATGCCGCAGGCCAGGAAGAAAACGGCGAAACGCAGATGCCCCATCGAGTCTTCGACATTGTCGCCGAAGACCCAGAGGAACAGCATGTTGCCGGCCAGATGCGCGACGTTGCCGTGCAGGAAAAGGCTGGTGGCCGGGGTCAGCCAGGCCGGCGCCTGCGGCACGTCTGCAGGCAGGTAGGCGTTGCCCAGGACCACCTGCGGGATGATGCCGAAGCCTGCTGCGAGCAGCGGCTCGATGGCGGGCAGCACGCCGGCGAGCGACGCCAGATGGACCGTGACGCAGGCCGCGATGATCGCATGCGTGACATACGGCGCCTTGAGGTTGCGGAGCGGCTCGCCGTCATAAAGCGGTATGAACATGGGCGGCGGCCTTTCGCGACGGGTCCTGTCGGCGGCTCGCGCCTGCCAGAGATCCTCGGCCCTCAGCGATTTTTGCCCGGCACCCACAGCACGTCGCCGGACGCCCGCTTGTTGAGATGCCGCGACGCAACGAACAGGAAATCCGACAGCCGGTTCATGTACTTCAACGCAGGGTCGGCGACGCGCTCGCCCTCCGTCTGCGCAAGTTCGACCATCATGCGCTCGGCCCGCCGGGAGACGGTGCGGGCCAGATGAAGGTATGCGGCGCCGGCCGTGCCGCCAGGCAGCACGAAGGAGCGCAGCGGCTCCAGCTCGCCGTTGAGTTCGTCGATCTCCTTCTCGATGCGCTCCACCTGCGTGTCGACGATGCGCAGCGGCTCCCACTCGAGCTTCTTGCCAGTGTCGGGCGTGGCGAGTTCTGCGCCGAGATCGAAAAGGTCGTTCTGGATGCGCCCCAGCATGGCGTCCAGATGCGCATCCTCGCTGGCCGTATGTAGGCGCGCCATCCCGATCGTCGCATTGGCTTCGTCGACCGTGCCGTATGCACCGACGCGCAGTGCGTATTTCGGAACGCGGTCGCCCGTCGACAAGGCGGTCATGCCATTATCGCCGGTCCGGGTGTAGATGCGGTTCAAGACGACCATGCTGACGTGCTTTCGGATTGGCGTGGATACGGGATCGCTTCTTTGTGGCACGCCTGGCAAGCATGCAGCAATGCGTGGCTTTCAGCCCACTGTCAGCTGCTGCGCCACCAGACGACGCCCATGATGACCAGCAGCGCGACGAACTGAAGGATCACGCGCAAGCGCATCAAGGTCTGCGCCCTGGCGGGCGAGCCCCCGCGCATCATGTTCGCAAGGCCGAGCAGGAGGACGACCGCGACGGAGCCGACGGCGACGGGCACGAGAGCGCTGATGACAGAGTTCATGGTCTGGCTTTAGCTGCAAAGGATCGGGTTGCGAAGGCGTCTTGCTGCGAAGCGTGCTGCGCGACGGTGTCGCGGCGAGGCGTCGTCGCGGGCGATGACGGCGCATCGCAAGCCGGCGGACCAGGGCCGCGGGACGCCGGCACCCCGCCTTCACTGCCTCCGCAGCAGCCGTTCCAGATATTCCAGTTCCTCTTGCGGGCGCAGGGTTTCGCCAAGGCGGCGGCGCAGTTCTTCGAGGATGCGCCTCGCCCGGACCTGGGGCGCTTCGCCCGGCACGCGGGTGTCGCCCGAGATCACTCCGCGGCTCGATTCGCGCTGGTTGCCCTCGCGCCCCAGCGGGTCGCGCGGCTGCACCTGGCGGCTGTTGGCGCGGTCGCGTCCCCCCGGCTGCGGATCGCCGTCGGCCATGCCCTCGCCTTCGCCCTGCCCCTGGCCCTCCTGCTGCATCTGTTGGGCGAGCTGCTGCGCACCGTTGCGCAGTCCCTCGAGCGCCCGCCCCTGCGCCTGCGCGGCCGCGTTCGGGTCGCCCTGCCCGAGCGCGCCCTCGGCTTCGCCCATGGCCTGCTCCGCATCGCCCAGGCCCTGCTGGTTCGGCATGCCCATGCCCTGCATGCGGCGCTGCATGTCGCGCAGCCGGTCGCGCAGCTGCTGCTGGCGTTGGGCGAGCTGCTCGCGGTTCTGCTGGCCGCGCTGCCCTTGCTGGCCCGGCTGCTGGCCTTCCTGACCCTCTTGCTGGCCGTCTTCCTGGCCGTCCTGCTGCTGTCCCTGCTGGCCGCGCTGCTGCCCCTGCTGGCGCTGGCCCTGATTGGGCCGGGCCTGCTGCTGGCCGCGCTGGTTGGGATTGCTGCGCTGGCCGCGTTGCTGGCTTTGCTGCTGCTGCCCGTCTTGGAAGGTCTCGTCGCGCAGCTCCTGCTGCTCGCGCGTCATGCGGTCGAGCTCGCTGAGCTGGTTCTGCATTTCGCGCTGGCGTGGGTCCATCTGGCCAGGCCGCGCCTGCTGGAGGTTGCGCATCATGTTGTTGAGCTCATTGAGCAGGCGCTGCGCCTCCTCGGTCTCGCCGCGCTTGTTGAGCTCGTCGATGCGGTTGAGCATGTTGTTGAGATCGCGTGGCGTCACCGTCCGGAAGTTTTCCGGCATCTGCGTCATCTCATTCTGGCGGCCGTTCTGCTGGTCGCGCTGCATCTGCTCGGCCAGCTCCCGCATGTAGCGGTTCATGGCCTCGCGCAGTTCCTGCGTCAGGCGTGACAGCTCCTGCTGATCCGCCCCGCGCTCCATGGCCTGCTGCAGCCGGTCCTGGGCCGCGCGCAGCTCACGTTCGGCATCGGACAGATCGCCGTCCTCCAGCATGATCGCCAGTTGCCAGAGGTCGTTGACGACCTCGAGCAGAGCCGGATCGCCGCGCGCGCTGCGCAGCTTCTCCGCAATCAGCCTGAGCCCCAGGTAGACGCCGGGCTCCTTCGTGTATTCAGTCGGCTCGATCAGCAGCGCATCCAGCGCCGTCTGCACGCGCGGCCTGTCGGTCACGTCCATCACGAGCCACCGCCGGGTCTCGACCAGCGCCCGGGCGAGCGGCTTGTTGAACGCGCGCTGCGGCAATGTCACCTCCCGCGCAGCGCTGACGCCTTCCTGGTTGGCGTCGTCGCGTGCGGTCAGCGTCATGGAGACGCGTGCGCCTGCCCATGGATGCTCCGCAAGTTCGAGCCCGATCTTGATGTCCGCCTCGCCGCTGGCGTCGCCCGGATTGGGCAAAGGCGTGCGCGGCGGCTCGATCAGCGGCCTGGCGCCAGGCCGGGGGGCCATGTTGAGCGGTTTGAACGCAGCCTCGACCGAAGCGATGCCGTAATCGTCCTTTGCCCGGTAGACCACCGAGAGCTGGCCACGTTGGCCCGCCTGCGGCGCCTCGGTCATCTCGATCTCCGGCACACGGTCCGGGACCATGGCGATGACGGCGTTCCCGGCCGGGACGCCTGAGCCGCCCAACCTCACCGTCCCATTGCCGGAGACGGCGAACCTGCGCTCCACCCCTTGCTGGACGCCTGCGGGCGTCGGCATCGGCTCGAGCCCGCCGCTTGCCTCGATGCTGACGTCCTTCGCGCCCGAGACGCGGACGATGATGGTCGACCGGGCGGGGGCCCTCACGGGGCCATCGGCCGCGCCGAACACGAGCATGATGGGCGGCAGGCGCGTATAGCCAGGCGGGTCGATCCAGCCGTCGATCCGGACCTGGGGCGATGGCGGCAGGGGCGCAGCCCAGCTGAACGCCTGGCCCATACGGTAATTGGCTTCCGGGCCTGCGACGAAGAACGCCGCCGCAGCGGCCAGAACCGGAATGGTGCGGAGCGCCAGCCGGTCGATCCGGGCCATGCCCGGCGCGGGCGGAGCGACCGACAAAGCGGCGACCTCCCGCTGCTGCCGTTCGATGTGCGCTTTCCACAAAGCCTTGCTGAAGGGATCCTCGCCCCCCAGGGCCAGCGTGTCGCGAAGGGAGCTCGCCGGCCTGTGCCCGTCGCGCGCCGTCAGGTCGAGCCTCGAAAGCGCATCGCGGTCCGCAGGCCGGCTCAGCCGGGCCAATGGCCAGAAGCTCGCGCCAAGGGCGAGGCCGAACAACCCGACGCCGACCATGCGCCCCTGCGCTGGCATCGCCAGCCAGAGTCCGAGCCAAGACGCGGATATGAAGACGAGGATGACCAGCATGGGCAGCCAAAGCACGGGCCAGATGCGCTCCCACCAAAGGGCCAGCCGGGACCGGTCGACAAGCGCGGCGAGCCTGCTCGCCGGCGCGGACGTGGAGGCGTCGTGCGGCGCTTCATGCTGCTCAGGCTTTTGCAGGTTCTCCGCCATCCCGCCATGTTCTCCATCAAGCCGACCCGCGCGGCTTGGCCCAAGCCTAACACGCTTCACGCTCTTGGCCAGTCCCGAACGCAACCGGTCCGAAGCCACGCCGGAGCGCGAGACCAAGACGCGCCGGAATGCCGCACGGCAGCGCAAGTCATTGGGAATACAGACGGTCCAGACGCTTTCGCCAGATCCCAGTCGGCATCGGATCCTAGGTGAGCCAGGCTGGAATGCGGTCGAGCCCAATCACATCCTCGTAATCGGGCCGGGGCCTGACCACCGCGAACCGGTCCCCGTCGACCAGCACCTCGGGCACCAGCCTGCGCGTGTTGTAGGTGCCGGATTGGACCGCCCCATAGGCTCCGGCCGCCATCACGGCGAGCAGGTCGCCTGCCTCGACGTGCGGCAGGTCGCGCCCCAGCGCCAGGTAATCTCCTGTCTCGCAGACTGGCCCGACGACATCCGCGACGATGCGCGGTCCGTCGGTCGGCGCTTCGTTCAGGGGCTTGATGCCGTGGTGCGCCTCGTACAATGTCGGCCTGATCAGATCGTTCATCGCCGCGTCGACGATCACGAATGTCTTGGCCTCCCCCTGCTTCACATAGATGATGCTGGTGACCAGCACGCCGGCATTGCCTGCGATCAGGCGTCCCTGCTCGAACATCACCTTGAGCCCGAGCGGATCGGTGTGCTTGCGGACCGTCGCGGCGAATTCCTGCGGGCCGGGAGGCGCCTGGTCGGCCTCGCGGTAGGGAATGCCGAGGCCTCCGCCCAGATCGATGTGATCGAGCCTGTGGCCATCGGCGATCAGGTCGCCGGCAAGCTCGCACAGGAGCCGCGTCGCATCGTCGAAGGGCTGCAGATCCGTGATCTGGCTGCCGATGTGCATGTCGACGCCCGTGATCCGGAGGCCAGGCAGCGTCGCGGCCCACGCGTATATCTGTCGCGCGCGCGAGATCGGGACCCCGAACTTGTTGTCGAATCTCCCGGTGGAGATCTTGGCGTGCGTCCGTGCGTCGACATCGGGATTGATGCGGAACGACACCGGCGCGCGTTTGCCCATGGACAGCGCGACGTCGGACAGCGCCGCCGCCTCAGGCTCGGACTCGACATTGAAGCACAAGATGCCGGCCGCAAGCGCTTCGGCCATCTCGTCGCGGGTCTTGCCGACGCCCGAGAAGACGATGCGCTCGCCCGGGACCCCTGCGGCCAGTGCCCGCTTGAGCTCGCCCACCGAAACGATGTCCATGCCGGCGCCCTCGCGCGCTAGCGTCTTGAGCACGGCCTGATTGGAGTTGGCCTTCATCGCATAGCAGACGAGCGTGTCGGCGCCGGCGAAGGCGTCGCGGAACACGCGGTAATGCCGGACGAGCGTCGCCGTCGAGTAGCAATAGAACGGCGTTCCCACCTCGCGCGCAATGTCGTGCAGCGCGACGTCCTCGGCGTGGAGCACGCCGGACCTGTACTGGAAATGGTGCATCGGGACAGGCCGGATCAGAGAAGGGGATCGAGAATGAACGGCCGGTTCGGAGCTGGAGAGCGCCGCCCGCCCTGCAAGGTCGTGTTGCGCAGCCCGGCCGATCCCGGCGAGATCGACTGAGGCCCGACAAGGACGCCGCCGGAGTTCTGGCCCATGTCCTGCGTCGTCGGCATCATCGGCGTGTCAGGGCCTGCGGTGGACCGGGCTTCCTGCTCGATCTCCGTCTCGCGGGCCGGCCTGAAAGCCGGCGATGCGCCGAAGCTTGACGGTGCCGGCTGGGCGTCCTGGCTTCTGGTTGAGGAACCCGGCGGCGGTTCGAGCGCCCCGCGGCGGCCGCAGCCTGAAACAAGCAAGGCGGCGGAAAGGCCGAGGAGAACCAGGCATGCGGGCTTTGACGGGCGCATTGTCACGAGTTGCTTTCAAGACGGACGTATGAACGAGGCTCAGGATCGATCGGGCTTGACAATGGACTTCACAAGCGACCGACTACATAGGCGAAGTCGCCGCCGATGTCAGCTTTGATCGCGCGCCTTGCTTTCACGCGCCTTGCCTTCGCTGCCGCGCCTCTCCAGGGCGCGTCTCCAGCGAGAGGCCTGCATCTTGACCTGCCGCGGCGCTGTTCCGCCATGGCTGACGCGGCTCCCGACGGACCGCTCGACGCCAAGCACGCCGAAAACCTCCGCTGTGATGCGGGGCTCGACGCCCTGCATGTCGGCCAGCGAGAGCTTTTCGAGCCCGACCCGCCTTGAGGATGCGAGGCCGACGAGCCTGCCGGTGACGTGATGAGCGTCCCTGAATGGCATCTGCAGGACCCGGACCAGCCAGTCGGCCAGATCCGTCGCGGTGGCGTAGCCCAGGCCCGCCGCTTTCTTCATGGCCTTAAGGTCCGGCTCCATGTCCCTCACCATCCCGCCGATGGCCGCAAGGCATAACGACAGCGTCTGGAGAGCGTCGAAGACGCCTTCCTTGTCCTCCTGCATGTCCTTTGAATAGGTCAGGGGCAGGCCTTTCATCATCGTGAGCAGCGCCTGCAGCGCTCCGAACACCCGCCCCGCCTTGCCGCGCACCAGTTCCGCCGCGTCTGGATTGCGCTTTTGCGGCATGATCGACGAGCCCGTCGTGAAGCTGTCAGAAAGCCTGATGAAGGCGAACTGCGGCGTCGACCACAGCACGATCTCCTCGGCGAAGCGCGACAGGTGCATGGCGGCGATTGCGGCCGCCGACACGGCCTCGAGCGCAAAATCGCGGTCCGAGACAGAATCGAGAGAGTTCGCCGTCGGCCTGTCGAACCCGAGCGCGGCGGCCGTGTGGTGCCTGTCGATCGGGAACGAGGTCCCCGCGAGGGCGGCCGCTCCGAGAGGGCACTCGTTCATCCGCCTGCGCGCATCCGCGAAGCGCCCCCGGTCCCGCGACAGCATCTCGACATAAGCGAGCAGATGATGGCCGAAGGTCACGGGCTGGGCCGACTGGAGATGCGTGAAGCCCGGCATGACCGCCCCGGCAAAGGCCGCCGCCTTCTCGATGAGGGCGGACTGGACGTCGGCGATCTGCCCGTCGATGAGGTCCACGGCGTCGCGCACCCACAAGCGCATGTCGGTGGCGACCTGGTCGTTGCGCGAGCGGGCCGTGTGGAGGCGGCCGGCGGCGGGACCGATCAGGTCGCGCAGGCGGCTCTCCACGTTCATGTGGATGTCTTCGAGAGCACGCGAGAATGTGAAGGTCCCGGCTTCGATTTCGGCCTCGACCTGCTTGAGCCCGGCGATGATTGCCGCCACATCGTCAGGTTCAAGGATGCCTGTCTTGCCAAGCATGGCCGCATGCGCCAGTGAGCCTCGGATATCCTGACGCCACAGTTTCTGATCGAAGCCGATGGAGGCGTTGATTTCCTCCATGATCGCGTCAGGGCCTGTGGCGAAGCGCCCACCCCACATCCGGTTGCTCATCGTGTTCCCTTTGCTCAGTCTCGCGCCATGCTGCAGATCATGAACGTGCTTTCACGCATTCCGCTGCTTGGCCGGCTGGCGCTTGGCCTGGCGCTCGTGCTTGGCCTCGCCTCGCTATACGTGAGCAGCCAAGCGGCCCGCAAGCCGGAAGGTGCGGCAGCCTGCACGCCGGCACGGAACGTCGGCGAAGCGGTTCAGCGCGCGGCCGTCGGCGAGGTCGCCGCCTTCCAGGCGCTGAAGGCCCCCAGCGCCTTGCCGGAGCTGGCGTTCACGGGCCCTTCCGGTGCGCCGGTCACGCTCGCTGGGTTCAAAGGCAAGACAGTGCTGCTGAACCTGTGGGCCACATGGTGCGCGCCGTGCCGCAAGGAGATGCCTGCGCTCGATGCCCTGCAGGCCCAGTTCGGCGGGCCGGAGTTCGAGGTGGTGGCGGTCAACATCGACACGCGGAACCTCGACAAGCCCCGCGCCTGGCTCGCTGACAACAACATCGCCCGGCTGGCCTATTACGCCGACCCCGAGGCAAAGGTGTTCCAGGACCTGAAGCGCGTGGGCCAGGCGGTCGGCATGCCGACGACCTTGCTGATCGATGCCGCCGGCTGCCAGCTCGGCGTGCTGCACGGTCCTGCCGAATGGGCAGGCGAGGACGGAAAGCGGCTCATATCCGCCGCCATGGGGCGCTGATCCGGGCTCGATCATGCTGCGAAGCGGACTGGTTTTCTGCATCGAGCATGCTGTGGACATGGTTGGAGGCCGTCAGCGGCCCGCAGCGCGGGAGACGCGCCATGTGAGGAAAGGCGCAGCCTGCCGCGCTTCATGTGCCGAGAGCCGGCGTCTCGCTCCGTCCGGATGCATCTCGTCCAGGTGAACGAAGCCCATGAGGTGCAGCGCGGCCGCAGCGTCGCGCGCAGCGAAGGCGCGAGGAACGATGTCGAGGGAGCCGGCGGATCCGACCGCATCGAGAAGGGCGGCGGTTTCGGCTTGCCTGGTGGAATTCCGACGCGGAAACGGGACAACGGACGCAAACGACGCAACGACATCAGACATGAAGGACCTCGGGCTCAGGCCGCCGAATCATCCGGCGGCCGAGGACGACTGTCGATTCACGTGGTTTCGCTGCTTCTAACCGATCTCCGCGGCCACTGTCCCGATACGGGCCACAGGACGCCGTGTCAGGCTTTGCCGAACTTCGGCAGGAGCCTGCCGGTGCGGTTCATGTAGGCCTGGTATTCGGCCCCGAAGCCTTCGAGCATCAGGCGCTCCTCGTGCCGGACCCGCAGCGCATAGAGCGTGCCGAAGCCCGCGATGCCTGCGAAGCCGGAGATCCAGTTGGGCAGCAGAAGCGCCTGTGCGAGCGCCATCAGCCAGAACGCCGTGTACATTGGATGGCGGATGCGGGCGTAGATGCCATGCGTGATCAGCTTGTGATCCTCCTTCAGCTGAAGGCTGACCGACCAGTTGCGGCCGAGCGCCTTGTGCGTGAGGCGGAACATGACCAGAGCGCCGGCGGCTGCAGCGATGCCCGGCGCGCAGAGCCACGGCTGGAAGCTGTAGTCGGCGAAGCGCGGGAATCCGGTCGCGGCATAGATTCCGGGGATGATGCCGAGGCCGGTCAGCGATACGCCAAGCCGCAGGCGCTCCGGCAGCAGCATCTGATCGTTGGCGATGCGCGCCTTCCGGGCCTTGCGCTCGTAGGGGATGCGCAGGACGAACCATCCGATGACCAACGCAGCCCAGGTGAGTTTCGCCAGAGTGAGGGTCACGGCTGATCCTTGGCAGACATCGAGTGAGATGGTGCGGCTGAGGGCAGCAAGTGCGGGAGGGCTCCGTCCGTCAGACCGCCATCGGCTCCGACCCACCCCTGCGCGCCGTCGGGCGACTTCGCCAGCGCCATCAGGTCGAACGGCCCGCAGATCGTCATCAGGTAATCGTACCGCGAGCGCAGGTCGTTTCCGCTGATGAACTGGCAGTGCAGCCTGAAGAAATTCCGCTTGATCCGCTTGTAGTAGGAGGGCTCCAGCATGCTGCGGAACCTGACGAGCCGCACGACAGGAGCTGTCCCCGCCAATCCGAGCGCCTCGAGCGGCTGCGACCTGTAGAAATTCATGACGTCGTTCAGGGCCTGGAACTCGGCCCATTCGACCCGGGGCGAACTGGCGACCCGCGCGACCCGCGCCCTGAGGCCGTGCGCCTTGCGGTGCAGCGCGATCTTGAGGATCGATGAGCCGAGCGTGAGCAGGCCGATCCGCCGCGTTCCGTCCGCAGCGTTCAAGGCCTCGTCGACCATGTCGACAGCCAGCACGGCGCCCAGACTGTGGCCGACGACCAGACAGGGCGTCGCGTCCGGCGTCTCTGTCAATGTGCCGGCCATGGCCTTTATGCGTGGGCCGATCACCGGGTTCACGTCCCGCACGATGCGCGTCGCGAAGCTCCAGTCATCGAGCAGGTGCCCGACATGGCTGCGCTTGACCAGCCGGCCGATGCACAGCAGCGTCAGCGCGGCTCCGCCCGCGATGGCCAGGGGCCACGGAACGCCCGCGCCCACCACGATGCGCGCCAGGAGCCAGCCGGCGGCGACCAGCGCCGTCATGACCGCGTATGGATAAAGGAAGAAGACGGCATAGCGCCAGGCCGACCTCAGATAGGCCACGAGCGCGCCGTGCCGAGCGAAGTCTGCGAAAGCCAGGATGCCGCGCCACCAGCGCTGCAGCAGCGCGCCCGACCTGTGGCCGATGATGACGTCGTCCCAACGCAGCAGGTCATGCCGGCTCGTCACGCTCCAGCCCGGACCGGCGACGGTGACGGTCCAGCTTGCCGAATTCTCGTCCTGGGCGAAGTCGCAGGTCGATGCCTTGACGCCCCAGCACATCTCGAACCGCCGCAATTCGCGGACGATGCGGCCGTGATAGGCCGCGGGCGTCATCGGGTCATAGCCGCTCAGATGAAACACCCGCCGGTTGATCGAGATCGTGCTCATCCTGGCTGTACGACTTCTTCCCGCTGGGCCAATGCTTGGCGCGGTTTCGCGGCTTTGCCCGGCGATGTCAATTCCAACAGGCCCAAAACGCGGACCTGGCGGCCACTCAGGCCATGTCGGCAGGCAGGCCCAAGTGCTTCCAGCAGGCCGGACTTGGCCCTTGCATCCCGAGATCAGCGCTCACGCGGCAAGTATCCGGCTGTCATCCCGCCCCTTGCGTCCCCAAGCGAGATAAGGATGACAAGAGGCGCATGTGGACGAAGCGCGCCGGGCACGAGCTTCACGCCGGCCCCGGGCCGCGCTGAAGGACTCCGGACCGGCGCAGGATTTGCCGAAAGTCGGAATTCAGCCCGCTGCCGCCTGCTTCAGCGGCAGGCCTTTCTCCGCCATCAGCTGCGCCAGTTCGCCCGACTGGAACATTTCGCGCGTGATGTCGCAGCCGCCCACGAACTCGCCCTTGACGTAGAGCTGCGGGATCGTCGGCCAGTTCGAATAGCTCTTGATGCCGTCGCGCAGGGCCATGTCGTCAAGGACGTTGATGCCCTTGTATGGCACGCCGAGGTAATTCAGGATCTGCACGACCTGCCCCGAAAATCCGCACATCGGAAACTGCGGCGTGCCCTTCATGAACAGGAGCACGTCATTGGCCTTCACTTCGGCGTCGATGGTGGCGTTGATGTCGGTCATGGGACCCTCCGTGGCGCAAGCCTGATGGCCGCGCGATCTGCTTCGCTTAAGATTGGGGAACAATCGTCGTCAGCGCAAGGGCGTGCAGCACGCCGCCCATGTTGCCCTTGAGCGCATCGTAGACCATCTGGTGCTGCCGGACGCGCGGCATGCCCTTGAAGGCGGCCGAGGTCACGGTGGCGGCGTAATGGTCGCCGTCTCCCGCCAGGTCCTTGATCTCGACGACCGCGTCGGGGATCGCGTCCCGGATCATGCGCTCGATGTCTGTGGCCGCCATGGGCATGGTGCGTGTCCTTCCTCGTTGGCCTGCCGCGCCCGTCATCCTCGTCCTTCGACAGGCTCAGGATGAGGATGGCTTGGCGGATCCTTCAGGCGTTGCCGGCCATGAAGGACGGAAACCAGCCTTCATGCGCAGCGCGCAGCTCATCCACCGATATCGGCGCTTCCTTGCCGAGCGTCAACGCATCGCCGCCGACCGTGCCGATCATGGCGAGAGGAACGCCCGCCCGGTCCGCGGCGCTCTCCACGGCTGCGGCGCGGCCCGGCGCGCAGGTCACGACGTAGCGGCCTTGGTCCTCGCCGAAAAGCACGCCATGGGACGGCCCCGGCGGCAGCTCCGTGATCGCGGCGCCGATGCCGCCAGCCATCGCCATTTCGGCCAAGGCCAGCGCCAGGCCGCCATCCGAGCAGTCATGCACGGCGGTGAGCTGGCCCTTGCGTATGAGATCGCGGACGACGTCGCCATTGCGGCGCTCGACGGCGAGATCGACCGGCGGCGGCGCGCCCTCGGCCCTGCCGCAGACATCGCGGAGGTAGATCGACTGGCCCAGCCAGCCGGAAGCGGCGCCGACCAGCATCACGACGTCGCCGGCGGCCTTGAAGGCCACCGTGGCGTGCCGCGCCACATCCGCCAGCACGCCCACGCCGCCGATCGTGGGCGTCGGCTGGATGCCTTCGCCATTGGTCTCGTTGTAGAGCGAGACATTGCCGGACACGACCGGGAAATCGAGCGCGATGCAGGCCTCGCCGATGCCCCTGATGCAGCCGACGAGCTGGCCCATGGCGTGGGGTCGCTCGGGATTGCCGAAATTGAGGTTGTCGGTGATGGCGAGCGGGGTCGCGCCCACCGCCGTCAGGTTGCGCCAGGCCTCCGCCACCGCCTGCTTGCCGCCCTCGATGGGATCCGCCTCGCAATAGCGGGGCGTCACGTCGCAGGTCATGGCCAGCCCCTTGGGCCCTTCGCCGATGCGGATCAGGCCGGCGTCCCCGCCCGGCGTCACCACTGAATTGCCGAGGATCAGCGTGTCGTACTGCTCATAGACCCAGCGCCTCGAGCATTGGTCGGGTGAGCCGACGAGCTTGAGCAGCGCGTCGCGGTCCGGCATGGGCGGCTTCACGTCCTCAGCCCGTATCACCGGCAGCTTCGGCGAAGGCGCCCACGGCCTGTCATATTCGGGGGCCTCGTCTCCAAGCTCCTTGATCGGCATGTCGGCCATCACCTCGCCCCGATGCCTGACCACGAAGCGCAGGGTGTCGGTCGTGCGGCCGACGACGGCGAAGTCGAGCCCCCATTTGCGGAAGATCGCCTCGGCCTCGGCCTCCTTGCCCGGAGTGAGCACCATGAGCATGCGCTCCTGGCTCTCGGACAGCATCATCTCATAGGCGCTCATGTGCGCCTCGCGGCAGGGGACCTTGTCAAGGTCCAGTTCGACGCCCAGGCCGCCCTTGGCGCCCATCTCCACGGCGGAGCAGGTCAGGCCGGCGGCGCCCATGTCCTGGATCGCGTCGACGCAGCCCTGCCCCATGATCTCGAGGCACGCCTCCAGAAGCAGCTTTTCGGCGAACGGGTCCCCCACCTGCACCGTCGGGCGCTTCTCGGCCGAATTGTCGTCGAACTCCGCAGAGGCCATCGTGGCGCCGTGGATGCCGTCGCGGCCGGTCTTGGAGCCCAGATAGACGATGGCCTTTCCGACCCCGGTCGCCTTCGCCAGGAAGATGGCGTCCGTCCGGGCGATGCCGACAGCCATGGCGTTGACGAGGATGTTGCCGTTGCAGCGTGCGTCGAAGCCGACCGAACCGCCCACCGTCGGCACGCCGAACGAATTGCCATAGCCGCCGACGCCGGCCACCACGCCCGCCACCAGCTGGCGCGTGCGAGGATGCTCGGGCGCGCCGAAGCGCAAGGCGTTGAGCACCGCGATCGGCCGCGCGCCCATTGTGAAGACATCGCGGAGGATTCCGCCGACGCCCGTGGTCGCGCCCTGGTAGGGCTCGATGAACGATGGATGGTTGTGGCTCTCCATCTTGAAGACGATGGCGTCGCCGTCGCCGATGTCGATCACCCCTGCGTTCTCGCCCGGCCCCTGCAGCACCCACGGTGCCTTGGTGGGCAGGGTCTTGAGATGCAGCTTGGAGGACTTGTACGAGCAATGCTCGTTCCACATCGCCGAAACGATGCCCAGTTCGGTGATCGTCGGCTCCCGCCCCATGAGCTTGAGGAAGCGCTGGTACTCATCGGGCTTGAGGCCATGCTCGGCGACGAGCTGCGGCGTGATCCTGGTGTCGCTGGCGAGCACGATATTCCCCACTGAGGTGGCGTCTGACGGCTGATGGCCGGTGTCCCACTGTGGAACAGCTGTTTTCTTTTGGGGCAATAGCCTGCTCCACCCTGCGACACAATCCAGCGTTTCGCGCCAGAACGGCACAATTCATGGCTGGCAAGGCGCTTGCTGATGAACCCGCGCTGCCATCGTTGCATCATCAGGAGCCTTCTCATGAAAAGTCCATGGGGCATCACCCGCAAGATCAAGCGCTTTGCGCAGGACGAGCGCGGAACCGTGGCCTTGATATTCGGCCTGTCGCTCATCCCGGTCATGGGCATGACAGGCGCAGCCGTCGATTATTCCAGGGCCACGCTGGTCCGCACCGAGCTGCAGGCCGCGACGGACGCCACGGCGTTGGCGCTCGCCAAGGATTCGGTCACCGCCACCACCCCCGAGATCAATTCGCGCGCCACCGCCGTGTTCAACGCCAATTTCCAGGGCCGCTTCTCCAGCGCCGTGCAATCGCTCACGGTGACCAAGCTCAGCGACCGTTTCCGCGTCGAGGCCCGCGCCCGGGTGGACTTCACGATGATGCAGCTGTTCGGGCCGACCAGCACCGACGTGAGCGCCACGGCCGTCTCGGGGTGGGCGATCAACAAAATCGAGATCGCGCTCGTGCTGGACAACACCGGGTCGATGGGCTGGAGCAACAAGATGCCTGAGCTCAAGAAGGCCTTGTGCGGCGACACCACCTGCTCGAACACCAACCCGACATCCGGCTTCGTCAAGGAGATGCGGAGCGCCGCCGTCCAGAACGACCAGATCCGGGTCGCGCTCGTGCCGTTCGACACCACCGTGCGCGTGCCTCTCACATTCCAGAACGCCTTCCGCGCTGGCACGGCCGTCAACGGAACCTTCAGCTACACCGGCGCCGGCTATTGCAACGCCAACCCGACGACCGCCGACCGTGTGCAGTGGACGATTTCTGGCGTGACATCCATGTCATGGTTCCGCCTGGCGGCGCGCGACAAGGACACGACCGCCGCCAGCAGCGGCTGCGGCTCGGGCCGCGTCACGCGCGCCGCATGGAACGGCTGCCTCTGGGACCGCGACCAGGACAGCAACCGGGACACCCGGCCGTCCGGCGTGGACACCACCGCCATCAGCACGCTCTATTCCGCGGTGAATTGCCGCTCGAACAATCTCGCCCGCATGTCCCCGCTGGTTGACGTGCGCACCAACGCCGCCTCCTTGATCACGTCGCTCGCCACGATGCAGCCGTCCGGCAACACCAATGTCACGATCGGGACGACATGGGGCGTCAATATGCTGACGCCGGGCGCGCCGATGAGCACCGCCATTCCGACGGAGCCCTTCCTCAGCCGCATCATGATCCTGCTGACCGACGGCGACAACACCGAGAACCGCACGAGCACCAATTCCGGCTCCATCGACGCCCGCACGCGCCTTGCCTGCGCCAACGCCAAGGCGCCTGGCCAGGACATCGAGATCTTCGCTGTGCGCGTCATCGAAGGCAACCGCGACCTGCTGCGCGAATGCGCCTCCGGCCCGTCCAACTATTACGAAGTGGCCGACGCCTCGCAGCTGGACGAGGTGTTCAAGAGCATCGCGAGGCGCATCAACGGCATCCGCCTTACGAACTGATCCGGAGCCGGATCGGGACACATCCAGCGTCCCGGTCCGGACGAGCCGGCGAGACCTACATCGGCGCGCCGGCTAGGCCTTCGCGAGCGTGTCCTTCAGAAGCCTCTCCGCTGCCTCGTTGGCGCACAGGATGTCCCTGGACTGCAGCGGGTCGGCTTTTCCATCCAAGGCCATGAACGTGCCGCCCGCCTCGCGGACCAGCGCCATTCCGGCCGCGAAATCCCAACTGTTCAGGCCGCGCTCCCAGAAGGCGTCGAGCCTGCCGGCGGCGACATAGGCAATGTCCAGGGCCGCCGAGCCCATCCGGCGCGCATTCTGGAATCGCGGCATGACCGCGGCCAGCTCCTTCAGGAACACGCCGTGGCCGGGCTTGCCGATGTGCGGTATGCCGACGCCGATCAGCATCTCGCTGGCGTCGCGCCGCCCGGACACCCGGAGGCGGCGGTTGTTGACGAAGGCGCCCTTGCCCCTCTCGGCCATGAACATTTCATCCTTGATCACATCCAGCACGATCCCGGCCACCATCTGCCCATCGCGCTCCAGCCCGACCGAGATTGCGAAATGCGGGATGCCGTGCAGGAAGTTCGAGGTGCCGTCGAGCGGGTCGATGTGCCAGCGGTGGCTTTTGTCGGAGCCTTCGATGACGCCGCTTTCCTCCATCACGAAGCCATAGCCGGGACGGGCCTTGTCGAGCATCTCGAAGATGGTCTTCTCCGCCTTTTTGTCAGCCTGGCTGACGAAGTCGCCCGGTCCCTTCATCGAGACCTGAAGGTTCTCGACCTCGCCGAAGTCGCGCTTCAAGTTGCGGGAGGCCTTGATGACGGCATCGGTCATCACGGTCATCAAGGGCGAACGGATCATGGAACGGTCTTTCGGAACGCGGAAGGGAGGAGCGGCCAAGGAAAAACGGCCGGATGGCTGCCGTCACGCAGGCTGGATTGCGCTGCCTCTCGGCCGTCACATCACTTCTTGAACTCGGAGGCCGTGGTTTGCGCTGCTGCGCCCGGTTTCGTCAAGGCGTTTGCGGCGATTGCGTCATCCGCGAAGGCCTGGGCCTTGGCCCGCTCCTCTTCGCTGAGCTTGCCAAGCTCGGCGTCCAGCTGGTCGTCAGGCAATCCTTGGGCCTTCGCAGCCAGATGCCAGCCCGCCGCCGACACGACGTCCCTCGGCAGCCAGCGGCCCTGGAACTGGATGCGCGCCAGCCTGTTCTGGGCGATGGCGTTGCCGCGCGCCGCCGCCCTTGCGAAGCCGCGCGCGGCCGCCCGCTCGTCACGCCCGATGCCGCGGCCGCTGAATTGCAGGATCGCGAACTCGACCTCTCCGGCAAGCGACGCGTTCGACGCGGAGCGCGCCATCATGTCGGCCCCCCCTTCCACGTCCAGCGGCACGCCGCGCCCTTCGAGCATCAGCACGGCGAGGGCGTGCTGCGCATCCGCGACTTCGCGCTCCGCCGCCTGCCTCAGGAGGGGGACAGCACGCGCCAGACCGTCAGGCTCGCCGGTCAGCAGAAGCGGCAGCGCCAGGTTGAAGGCCGCCGGGCCATGCCCCTTGGCGGCGGCTTTCTCAAGCAGGCCGCGCCCCTTCGCCTCGTCCCGCGGCACGCCGCGCCCTTCCAGCGTCATCATGCCGAGGGCGAACGTGGCGTTGACGTCGCCGCGCGCCATGGCGAGCCGATACCATTCGCTGGCCTTGCCGCTGTCCTGCCGCACGCCAAGGCCCTGCAGGTACAGTTCGGCCAGAAGAGTCATGGCGGCGGCGTCGTTGGCGTCCTGCTCGATCCGCCGCGTGGCGTGGCGGAACGCCTCGAGGAAGAAACCGGCCTGATACGCGCCGTAAGCGGCGTCGACGGCTGGATCGGCGGAACCGGCCCTTGCTGGCGCACGCTGCGTCGGCGAGGGAAGGAACGGCTGCGCTCCGGCTGCAGGCTCGCCTTGCCTTTGCGGCGGCTGGTCCGCCTTCTGGCCCTGCGCAGAGGTTTGGGCGGACGCAGCCTGGCAAGCCAGCATGCCCAACGCGACGGCGGCCGCGAGACGGCCCGTCATGCCGGCTGCTTGCTTGCCGCCAGGCTTCGCTTCGCCTGTTCGGCGGCGCGTGCGGCGGCTGCAGGATCCGCAAAGCACCACGGGCCCAGGGCCACGAATTCGCAGCGTGTCGACGCCAGCGTCTCGATCGCGTCCGCCGATGCGGCATAGGACACGCACGGCATCTGGAACAGTTCGGCCCACCATCTGGAGCGGTCGGCGAGCTGCGACAGGCTCATGAGCGAGCCGTCGGCGCGCGGCTCCCCGAACATGACATAGTCCGCTCCTGCCTCGCCCGCATCCATCGCATCGTCGCGCGATGTCAGCCCGCCGGCTCCGATGATGCGGTCCGTCTTGAGGATCTCCCGCGCCTCGCCGACCAGCAGCGGCGATGAGACATGCACGCCGTCCGCGCCGCCCCGCACGGCGACATGCGGGGCCGTGTTCGCCAGCACCGCGATCCCCGCATCCTGCGCGCCCGGAGCGAGGGCCTTGATCAGGTTGACCTGCGCGCGCTCGTCGCCGGGCGGAATGTCGAGCAGCAACGATGCGGGAGACAGCGCCGCGATGGCCGAGGCCAGAAGCGGCCGGAACGAAGCCGCATCGATGATGGGCGGGGTGATCAGATAGATGTCGAACGCCATGGCTTCATCAACCGGGTTTCACGCGGCCTTTGACATGGGCCACGGCGCGCTCGATGGCAAGGGTCGCAAGCCCGGCCAGCAAGGCCCAGAACGCTGCGCCGACGCCGAACATGCTCAGGTTGGATGCGCCGACGGCCAGCGTGACCACCGCGGCGAACCGCATCCTGTCGTCGCTCATAGCCCCGCCAAGCGACGCGGCGAGGGAGCCGATCAGGCCGAGCCCGGCCACCGTGACGATCAGCGCCTTCGGCATCGCCAGGATGACGGCGAGGATGGGCGCGGCCAGAAGCGCGATCAGGCACCAGATGATCCCGTACCAGACGCCGGCGATCCATCGCCGGGAAGGATCGGGATGCGTGTCGGGACCGGTGCAAATGGCTGCCGAAATGGCCGCCATGTTGACCATGTGCGAGCCGAATGGCGCCGTGAGCAATGACGTGAGCCCCGTGACGGCGAGCGCGCTCTGCGTCGGAGGTTCATAGCCCGATTGCCGCAGCACCGCGAAGCCGGGAAGGTTCTGCGCCGCCATGGTCACCAGATAGAGCGGCACGCCGAGCCCCACGATGACTGCCGGATCGAAGCTTGGCGTGATCCATGTCAGGCTCGGGACGAACGACGGCATGGCCGGCAGGGTCGCCATACCGCCGGCGAAGGCGATCACGATGCCTCCGGCCAGCGAAGCGATGACCGCGCCGAACGGGTTGAAGCCCCGCACGGCAAGGAAGATCAGGACAAGCATCCCGACGAAGACGGGCGCGACGCGCATCTCGTCGAACACCGCCACGACGAACCGGAAGATCACGCCGGCCAGCATGGCCGAGGCGATCGGCATCGGGATGCGCGCCACGAGGGCCCCCAGCGGCTTGACGAGGGCGGTGAGGATCACCAGAAGGGCCGCGAGGATGAACGCCCCGACCGCCGCATTCATCCCGATCGCGCTCGACGCCGCGATCAGGGCGGCCCCAGGCGTCGACCAGGCGCAGATGATGGGCATGCGGTGCCTGACGCTCAGGACGAAGGCGGCCACGCCCTTCGCGACGCAAAGGCCCGCGATCCATGAGACTGTCTGCTCCGGGGTCGCGCCCAGCGACTGGGCGGCCGCGAGCACCACGGCCACCGATGCGGCGAAGCCGACGAAAGCAGCGACGAAGGCTGAGAAAAGTTGGGACAGGAGAGACGTCTTTCAGGGCCGGTTGACGCTGTCCTGTCTTGCAGCCCAAGGACGGCGGGGCAACCGGAAAGCGTGCGTCGCCTTGCAAAAGCCGATCACGCCCTGCGCCTGGCCGGCGCTTTCGGCATTGGCGCGGCGGGCCGGATCGTCCTGGGGAGAGCCCGGATGGCTTTGCCGCCCGGTTCCCGTTCAGCTCTTGCGTTGAGGGCGGCTTGCCGGCGTCTTCGGCAGCTTTTTCAGGCGCGCCGTCTGCCACGCGAGCAGGATGGCGTCGGTCAATTCGTCTTCCGTCAGCTTCTCGAGCTTGGCGGTCGTCCAGCCCTGCTTGCCCCATCCGCCCGGCACCGGAGCGAAGGCGTCGGGAGCGAACAGGCATTTAGCGCGCTGCTCGTCCGACGTGAGCTTGAAGTTCACCGTCAAGCCGTCCGGCGCCAGCGTCGCGTAGGTGCGGACGACGCGGAACGCCGTCCTGTCCATGTGCGGCTGCGCCTGGGTGCCCTTGAAGCCAAGGGCCAGCCGCGTGAAGTCGTCTGCGCTCGCCATCGCGTTCGCCAACGGTCGCGGCTTCAGGCGGCCTTCTGCGCGCCGACGACGGGGTCGAGCTCGCCCTTGGCGTAGCGCCTTGCCATCTCGGCAAGCGTGTGGACCTTCTTGATCTTGCTGGCCTGGCCGGCGGTGTTGAACTCCTGAAGGCGCTGCCTGCAGAGCTTCGCCATCGCGTCCATCGCGGGCTTGAGATATTTGCGCGGGTCGAATTCGCCGGGGTTCTCGGCGAAGACCTTGCGGATCTGGCCGGTCATCGCCATGCGGTTGTCGGTGTCGATGTTGATCTTGCGCACGCCATGCTTGATGCCGCGCTGGATCTCCTCGACCGGCACGCCCCAGGTCGGCTTCATCACGCCGCCATGGGCGTTGATGATGTCCTGCAGCTCCTGCGGCACGCTCGACGAGCCGTGCATCACCAGATGCGTGTTCGGCAGCTTGGCGTGGATCTCCTCGATCACGTTCATCGCCAGCACCTTGCCGTCCGGCTTGCGGGTGAACTTGTACGCGCCGTGGCTGGTGCCCATGGCGATGGCGAGCGCGTCGACATGCGTCTCGAGCACGAACTTCAGCGCCTCGTCCGGGTTGGTCAGGAGCTGGTCGTGGCTGAGCTTGCCCTCCGCGCCATGGCCGTCCTCCTGCTCGCCCTCGCCGCTTTCGAGGCTGCCGAGCACGCCAAGCTCGCCCTCCACCGAGATGCCGCCGAGATGCGCCATATCGACCACCTTGCGGGTCACGGAGACGTTGTAGTCCCAATCGCCCGGCGTCTTGCCGTCGGCCTTGAGCGAGCCGTCCATCATCACCGAGGTGAAGCCGGCCTGGATCGCGGTCATGCAGGTGGCGGGCTCGTTGCCGTGGTCGAGATGCACGCAGACGGGAATGTGCGGATAGATCTCCGTGACGGCGTCCATCATGTGCTTGAGCATGATGTCGTTGGCGTAGGAGCGCGCGCCGCGCGACGCCTGGATGATGACGGGCGCGTCGACCTCGTTGGCCGCCGTCATGATGGCGAGCGCCTGCTCCATGTTGTTGATGTTGAAGGCGGGCACGCCGTAATCATGTTCGGCGGCATGGTCGAGAAGCTGGCGAAGGGTGATGCGGGCCATGGGGCGCTCTCCGGATGACAGGCCGCAGGCGCATGCCGCCCCGGCAGTGACTGATGCAGGCTTCATCTAGTCAGTAAAAGCGCAATGCGCCAGCCCATCGGCCCGACACGATCCGACGTGGCCCGGCGACTGGCCCGGCGACTGGCCCAGGGACTGGCCTGAATGTCATCCCCGGCGGCCCGCAGGGCCGGGAAGGGGATCCAGTTGATGAGGTGAATGTGGATCCCCTTCCCGACGCGTTCCGCGTCGCCGGGGATGACACCGCACGGACAAAGTGTTCGATGCATGCAATCACTACTTCAGCGCCTCGACTCCCGGCAGCGGCTTGCCTTCCATCCATTCGAGGAAGGCCCCGCCGGCGGTCGAGATGTAGGTGAGGTCCTCGCCGACGCCGGCGTGGTTCATGGCAGAGACCGTGTCGCCGCCGCCGGCCACCGACACCAGCTTGCCGGCCCTGGTCAACTCCGCCGCCGCCTTCGCCACCGCCACGGTCGCCGTGTCGAAAGGCTCCAGCTCGAAGGCGCCGAAAGGCCCGTTCCAGACCAGCGTCTTCATCGATTGCAGCTTCGCGATCACCGCGTCGACCGATTTCGGCCCTGCGTCGAGGATCATCTCGTCAGCCTCGATGCCGGCCACGTCGGCCACACGGTGCCCCGGATTGGCCTTGAATTCCTTTGCAGCCAGCGCATCGACCGGCAGCATGATCTCGCAGCCGGCGGCCTTCGCCTTCGCCTCGATCTCGCGCGCCGTCGCGACCAGGTCATGCTCGCAAAGCGACTTGCCGACGTCGAGCCCGCGCGCGGCGAGGAAGGTGTTCGCCATGCCGCCGCCGATCGCCAGCACGTCGACCTTGCCGACCAGATTGCCCAGCAGGTCAAGCTTGGTCGAGACTTTCGCGCCGCCTACGATCGCCATCACCGGCCGGGTCGGCTTGCCGAGCGCCTTGTCGAGCGCCTCGAGCTCGGCCTGCATGGTCCGGCCCGCATAGGCCGGCAGCAGATGCGCCAAGCCTTCGGTCGAGGCATGGGCGCGGTGCGCCGCCGAGAACGCATCGTTGACATAGGCATCGCCGTTGGCGGCCATTGCGTCCGCGAACTCCGGATCGTTCTTCTCTTCGCCGGCATGGAAGCGGGTGTTCTCGAGACACAGCACGTCGCCATCCCTCATCGCCGCAACGGCGCTGCCGGCCGCGTCGCCGATGCAGTCCTCCGCGAAGGCGACCGCCTGTCCCAGATGGCTGGCGAGCGCGGCCGCGATCGGCTTCAGGCTGTCCTCGGCGTCGCGCCCCTTGGGACGGCCGAAATGGGCCAGCAGGATGACCCTGCCGCCCTGACCGGAAATCTCGCGGATCGTGGGCAGGATGCGGTCGATGCGGGTTGCGTCCGATACCGCGCCGTTCTCGACCGGCACGTTGAGGTCGACGCGCACGAGAACCCTAAGGCCTGCCGGCTTCAGGCTGTCAAGCGTCCGGAAGCTGCTCATCGCGGCAGGATGCCGGGAATGATTCCGGGGACGCCGTAGCGCAGCAGTGCGAAGCTGGCCACGGCGCCGAGCGCCGCCGCGATCAGCGCGATGATGAAGATGGTCGCCGCGCCGGGCTTACGGCGCAGTTCGTCGCGCATTGAGGCGATGTCCTGCCTAACGCTCTGCAGGTTCATGTCCTGCGTCGCGCCTTCGAGCCGGATCGTGGCCTTCTCGAGGGCGCTCTCCACGCGCATCATCCGCTCCTCGGCGCGGGCGAACTTCTCCTCGACGCGGGCCACCTTGTCTTCGACCCGGCTGAGCTGGTCGAGCCTGGAGCCTGGCTCAAGCTGCGCCGGAGCCGACGTCTCGATGATCGGCGCCGACGGCGCCGATGTCGTGTCGAGCATGGGTTCGGTCTTGGAAATCGTGGCCATGACGCAGGCCTCCGTGGCGTTCGAGTGAGGTTCGGGTCGGTCTCGTTCGGGTCGAAGCGGGCTCAGATCAACCTTGCCATGGCGACGGCGGTGTCGCTCATGCGGTTGGAGAAACCCCATTCGTTGTCATACCAGGCGAGGATGCGGACCATGCGTTCATCCAGCACCTTGGTCTGGTCGAGCGCGAATGTGGAAGACGCCGGCGCATGGTTGAAGTCGATCGAGACGTTGGGCTGGTCGGTGACGGCGAGGATGCCCTTCAGCGGACCGCGCGCTGCGGCCTTGACGATGGCCTCGTTGACCTTCTCGACGCTGGTCTTCTTCTTCGCAATGAACTTGAAGTCCACCACCGAAACGTTGGGCACGGGCACGCGGATCGAGGTGCCGTCGAGGCGGCCCTTGAGCTCGGGGATGACCAGGCCGATGGCCTTTGCCGCGCCTGTCGAGGTCGGGATCATCGACATGCCGGCGGCTCGGGCGCGGTAAAGGTCCTTGTGCATCGTGTCCAGCGTCGGCTGGTCGCCGGTGTACGCGTGGATCGTGGTCATGAAGCCCTTGTCGATGCCGACGGCCTTGTGCAGCACGGCCGCGACAGGAGCGAGGCAGTTCGTCGTGCACGACGCGTTGGAGACGACCAGATGGCCGCTGGTCAACGCGCTGTCGTTGACGCCGAAGACCACGGTCAGGTCCGCATTGTCGCAAGGCGCCGAGACCAGGACGCGCTTTGCGCCGGCGTTCAGGTGAGCTGCCGCCTTGTCCCGCGTCGTGAAGATGCCGGTGCATTCCATCGCGATGTCGACGTTCAGCTCCTTGTGCGGAAGCTGGGCCGGGTCCTTGATCGCCGTGACGCGGATGCGCTTGCCGTTGACGACGATGGCGTCGCCGTCGACCTTCACTTCGGCAGGAAAGCGGCCATGGACCGAGTCGAACCTGAGCAGGTGCGCGTTGGTCTCGACCGGGCCGAGATCATTGACGCCGACGACCTCGATGTCCTTGCGCTTGGACTCGATGATGGCGCGGAGCACATTGCGGCCGATGCGGCCGAAGCCGTTGATGAAAACCCGGACGGTCATGGATTATTCCTTCGCGTGGTGCGAGAATGAACAGACATGACCGCCCTTTTGCCCTAATTTGCGGCAGATTCAAGCCGTAAACGGTCAAGTTCGGTGATTATTGGTTGTGGCGGGCCATCACCGCATTCGCCACTGCGTCGGGCGTGATGCCGAACAGCTTGTAGAGCTCCTTGTAGGGAGCGCTGGCGCCGAAGCCCGACATCCCGATGAAGGCGCCCTCGCCGATGACCGCGTCCCAGCCCATCCGGATGCCCGCCTCGACGGCCACCTTGATCCGCGCCGGGCCGATGATCCTCCTCCGGACTTCCTCCGGCTGCGCCAGGAAAAGCTCCAGCGACGGCACCGAGACGACGCGCGCCCTGACGCCCTTCCCCGCGAGGTCCTTGCGGGCCGCGACAGCGATCTCGATCTCCGATCCGGTCGCGAAGATCGTCGCATCCGCCTTGCCGCCGTCGGCCGCCAGCAGCTCATAGGCTCCGGTCGCGCACAGATTGCCGCGGCTCGCGGTCAACCGGACGGGCGCGAGGTTCTGGCGGGTCAGCGCCAGCACGGTCGGCCCATCGGTGCGCTCCAGCGCCATCTGCCAGCACTCTGCGGTCTCCATCGCATCGGCGGGCCGCAAGGTGCGCAGGTTCGGGATCGCGCGGAGAGCCGCGAGATGCTCCACCGGCTGGTGCGTCGGGCCATCCTCGCCGAGGCCGATCGAGTCGTGCGTCATCACGTAGATCGCAGGCTGGTTCATCAGCGCGGCGAGGCGGATGGCGGGCCGGCAGTAGTCTGTGAACACCATGAAGGTCGCGCCGGCGGGCCTGAAGCCGCCATGCAGCAGCATGCCGTTCATCGCCGCCGCCATGCCATGCTCGCGGATGCCGTAATGGACATAGCGCCCCTTCGGCGATTTCGGCGTGAAGGGGATCGCCGTCTTCATCTTGGTGTTGTTGGACGGGGTGAGGTCCGCCGAGCCGAGCACGAGCTCCGGCATCACCGGCGTGATCGCCTCAAGGGCCATCTCGGACGCCTTCCGCGTCGCCACCGTCGGCGGATTGGCGGCCAGCGCGCTCTTGTGGGCCGCGATGGCCTTGGCCAGCCTAGCGGGCACCTGCCCTGAAAGCCGGCGATTGAACTCGTCCTGCTTGCGCGCGTTGAGGCCGGCGAAGCGTGTCCGCCACGCATCGGCGTCCGACGAGCCGTTGCGGCCGATCTCGCGCCACGCCTTCAACGCCTCGGCCGGCACCTCGAACGGCGTCACGCCGAGCCCCAGGCTGGTCTTGGCGGCAGCCAGCTCTTCCGCGCCCAGCGGCTCGCCGTGCGCCTTCGACGTGCCCGCCTTCTTCGGCGCTCCGTATCCGATCACCGTCTTGCAGGCGATCATGGAAGGTCTGGAGGAAGCCTTGGCCCTTTCGATCGCCGCCAGCAGGGCGTCGGGATCGTGGCCGTCCACGCGTTCGGCGCGCCATCCGGCCGCCTGGAAGCGCTTCACCTGGTCGACCGAGTCCGACATCGAGAGCGGCCCGTCGATCGAGATGCCGTTGTCGTCGAACAGCACGATCAGCTTGCCGAGCTTCTGGTGGCCGGCGAGCGCGATCGCCTCCTGGCTGAGGCCCTCCATCAAATCGCCGTCGGACGCCAGCACGTAGGTATGATGGTTGACGATGCCCTTGCCGAACTCGGCAGCGAGCATGCGTTCGGCCATGGCCATCCCGACCGCAGTGGCGATGCCCTGGCCGAGCGGCCCGGTGGTCATCTCGACGCCGGGCGTGTGGCCGACCTCGGGATGCCCTGGCGTCTTGGAATGAAGCTGCCGGAAGCGCTTGATCTCCTCCAGCGACATGCCGGGCGTGCCGGTCAGGTACAGCAGCGCATAGACCAGCATCGAGCCATGGCCGGCGGACAGCACGAACCTGTCGCGATCCGGCCAGGCGGGATCGGCGGCGTCGAACTTCATGGCCTTGCCGAACAGCACCGTCGCGACATCTGCGGCGCCCATCGGCAGGCCCGGATGTCCCGACTTGGCTTGCTCCACCGCGTCCATGGCCAGCGACCTGATGGCGTTGGCGAGCAGGTCATGATGTTTGCGGTCCGTCTTGGTCGACATGGTCAATCGGCTTTCGGCGAGGGTTCAGCGAGGGTTCGGCGAGCGTTGGACAGGGGTCTTGAACTAGTTTGGCGGAAGTTCGGCGAGAGTGCGTACGGACCGAAGTGCGTCGATCTTTCGGGCGGGCGGTCCGTCACGGACCACCTCGCGGCGTCAGGGTCGATAGGCCCCCACATGGCATCGAGTCAATTCGCGCGAGCCTCTGGCAATCGCTCCCAAGCGCACTAGACTGCCGAATCGACTGCCGATTTCCGCCGCATCGTCACGACCGGGAGCCAAACGGTGAATGCGCCATCCTTCGACACCGCCCTCAAGCTGCTTGATGCGGCTGTCGCCCAATTGGAGAGCGCAGCCCAGCGCAAGCTCGATGTCGAGCGCCGGCGCGGCGATCTCGAAACCGAGCTGGCCATCATGCAGGACGACCGATCCCGCCTGGCCACCGATCTGGACGGCACGCTGGCACGGCTGAGCAAGGTCGAGGCTGCGGCCGGCGATGCGGTCCACCGGCTCGACAGGGCGATGCTCGCCATCCATGCGGCGTTGGGCGAGGCGCCGCTTCCCGCAGGCGGGCAGACAGAACAGGACGTGTGAGATGGGGCAGGTCACCGTCACCATCGCCGGCAAGGTCTACCGCATGTCGTGCGGAGACGGCGAGGAAGCGCATCTGGAAGGCCTGGCTGCGATGTACGATTCGCGGATCGAGGACATGCGCAGGAACCTTGGCGAGCTTGGCGACATGCGCCTCCACGTGATGGCGGCCCTCATGCTGGCCGACGAGATGGCCGAGCAGAAAAAGCGCGTCGAGCTGCTCGAGCAGCGGCTGGACGCCCTGAAAGGCGACGCCGGGTCCGCCGACGCCCGCGCCGAGGGCGTCGAGCGGCTGGCGATCAACGCGATCAGCAGCGCCGCCGAACGCATCGAGAAAGTCGCGCGGGCTCTGGCGCCCCAGCCGCTGAACTGAGGTTTCGGCCCCTCATCCTGTCGTGATCGCCTCGGATGCGGGGGCATTCCGGGGGTTCATGGCCTGCCGGTCAACGGAAGTCCGCAAACGCCAGCCGGCGAGGATCGGCTCCAGCACGGCGGCGAGACGGTCCGCCCAGGCTTCGGCGGAGGCTTTTGTCTCTACGAGGTCCTGCCTGAGCTCGACCAGCACGTTCGGCAGGCCGTGAGGGGTGGCATGGCGGTCGATCGTGTCGCCCTCCAGCCAGCCTGCATACGGCTCGTTGTCGCCGACGACGAGGGCCGGATCAGCCCGCAGCGCCTTGAACATGGGCTCGGTCAATGTCGTGTCCGTGTCCCAGAGCAGGCCGATATGCCAGGGCCTCAGGACGCCCTTCCAGACCGGCGTGAAGGAATGCACCGAAATGACGGCCGGCGGGCAGTGCGCGGCAAGTCCAGCCTTGACGGCCGAGGCGACCGCCTCGTCGTAAGGCTTGTAGAACCGCACGACCCGCTCCGCGATGCCGCTGTCGTCGAGCTTCGCGTTGCCCGGAATGATCGCGCCGTCCGAGAGGCGCATCGCCAGCGTCGGATCGTCCAGCCCGCGGTTGGGATCGATCAGCAGCCGCGAGAAGCTCGTCAGCAGCGCGGGGCAGCGCAGGCTTGCCGCGAGCCTGCGGCTGACCCAGGCGGCCCCGATGTCATAAGCGATGTGCCGCTCGAGCTGGCCAGGCTCAAGTCCGAGCGTGCCGAATTCCGTCGGAATGGCGTTCGACGCATGGTCGCAAAGCACCAGCGCCTGTGACGACAGCGGCCCGTGGATCGCCTCCACATCGCCGCAACGCAACGTTGCAAGCTGCCCGGCGCTGGCTAGCCCAGCCCTCATGTCCATCTGCCCCGACCCCGTCGCCACGACCCTGCCGCCACGACCTTCCCGTGCGCGATTCGTAATGACATAACGCGTCAAATCGGTCTAACAAGACATCAACTTTCGGCCGAAAGTGCGTAATTAACCAAAAGTTGGTTCATGCCTGTCTCAAGCCACCTGCGAGAGAGCCTGATCTCGGTCTACATGGCGGCGGTCAACGCTGCGCTGCCCGATGAGAGCCTGGTTCCGCATCTGCCGCCGATGCCTGCGGGCCGATTGATTATCCTCGCATCCGGCAAGGCCGCCGGCAGCATGGTGCCTGCAGCCGAGCGGCACTATCTCGATGAGCTGAAGGTCGATCCGGCCCGTCTTTCGGGCTTCGCCGTCACGCGCCATGGCTACGGCGCTCCGACGCGCATCATCCCGATGATCGAGGCAGGCCACCCGGTGCCGGACGCCGCCAGCATTGAGGCGGCCGCCCGCGCGCTGGAGCTAGCCGCGGGGGCAGGAGAAGACGACCTCGTGCTGGTGCTCCTGTCCGGCGGCGGCTCGGCCAACTGGATCGCCCCGGCCGGACGGCTCACGCTTGCGGAGAAGCAGGCCGTCACCCGGATGATGCTGCGGTCCGGGGCGGCGATCGATGAGATCAACAGCGTGCGCAAGCGGCTCTCCCTCATCAAGGGCGGGCGGCTGGCGCTGGCGGCATGGCCGGCGCGCGTCGTCACGCTGGCCGTGTCGGATGTGCCAGGAGACGAGCCCGGGATCATCGCTTCCGGACCGACCGTGGCCGATGCGGCCAGCAACGCCGATGCGCGGGCCGTAATCGCCAAGTACCGGATCGACCTGCCTGCCAGCGCGCACGAATTGCTGGACGATCCCGCGACGGAGACGCCGAAGCCAGGCGGCGAGGCGCTGTCCCGCTCCAGCTTCATCGTCATCGCCAAGCCGTCGATGGCGATCGAGGCCGCCGTCGCAAAATGCCGCGCGCTCGGCTACGAGGGAATTTCGCTTGGCGCAGACGTCGAGGGCGAGGCGCGCCTCGTGGCGGCCGATCATGCGCGCCGGGCCTTGGCCTTGAAGCACGGCGGCAGGCGTGTGGCGCTGGTCTCCGGAGGCGAGCTCACGGTGACGGTCAAGGGCAAGGGGCGTGGCGGGCCGAACCAGGAATATGCCCTCGGGCTTGCCCTTGCGCTTGCCGGAGAGGCCGGCATCGCGGCGATCTCGGGCGACACCGACGGCACCGATGGCGGCGGCGGCTCCGCCTACGACCCGGCAGGCGCTCTGATCGACGCCGGCACGCTGGCCCGGGCCCGGGCGCTGGGCCTCGACGCCGAAGCGATGCTGGCCGACAATGACTCGACCGGCTTCTTCGAGGCGCTGGGCGATCTGCTGGCGCCCGGGCCGACGCTGACCAACGTCAACGATTGCCGGGTCGTCCTGATAGATCCGGACGGCGCCTGAGCCATGGCGACGCTGGTCCGCGTCCCTTCATCGCTTTCGGCCCGCGCGCACGGCGTCGCGGCGTTGTGCGCAGTGCTGGCCGGATGCCTCGTGCCGGGAGCGGCGCTGGCCGACCTGAGGATCTGCAACAACACGACCAGCCGGGTCGGTGTGGCGCTGGGCTACCGCGACGGGACCGGCTGGATCACCGAAGGCTGGTGGAACCTCGGCCCGCGCGGCTGCGAAACCATCCTGCGCGGCACGCTCGCTGCCCGGTTCTACTACATCCACGCCGTCGACTACGACAAGGGCGGCGAGTGGACCGGCAAGTCTCTGATGTGCGTGCGCAACCGCGAGTTCACGATCCGCGGGATCGAGGATTGCCTCGCCCGCGGGCTCGACCGCGCCAATTTCTTCGAAGTCGACACCGGCGAGCAGAAGAGCTGGACGATCCAGCTCACCGACGCGCCCCGATGATGCCTCACACCCTGGAAAGTTCTCCCATGCGCCGTCACCGCCGAGTGAAGATCCTCGCCACGCTGGGCCCGGCGTCGAGCACTCCCGAAATGGTCGGCAAGCTGTTCGAAGCCGGCGCCGACGTCTTCCGCCTCAACATGAGCCATCTTCCGCGCGAGCAGCTGGCGGAAAAGGTTGCGATGCTCCGTGCGCTGGAAGAGATCTACCGTCGCCCCGTGGGCATCCTGGTCGACCTGCAGGGGCCGAAGCTTCGGGTGGGCAGCTTCGCCGACGAGGCCGGCGTCATGCTGGATGTAGGGGCGACCTTCACGCTGGATTCCGACAGGAAGCCCGGCGACGCCACACGCGTCCACCTGCCCCATCCCGAAATCCTCCAGGCGCTGGAGCCCGGCCACGCCCTGATCCTGGACGACGGCAAGCTGAAGTTCGTCGTCGAGAGCGCAACGAAGACCAAGGCCGTGACCCGCGTGGTCATCGGCGGCGTGCTCAAGGCCCGCAAGGGCGTCTCGCTGCCCGACACTGTCATCCCCGTCTCCGCCATGACCGACAAGGACCGGGCTGATGCCGAGGTCGCAGCGGAGGTCGGCGTCGACTGGATCGCGCTGTCCTTCGTGCAGCGCCCCGAGGACATCGCGGACCTGCGCAAGATCGTCGGCCGCCGGGCCGCGATCCTCGCGAAGATCGAGAAGCCCCAGGCCGTGCTCCGGCTGGACGCGATCATGGAGGCGGCTGACGCGCTGATGGTCGCACGCGGCGACCTCGGCGTCGAGATGCCGCTGGAGAAGGTGCCGGGCACGCAAAAGCGCATCACCCGCGCCGCGCGCCGCACCGGAAAGCCGGTCGTCGTGGCCACGCAGATGCTCGAGAGCATGATCACCGCGCCGGTCCCGACACGCGCGGAGGTGTCCGACGTGGCGACCGCCGTGTTCGAAGGGGCCGATGCGGTGATGCTCTCGGCCGAAAGCGCCTCGGGCAGCTTCCCCATCGAGTCCGTGACGATGATGAACCGCATCGCTGAGGAGGTCGAGAGCGACGCCGTCTATCGCTCGCTGATCGACGGCCAGCGCGCCACCCCGGAGATGACGGGCGCGGACGCCATCGCCGCCTCCGCGCACCAGATCACCGACACGCTAGGCCTCACCGCCATCTGCGCCTGGACGTTCTCGGGCTCCACCGCGATCAGGATCGCGCGCGAGAGGCCCAACTCGACCGTGATCGCGCTGACGCCGGACCGCGGCACGGCCCGCCGGCTGACGCTCGTGTGGGGCGTCCATCCGGTGCTGACCAAGGACGCGTCGGACGCGGACGACATGGCCTCGCGCGCCTGCAAGTTCGCCGTGCGCGAAGGCTACGCCAAGGTCGGCGACCGCATAACGGTGGTGGCCGGCGTTCCTTTCGGCACTCCCGGCGCGACCAACATGGTGCGCATCGCCTACATCACGCAGGAGCACGCGGCGCTGGCGTGATCAATTCAAGGCCGCGCCGCTGGGACGGCGCTCCTTCACCGAAAGCCTGCTGCCGATCATCAGGCCGCCGACGCCTGCGGTCACAGGCACCGTTTCGCCGTCCATGATCTCGCCGGCGAGGATCATCTCGGCGAGCGGGTCCTGCACGGTCTTCTGGATCACGCGCTTGAGCGGACGCGCGCCGTAGGCCGGGTCGTAGCCTTTCTCGGCCAGCCATTCGCGGGCTTCCGGCGCCAGCTCGATGACGATCTTGCGGTCAGTCAGCAGCTTGGCGAGACGCCCCATCTGGATGTCCACGATCGCGCCCATCTCCGAGCGCTTAAGCCGGTGAAACAGGATGATCTCGTCGATGCGGTTGAGGAACTCGGGCCGGAAATGGCCGCGCACCACGCCCATCACCTCGTCGCGCACCGCATCAGTGTCCTCGCCGTCGGGCTGGCTGACCAGATATTCCGACCCGAGGTTCGACGTCATGATGATCAGCACGTTGCGGAAATCGACCGTGCGGCCCTGCCCGTCGGTCAGCCTGCCGTCGTCGAGCACCTGCAGCAGCACGTTGAACACGTCCGGGTGCGCCTTTTCGATCTCGTCGAACAGCACGACCTGGTAGGGCCTGCGGCGAACGGCTTCGGTCAGCGCGCCGCCTTCCTCATAGCCGACATAGCCCGGAGGCGCGCCGATTAGCCGGGCGACGGAATGCTTCTCCATGTATTCGGACATGTCGATGCGCACCATGGCGGTGTCGTCGTCGAACATGAACGCAGCCAGCGCCTTGGTCAGCTCGGTCTTGCCGACGCCGGTGGGGCCAAGGAACATGAACGAGCCGATCGGCCGGTTCGGGTCCTGCAGCCCGGCGCGGGCGCGGCGGACGGCTGTCGACACCGCCGAAACCGCCTCCTCCTGCCCGATGACGCGCGCCGCGATCGTCTGCTCCATCTTCAGGAGCTTGTCCTTCTCGCCCTGCAGCATGCGGTCGACCGGAACCCCGGTCCAGCGGCTGACGACCTGTGCGACATGATCCACCGTCACAGCCTCCTCCATCAGGCCGGCGCCGTCGGCTCTGCCTTCGATCTCCGCCAGTTCCTTTTCGAGCTCGGGGATGATTCCGTAGGCGAGTTCACCCGCCTTCTGGTATTCGCCCTTGCGCTGGGCCTGGGCAAGTTCGTTGCGCGCCGCGTCAAGCCTTGTCTTGAGCTCCGCGGCCGTTCCAAGCTTGTCCTTCTCGGCCTTCCAACGTGTCGTGATGATGCTGGAGCGCTCTTCAAGATCGAGCAGCTCCTTCGAGAGCCGCTGCAGGCGGTCCTTCGAGGCGGCATCCGTCTCCTTCTTCAGCGCTTCCTGCTCGATGCGCAGCCGCACGATCTCGCGGTCGATGGAATCGAGCTCCTCCGGCTTGGAATCGACCTGCATCCTGAGCCGGGCGGCGGCTTCGTCGACCAGGTCGATCGCCTTGTCGGGCAGGAAGCGGTCCGTGATGTAGCGGTTCGACAGCGTCGCCGCGGCCACCAGGGAGGAGTCCGTGATGCGCACCCGGTGATGCTGCTCGTACTTCTCCTTCAGCCCGCGCAGGATGGAGACCGTGTCCTCGACGCTTGGCTCATCGACGAAAACGGGCTGAAAACGGCGGGCCAGGGCCGCGTCCTTCTCGACATATTTCCGGTACTCGTCGAGCGTGGTCGCGCCGACGCAGTGCAGCTCGCCCCGTGCGAGCGCCGGCTTCAGCAGGTTCGACGCATCCATGGCGCCGTCCGCCTTGCCCGCCCCTACCAGCGTGTGCATCTCGTCGATGAACAGGATCACGCCGCCCTCGGCGCTCGTCACCTCGGCCAGCACCGACTTGAGGCGCTCCTCGAACTCACCACGATACTTGGCGCCAGCGATGAGCGAGCCCATGTCCAGCGCCATCAACTGCTTGTCCTTGAGGCTCTCGGGAACGTCGCCGTTGACGATCCGCAGGGCAAGGCCTTCCGCGATCGCGGTCTTGCCCACCCCGGGCTCCCCGATCAGGACCGGGTTGTTCTTCGTGCGCCGCGACAGCACCTGGATGGTGCGGCGGATCTCCTCGTCTCGGCCGATGACAGGGTCGAGCTTGCCGTCGCGGGCGGCGGCCGTCAGGTCGCGGGCGTATTTCTTGAGGGCGTCATAGGCCTGCTCGGCCGAGGCCGAGTCCGCCGTGCGCCCCTTGCGGATGGCTTCGATGGCGGTGTTCAGCGACGCGGGCGTCACCCCGCCCTTGGCGAGCGTCCTGCCTGCGTCCGTGTCCTTCTCGACGGCCAGCGCCAGCAGCAGGCGCTCCACCGTGACGAAGCTGTCGCCGGCCTTCTCCGCGGCTTTTTCGGCGGTCGCGAAGACGCGTGCGAGGGCGGGCGTCAGATAGATGCCGCCACCGCCGCCGGTGACGCGCGGCATCTTGGCGACGTCGGCGTCATTGAGCTGCTTGACCGTCTTCGACGAGCCGCCGGCGCGGTCGATCAGCCCTGCGGCCATGCCCTCGGGATCGTCTGTCAGCGCCTTGAGAAGGTGCTCCGGCGTGAACTGCTGATGATTCTCGCGAAGCGCGATCGTCTGTCCGGCCTGCAGGAAGCCCTTGGCGCGGTCGGTGTATTTTTCCTGATTCATCTCGTCACCTCATTGCCCGCATGTCCGGTCGCCCCATCTGGCCGCGAGGACTGCTGCGTGTTGCCGGCAAGGCCCCGTCCGGCAGCCTTGCAGCACTTCATGTGGGTGTGGCATTCAAGCAACGTAAGGGGTAGCCCTCGCGCAATCCATCATCGAATTCCGCCCGATGGGCGACCACCTGGTCCGGGACGCAAGCGAACGTGGCGACGAAACGGCAACTGGCGGCTGGAAGGACCCTGCGCCAGTTCGCGCCGCTCATTCCGCTGGCCGACGCCAGGGATGTCCTGGAGCGCGCGGGCGGCGGCTCGCTGAAGCATCTGGCGCCCGCCGCCGCGGTGTGGCTGGCCCTGACATCCCACATACGGCACCGCTTCACTGACTACGACGTCTTCCTGCGCGACGGCTACGACCGCGACGCGGCGCGTTTCTTCGTCATCAGGGAGACCGAGCAGCAGCTTCTGGAATGGGGCTGCACGCGTCCGCTCATCGAAGAGGACGAAGAAGCGACATGAAGCCACGCGAAAACGTCTCGCCTTCCTGCCGAAATCGGTTATTTTCGAGCCATGACAAATTTGACGCCGTCCAAAGACCTGCTTCGCTACGACCTCTTGGTGCAGGATGCACTGAAGGGCGTCGTGCGCAAGGTGCTGATCGACGCCGGGCGTGACGGCCTGCCGGGAGACCACCACTTCTACATCTCGTTCCGCACCGATTTCCCAGGTGTCCGGCTCTCCCAGCGCATGCGGGAGAAGTATCCCGAGGAGATGACGATCGTCCTGCAGCACCAGTTCTGGGATCTGGGCATCACCGAGCACACGTTCGAGGTCGGCCTGTCGTTCTCCGGCGTGCCCGAGCGCCTGCTCATCCCGTTCGATGCGCTGGTCGGATTCTTCGATCCCTCGGTCCAGTTCGGCCTGAAGTTCGAGCTCAACGGCGAGGCTTCCGCGGTGCCGGCCCTGCCGCCGCCGCAGGCGCCCAAGGCCCCCCCCGCCCGCCTGCCGAACCCCCTGCGCGGAGCGGCCTCGGAGCCGACGGAGCTCAAGCCATCCGACGCGAAGCCGACGGCCAGGACAAAGCCGAAACCCGCGAGCGAGCAGAACGACGCGGGCAAGGATGCAGGCAAGGATGCAGGCAGGGATGCAGGCAGGGATGCGGGCAAGGGCGCAGGCAAAGCGGATGCGCTTCCGCCGCCCGACGATGACAAGGCCTCGGCTCAGGTCGTGAGCCTCGACGCTTTCCGCAAGAAGCCCTGAAGGCTCCTGTGCCCGCCGACGTGGTCAACCTGAGGCAGGCCCGCAAGCGCAGGGACCGCCTTGCAGCCGAGGCGAAGGCCGGCGAAAACCGCATCAGGTTCGGCCGGGGCAAGCTGGAGCGCGAGCGGTCCGAAAAGGTGTCCGTCATCGAGGCCCGCAGGCTGGATGGGCACAAGCGCATCACCCCTGAACGCGACGATGGCTGAACCCCCGAGGCGCGGCAGGTCGGCGAAAGCCGTCGGCCAAGATGGCGGCCAGGATGGCGGCCAGACGCGCGCCACCCGCCGAAACGTCCGGCAAGACCCGCGGCGAGACGGGCAGCAGCCGCCGGAGGACCGCGCGGGGGTGATCAAACGCTCGCTGTCCATCGCGGGCCATGCGACGTCGATCTCGCTCGAGGAGCCGTTCTGGCGCGCGCTTAAGTCGCTTGCAACGGCGCGGGGCATGAGCCTCGCGATGCTGGTCGCGGAGATCGACGGCATCCGGGCCCGCACGAACCTGTCATCGGCGCTGCGCGTCCACGTTCTGGAGAGCCTGAGCGCCGGGCCCCGAGCGAAGGAAGCTTCGGCCGCCGACAGCGCCGATTGACAGCCTCCGTCACGTTTGTTCAGATGGCGGACCGTGGAATTGGCCGCATCCCGGACGGCGACCGGGCATGCTGCAGGCATTGGCGGCGGGGCCCTTGGGGAGCAGGTGATATGCCCGACATCGAGGCTGGCCGCCTGACGGCTGAGATGCTGGAGGCCAACTTCGCCGGCCTGTCTCCGGCATTCGGCGCAAACGAGGCGCGCGTGGCCGCCGAGCGCTGTCTGTTCTGCCACGATGCGCCATGCGTGACGGCCTGCCCGACCGCCATCGACATCCCACTCTTCATCCGGCAGATCTCGGCGCACAACCCCATCGGGGCAGCGCGGACGATCCTCGACCAGAACATCATGGGCGCGATGTGCGCCCGGGTCTGCCCCACCGAAAATCTCTGCGAAGGCGCCTGCGTGCGGGAAGTGTCGGAAGGCAAGGCGATCGAGATCGGCCGGCTCCAGCGCTTCGCCACCGACGCCGCCTTCGCCGCGGGCAGGCAGTTCTACAAGGCGGGTCCGGCGACGGGACGGCATGTGGCCGTCGTTGGCGCAGGCCCGGCCGGGCTGGCCTGCGCGCACAAGCTGTCCACGCTGGGCCACAACGTCACGGTGTTCGAGGCACGGGAGAAGGCAGGCGGCCTGAACGAATATGGCATAGCCGCCTACAAGGCCGCCGGAGGCGTGGCGCAGGCCGAGGTCGATTACATCCTCGCCGTCGGCAACATCGCCGTCGAGACCGGCAAGCGGCTGGGCCGCGACATCACGGTGGCGGGCCTCAAGCGTGACTTCGACGCCGTGTTCCTCGGCATGGGGCTTGGCGGCGTGAATGGACTTGACCTGGGCTTTGGTCTTGGCCACGGCCCGGAGCCTTCCGGCGTAGTGGATGCCGTCGACTACATCGCACGCCTTCGTCAGGCGCCGGACAAATCAATCCTGCCTGTCGGCCGCCGGGTCGTCGTGGTCGGAGGCGGCATGACCGCCATCGACATCGCCACCCAGATCAAGCTGCTCGGCGCCGACGAGGTCACCATCGCCTACCGCCGCGGCAAGGATCAGATGCCGGCCTCAACATACGAGCAGGATGTGGCGCAGACCCGCGGCGTCGTCATCCGCCATTGGCTGCGCCCCGTGGAGCTGTTGTCCCATCAAGGCTCCCTGACCGGCGTCAGGCTCGAGCGTACGAAGCTCGAAGGCGGCGCCCTTGCAGGAACAGGCGAGATGGTCGCGCTGGCCTGCGATCAGTTGTTCAAGGCGATCGGCCAGGCTTTCGTGCCCGCGGACGTCGCCGACGGAGGCGGCGCGCTGGCGATGAGCGGCGGCCGGATCGTCGTCGATGCCGGCCGCCGGACCTCCTGGCCTGGCGTCTGGGCCGGCGGCGACTGCATCGCGGGCGGCCAGGACCTGACCGTCAGCGCGGTGGAGGACGGCAAGCAGGCCGCATTGTCGATCGACCGGAGCCTGCGCTCGCAGGCGGCGGCCGAGGCTGCTGAATGAGGACGCCGCGAAGGCTGGCCCGTATGGGCCGCACCGCGGACGACGGAGGAGACGGCCATGGCTGATTTGCGCGTGAATTTCGCCGGCATCAGGGCGCCCAACCCGTTCTGGCTTGCCTCCGCCCCGCCAACCGACAAGGAATACAACGTCGTGCGCGCCTTCAAGGCCGGCTGGGGCGGCGTGGTGTGGAAGACGCTCGGGGAGGACGGCCCGCCCATCGTGAACGTGTCGGGGCCGCGCTACGGCGCGATCCATGCCTCCGACCGGCGCGTCATCGGCTTCAACAACATCGAACTGATCACCGACAGGCCGCTGCAGGTCAATCTGGAGGAGATCAAGCGCGTCAAGAAGGACTGGCCCGACCGCGCCATGGTCGTGTCGTTGATGGTGCCCTGCGATGAGGAGAGCTGGAGATCCATCCTCAAGCGTGTGGAATGGACGGAGTGCGACGGGGTGGAGCTCAACTTCGGCTGCCCGCACGGCATGAGCGAGCGCGGCATGGGCGCGGCTGTCGGGCAGGTTCCGGAATATGTCGAGATGGTCACGCGCTGGTGCAAGCAGCACACAAGCATGCCGGTCATCGTCAAGCTCACGCCCAATGTCGGCAGCGTCATCCCGCCGGCAAGGGCGGCGAAGCAGGGCGGGGCCGACGCCGTGTCGCTCATCAACACCGTCAACTCCATGATGGGCGTCGACCTCGACCTGATGTCGCCCTGGCCCCATGTCGGCGGCAAGGGAACCCATGGCGGGATGTGCGGGCCGGCGGTCAAGCCGATCGCGCTGAACATGGTCGCCGAGATCGCGCGCCATGCCGACACAAGGGGCGTGCCGATGTCGGGCATCGGCGGCATCGAGACCTGGAAGGACGCCGCCGAATACATTGCGCTGGGCTGCGCCACGGTGCAGGTCTGCACCGCCGCGATGACCTACGGATTCAGGATCGTCGACGAGATGAAGGCCGGGCTGTCCGAGTGGATGGACGCAAAGGGCTACGCGGACATCGGTGCGTTCCGAGGAATGGCCTCGCCGAACGTCACGGACTGGCAGCATCTGAACCTCGACTATGTCGTAAAGGCGCACATCGACCAGGACCTGTGCATCAAGTGCGGCCGATGCCACATCGCCTGCGAGGACACGTCGCACCAGGCCATCACGCATCTGGTGGACGGCAAGCGCCACTTCGAGGTGATCGATGAGGAGTGCGTGGGCTGCAACCTGTGCGCCCTGGTTTGCCCGGTGGAGAGCTGCATCAGCATGGTGGAGCTGACCGAAGGGATCGACCCCCGCACCGGCGTCCGCGTCGGAGGGACCCGCACCTGGATGGAGCATCCCAACAATCCGATGGCCGCCGATCCACGCCCTCCCCTCGCGGCCGCGGCCAAGGTGGCCGAGCCGGCCGAGTGAGCGTCGATGCCTCTAGCTGCGATGCTGGACGGAATGCCTCGTCACGGTCCGCATTCGCACGGATGACGGCAGGGCAGACCGGACGATGCAGGCGGGACACCTTAGTGTCGGCATCCATCGGAAAAGGCGTGACAAATCGGCTTTGCGCCGCATAGGGCACGGGCTTGACCGTTCGATCAATTCTGGTCCACGCTGGTCCTCACGAGAGGTGCATGGCATGCGTATTGCTTTAATTCGGGCGTCTGACGAGGCATGAACGGAATGAGGGTCGAAGAGGCGGCATCGGGCGTGGGACTGACCGCAGCGCACATTCCGGGCGCGGGCGAGGTGATCGACGCACGCAAGCTGTCCTTGACCTTCGCCACCGATGACGGACCAGTCTATGCGCTGCAGGAGATCGATCTGTCTGTCCGGAAGGGCGAGTTCGTCTCGTTCATCGGACCGTCGGGATGCGGCAAGACCACGCTGCTGAGGGTGATTGCCGATCTTGAGGCGCCCACGGGCGGAACCATCGCGGTGAACGGGCTCAGCCCGGAGCAGGCACGGCTGAAGCGTCAATACGGCTATGTCTTCCAGGCTCCAGCACTTTATCCGTGGCGCACGATCGAACGCAATGTGATGCTGCCGCTCGAAGTCTTCGGCATGGCGCGGGCGGAGCGGCGGGAACGGGCGCGCGCCTATCTCGAACTGGTCAACCTCAAGGGCTTCGAGCAGAAGTTTCCCTGGCAGCTTTCCGGCGGCATGCAGCAGCGCGCCTCGATAGCCCGGGCGCTGTGCTTCGATCCGCAGTTGCTGCTGATGGACGAGCCGTTCGGCGCGCTTGACGAGATCGTCCGCGACAAGCTGAACGAGCAGCTGCTGCGGCTCTGGGCCGAGACGCGCAAGACCATCATCTTCGTGACACATTCGATTCCCGAGGCGGTGTTCCTGTCCACGCGCATCGTGGTGATGAGCCCGAGGCCCGGACGCATCATCGACATCGTGGAATGCGACCTTGGCGAGGGCCGTTCGCTCGACATCCGCGAGACGCCAGAGTTCCTGCGCATCGCGCAGCGCGTGAGGGAGGGCCTGCGCGCCGGCCATTCCTATGACGATTAGCGCGCAGCCAGGCGCTGCCGCGGCGCAAGATGGTGCCGTCGCCGTCCGCCCGCTGCCCCGCCGGAAAGGCTCCACGCTTCCGGTGCTCGTCATCGCCGGGCTGATCGTGGCGGCATGGTACGCCGCCTGCCTGCCGATGAACGGCAACCTTCCGCAACTGCAGGGCGCTTCCGGCGACATCGCCGCGCGCTACCGGATCGCCTGGGCGCTGGAGCGGCCCGTGCTGCCCGCGCCGCACCAGATCGTGCAGGAACTTTACAACTCGACCATCGGCGCCCGGCTGTTCCGCGAGACGGCTGACGGCGTCGTGCTGAACCCGCGCAACCTGGCCACCCATGCCTGGGTGACGCTTTCCGCCACGATGCTCGGCTTCGCCATGGGCAGCCTTCTCGGCATCCTCATCGCCGTCGGCATCGTGCACAGCAGGACGCTGTCGCGCAGCCTGATGCCGTGGGTGATCGTGAGCCAGACGATCCCCATCCTGGCCATCGCGCCGATCATCATCGTGGCGCTGGGCTCGGTCGGCCTGACGGGACTGATCCCGAAATCGATCATATCCGCCTATCTGTGCTTTTTTCCGGTCGCCATCGGCATGGTCAAGGGCCTGACCTCGCCCGATGCGATGCAGCTTGACCTCATGCGCACATACAATGGCTCGCGGGCGCAGACATTCTGGAAGCTTCGATGGCCGGCGGCCGTGCCGTTCCTCTTCGCCTCGCTGAAAGTGGCCGTCACCATCAGCCTCGTCGGCGCCATCGTGGGCGAACTGCCGACCGGCGCGCAGGCGGGGCTTGGAGCCAGGCTCCTCTCGGGAAGCTATTACGGGCAGACAATCCAGATCTGGGCCGCGCTGCTGCTTGCGGCGCTGCTCGCCGCGCTGCTCGTGTTGTCCGTCGCATCGGCCGAGCGGCTGACGCTGAAGGCGATGGGAGCCGGCAAGCCTTCGGGGAGCGCCGCCTCCGGACCCGCACGCCCCGCGAAGCCGGGCGCAGCGATCGGAGCGACGCCGTGAGCGCAGGGACGGGAGCGACGCCATGAGCGCAGCGATCAGAGCAAGGCCATGAGCGCGGGCCGCCAGTCAGGGACTGCGGGATTGCTCCAGGCGCTGACGTTGGCGACGCTGGCGGCCGCCCTTCTGTTCCGCCTGCAGGACCGCGCTCCTGCCGGCCATTGGATGTTCTGGCTGCTGGTGGCCGCGTTCTGGATCAGCGCATGGGAGTTCAACCACACGATCTCACAATCCAGGGGGCCGCTAGCGCGGATGGCGGGCTGGATGGCCCCCTGGATCTTCGGCCTGACGCTGTTGATCCTGTGGGAGGCCCTCTGCGTCGGCCTCGCCATCCCCACCGTGCTGCTGCCGGCCCCGTCCCTGATCGCCGCCAGGGCCGCCGCATCGCTGCCGACCTTGTGGGCCGACTTCGTGCAGACTGTGCTGCGGGCAGCCATTCCTGGCTGGCTGATGGGTTGCGCAGCTGGATTCCTCATCGCGCTGGCCTGCGACCGCTTCGACTTCCTTCGCCGAGGGCTCATGCCGATCGGCAACTTCGTCTCCGCGCTGCCGATCATCGGCATCGCGCCCATTCTGGTGATGTGGTTCGGCTTCGACTGGCAATCGAAAGCGGCGGTTGTCGTCGTGATGACGTTCTTCCCGATGCTGGTGAACACGGTGGCGGGTCTCGCCAGCGCTGGCCAGCTCGAGCGCGACCTCATGCGGTCCTACGGCGCGTCATGGCTTTCGACGCTCCTGTCCCTGCGCCTGCCCGCAGCGATGCCGTTCATCTTCAATGCATTGAAGATCAATGCGACGCTGGCGATGATCGGCGCGATCGTGGCCGAATTCTTCGGCACTCCAGTCGTCGGCATGGGCTTCCGCATCTCCACCGAAGTGGGGCGCATGGCGCTCGACATGGTCTGGGCCACAATTGCTGTTGCGGGGCTGGCCGGTTCGGCCTTCTATGGAATCCTGGTGCTGATCGAGCGGAGCGTCACGTTCTGGCATCCATCGACCCGTGCAAGGTGAATGTCGTGATGGTCGCCGGCCTCGACGGCTGGCGCAAACAGGGAGAAGACCATGATCGGGAAGATGATGATCGGCGCCGCCTTCGCGCTGGCGCTCACGCTGCCGGCGGCGGCGCAGGAGCGGGTCACGCTGCAGCTTAAATGGGTCACGCAGGCGCAGTTCGCGGGCTATTACGTCGCCAAGGACAAGGGCTTCTTCAAGGCCGAAGGCATCGACATCGTCATCAAGCCCGGCGGGCCTGACATCGCTCCGCCGCAGGTGATCGCAGGCGGCGGCGCCGACGTCGTCGTCGAGTGGATGCCCGCGGCGCTGGCGGCGCGCGAGAAGGGCGTTCCCCTGGTCAACATCGCCCAGCCCTTCAAGCGGTCGGGCATGATGCTGACCTGCCGCAAGGATGCCGGCATCGCCACCCCGGCCGATTTCAAGGACAAGACGCTCGGCGTCTGGTTCTTCGGCAATGAGTATCCGTTCATGGCGTGGATGGCCAAGCTCGGCCTCAAGACCGACGGCTCCGCCGGCGGGGTCAAGGTCATCAAGCAGGGCTTCAACGTCGACCCGATCATCCAGAAGCAGGCGGCCTGCGTCTCCACCATGACCTACAATGAATACTGGCAGGTGATCGACGCCGGCCTGAAGCCCGACGATCTGGTCGTGTTCAATTACACCGACCAGGGCGTCTCGACCATGGAGGACGGCCTTTACGTGCTGGAGAGCAGGCTCGCAGATCCGGCCTTCGTCGCCCGCATGGCCAAGTTCACGCGCGCCGCGATGAAGGGCTGGGACTATGCGCGCGCCAATCCGGACGAGGCCGCCAGGATCGTCCTCGACAACGATGCTTCGGGTGCGCAGAAGGAAGCCCATCAGAAGCGCATGATGGGCGAGATCAACAAGCTCACCGCCGGCTCTACAGGCAAGCTCGATCCCGACGATTTCGGCCGCACCGTGGCGACCCTGATGGGAGCGGGCGGCGAGCAGCCCGTGATCACGAAGGTTCCCGCCGGGGCCTGGACCCATGCGGTCATCGACGCCGCGATGAAGTGAGCGTGAAGCTTCCGGACGGGCGGCGGCTTCCGCCTCCCGTTCCACATGTTTGGGAGACGAAGCCATGTCCGCAACCACGCCCGAAACCATCCTCATCCGCGGCGGCACGGTCATCAATCATGACCATTCCCGCCGCGCGGACGTGCTCATCGAAGGCGGACGGATCATCGCGGTCGGCCCCCGGGTCGAGATGCCGGCCGGCGCGCGCATGATCGACGCAGGCGGCTGCGACATCCTGCCGGGCGGCATCGACCCGCACACGCACATGGAGCTCATGTTCATGGGCACGGTGTCGGCGGACGATTTCGAATGGGGAACCAAGGCGGCCCTTTCCGGCGGCACGACCATGATCGTCGATTTCTGCATTCCCGCCCCGGGCGCCTCGATGCTGGCCGCCTACCAGGACTGGCGGCGCAAGTCGGAGAAGGCGGCCTGCGATTATTCCTTCCACATGGCCGTCACCCGCTGGTCCGAGCAGGCGTTCGACGAAATGGACACCGTGGTCAACACCTACGGCATCAACACCTTCAAGCATTTCATGGCGTACAAGGGTGCGCTGATGGTCAACGACGACGAGCTCTATCATTCGTTCTCCCGTTGCGCGCAGCTTGGCGCGCTGCCGCTCGTGCATGCCGAGAACGGCGACATCGTGCACCGGCTGCAGGAAAGCCTGATGGCGAGGGGCCTCACCGGCCCAGAAGGCCATGCCTATTCCCGCCCGCCCCATGTCGAAGGCGAAGCGGCCAACCGCGCAGTGATGATCGCGGACATGGTCGGCTCGCAGCTTTACGTCGTGCATACGTCCTCGCGCGACGCGCATGACGCGATCAAGCGTGCGCGGGACGCCGGGCGCAGGGTCTACGGCGAGGCGCTGATCCAGCATCTGGTGCTCGACGACAGCGAGTATCTCGACAAGGACTGGGACTATGCAGCCCAGCGCGTGATGAGCCCGCCGTTCCGCCCCAAGGACCATCAGGATGCGCTCTGGGCCGGGCTCCAGTCGGGCTCGCTTCAGGTCGTCGCCACCGATCACTGCTCCTTCACGACGCAGCAGAAGCGCGGCGGGCTTGGCGATTTCCGCCTGATTCCGAACGGCACGGGAGGCCTCGAGGACAGGATGCCGGTTCTCTGGACCAGGGGCGTCGCCACAGGGCGCATCTCGAAGGAGGAGTTCGTCGCGGTGACCTCGGCCAACATCGCGCGCATCCTGAACATCTATCCGTGCAAGGGCGCTGTCGCGGTTGGCTCCGATGCCGACTTGGTGGTCTGGGATCCCGCCGCCTCCAAGATCATCACTGCGAAGGACCAGGTGAGCCGGATCGATTACAATGTCTTTGAGGGCTTCGCCTGCACCGGCGCCCCGCGCATGACCATCTGCGGCGGACGGATCGCCTGGCATGAGGGAACCATCCATGCGCGGCCAGGAGACGGCCAGTATGTCCCGCGGCCTCCATTCCCGGCCGCCCACGTGGCCAATACGACGTGGAAGGAGCTGAACGCGCCGAAAGGCGTGGAGCGGAGCATCCATGTCACGCCCTGATCCGCATGCCCTGTCCGGCCCCCGCAGGCTTCGGCGCGCGCGCCTGTGCCGGACGCGGCTTCAGTTCGTTTGCTGCGGCGTCCGCCACGGCTGGGCTGGCGAAGGGTTCAGGTTGAGCGGCGGCGGCAAAGGTGTGCCGCGCGGCTGAGGCGCGTTCGGGACCGAGATCGGTGGCGGCAAAGGCGGGGCGATCTGCGCCGGCTGCTGCTGCTGCGTGCCGGCCCGCGCCCTTTCCTGCTCCTCGCGCTGCCGGGCGGCTTCGATGCTCGCCTGCCGGCTGGCCTCGGCCGCGGCCCTTTGGGCTTCGGCCGCCAGACGTTGCGCCTCTGCGGTAGCCCGCTGAGCCTCGGCAGCGAGACGCTGAGCCTCGGCGGCGGCCTGGCGCTGCTCCTCCTCGCGTCGTTCGCGCTCGGCGCGCAGCCTGCGATTGAACTGGGCGCGCTCGCGGATGTCGGCCTCGAAGGCCTCGACCCGTTCGATCTCGCGCTGGAGCGCCCGCTGCGACACCGCGTTGGACAACGCGCTGACGTCATAGCTGCGCACCGGCTCCCGCCAGCCTCCGCGCCAGTTCACGCCGATCTGAGGCGCAGGGCCGGTCCAGCCCTTCGGCTGCGATTTCATCTGCAAGACGGCGCGCAGGTCGGATGTCCCGCTGCGGATGTCGAAGGAGCCGAGGAGAGTCAAAGACGCGCCTGCCTTTTCGTCGGCGACCGGAGAAAGCCGTGCGACGCCCCCGGCGATGACGAGGGCCAGCGATGCGTCGGCCAGGCGCCAGGAGCCCGCTTCGACCGTTCGCCGGACAGTCTGGGCCAAGGCCGGGGCATCGCTGACCATGATGTCGGTGTTGAGGTTCGCGGTGATGCGCTCCAGCGCCGACGGATCGACGCGGTCGAGGGCTAGATTCCGTGCATTGAACTGGGCTGCGCCCGTGAGCGCCGCGACAAGCCGAGCCGGGCTTTCGCCGGAGGCGCCAAGCTGGATCGTCAGGTCGCCGACCCCTGAGAAGTCGCCGCCGACCGTGCGTGCGAGATCGAGCGCCTCTGTCTGGCCGGCGACACGCAGCGACAGGAGCCCGCCCTGGCGCTCGACCTCGACCGACCCCCTGATCGTCGTCGGCCCGGCGACGAGCCTGATGTCGGACAGCCGCACAAGCCCGTCGATGATCGTCAGGTTCAACTCGCCAGCCATCGCCCCGGCGAAAGGGGCCGTAATGTTGCCGCTGGCCAGCGCCAGCTTGACCGTCGGCAAGCGCGGCGCGTCCGCGAATCGAGCTCCCGACCAGACCCCTTCGCCCTGAGCGGGCGCGGCGCCCATGGCCCAGCGCCCGAACCGGTCGAGATCGAGCCCAGGCAGCCTCAACCTGCCGCTCAGCGCCCCGCTTCCGGCCACCTCGACCTCGCCCTGGACCCGGCCGCCGGACATGTCGGCCTCGATGGCGTCGAGGCCGATCGCCCCGTCCTGGAGCCTGAGCTTGAGGCGGCCCGCCAAGCCGCCTGCGGCAACTGGCCCAAGTCCGAGATCAGGCAGGATCATCGCCATGACAGGCGCCGTCACGGTGGCGTCCAGGGGTCCCGCCAGCGTGCCGGCGGCATCCTTCGCCCACTGGCCCCGCGCCTCGAACGCAAGGCCTTCGGCGCCCGTCATCAGCAGCGTCGGGCCGCTTTCGCCAAGGCGCAGAGAGAGCCGCGTCGCCACGTTTCCCGTCGCAGGAGCCGGCAGGCCCAGGGCGCGGAACAGAACCCCGCGCTCAGCGGCAGTGAGCGTCACGTCGCCGCCCTGCCAATGCCCCGCGAGATTGGTGCGCATGCTGGCCTCCACGGCCAGAGGCCCGGCCTGCCCGGTGGCGCTGATCAGCCAATCGGAAGCCCGCGCGGTGACCACGCCGCCAAGCCTGACGGGCGAGACCCCGCGCAACGCCCGGACCGCCTGCGTCACCTGCTGGGACGGAATGAGGCGCTCGGCCAGCGCGGTGATAACGTCGGCGCGGGGCGCGCCCAGGCTGAACTGCAGGTCCTGGTCCGAGGCGCCGCGCCGCACGTCGAGCTCCAGCCCGTCGAAGCCGCGCGCCGTCACGTTGTCGATGCGCCACTGCCCGGCGGTGCGCTGCGCATTGATGAGCCCGCTGCCGATGGGCCCATTGCCGACGCGCATGCCTTGGCCGGAGACCAACAGATCGAGATCCGCCGTGACGATCTTGGTGGCGGCCAGGAGCGGGCGCACCAGAAACAGCACGTCCGCACCCTGGAACGCCGCGCTGGCGCGCACCTTCCCGGGCTCTACCATGCCGTCGCCGTCGGCCTGCCCGAAACGGCCACGCGCCTGCCACCGCGTGATGCGGACGCCGCCGGCCGCCGGAGCAAGCTCCGCGGTCGCAGCGAGCTGTCCGAGCGCAGCGATGTCCTCCGCGAGGCCCTGTGGCATGTCCAGCCGCTGCATCGCCAGAGCTATGCGACGCAGGTCCGGCGCATCGAGCGAGGCGGCGATGCGGTCCTGCTCGCGCCGGCTGAACGAAAGGTTCGCGCCCGCGAAGGTGATGCGGCCGCTTTCAGGAAGCCAGAACCTGCCCCGCTGATGGAGCACAAGCTGCGCTTCCGTAGCCTCCTCGCCGCGAAAGCCGATCTGGTCTGCGCTGAGCTTCACCTGCAGGTCCGGCAACAGGGCGGCCAGCCAGTCCGGCACGGCGACGCTGGCCTGAAGGGCTTGCGTCTGCGCGAGCCAAGCCTCCGCGTCCGCCCGTCGCGCCTGGAGCGCGAGCCGGGCCGGCTCGCCCGGCTGCGTGCTCCAGCTTGCCTCGCCCTCGAGCCGGCCGCCGGGCATATCCACGACCAGGCCCGTGAGGCTCAGCCCGGCGGACGCCCATTGCAGCTTTCCTGAAACCGCCGGCGGGCTTTGCGCCTCGCCCGACTTCGCCAGCGACATCAGCAACTGGCCTTCGGGGCGAAGCATCAGCTGGCGGGCGCCCGTCAGGGAGGCGGACTGCGCCTCGATTCCGAGCCATCCGTCGAACTCGATGCGGGACTGGGGGTCGAAACTGGCCAGCTTCATCCGCACGCGGCCCGCCGCGTCGCGGTCACCTGCGGTCATCCGGAGGGATCGCCCGGCGAGCTCCGCCTCAAGGCGGGCCGGCGCCGCTCCCTGCGGCCAGTTGGTCTCCGCCGAGAAGGGCGCGGAGAAGCGCGAGACGCCCGCCTCGTCCAGCACCGTGACCTGCCCGCGCGACACCGTGATGATGTTGATGCCGGCGACGGTGCCCAGTGCGGGCATCGAGGCAGGCATGGCAAGCCCGCCGTCGCGAATCGCCAGCGTCAGGTCGACCGTGTCGAGGTGCACGCTCGCAAGCCGGACCTCGCCGCGCAGAAGCGGACCAAGCTCGAGTTCGGCCCGCACCATGCCGGACGTCAGCCTGCTGCCCTGCGGATCGGCGTCTCCGACGCGCAGGCCCGCGATCTTCAGGCGCGGCGTCGGCAGGAAGCGCAGGTCGATGGGGCCCGTGCTGGCGATGTCGAGGCCGGTCGCCTGCTTCAGCCGCTCCTCGATGACATGGCGCTGCTGGCTCCAGTCGACAAAGACAGGCCCGACCAGCGCCGCAAGCAGCGCCAGCAGGACCAATCCCGCCAAAAATGTCAGACCATCACGCACAGCGGCAATGTGCGGGCTGCGCCTTGCCCCCGCAAGGGCAGGCGAGCGCCACGAGCTTCACAATGCAACGATTTTGCCCGGGTTCATCAGGTTCTGCGGGTCGATCGCCAGCTTCAGCGCCCGCATCACCGTCAACGCCTCGGGACCATGCTCTTTCTCGAGATATTTCATCTTGCCCTGGCCTACGCCATGTTCGCCCGTGCAGGTGCCGTCCATGGCGAGGGCCCTGTCGACCAGCCGTTCGAGGAACAGCTTGGTGGCTCTGACCTCGGCCTCATCGTCCATGTCGACCAGCGGCCCGACATGAAAATTGCCGTCTCCGACATGGCCGACAATCGGCGCGATGAGCCCGCTTGCGGCGATGTCGGCCTGGGTCTGCTCGATGCATTCCGAAAGACGCGAGATCGGGACGCAGACATCGGTGGCGATGGGCTTCGCGCCCGGACGCAGGCCAGCGGAGGCCCAATAGACGTCATGGCGCGCCTGCCACAGGCGCGTCCTGTCCTCGGCTTTCGTCGCCCACTCGAAGGGGCCGCCGCCCAGTTCGGCCGCAATCTCGCCGAAGCGTTCCGCCTGCTCCTTCACGCCGGCGTCCGTGCCATGGAACTCGACCAGCAGCATCGGCGTCTCGGGCAGCGACAGCTTCGAATACAGGTTGCAGGCCTTGACCTGCAGCGCATCCAGAAGCTCGATCCGCGCGACCGGCAAGCCGGTCTGGATGGTGAGAATCGTGGCGTCGCAAGCGGCCTTCACGGACGGGAACGGGCAAATGCCCGCCGAGATCGCCTCGGGGATTCCCTGGAGCTTCAGCGTGATCTCGGCGATAAGCCCGAGCGTGCCTTCCGAACCCACGAAAAGCCGGGTCAGGTCATATCCGGCGGACGACTTCTTGGCGCGGCTCGACGTGGTCATCACGTCGCCGTTCGGCAGCACGACTTTCAGCGCCAGCACGTTGTCCTTCATGGTGCCGTAGCGCACCGCATTCGTGCCGGAGGCGCGGGTGGCCGTCATGCCGCCTAGCGAAGCATCCGCGCCAGGATCGATCGGAAAGAACAATCCGACGTCCCGCAGGTGCTCGTTCAGCATCTTGCGCGTCACGCCGGGCTGGATCACGCAGTCGAGGTCCTCGGCATGGACCGCGATGATGGCCTTCATCATGGACGTGTCGACGGAGACGCCTCCGAACGGCGCATTGACATGTCCTTCGAACGACGTGCCGGTGCCGAACGGGATGACAGGCACGTCATGGGCGGCGCACAGCCTGACGATGGCGCTGATCTCCTCGGTGCTCTCCGGATACGCGACCATGTCGGGGGCCTGGTTCTCGATCCAGGTCAGCGTGTTGGCATGCTGCTGGCGCACGGCGAGGCTGGTGACCAGACGGTTGCCGAGCATCGCCCCCAGGCCGTGGCGGACCGTCTCCAGCGCATCGCGGGAAGGCAGCGGACGGGACGGCTTGATGTTCATCTGCATGTTGCACCGCAAAAAATCTATTGCCGGACCGATCGCCCCACGGCCGGCTACGTAACCCGGATTTGCATGTCAGGCCAACCAGATCCGGGCCAAGGGCCAAGGTTTTTCCCGATCGGTCGCTTCCCGCATCCCACAGCGGGCGGCGCCGGCAGGCAAGGCGCTAGGGCTGCAGCGCACCGAGCGTGGCCAATTCGTCGGAACGGTTGCGGACGAGCGTGGTCATGCCCACCTTCCAGACAGGCTTTTCGCCGATGGGCCTCATGGCGACGCCGGGACGCTCGTGCCTGCCGCGGCAATCCGTGCGGACCGCCCGTTTGGGCTATACTGTCGGCGATAGAATCAGAAAGCAGCAGCATCTTGTCAAATGAGCCTCATGACGACGTGAGCTATCAGCCCGCTTCGGGGAGCCTTGGCGCCCGCGCCCGGGCAGGGCTGGTCGCCTCGGCCTCGTACCTGCAAGGGCTCAATCCCGAGCAGCGCGAGGCTGTGGAGGCAACCGACGGGCCGATCCTTGTCCTGGCAGGCGCAGGCACCGGCAAGACGCGCGTGCTGACGACGCGCATCGCCCACCTGATCGCTACGGGCAAGGCGTTCCCGTCGCAGATCCTCTCCGTGACCTTCACCAACAAGGCGGCGCGGGAAATGAAGGAGCGCGTCACGCGGCTGGTGGGCGACGTGGCGGAGGGCATGCCGTGGCTTGGCACGTTCCACTCCATCTCCGCCAAGATCCTCAGGCGGCACGCCGAACTTGTCGGCCTCAAGAGCGACTTCACGATCCTCGACATGGACGACCAGATCAGGCTGCTGAAGCAGGTCATCCAGGCCGCGAACATCGACGAGAAACGCTGGCCGGCCAGGATGCTGGCGAGCTTCATCGACAGCTGGAAGAATCGCGGGCTGGGCCCCGATGCGGTGCCGGCTGGCGAGGCGGGCGCATTCGGAAACGGCCAGGGGGGCAAGCTCTACAGAGCCTATCAGGAGCGCCTGAAAACCCTGAACGCCTGCGATTTCGGCGATCTGCTGGTGCACTGCCTGACGCTGTGGCGCGGGCATCCCGACGTGCTGGCGATCTATCAGGACCGCTTCCGCTACATGCTGGTCGACGAATACCAGGACACCAACGTCGCGCAGTATCTCTGGCTCAGGCTGCTCGCGCAGGGCCGCCGCAACATCGCCTGCGTGGGCGATGACGACCAGTCCATCTATGGCTGGCGCGGGGCCGAGGTCGACAACATCCTGCGTTTCGAGCACGACTTCCCGGGCGCCAAAGTGGTGCGGCTGGAGCGCAACTACCGCTCGACCGGCCACATCCTCAAGGCGGCGTCGTTCCTGATCGCCAAGAACGAAGGCCGGCTCGGAAAGACGCTGCGCACCGATGACGAAGAGGGCGAGAAGGTCGGCATCGTCGGCGCATGGGACAGCCAGGAGGAGGCCCGGCTCATCGGCGACGACATCGAGCTGTTCCAGACGCGCGGGGCGCCCTTGTCCGAGATGGCGGTGCTCGTCCGCACCTCGGCCCAGATGCGCGAGATCGAGGAGCGCTTCATCGCCATGGGGCTGCCCTACAGGGTGATCGGCGGCCCGCGGTTCTACGAGCGCGCCGAGATCCGCGACGCCATGGCCTACCTGCGATGCGTGCACTCGCAGACAGACGACCTCGCCTTCGAGCGGATCCTCAACGTGCCCAAGCGCGGGCTGGGCGACGCGGCGCTGCAGCAGCTTCACATGCACGCCAGGGCGACGGGCGCGTCTTTGCAGCAATCGGCCGCGATCCTGGTCGAAACGGACGAGTTCAAGGCGAAGGTCCGCTCGACGATCCGCGAACTGGTGCAGGCCTTCGGCCGGTGGCGCGCCAGGCTGGAGCATGCGCGCCCGGCGGAGGTCGCGGAGATGGTGCTTGAGGAGAGCGGCTACACCGACATGTGGCAGAAGGACCGCTCGGCGGACGCGGCCGGGCGGCTCGAGAACCTGAAGGAGCTTGTCCGTTCGATCGACGAATTTCCCGACCTTCCCGGCTTTCTGGAGCATGTCTCGCTGGTGATGGACACTGTGTCCGACGAAGGCGCGAGCCGCGTGAGCCTGATGACGCTGCACGCCGCCAAGGGGCTGGAGTTCGACATGGTCTTCCTGCCTGGATGGGAGGAAGGGCTGTTCCCGAGCCAGCGGTCGCTGGACGAGAGCGGCAAGGCCGGGCTCGAGGAGGAGCGCCGCCTCGCCCATGTCGGCATCACGCGCGCCCGCCGGCACGCCAAGATCATGTTCGCCTCCAACCGGCGCATTCACGGCATGTGGCAATCCTCGATGCCGAGCCGCTTCATCGATGAGCTGCCGGAAGTCGCGGTGGAGGTTATGCAGGCCGCGTCGAATTTCGGCCAGGGCGGCTATGGCGCATCGCGTTTCGACCGGCAGCCGAGCTTCGCCTCGACATACTCCACGCCAGGCTGGCAGCGGGCGCAGGCGGCGAAGAGCCGGCAGCCTCAGGCGGACCAATGGGGATATGAAGCTGCAGGCAACGGGTCCGGCAGGCCGGGCTTCGGCGGCATGCGCGGCGCTCCGAAGCTGATCGAAGGCGAGCTCGTGGCCAAGTCCAGCGGGCCGGCGTCTGATTTCGGCGTCGGCGCCCGCGTCTTCCACATCAAGTTCGGCCCTGGCGACGTCTATGCGGTAGACGGAAACAAGCTGACGATCGATTTCGACAAGGCAGGCCGGAAGATGGTGCTGGACAGCTTCGTGCAGCGCCAGTGAGAATCGAAGCGTGTCGTCTCGCAGCCGGAAGGGGCCTTCGGGACTGACATGGGCGAGGCGGACCAGTCAGCGCCGGCATAACGAAAAACCCGCCGGATCGCTCCGGCGAGTTTCGTGCATCAAATCAGGATCATGATGGTCATGCGGCCTGCTGGATGGCCGAGAGCTTCCAGCTTTCGGCGCTGGCCTGGCCCGGCTCGCGGACGAAGGTCCAGAGCTCGGTGACTTCGCCGACCTTGGCGGCGTCGCCTTCCAGCGTCCGGCCGCTCTTGCGGTCCACCAACGCGTCCGAGATCGCATAGCGCATCGCGACCGTGGCGTATTCGCCGGATGCTTCACGCCAGGCTTCCGCAAGATCGCCCTGCAGCAGCTTGACGTCGCCAAGGCGGTTGACCACGCCCTTGGCCTCGTTGTCCGACAGGTCACCTTCCATGTAGGACGCCATCTCCGGAGTCAGCATGGCGCGGAGGGCCGGCACGTCTTCACGGCTGTAGGCCATCTGCACGTTGCCGAGCAGCTTCTCGAAGGCGCCGAAGTCATCGTTCGACAGGCTCAGCTGCTGGACGGCGGGCTGTGCCGCGGCCCCGCCCATCGCGCCCATCATCTGGCGCTGCATGGGCGGCTGCATCGTCGCATCTCGAGGCGTCGGCTGCGCGGTGGCCATGGCCGTCTCGCGGCGGCTGCGGATGAGGCGCATGACAAGGAACACCACGCCGGCGATCAGGCCGATCTGGAGCAGAAGGCCCAGCATGCCGGCAAGCGAGCCGAGGCCGGCGAAGAAACCCGAGCCGGAAAGCAGGCCGAAAAGGCCCGCACCGAGCAGGCCGGCTCCGACGCCCATCATCAGGTTGCGCGCCATCGAAGGCCTTGCGGCCTGGGACGCGGCGGCGGCTGCTGCCCCTGCAGGCGCAGCGGCTGCGGCGGCGGGGGCTCCCTGATTGATCGAGCGCTGCATGGGCTGCGCGCTGTTGGGCGCGGTGCTGGTCGATGGCGGCGCGACATTGGTCTGCGAACCACGGCTGCCTGCGCTTTTGCCGCCGCCCGGGCGGGCGTCTGCTGCGGTGAAGCTCAGCGCCAATGAGCCGGCCAGCATGGTGACGGTTGCAAGACGATTTAACGTCCTAGACATGTTAATCCTCCATAGGCTCAAGGCCTTGGTGCATAGATAGCACGACTTTCGATCATTTTAAGGGGCTAGGCCAAGAATGTGTCGATTCATCATGTTTGCATTAACGGCCTATGGTTCGGCAGCTTTTGAACTCACAGGCGAACGACGCCTGACGCCGTGCTTCAACTCCTGATCAAGCGGCTTTTTCTGGTCGGGAGCATGATTTGCAAGGCAGGGGCCGAATTGCCGCGAAAGCGGTTTCCCCTTTTGCCGCCATGCTCTAAAGCGCATCGATGCGCGAAGGTCTCCTGCCCCACACCGTCACCACCGTCCTGAAGCTCGCAACCACCGTGGGACGGGCGAAGGCCATCACCGAACTGCTGGGCGAGGTGCTTGACCCCACCGAGACCGCCGTCTCCGCATTCGAGATCGACGATGAAACGGAGAATTCGCCCTGGTTCGTCGAAGTCTTCTTCGCCGACGACCCGGACCAGGACGCCATCCGAGACCTTATCGCGCCCATTGTGGGCGATGATCTGGCGACCGCCGTGTTCACCTTTGTCGAGGCCAAGGACTGGGTCAAGGCAAGCCTCGATGGCTTGAAGCCCGTCCGGGCAGGCCGCTTCCTTGTTCATGGCGCGCATGACCGGGACGAGGTGAAGGCAAGCGACATCGCCATCGAGATCGAGGCCGGCCTGGCGTTCGGCACAGGCCATCATGGCACGACGGCGGGCTGCCTCCTGGCCATCGATGCGGAATTGAAGCGAGGCAGGCCCGCTCACGTTCTCGACATCGGCACAGGCACGGGCGTGCTGGCGCTGGCCGTCGCGAAAAGGCTGAGGCAGCGCGTCGTGGCGGGCGACATCGATGAGATCGCGGTCGAGGTCACGCGCGGCAATGCGGCGTTGAACCATGCTGCGCGGCTGCTGGATATGTACGTCGGCCCGGGGGTGCGCCACGCCAAGGCGAGCCGGGCGGGGCATTTCGACCTGGTGATCGCCAACATCCTGGCTCGTCCGCTGATGCGGCTGTCACGCGACGTTGCGCATGTGCTGAAGCCTTCAGGCGCGCTGATCCTGTCAGGACTGCTGCTCAAGGACGTCGCGGGCGTCCTGGCGGCCTACCGCATGCAGGGCTGGACGATGCGTTCGAAAACCGCACGCGAGGGTTGGGCCACCCTTGTGCTGAGGCGAAACGGCGCAGCGCCGAGGCCGCGCCGCCAGTTCTGGTGGTGACGTCTGGCCCGCGGACGACGCCGCGGGCGGACGCTCAGAAGCCGAGCGGGCCGTATTGATCTTCCAGTTCGTCGCGTGTCTGGCGCATGTCCTGGATGACAGCATCGATGAAGTGCCAAAGGTCGAGGGCGGTGTGGTAGCCCTTGATGAAGAATGCGATCATGTTGATCTCCTGAAAATTGGGTGCGAAACGGCTCAGCGGATGAAAGGCAGCTGCCTGTCGTTCAGCAACGTCACCTTCGGCATGCCGTCCAGAACCGGATTTGGCCCATCGACGAGATGGGCATGCGCCCTGATCTCGCGTTGCGCCTGCCGCATCCTGCTCTCTGTCATCGCAGTCACGATGCGCGTGAAGAGGGATGGGCGTGAATCGCGCTCCGCAAGGGGGGCGGCGAGGATGGTGCCGATATTTGCGTAAGCCATGGTGATATTCCTTTTGGTCGTTTGGACTCGAAAAGGCCGACGGCTTGGATCGTTTCCACTTGTTCTTGTGAACTGAATATGGCCCCGCATGGTGCACTGCGAAAGCTTATCTCGCACATGCGAGATAAGCGTTTCATGCATGACGAATTAACAATTGCTTAATTTCAATGCACTGTGCGCATGGCGAGACGACGAACTGCGCAACTGGACGGCATGCGGCCCAGAGCTTACCGTTGACGCCATCTGTCCTTCAGCTTCATCGTCCGGTTTCATGACACGCCAGAACCAGCCTCAGACGCCGTCCTCCATCTTCCAGAGCTTCGCCGAGCCCTCTGACCCATCGACGGTCGCTTCCCGCATCGCCGCATTGCGCGAGCGCATCGCGGAGCTTGGGCTTGCAGGCTTCGTCATCCCGCGGTCAGACCAGCACCAGGGCGAATATGTGCCCGCCTGCGACGAACGGCTCGCCTGGGCGACAGGCTTCACCGGCTCGGCCGGATCGGCGGTGGTGCTGACGGACCGCGCGGCGCTGATCGTCGATGGCCGCTACACCCTGCAATCCGCGGCGCAGACCGACACTGCTGTCGTCACGCCGATCCAGATGGCCGAGCAGTCGCAGGAGCAGTGGATCGAGGCCAACCTGCCCGCTGGAGGCGTGCTGGGCTACGATCCCTGGGTCCATACGCCTGACCAGGTCCGCAAGCTCGAGGCCGCGGCGATGCGCGCAGGCGCAGCCGTGAGGGCCATTGCGCCGAACCCGGTCGACCAGATCTGGCGGGGCCGGCCGCCCGCCCCGGCCGGACAGGTCACGGCATACCCCGGCCGCTTTGCCGGCGAAAATGAAGCCAGCAAGATCGCGCGCGTCAGGGATGCGCTGGACACAGCGAAGTGCGACGCTCTCGTCGTCTCCGATCCGCATAGCGTGTGCTGGCTGCTCAACATCCGCGGGCAGGACGTGCCGCACACGCCGATCGCGCTCGGCTACGCGATCGTCAAGACATCGGGCCCGGTGCGCCTTTTCATGAATGGGGCCAAACTGGGCCCGGAGGCGATCGACGGGCTGATCGGCGTCTGCCAACCGTTCGGGCCCGCCGAATTCGGCCCCGCGATCGATGCGCTAGGGCAGGCAGGGCTGACCGTGCGGCTTGACGCCAGCACCTGCAGCGCAGCGGTCCGTGACCGGATCGTCGCCGCCGGCGGCAAGGCGGATGTCGGCGCAGATCCGATCGCGCTGATGAAGGCCGCCAAGAACGCCGTCGAGATCGAAGGTTCGCGCAGCGCCCACAGGCGGGACGGGGCAGCGGTCGCCCGGTTTCTGGCCTGGTTCGCAAAAGAGGCTCCGAAAGGCGGATTGACCGAAATCGACGCCGTCGTCGAACTGGAGCGCTTCCGCAGGCAGACGAACGTGCTCAAGGAAATTTCGTTCGCCTCGATTTCCGGCGCTGGCCCCAACGCGGCCCTGCCCCACTACCGCGTCACGACAGCCTCGAACCGCCCGATCGAGGACGGCATCTTCCTGATCGATTCCGGCGGGCAGTACGAGGACGGCACCACCGACATCACGCGCACGCTGGCGGTGGGGTCGGCGACGCCGGACATGCGCCGGCACTACACGCTGGTGCTGAAGGGACATCTCGCGATCTCCCGCGCCGTCTTTCCCAAAGGCGTCTCCGGCGCTCAGATCGACGCTTTGGCCCGTGTCCCGCTCTGGGAGGCGGGCCTCGACTTCGACCATGGCACCGGCCACGGCGTCGGCGCCTATCTTTCGGTGCATGAAGGCCCGCAGCGCATCTCGAAGCTTGGGCATACCCCGCTGGAGCCCGGCATGATCCTCTCGAACGAACCGGGCTACTACCGCGAAGGACATTATGGCATCCGGATCGAGAACCTCATCGTGGTCGAACAGCGCAGGATCGATGGCGCCGAGCGCGAGATGTACGGCTTCGAGACCGTCACGCTTGCGCCGTATGAACGGGCCTTGATCGATGTCAGCCTGCTGAGCCCGGCCGAACGCGGCTGGATCGACGCCTACCACGCCCGTGTGCTGGAACAGCTTGGCCCCCAGCTGGACGAAGGCGATCGGGCATGGCTGGAGGCGGCCTGCGCGCCCCTGTGAGCGACGCGCCGAGGGGGGCCGGAAGCCGCCGGACTTCCGCGTGGCATCAGCCCGTGACCGCCGGGAAATGTTATGATATAACACCTTCACAAGCCCGCCGCCGATCACCATTTCAAGAATGACCGGCGCGACTTGACCTGCGCGCGAACCACCTGAGCGCGGACCGAACCTGCGCGAACCTGCGAAAGACCGATCCAAATGTCCGGCAAGATCCCCGTCACCGTGCTCACCGGCTATCTGGGCGCCGGCAAGACCACCCTGCTCAACCGCATCCTGAGCGAGCCGCATGGCAAGAAGTACGCCGTGATCGTCAACGAATTCGGCGAGATCGGCATCGACAATGACCTTGTCGTCGGAGCCGACGAGGAAGTCTTCGAGATGAACAATGGCTGCATTTGCTGCACCGTGCGCGGCGACCTCATCCGCATCATTGACGGACTGATGAAGCGCAAAGGCAAGTTCGACGCCATCATCGTCGAGACGACCGGCCTTGCAGACCCGGCGCCGGTGGCCCAGACCTTCTTCATGGACCAGGACGTCGGCGAGCGCGCGCGCCTCGACGCGGTGGTCACTGTGGCTGACGCAAAGTGGCTGCAGGAGCGGCTGGCCGATGCGCCCGAAGCCAAGAACCAGATCGCTTTCGCGGACGTGATCATCCTCAACAAGGTCGACCTCGTCACGGAGGAGGAGCTGGCTGCGGTCGAGGCGCGCATCCGCTCGATCAACCCGGCCGCGAAGCTGCATCGCACGACGAAATGCGCCTTGCCCATTTCGGACGTGATGGACAGGAACGCTTTCGATCTCGACCGCATCCTCGACATCGAGCCGGACTTCCTTGAGGAGGGCCACCACCATCACCATGCCGACGACATCCGTTCGATGTCTTTCGAGATCAAGGGCGATGTCGATCCCGAGAGGTTCATGCCGTGGATCCAGGACCTGACCCAGGTGCAGGGCCCCGACATCCTGCGCTGCAAGGGCATCCTCGCATTCAAGGACGAGCCGAAGCGCTTCGTCTTCCAGGGCGTGCACATGATCCTCGACGGCGACCTGCAGCGGGATTGGCGTGCGGATGAGGCGCGCGTCAGCCGCGCCGTGTTCATCGGGCGCAATCTTGACCGTGACGCCATCCGCAAAGGCTTCTTTGCGACGGCGGCGTGATCGCCTATTCACGTCGCCATGAATCTGCCGCCGCCTGTTTCGCTCACACAGCATGTCGCCGCGCTCGACGCGGCGGACCATGTCATCGCGGCCGCATGGCTCGGCGCGACGCCGGCGCTCGCTCTGGCTGACGGCGCTGTCATGCTCGGCGGCGCAGCCGGGCCGCAGGCTCGCGTCGACGTGCATGGCTCGGCCGGCCTGCTTGTCGCCGCATCGGCCAACGGCCGCCTGTTCAGCGGGGGCGGCGACGGCCGTGTGTGCGCGCTGGCCGCCGATGGCGCGGTCTCCGAACTGGCGCGGGACCCGAAGGGCGGCTGGATCGACGCCATCGCGGCGTCGGGCAACGGGGCGGTCGCCTTCAGCGTCGGCAAGCGCGTCTTCGCGCGCGGCGACAAAGGCGGCCTCAAGACGTTCGAGGCTCCGTCGACCGCCCAGGGCCTGGCCTTCGCGCCCAAGGGCCACAGGCTGGCGATGGCCCATTACAATGGCGCGACGTTGTGGTTCCCGAACACCGAGGCGACGCCGCAGGTCCTCGAATGGAAGGGCGCGCATCTGGATGCGACCTTCTCCCCGGACGGCCGCTTCGTCGTGACCTCGATGCAGGAGAACGCGCTGCATGGCTGGCGGCTGGCCTTGAAGCCGACCGAGAAGGTCGCGCACATGCGCATGAGCGGCTACCCCGCCAAGACGCGCTCGTTCTCCTGGTCCCACGACGGGGCCTGGCTCGCCACAAGCGGCGCGGAGGCCGTCATCATCTGGCCATTCCAGGGCGACGGGCCCATGGGCAAGGCGCCGCGCGAATGCGGCGTCCGTCGGGCCAAGGTGACGCAGGTGGCGTTCCATCCCGGCGCCTACGTGATCGCCGCCGGCTATGAGGACGGCTGCATCCTGCTTCTGCGCCTCACCGATGGCTCGGAGCTTCTGGCCCGGCCCGCGATCAAGGACAGCGCCGTCACCGCGATCGCGTGGGACAAGCCCGGCAAGCGGCTGGTCTTCGGCTGCGAGGATGGCCAGGCCGGCCTCCTCACCTTGCCTGCCTGAGGCTGGGCATGGTCAAGCTGGGCGGCTTTTGGAAAGCAGGCGCCTTCGCGGCGAAGCCTGACGCCGCCAGCGCAGGCCGCATCAAGCTCTGGACGAGGCTGGCGCTGGGGCTTGGCGAGGACGCGACCGTTTCGGTCAACGAGATCGTCTGCGCCGACCCCGCCTGCCCCGGCTCCGAGACCGTCATCCTGGTGATGGTTCCCGGCCAGCGCACCAAGGCCTACAAAGTGCAGGCTAGAATGACGGAGACGACGGAGGAGATGGTCGGCGCGGCGGTCGCGGCAGGCGCCCCGCCAAGGCCATGATGCGAGGCTGCGGTCCAGGCATGCTGCAAGGAATGGACCCGGTTCTTCGCATCGAGCATGCTCTGAGCCATTACGAACGATCATGCTCTGTCTTCAGATGGTTCCATCAAGCCGCATGATCTAGAAGAAGCTCTGCGGATCGACGTCGACATGGACCCGCACGGAGCCCTTGGCCTTCGGGGCACGCTTCAGCCAGCCGCGCAGGTAAGCCTGCAGGTCGACATTGCGCGCGGTCTTGACCAACAGGCGCATGCGGTGGCGGCCACGCAGGAGCGCGATCGGCGCTTCCGCCGGGCCAAGCACCATCACGCCTTCGGGCGCATCGGCGCTGCGGGCCAGATCCCTCGCGTGGCGCTCGGCGTCGTTGCGCTCCGACGCCGACACGATCAATGCCGCAAGCCTGCCGAACGGCGGCATCCCTGCCGCTTCGCGCGAGGCGATTTCGGCTCGGTAGAAGTTCTCCGGGTCGCCCGACAGCAGCGCCGCGATCACCGGATGCCGGGGCTGGAACGTCTGCAGCAGCGCCCGGCCAGCCTTGGCGCCGCGCCCGGCCCGGCCGGTCACCTGCTGCAGGATCTGGAACGTCCGTTCCGCGGCGCGCGGGTCGCCGGAAGCCAGCCCGATGTCGGCATCGATCACGCCGACCAGCGTCATGCCCGGGAAGTTATGCCCCTTCGCCACGAGCTGCGTGCCGATGACGATCTGGAACTCCCCGTTGGCCACCGCCTGCAGCTCCTGCTTCAGCCTTTCGGTTCCGCCCGGAAAATCGCTGGACAGCACGATCGTGCGGGCGTCCGGAAAATTCGTTGCCACCTCCTCACCGAGTCGTTCGACGCCGGGTCCGCACGGCACGAGGCTGTCGGCGCTGCCGCAGGCTGGGCAGGTTTCCGGCCTGCGTTCGATATGCCCGCAGTGATGGCACACCAGCGAGCGGCGGAACCGGTGATCGACCAGCCAGGTCGAGCAGTTGCCGCATTGGAAGCGGTGGCCGCAGGTGCGGCACAAGGTGAGCGGCGCGTAGCCGCGCCGGTTCAGGAACAGAAGCGACTGCTCGCCTGCTTCCAGATTCCGCCTCACCTCCGTCTCGAGCCTCGGCGAGATCCAGCGCCCGCGCGGCGCCGCCTCGCGGGTCAGGTCCACGGCGGCGAGGTCAGGCAGCGAGCGCCCGCCGAAGCGCTCTTCGAGCCGGACGTGCAGATAGCGCCCGCGCTCGGCGTTGACCCTGCTCTCGACCGACGGCGTGGCCGACGCCAGGATGACGGCCGCGTTCTCGAAGCGCGCGCGCACCACCGCCATGTCGCGGGCATGGTAGGTCGCGCCGTCCTCCTGCTTGTACGCAGCCTCATGCTCCTCATCGACGACGATGAGGGCGAGGTCACGGAACGGCAGGAACAGCGCCGAGCGCGCCCCCGCCACGACCAGCGCCTCGCCGCTCGCCACGGCCGCGTGGAGGCGGTCCCGCTTCCGGACGCCCACGCCTGAGTGCCAAAGGCCGGGCATCACGCCGAACCGCGCCGTGAACCGGTCGGTGAACTGCGCTGTGAGCGCGATCTCGGGCATCAGGATCAGGCACTGCCGCCCCTGCCGCACCGCCGCCGCCACCGCCTCGAAATAGACGTCGGTCTTGCCCGACCCCGTCACCCCTTCCAGCAAGGCGATGGAGAAGCTGCGCGCCTCGACGAGCCCCGCGAGTCGGGCGGCGGCCTCGCCTTGCAGCGCCGAAAACGTGTCGTGAGGATGATCGGGATCAGGCCGCTCCGCCGCGTCTGCGACGGGCATCGGCTCGACGGCGAACGTTCCCTCGTCCACCAGCGCGTCGATCACCGCAGGCGAAACGCCGGCCATGTCGCACAAGGCGCTTTTGGCGAACAGGAGGCCGCCTTGCGCCGCAGCGATGGCCCGCTGCCGGGCGGCGGTCATCCGTCTGGGCGGTGGGCCGAGCAGGCGGACGCCGAGACGCGGCCGTTGCGGCCTGCCGTCCGGCTCGGGCGCGCGCAGCGCCAGCGAAAGGGCGGATCCGCGCGGGCTGAGGGTGTACCAGGCGATCCAATCGATGAACTCGCGCATGCGCGCCGACAGGGCGGGGGCGGCGACGAGCGAGACCACGGCTTTTAGGTTGCCGCCGCTGCCTGGATTGAGGCCCCAGACGACGCCGGCGGCCTCGCGCGTGCCCCGCGGCACGCGCACGACATAACCCTCCAGCAGGCCAAGGCCCGGGGGCACGCGGTAGGAGTATGGCGGGTCC
>JANOCI010000021.1:0-12875 GCA_031412095.1 Allobosea sp.
GTTCATCGTCACGGCGGCGTCGATCTTCGCCTGGCTCCTGACGGTGTCGCAGGCGGCCGCGCTCCTGTCCGAGGCGATCCTCAGCCTAACCCAGAACAAGTGGGTGTTCCTGGTCCTCGTCAACCTCCTGCTGCTGTTCATCGGCTGTTTCCTCGACACCATCGCCGCCATCACCATCGTGGTGCCGATCCTGCTGCCGATCGCCCTCAAGCTCGGCGTCGACCCGATCCATTTCGGGCTGATCATGACGCTGAACCTGATGATCGGCCTGCTGCACCCGCCGCTCGGCATGGAGCTGGTCGTGCTCTCGCGCGTCGCCAAGCTCTCGGTCGAGCGCACCACCATGGCGATCCTGCCCTGGCTGGTCCCGCTCTTCGCGGCGCTGATCGCGATCACCTTCATCCCCGAGCTGACGCTCTGGCTGCCGCGGCAGATGGGGATGGTGCGGTGAGGATGTTCCCGGCCCGTGAGAGGGACCCGGTGGAGTGATGACCGATCCGTGGACGCCCTTCCGCTTCGGCGGCGGGCGCACTCTGCCCAACCGCTTCTTGCTGGCGCCGATGACGACGGATGCCTCCGATCCCGACGGAATGGTCAGTGCGGGGGAGCGCGCTTTCGTGCAGCGACGCAGCCTTTCGGGTTTCGGTGGTGTGATCAGCTCATGCGCTTACGTTCATGAGGATGGTCGCTCCTGGAGCGGCATCGGAGCGGCAAAGCCCGGGCACCTGCCGAGCCTCGAGGCGCTGGCTGGGGATCTGCGCGCCGGCGGCGGTCTTGCGATCCTGCAGATCTACGATGGCGGCCGCATTGCGCGGCCCGCCCTGATCGGGGAGGGACGGATGCGTGCCCCGTCGGCCGTCGCCTCGCTACGACCCGGCGCGCTGACCCCGCGCGAGATGACCGGGGCCGAGGTCGATGATCTCGTCGGCTGCTTTGGTGCGGCAGCCGAGCGGGCGCGACAGGCCGGCTTCGACGGCGTCGAACTCCATGGGGCCAATCACTACCTGCTGCACCAGTTCTTCTCGCCGCGCGCGAACCGCAGGCTGGAAAACTGGGGCGGTGACCGCGATGCGCGGATGCGCTTTCCGGTCGCCGTGGTGCGGGCGGCCCGAGAGGCGTTGGGGCCGGGCATGGTTCTCGGCTACCGGATCACGCCGTTCGAGCCTGAGCCCGATGGTTACAGGCTCGATGACGCGCTCGCGCTCGTCGATCGGCTGGCCGGTCTCGGCCTCGATTACATCCATGTGTCTCTCGATGATTTTCGCCTTCAGCAGCCGCAGCGCGAGGATCGCAATTATCTGGCTCCCACCGCGCCGACCGGCAGTGACGGCCGCAGCCCGCTGGCGGAGATCCGTAAGGTGATTGCAGGACGCTGCGCGGTCATCGCCTGTGGCGGCGTGGGAACGCTCGCAGATGCCCAGGCCGCGATGGCGGCGGGCGGGGATCTCGTCGCGGCGGGCCGGGGGCCATTGATCGACCCGGACTGGCTTCGCAAGCTCGCCGACGGTCGCGAGGCTGACATCGCGTTGCGATTCCCCCACGCGCCCGAGGACATCGCGGCGCGCTGCGCGATCCCGCCGCGCATGGTCGACTATCTGCTGAGCCGGCCTGGCTGGATCAAACGCGAGGACGCCTGAGCGGCGCCTCAACCGATCCCCATCCCCGGCAGCTTCAGCCCCTTCTCACGCGCGCAGTCCTGCGCGATCTCGTAGCCCGCATCGGCATGGCGCATCACGCCCGTGGCCGGGTCGTTCCAGAGAACGCGTTCGAGCCGCTTGGCCGCTTCCGGCGTGCCGTCGGCGACGATGACCACGCCCGAATGCTGCGAGTAGCCCATGCCGACGCCGCCGCCATGATGCAGCGAGACCCAGGTCGCGCCGCCCGCGGTGTTGAGGAGCGCATTCAGCAGCGGCCAGTCGGAGACCGCGTCGGAGCCGTCCTTCATCGCTTCCGTCTCGCGGTTGGGGGAGGCGACGGAGCCCGAATCGAGATGGTCGCGGCCGATCACGACCGGCGCCTTCAGCTCGCCCTTCGCCACCATCTCGTTGAAGGCGAGGCCCAGGCGGTGCCGGTCGCCCAGCCCCACCCAGCAGATGCGGGCCGGCAGGCCCTGGAACTGGATGCGCTCGCGCGCCATGTCGAGCCAGTTGTGCAGATGCGTGTCGTTGGGCATCAGCTCCTTCACCTTGGCGTCGGTCTTGTAGATGTCCTCCGGATCGCCCGAGAGGGCCGCCCAGCGGAACGGGCCGATCCCCCGGCAGAACAGCGGCCGGATATAGGCGGGCACGAAGCCGGGGAAATCGAAGGCATCAGTGACGCCCATATCCTTGGCCATCTGGCGGATATTGTTGCCATAGTCGAGCGTCGGCACGCCCATGCGATGGAAGTCCAGCATGGCGCCCACATGCACCGCCATCGACTCTTTCGCCGCGGCGATCGTTCCGGCCGGATCGCGCTCCCGGCGCTCGTCCCATTCGGCCAGCGTCCAGCCGGCCGGCAGATAGCCATTGAGCGGGTCATGCGACGAGGTCTGGTCGGTGACGACGTCGGGCCGGATGCCGCGTTCGACCATGTCGGGGAAGATCTCGGCGGCATTGCCGAGCACACCGACGGAGACGGCCTTGCCGGCCTTGTGCGCGCGCTCGACGATCTCCAGCGCCTCGTCGATGCTGTCGGCCTTCTCGTCGAGATAGCGCGTGCGCAGGCGGAACTCGATCGAGGAGGGCTTGCACTCGACGGCGATCATCGAGGCGCCGGCCATGGTGGCGGCCAGCGGCTGAGCACCGCCCATGCCGCCGAGCCCGCCGGTCAGAATCCACTTGCCCTTGAGCGAGCCGCCGAAATGCTGCCGGCCGACCTCGACGAAGGTCTCGTAGGTGCCCTGAACGATGCCCTGCGTGCCGATATAGATCCAGGAGCCGGCCGTCATCTGGCCGTACATCATCAGCCCGAGCTTATCGAGATGGTGGAAATGTTCCCAGTTCGCATAGGCCGGCACGAGGTTCGAGTTGGCGATCAGGACGCGCGGCGCGTCGGAATGGGTGCGGAACACGCCCACCGGCTTGCCGGACGGCTCCAGTTGGGTCTCTTCGCTTTCGAGGTTCTTCAGCGCGTGCACGATGCGGTCGAAGCTCTCCCAGTCGCGGGCCGCGCGGCCGATGCCGCCATAGACCACCAATTCCTCGGGCTTCTCCGCGACCTCGGGGTCGAGATTGTTCATGAGCATGCGCAACGGCGCTTCCGTGGCCCAGCTCTTGGCGTTCAGCGTCAGGCCGCGCGGCGAGCGAATGACGCGGGAGTTGTCGAGGCGGGTCATGGAACGGTCCTGCGTTGAGCGGCGGCTGCATGCAGGGCCGCGTTGATGATCTGCGCCAGCGCGTCCTGCAGCCGGCCCGCGACCTCGCTGGAGAAACGCCATGGCGGGCTCTCGGCTTCCAGATAGCCCCGCATGGCGACCTCCATCTGGATGGCGTGGACGCCGTCATGCGGCCTGCCGTAGTGCCGCGTGATCCAGCCGCCCTTGAAGCGTCCGTTCGCCACGCAGGACAATCCGCTTTCATGCATGGCGCGCTCCGCCGAGGCGTGGATGGCGGGAGCGCAGGAGTTCACGTTGTTCGTGCCGAGATTCAGGATGGGCAGCTCCCCGTCGAAAAGCCGCGGGATGGCGGATGCGATCGAATGACAGTCGTAGACCAGCGCATAGCCATGCCTGGCCTTCACCCTTTCGATCTCGCCGCGCAGCGCCTGGTGATATGGCTCGAAATAGGCGTTCCGTCGCCGGATGACCTCGGCCAGGTCGGGAGCCGTGGTCCAGATCGGCGTGCCGCCGAATGTCGTGGTCGGCACGAGTTCGGTCGTCGATTGTCCGGGATAGAGCGATTGCCCGGACGGGTCACGGTTGAGGTCGATGACGTAGCGCGAGAAATGCGACTCGATGATCGAGGGCTTGAAGCGCCCCGCGAAGCCGTAAAGTTCGCGCATGTGCCAGTCGGTGTCGGGCAGATTGCGGCCGGCCTCGTTCATCTGGTCCATCACATCGTCAGGCACATGCGTGCCTGGATGCGGCATCGACAGGATCAGCGGGCTCTGGCCGTGAATGAGCGTGAACGCCTTCATCTATCTCACCTTTAACGCGTCGAGCATGTCCGCATGCGCATCGCCCAGGACGCCGGCCCTCACCAGAGCCGAGCACGCCTCCATCTCCGCCGAGATCGCCCGGTCCCGGTCAAGGAACGGCGAGACGGAGCGGATGGCGTCGAAGGCCTGCCGAAGCCGCGGAGAGGTCGCCAGGGGCTTGCGCATCTCCACGCCTTGCGCCGCCATCATCGCCTCGATCCCGATGATGCGCGACAGGTTATCGCACATCGGACCCAGCCGCCTCGCGCCATGCGTCGCCATCGAGACATGGTCCTCCTGGTTGGCCGAGGTGGGGATCGTGTCGATCACGGCGGGCGCGGCTCTCTGCCGGTTCTCCGACGCCAGCGCCGCGCTCGCCACCTCGGCGATCATGAAGCCTGAATGGAGGCCCGGGTCGAGCACCAGGAAGGCCGGCAACCCCGACAGCACGGGATCCACCAGCATGGCGCAGCGCCTTTGGGCGATGTTGCCGACTTCGGTCGCAGCCAGGGCCAGCATGTCGGCCGCGAAGGCCACGGGCTCGGCGTGGAAGTTGCCGCCGGACAGGATTTCGCCGGTCTCCAAGAGCACCAGCGGATTGTCCGTCACGGCGTTCGCCTCGTCGCGGAGCAACGTCGAGGCGGAGCGCATCACATCCAGCGCCGCGCCCATGACCTGGGGCTGGCAGCGGATCGAATAAGGATCCTGCACGCGCAGGTCGTCGCTGAGATGTGAGCGCCGGATGACGCTTTCCGCCATCATCGCCCGCAGCGCCTCCGCGACCATGATCTGCCCGGGCTGCCGGCGCAGCGCGTGGATGGCCGGATGAAAGGGCGTGTCCGATCCCATGATCGCGTCGGTCGAAAGCGCGCCCGTGACGATGGCTGCGGCGAAGCACCGCTCCAGCGCGAACAGCCCGTCGAGCGCCAGCGCGGTTGAGACCTGCGTGCCGTTGAGCAGCGCCAGGCCCTCCTTCGGGCCAAGCTCGACAGGCGAAAGGCCCGCCTTGGCGAGGGCCTCGCTGCCGCTCATGCGCTGTCCGCGCAGCACGGCTTCGCCCTCTCCGATCAGGACCGCGGCGAGGTGGGCCAGCGGGGCGAGGTCGCCGGACGCGCCGACGGACCCTTGCGCCGGAATCACAGGCATGACGCCCAGCCTCAGCATGTCGGCCAGCAGGCGGACAGTCGCCGCCTGCACGCCCGACGCGCCCTGCGCCAAGCTCGCCAGCTTCAAGCCGATCACCAGCCGGACCACGGGCTCCGGCAGCGCATCGCCCACGCCCGCGCAATGCGAGCGCACGATGTTCACCTGCAGTTCCTTGAGCTTCTCGACCGGGATGCGGACCGAGGCCAGCTTTCCGAAGCCGGTGTTGACGCCATAGACCGCATCGTTGCCGCGCGCCGCCTTCAACAGAATGGCGTGGCCCTGCTCGACCAGCGGCCAGCAGGCGGGGTCAAGGTCAAGCGAAGCGCCGGCATGGACCGCGCGCCAGAAGCCGAGGTCCGCCTCGCCGGGAGTGAGATGCAGCGCGATCATAGGCGCACTCCATCGCCATGGCCGATGACCCCCGTTGCCGCGAAGCGCCCCGGCATCTGCGCGCGGATGGTCATCGACCCCTCCAGACCCGCGCATGCAACGGATTTAACCCGATGCGGTAGCACAGCTCCGCCGGGCGCTCGATGTCCCATATCGCGAGATCGCATGATTTTCCGGCCTCCAGCGTGCCGGCTTTGCCCGCCAGCCCCAGCGCTTGCGCGGCATTGCGGGTGACGCCCAGCAGCGCCTCCTCCGGCGTCAGCCGGAACAGCGTGCAGGCCATGTTCAGGGCGAGCAGCAGCGAGGTCAGCGGCGATGAACCGGGATTGCAGTCGGTGGCGACGGCGATCTTGGTGCCGGCTTTGCGCAGCATCTCGATTGGCGGCAGCTTCGTCTCGCGAATGAAGTAGAACGCACCCGGCAGCAGCACGGCCACCGTGCCTGCCCTGGCGAGCGCATCCGCCCCGGCCTCGTCAAGATGCTCCAGATGATCGGCGGAGAGCGCGCCGTGGCTGGCGGCCAGCGCGGCCCCGCCCATGTTTGAGAGCTGCTCCGCGTGGATCTTGACCGGCAGGCCGCAACGCTCGGCGAAGGCGAAGACGCGGCGCGTCTGCGCGAGATCGAAGGCGATGCCCTCGGTGAAGACGTCGACGGCGTCGGCGATTCCCGTGTGCTTCAGCGCTGCGCTTGCCGCGTCGCCGAGCACGGCGTCGAGGTAGCCGTCGGGATCGCCCTTGAACTCCGGCGGCACTGCATGCGCGGCGAGATATGTCGTGCTGACGCTGACCTGACGCTCCGATCCCAGCCGGCGCGCGGCCTTGAGCTGCCTGAGCTCTTGGTCGAGCGTCAGCCCGTAGCCCGACTTGATCTCGATCGTCGTGACGCCTTCGGCCATCAGCGCGCCGAGCCGTCTGTCGGCGCTGGCGAACAGCTCGTTGTCGCTGGCGGCGCGGGTCGCTGTCACCGTGGAGACGATGCCGCCTCCAGCGCGCGCGATCTCTTCATAGCTGGCTCCGTTCAGCCTGAGCTCGAATTCGTGCGACCGGTCTCCGCCATGGACCAGATGGGTGTGGCAATCGATCAGCCCCGGCGTGATCCACCGGCCTGCGCAGTCCGTCGCTTCATCGCGCACGTCCGGCGGCAGGCCTGCATCTGGCCCGACATAAGCGATGCGTCCGCCGCTGTCCGCGGCGATGGCCCCATCCGCGATGACGCCAAGGCCGGGCAGCCGCGGATCCATGGTGGCCAGCCGCGCGTTGCGCCAGGCCCTGCTAATCGTCGCGACACTCAAACCCGGCTCCACACGCTCGCCATGGGCCGACGATATGCTAACGATGCGCTGGCGCAAGGGGATGGGCGCATTCACGACAAGCCTCCAAGGACCAGGAATGCCCGCACTTCATCTTGAACAGGCGTTGATCGACGGCCGGATCGCCTGCGACGTCAGCGTCACGGTCAAATCCGGCGTGATCGGCTCGGTCTTGCCCGACAGCCCGCCTGCCCGGGGCGCCGCCCGCATCCCTGGCCTGACGCTGCCCGGCATGCCCAACCTGCACAGCCATGCCTTCCAGCGCGGCATGGCCGGGCTTGGCGAAGTGCGCGGCGCCTCCGAAGATTCGTTCTGGACATGGCGTGAGGTGATGTACCGGTTCCTTGACCGGCTGAACCCCGACGACGTCGCCGCGATCGCCGCGCAGGCCTATGTCGAGATGCTCGAGGGCGGCTTCACCAGCGTCTGCGAGTTCCATTATCTGCATCACGACGTCGATGGCCGGCCTTACTCCGATCTCGCGGCCATGGCGGCGGCCATCGCGCAGGCCGCCGGCGAAACCGACATCGGCCTGACGCTCCTGCCGGTGCTTTACCGCTTCGGCGGCTTCGGCGCCCAGGAGCCGGGCCATGGCCAGCGGCGCTTCATCAATGATCCCGACGCTTTCGCGAGCCTCCTGGCGGCCTCGCGCAAGGTGGTGGCCCGGCTTGACGATGCTGTGGTGGGCATTGCGCCGCACTCGCTGCGCGCGGTCTCGGCAGGCGACCTTGATCTCGTCGCCGGGCTCGCCGGCGGCTCGCCGATCCATCTGCACATCGCCGAGCAGGAGAAGGAGGTGGCCGATTGCCTGGCCTGGTCCGGACAGCGGCCTGTGGAGTGGCTGCGGGAGCGGGTCGCGGGCGGGCCTCGATGGTGCCTGATCCACGCCACGCACCTGACGCCGGCCGAGCGCGACGGCATCGCGCAGGATGGGTCCGTGGCGGGCCTTTGCCCGGTGACGGAAGCCAATCTGGGCGACGGGACCTTCGACGGCGTCGCCTTCGCCGAGCGGGGAGGGCGGATAGGCGTCGGCACCGATTCCAACATCCAGATCGGCGTGGGAGCGGAACTGCGTCAGCTGGAATATTCGCAGCGCCTGCGCGATCGCCGCCGCGCCCGCATGGCGCCGGCGGAAGGCTCCGTCGGCCTTGCCCTGTTCGATGCGGCGCTGAAGGGCGGCGCGCAGGCCAGCGGCCGCAGGCTGGGCGCGATCGCCCCTGGCCTGCGCGCTGATTTCGTGACGCTGGACGGCGACCACCCGGCCCTTGTCGGCCGTTCCGGCCACTCACAGCTCGACAGCGCGATCTTCGCTGCGTCCGAGCTGCCTGTCCGGGAGGTCAGGGTGGGCGGCAAGCTCGTCGTCAGCGAGGGCCGCCACATGCACCGCGACGTTGTGCGGCAGCGCTTCGCCTCCGTGATGCGGCGTGTCCTGTCCTGAACGTCCCTTTTTGGCGTGAGACTTGCGACTGTCGCCGCAATGCTCCGTATCCGGCAGCGGAATGTTCCGATCTGGGGCATTGCCGGTCCCGGATGCGGCGTGGCGGAGAGATCGGGGCGAGGCAGCGATGGGCGAGCAGAGAACGGAAGCTTCCAGCAAGCGGCTCGGCTGGGCGGACATCGCCAAGGGCATCAGCATCATCCTCGTCGTCATGATGCATTCGACGCTCGGCACGCAGGAGGCGATGCAGGCCGCCGGCTGGCTGGGGCCTGTCGTCGAATTCGCAAGGCCGTTCCGCATCCCCGCCTTCTTCCTTCTGGCCGGCTTCTTCTTTGCCCACATGCTGGAGCGCCCCTGGCGTGAGGTGCTCGACAGGCGCGTCGTGCATTTCGTCTATTTCCTCGCGCTCTGGTCAGTCATCTTGCTGGTCGTCAAGGACGGCGTCCTGATGTTGGACAGTCCCGCCGCCGTGCTGCGCTGGGCCGCCATGTCGCTCATCGAGCCGTCCGGCTCGCTGTGGTTCATCCACGCACTCGCACTGTTTGCCGTCGCCGCGCGGCTCACGGCGTCGCTCCCCGCCGCAGGCGTGCTCGCCGCCGCGGTCATCCTGCACGTCGCCGCGCCCGAAACAGGCTGGACCGCCATCGACGAGTTCGCCAGCCGGTTCGTGTTCTTCGTCGCAGGATGCCGGTTTGCGCCGCTTGTCGCCGGCTTCGCGGAAGGCGCGCGGGGAAGGCCCGGCCTTTCGGCGGCAGCCGTCCTGGCCGCCGCATCGATGACCGCAATCGCGGTGTGGCCGGAATCGTTGGGGCTGGACGGCGCCGCGGCAGCAGGCCGCCCGCCCGCCAGCCTCGTCCTTGGCCTGTTCGGAGCGCTTGGGCTGGTCATCGTCTCCGTGGCGCTCGCGCAATCGCGGATCGCCGGCCCTCTGGCCGCGCTCGGCCGCAAATCGCTGGTCGTCTACCTTGCCTTCACCATTCCCATGGCCGCGACCCGGCTGCTCCTGGTCAAGACCGGGCTCATCGCGGATGTGGGGCTGGCTTCGCTGATCGTGATGGTCGCCGCGGTCTCCGCGCCCTTGTTGCTGGAGATGGCCCTGCGCCGCTTGGGCGTGCGGTTCCTGTTCGAGAAGCCGGGTTGGATCAGTCTGCGCGGACGCAGCGACATGCCAAGGCTCCACGCCGCCATCCGTTGACCTTCAACCCAGCCAGAATCCTGCTCATAGAAAGCTGCTGATCTCGTCAAGCAGCTTGCGCGAGATCGCCGGCACAGTGGCGTCGCTGGCCGGATAGCCTACGACCATCAGGATGAGCGCCTTCTCGTTTTCGGGCCGGCCGCAGATCTCGTTCAGAAAGCCCATGGGCGCAGGGGTGTGGGTGAGCGTGGCGAGCCCGGCCTGGTGCAGGCTCGCGATCAGCAGGCCCGTGGCGATGCCGACCGATTCGGGCACGTAGTAGTGCTTCACCTTCCGGCCCGCGTCATCGTGCCCCCAGCGTTGGGCGAAGATCACGATGAGCCAGGGCGCGAGCTCCAGGAATGGCTTGCTGGCGTCCGTGCCCAGATGCGCCAGCGCGTCCAGCCATTCCTCTCCGGCGCGGCCTGCATAGAATGCGCGCTCCTCCTCTTCGGCGCCCTCCCGTATCCGGGCCTTCAAGGCCGGGTCGCCTATGCAGACGAAGGTCCACGGCTGCTGGTTTGCGCCTGACGGGGCAGTGCCGGCCGTCATCAAGGCTGCCTCGATCAACTCGCGCGGCACGGGCCTGGCGGAAAAATCCCGCACGGTGCGCCGGCGCTGCATGACGGCGTGGAAAGCTTCAGCCCTCGCCAGCATGTCGGCGGGGGAAAGCTCGCGGAAATCCAGCGGGATGGCGACATGGGGTTTTGGCATCGGGCGTATCATAAATGCCCCCGAGCGGGCCGCAATGCTTCAACGACGAACGGGTGTCATCCCCGGCGGCCCAAAGAGCCGGGGATGACACCAAAGGTGCGGGCACGCCCCAAGTCGGCATGGACCCGCACGAGCACGCGCTTTATGGTCCGGGCATGACTGAATTATCGCCCGCCATCTCGCCCGATGACCACCTCGTACTCGTCGACGGGTCAGGCTACATCTTCCGCGCCTATCATGCGCTGCCGCCGCTGACGCGCAAGTCCGACGGACTGCCCGTCGGCGCCGTGGCCGGCTTCTGCAACATGCTGTGGCGGCTGATGCGCGGCAAGATCGACGGCGAGAAGGCCACGCACATCGCCGTCATCTTCGATGCCTCCTCCGAGACGTTCCGCAACCAGATCTACGGGCAGTACAAGGCCAACCGGACGGAGCCGCCGGAGGATCTGAGGCCACAGTTCCAGCTAATCCGCGCCGCCACACGCGCCTTCGACCTGCCGTCCATCGAGATGCACGGCTATGAGGCGGACGACCTGATCGCCACATATGCCCGGATCGCGGCGGATGCAGGCGCCAACGTGACCATCATCTCGTCGGACAAGGACCTGATGCAGCTCATCAACGACCGCGTCACCATGTTCGACACGATGAAGGACAAGCGGATCGACGCGCCTGAAGTGGTGGAGAAGTTCGGCGTGCTGCCGGACAAGGTCGTCGAGGTGCAGTCGCTGTCCGGCGATTCGATCGACAACGTCCCGGGCGTCCCCGGCATCGGCATCAAGACGGCCGCGCAGCTTGTCGGCGAATACGGCGATCTCGAAGGGATCCTCGCGGCGGCGGCGGACGGCAGGATCACCCAGACCAAGCGGCGCGAAGCGCTGATCGAGCATGCTGAAAAAGCCCGGATCTCACGCAAGCTGGTCTTGCTGGACGTCAACGTGCCGGTGGATGTCCCGATCGGCGACCTGCGGGTGGTCGATCCCGACCCGCGGAACCTGATCGCCTTCCTCAAGGCCATGGAGTTCAACACCACGACGCGGCGCGTGGCGGAGGCTTATGAAGCGGATGCAGGCGCCATCGACCCGGCTCCGCTTTACGCGGTGCGCGGCGCGGGGACGGAATGGGACACAGGTCCAGCGGACGGCGGCGCCGTCGCCGGAGCCGCCGATGCTGCTGCGGCGCCCGGCGAAGGCCCGGCCGGAACGAAGACAGCCTTGGCCGGCAGCACGGCCAGGCGTCATGCCGAAGCCGTGGCCGCCGAGATCAAGGCCACGCCGATCGACCGGGATGGCTACGAGTGCATCCGCACGGCCGCGCGGCTGCGCGAATGGGTCGCCGTCGCGCGTGCAGCAGGCGTGGTCGCCATCGACACCGAAACCACCGCTCTGGACGCCATGACAGCGGAGCTCGTCGGCGTTTCGCTCGCCATCGCGCCGAATGTCGCGGCTTACGTTCCGCTGCTGCACCGGGGAGGATCAGACCTGTTCGGTTCGGGGCTCGAGCCGGACCAGATCCCCAGCGCAGAGGCCATCGCGATCCTGAAGCCGCTGCTGGAGGACCCCGGCGTCCTCAAGGTCGGCCAGAACCTCAAGTACGACTGGCTGCTGCTGTCGCGCCATGGCGTGGAGATCGCGCCCGGCGACGACACGATGCTGATGAGCTACGTGCTCGACGCCGGCGTCAACAATCATGGCATGGACAAGCTGGCGCAGGTTCACCTGGATCATGTGACCATCACCTTCGGCGAGGTGGCGGGAACCGGCAAGGCCATGGTCACGTTCGACCGTGTCGCCATCGACAAGGCGACCGCCTATGCCGCCGAGGATGCCGACGTGACGCTCAGGCTCTGGCGCATCTTCAAGGCCCGCCTGGCGGCAAGCGGCAGGCAATCGGTCTATGACACTCTCGAGCGGCCGCTCGTGCCGGTGCTGGCGCGCATGGAGCGGCACGGGGTCTCCATCGACCGGCAGATCCTGTCCCGGCTGTCGGGCGACTTCGCCCAGAAGGCGGCGGCGCTGGAGGAGGAGATCCAGGAGATGGTCGGGGAGCGCTTCAATGTCGGCTCCCCCAAGCAGCTTGGCGACATCCTCTTCGGCAGGATGGGGCTGCCCGGCGGCAAGAAGACGGCGACAGGCCAGTGGGCGACCGGTGCCGGTGCTCTCGAAGAACTTGCCGAGCAGGGGCACGCACTGGCCAAGCGCATTCTTGACTGGCGGCAGCTGACCAAGCTGAAATCGACCTACACCGATGCCTTGCCTGCCTATGTGAACGCACAGACGCATCGCATCCACACCTCGTTCTCGCTGGCGGCGACGACGACGGGACGGCTGTCGTCGTCCGATCCCAATCTCCAGAACATACCTGTGCGCAACGCCGAAGGCCGGCAGATCCGCACCGCCTTCATTCCGGAAAAGGGCATGAAGCTGATTTCGGCGGATTACAGCCAGATCGAGCTGCGCCTGCTGGCGCACATCGCGGACATTCCGCAGCTGAGGCAGGCCTTCGCGGACGGCGTCGACATCCACGCCATGACAGCTTCGGAAATGTTCGGCGTTCCGGTGAAGGACATGCCGGGCGAGGTGCGGCGG
>JANOCI010000022.1:0-36758 GCA_031412095.1 Allobosea sp.
GCGGACATGCGTGCGTCCTTGTAAGGATTGACGCGTCCGCCCGCAGCCAGCGTGATCCGGTCCAGTTCGTCCAGTAGCGCATCCGTGCGCGCGCCGCGGTAAGGCATGTCCAGCGTCAGGGTCGCGCCCGGCATGGGGAACGACATCATGCCCGGCGAGGGCTTGTCGCCGAAAAGCTTGAGCACGGTGAGGAACGAGGCTTCGCCGGCCGCATGGGTGGCGCGCAGCATGTCAGCCACCGCCTCGTGCGCGGGAGGCATCGGCATGACGCACTGGAACTGGCGCAGCCCCTTTGGCCCGTAGGCCCTGTTCCAGCCCCTGATCCGGTCGAGCGGATAGAAGAACGGCTGATAAGGCACGCTGATTCCAGTCTGTGGCCAAGCGTTGGCGGCGCGATAGGCGGCGTTGAACACCGTCAGCGACAGCCGGTTCAGCAGGGAGACCGGCGGCGTGAAGGGGAGGAAGGGCAGGGGCCGGCCCGCCCGCGCGGCGGCCTGGCCCGGCTCATCTGAATGGTTGGCCCGAAAGAACACGCCGCGGCCCAGCGCCGGCCCAGCGGCGAGCGAGTCGATCCAGGCGACGGTGTAGGCATGGCTCGCGTCCGAACGGGCGGCGATGTCGAAGAAGCCGGCAAGGCTTGCGAAGGGCAGCGTATCCTGAAGCATCATCGGTCCCTGGATGGGAACCAGGCGAAGGGCCAGCCGCGTGATCAGGCCGGTCAGGCCCATGCCGCCGACCGTCGCCGCGAACAGTCCGGTGTTTTCCGAAGGCGAACAGCGCAGCGTCCGGCCGTCTGACCGCACGACATCGAGCCATGCGACATGGCGGCCAAGCGTGCCAAGCGCGTGGTGGTTCTTGCCGTGCACGTCATTTGCGACAGCTCCAGCCAGTGTCACGAAACGCGTGCCGGGGGTCACCGGAACGAACCAGCCGAGCGGCACGCACGCCTCGAGCAGATCGCCCAGCAACACTCCCGCCTCGCAGGTCGCCAGCCCCGACAGAGGGTCGAGGCTGACGATGCGGTCGAGCTCCGAGCAATCGAGGATGGCGCCGTCGTCCAGCAGGCAGCTGTCGCCATAGCTGCGGCCATTGCCGAACGCGAGCACCGGGCCTGGGGAGGGCGCCTCGCTCCAGCCCCGTGCGGGAATGCCCCGGCTGCCGCGCGCGACGAGGCCGCCCCATGAGGCGTAGGCGGCGCGGGTCACGTCTGCGTCACCAGGTCGACGCGGCGACGAAGACGACGGCGGCGATGACCCCCATCAACTGGCTGCGCCAGTCGGTTATCATGAACATCAAAGGATCATCCGGCAGCTGGCCGCGCCGCGCCAGGACCCAGACGCGGGCCATGACGTAGAGCACGATCGGGCAGGTCAGCCAGATCAGTTGCGGGTAGGAATACAGGCCCGACACGGCCTTGCTGTCAACGTAGAGCGCGAGGATCAGCGTCGAGACGAGGGCGCTGGAGATGCCCATCTGCGAAAGCGTCTCGAGATCGCCGGCCTGATAGCCTCGCCCGACGCCGCGCAGCCCGACGGCGTCGCCTGCGTCCCGAAGCTCCGCATACCGCTTCAGCAGCGCGAGGCTGAAGAACACGAACATCGCGAACGCGAGCAGCCATGACGAGAGGGCGATCCCGGTCGCGGCGTTGCCCGCCAGGATCCGCAGCACGTGCAGCGCAGCCAGCGCCAGCACATCGACCAGCAGCTTTCGCTTGAGATAGAACACATAGACCTGCCCGAGCACCAGATAGGCCACGAGGCACAGGATGAACCATTGCGGGCCGGGCATCAGGAACGCCAGCAGGACGGAGCCGCCTAGCAGCATCGCGGCGAGCACCTTGGCCTGCGTCGGCGATATCAATCCCGCGGCCAGAGGACGGAAGCGCTTGGTGGGATGCTTGCGGTCCGCCTCGACGTCGACGAGGTCGTTGATGAGGTAGGTCGCGGAAGCCGCCATGCTGAACGACGCGAAGGCGAGCAGCGACCACCAGATCAGGTATGGATTGAAGACCTGATGCGCCAGAATGATCGGGAGGAAGACAAGGGCGTTCTTGGCCCAGTGATGCGGCCGCATGGCGCGCAGGCACGCACGGAGAAGGTTCCGCGAGGCAGGCGCGCGCAGCCTCGCCCTTTGCGGAACGGATTCCTGATGAACGTCTACCATGCATAACCCCAGCCAGCATGCCTGCTTTCGCAGAAGGCAGGGCTTATCGCCAAGCTGAATCGCCCGACATGGCTAACACCTTGCCTTCGGTGCGGCGCTCAAGCAGGCGCATTCGGCCTCGGCTTTTTGCTAGGACCGTTTTACCATAGCGGGAGATACTGGCGGACGGCCCGGTCACAGCAACGCCGGTCCGTGGTAGCACCTTCAGCAGCGTCATGCGCCGCGGGCGCGGGCACGGCCTTCGGAGCAGGCGGCAATGCAGGGACCGGCATCAGCGCAGGACGTCGAGGCTACATGCACCGTCCCCGTGCGTGCTCCCATCGCCAGGTCCGGCGCTCCGGCCAAGTCAGGCATCGGTTCAGGCATCGGCGCGGGGCGTGAGCGCTTGGTGCTGCTGCTGTCGGTCTGGCTCTATCTGGCGTTCTGCGGGCTGGTGATCCTGAACGGCGCCGCCAGGCCCATCGCGGACTGGGACATGCTGGCGTACACCGCCGTCATCATCGAGCGGCAGGGCGAGACCGACCCCGTGAGGCTGCATGCGGCCGCTTACGGCACGGTGAAGGCGGCAGTGACCGAAGCCCAGTGGCACGAACTCAACGCCCTTGGACATTACAGGATGGTGCAGGCGCGCGATGCGAACGCCTTCGTGTCCATGCTGCCCATGTATCAGGTCAAGGGCGGCTACATCCGGCTCGCGGAAGCGGCCTCGCGCATCGCCGGCCCCGTGGCGGGCATGCGGCTGATCAGCCTGGCCTCGATGCTCGGCCTGATGGCGACCCTGTTCTGGGCGTTCTGGCGGCTTGGCCAGTTGCGCCTGATCGGCCTGCTGACGCCGGTGATGAACACATTGCGCTTTCCCGACCTTGCGAGCATCGCCACGCCCGACCCCATCGTGGCCTTTCTCGCCACCGCCGCGGCCTGCATCATCATCGTCGCAGGGCGCACGCGCCCGCCTGCGGCGGCGCTGATCCTGCTGGTGGCCGCGGTCCTCTTCCGCCCAGACATGCTTGTGGCCACCGTCGGGCTGCCTATGGCGCTGGTGGCTGGCTGCGTGCTGGCGAGGTTCCTCGATGGAGAGGCGTTCCGCGACGCCCTTGCCGGCGGAGCACGCGCTGTCGGTCCATGGCCCTGGCTCGCGGCTCTGGCGGGGGGCGCCGCCTACATGGCCGCGAAGGCCGGCGTCAGCCACCCCGGCTGGTTCGCGCATTTCGTGTTCAGCATCCATGAGCAAAAGGACACGATGGCCGGCTTCCAGCCCGCCTTCGATTTCAAGATCTACCTGTCCGCCGTCGTGCGGGCCACGATGCGGCTGCTCCGGGAGCAGACATGGCCCTGGATCATGGCCGCCTTCATGCTGTCGGGACTGATCTGGGCGCGGCTGCGCGACTTCGGCCCTGTCCTGCTGGGGCTGATGATCTTCGTCCTCGGCATCTGGGCGAGCAGGACGCTGGTGTTTCCCTTGCCGGATTCGCGCATCGCTGCGCCGCTGGTGCTGATCGCCATGGTGATCGCGGCAGCCTGGGCGGCGCGGCGGGAGCAACCGCGCCTGGCGCCATGATGCGCTTGCGCATGGCCGTGCTTGGGGGCATCTATCGGACCGGCCCCCTATCCGGAATCCATCCATGCGCATCGAGAACGACCCAAAGCTCGACTTCAAGGACGTGCTGATCCGCCCCAAGCGCTCGACGCTGGGCAGCCGCAGCCAGGTCGACGTCAACCGGACGTTCCGCTTCCTGCATACCGGCGCGGACTGGACCGGCTTTCCGCTCATCGCCGCCAACATGGACGTGACCGGGACGATTCCGATGGCGCGCGCCCTGAAGGGCTTCGGCGCCATGGTCGCGCTCCACAAGCATTACCCGGTGGACGTGCTGGCTGAATTCTTCGCCACGGACGAGGCTTCGAACACTTTCTATACGCTCGGCATCGCGGAGAGCGACCACGACAAGTTCAAGGCGGTCAAGGCGAAGACGCCTCTGGGCAAGATCTGCATCGACGTGGCCAACGGCTACACGGAGGCTTTCCTCAAGACGATCCACCGCACCCGCACCGAGAATCCGAACGCCGTCATCATGGCGGGCAATGTCGTGACCGGGGACATGACGGAGGCGCTGCTGCTGGCCGGCGCCGACATCGTCAAGGTCGGCATCGGGCCAGGCTCGGTCTGCACGACGCGGAAGATGACCGGCGTGGGCTATCCCCAGCTTTCGGCGATCATCGAATGCTCCGACGCGGCGCACGGCCTCAAGGGCCAGGTCTGCGGCGATGGCGGGCTCACCGTGCCAGGCGACGTCGCCAAGGCCTATGGCGGGGGCGCGGACTTCGTGATGATGGGCGGCATGCTTTCGGGCCATGACGAATGCGAAGGCGAGATCATCTACGAGGTGAGGGACGGGCAAAAGGCGCCCGTGCGCATGCAGTTCTACGGAATGTCGTCCGACACCGCGATGAAGAAGTATTCCGGCGGGGTCGCGAAGTACCGCGCTTCGGAAGGCAAGACCGTCGAAGTGCCTTACCGTGGCCCTGTCGAGGGCACGATGCAGGAGATCATGGGCGGCGTGCGCTCGATGATGACCTATATCGGCGCGGTGAAGCTGAAGGAGGTGCCCAAGCGCACCACGTTCATCATGGTCGGGAGCCAGCTCAACACGATCTTCGGCAACAGCTGAGCCATGGCCGGGACTGTCATCATCGGCGCAGGCCAGGCCGGCCTGCAGGCCGCCATCGAGCTGCGTGCGGCCGGCCATGGCGCGCCGATCACGCTGGTGGGCGAGGAAGCCGCGCTGCCCTATCACCGCCCGCCGCTGTCGAAAGCCTACCTTACCGGCGAAAAGAGCCGCGACGCCCTGCTGATGCGCGGCGAGGCGTTCTATGCCGAACAGGACATCGCGCTGCTGCACGGCGTCGCTGCGACCGCGATCGACCGCAAGCTGAAGCACGTTGCGCTCGGCGACGGCAGCAACATTGCCTATGACCGGCTGGTGCTTGCCACCGGCGCGTCCCCGCGCAGGCTGACATGCCCTGGCCATGACCTGAAGGGGGTCATGGTGCTGCGCAACGTGGACGATGCGGATGCGCTTGCGGACAGGTTGCGCCGGGCCGGAAACCTGACTGTCATCGGCGGAGGCTTCATCGGGCTGGAGGCGGCCGCCAGCGCGCGCAAGTTCGGCGTCAGGGTGACCGTCCTCGAGATGCAGGACCGTTTGATGGCCCGCGCCGTGGGCGCCGGCATCTCGCAGTTCTTCGCCGAAGCCCATCGCGGCCATCATGTCGACCTTCGCCTCGGCCAGGGCGTGGCCGAGATCATCGGCACGGATGGCGCGGTCAGCGCGGTGCAGACGACTGGCGGCGACATCATCAGGGCCGACATCGTCCTGGCGGGCATCGGCGTCGCGCCCAACGTTGCGCTGGCTTCGGCGGCTGGCCTGCCCGTCGCCAACGGCATCGTCGTGGACAGCTTCCAGCAGACCGAGGACCCGGCCATCTTCGCGCTCGGGGACTGCGCCATATGCCCCAATCCGCATGGCGAGGGCATGGTCCGTCTCGAATCGGTCCAGAACGCCGTGGATCAGGCCAAGGTCGTCGCCGGCGTCATCATGGGGAGCCCCGCGCCATACGCGGCGATTCCTTGGTTCTGGAGCGACCAATACGATCTCAAGCTGCAGATGGTCGGGCTCAGCGCAGGTCATGACCAGGCTGTGGAGCGCGGAAGCCGGGAGGAGAAGCGGTTCTCGGTGTTCTACTTCAAGGCCGGCAGGCTCATCGCCATCGACAGCGTGAACCGCCCGGCGGACCATATGCGAGGGCGCAAGCTGCTGGCCGGCCCGCCGATCGCGCCTGATGCGATCGACGCGCACTTTTCGGCGAGGCGGGACTAAGGGCCGGCATCGAATGGGCGCTTTGCGACATAGGCGCTCTTGGACGCACGCCGCGCATGAGCTAGAACGTCGCCATGCCGGAGATCACGCAACCGCAGCAGCAGAACACTGGCGCCCGCTGGCTTCTGGCCGGCACGGCGGCCGTCTTCATAGGGGCGGGGGTGCTGCTGTGGGTGCGCGAAGGCGAGCGGCTTTTCACCGACGGCCTCATCGCTGCCATCGCGCGCTGCTTTTGATCTGGACATGCCCATGGACCGACGCGCCCTGATCCTGCCTGCCGCCGCCTTCCTTTTCGGGCTGGTCGCGCTCGGCCTGGCTACGCTGTGGACCTTCGGGCCGACTGCCGATCAGACGCGCGTCAGCAGCGTCGGCGGACCGTTCGTGCTGACGTCCGCCGATGGGCAGCGCGTCAGCAGCGCCTCATTCGAAGGCGCGCCGACGCTGGTGTTCTTCGGCTTCACCAACTGCCCGGACATTTGTCCGACCAAGCTCCTCGAGATTTCCGAAGTGCTGCGCGCCACGGGCGACCGGGCCGCCAAGGTCCGTGCCCTGTTCATCAGCGTCGATCCCGCCCGCGACACGCCGGACATGCTCAAGGGCTATCTGGCCAGTTTCGACCCGCGGATCGTCGGCTTGACCGGCACCCAGGAAGAGATCGACGCCGTGGTGAAGGCATATCGCGCCTACGCCAAGAAAGTGCCGACATCGGCCGGCGACTACACGATGGACCATACAGCGATCGTCTACCTGATGGACCGCAAGGGCCGGTTCGTCGGTGCGTTCAACACCGATCGCCCTCCACAAGAAGGTGCGCAGGAGCTGCTCCGGCACCTATAGGGGCCGGACCGCGACGGAGGCCGAGGTTCGCTTTTCCTAGCCCTCAGTTCTTCTCGGGGTTTCGGTATTGCTCGATGTTGAGCCCCACTTCCGCCCCCAGCCGCCCCAGCGCCACCTGTGCGTGGTAGAGCGCGATCACCGGCGAGCCGGTGCGGACCAGGTCGGCCGCCCCCCGCACGGGAGACGCGGCGAGTAGCGCCAGCGACTTGGCCAATATCTTCAGGCGGCCAGCGGTCCCCGGATCAGCCTTGCGGGCGATCAGCGCCGATATCATGCCGTTACGAAGCGCCCGCGCATGGATCCAGCTGAACTCGGTTCGCCTTGGCGGCATGGTCTCGGTCATCGCGGCCTTCATCGACCAATGGAAAAGCACGCCCTCAGCTTTCGCGCGCGTGAAGAAATCCGTGTCGCCGCCGCCCTTGTAGTCGAAGGCCTCGTCGAGATACGGGAAGCCCATCCGCTCCAGCACACTGGCGCGGATAAGGTAGTTGGCGCTGGAGTAAAGCTGCGGGACCGGACCGTCGGCCTGGTAATGCGAGCGGAAGACCGGGTGCTGCTTGAGATAGTCGAGGCTTCCGTCGCTGAACACCGGCGTCACGGGCCCGCCAACGATGCCCGCGCCGGTGCGCCCGGCGCATTCGACCAAGGCCGCGAGCCATCCCGGGTCGGCTTCCTCGTCATCGTCGATGCCGCAGATGTAGGGCACGTGAGGCATGCGGCTGACGACATGGCTCCAAGCGGCGTTGTAGGCCTTGCAGTTGCCCTGCCGCGGCTCGACCAGAACCGCTCCGTGGAAGTCGCCGCGCTCCAGCATGGCCTTGGCCAGCGCGGCGCCCTCGCGGCCAGTGCCATCGTTGTCGACGATAACGATGCTGAACGGCCAGCGGGCCTGCTGCGCGGTCAGGGAGGCGACCGTCTTCGCCAGCAAGTCAGGCCTTCTGTAGGTCGGCACGCAGATCGCCGCCTGCGTCGCTGCGGAGGGCGGGCCGCTTTCAGCCACAACTTCGACGGTTCTGGAGACAGTCATCGCGGAAGCAATCCTCGCCGGCCTCGGGCGCCGTGTCGATATGCGCCTCGATATCACATGGCGAATTAAGCCTTTCTGGCCTGCCATTCATAAAGGCCGGGCTTTCGCTTCAAGCACTTGACGTTACGCTGCAAAAGCTGTCCTCAAATGGCCGACGATCCGCGGCGACGCCGCAGCGCATGCAGGAAACGCCGTGAAGCTTGCCTTCGTCACGTCGCTGGCGCCGGTCGAAAAGCCGGACACCGGCTTCGAGATCGCCAACGCCGCCATTCTCGAGGCCTTGCGGTCGCTCGGGCATCAGGTGACGGTGTTCGGCTTCGCGCGCCCAGACGATGACGTGAGGGCGGACGGAGATCTCGTGCTGATCGACCGGATGGTCATCGAGAACCACAACGCGGACCCTGCCCTGAAGGCGGCGTGGCTCGCCGCGGCGCTCGCGTCCGGGTTGCCGGTCGCGTGCGCCAAGCTATGGCTCAAGGGCCGCGGGCGGGTAGTGGAGGCGGTCGAATCGCATGGTCCGTTCGACGCCGTCATCCTGAACTCCGTGACCATGGCGGGGGCTTTTCCCGGCCTGTCGGAATTGGCTCCGACGCTTCTGGTCGAGCACAACATCGAACATGTGTCCGCCGCGCAGAACGCTGCCGCCAGCGCCCATCCGGCCTTGCGGCTCCTGTATGCGCGCGAGGCGCGAAAGCTGCGGGCGATCGAGGAGCGGCTCGTCAAGTTGAGCCGCTTCGTCTGGTGCCTGGCCGAGGAGGACCGCCAGACGCTCGGCCCCGACATGCTCGCCAGGTCGGCCGTCCTGCCGCTCGTGTCGACCAGCGATGGGGCGCCGGCCGCCGGAGGCGCGCCGTTCGCGCATGATGCGGGATTGATCGGAACGTGGACGTGGGAGCCGAACTTTGCGGGCCTGGACTGGTTCCTCTCGCAGGTGGTCCCGCATTTGCCGGCTGACTTCAACATCGCAGTCGCTGGCAGGACGCCGGAGGGGATCGACGCGCCCGCGAACGTGAAGCTGCTTGGCCGGGTGCCCGACGCGGCGTCGTTCCTGGCTTCATGCGCTGTGGTGGCTCTCACGAGCCGGGCCGGAACGGGCGTGCAGCTCAAGACGATCGAAGCGCTGCAGCTTGGCCTGCCTGCCGTCGCGACGCCGCTCTCCATGCGAGGGCTCGGCGACTGGCCGCCCAATGTCGTGGTGGCCGAAGAGCCGGACGCATTCGCCAGAAGCCTCGCGGCCCATGCCCTGGCCGTGCGGGCTGGAAGCGTCGAGCGGGTCGATGGCGCGGTCTTCATGGCGGCGCAGCGCAGCGCCCTGCATGCCGCGCTCACCGCCGGCCTCGCCGCGATCGGTTGAGCCCCCGATGCACTGATGCCGGCGCGACAGATTACCGCAGCTCGACGCACAGTCAGCTCCATTTCAGATCGGCCCTGCGTCGGCTAGCCTTCCTTCGGGCATGCCTGACGTGGTGCCTTATACAGGCACTTGCGTTGACCAGCGTGACGGATACGGATGACTTCGCCCGGAAGGCGCACCCGATCGACCCGGGCGCATCGGAATTCCGGCAGGTCGCCGCGAGCCTTGGCCTGGCCTACCGTGAACGCGGCCTCAGGCCCCTCGCAGACGTGCCTTACCAGCAGGCGCTGGCTGCTGGCATCGTTTTGCTGGATGAGGCCTATTCGGGCTTCCGGCTGGCCGTGTCGCCGGATGCAGCAGGCCGCACGATCCTGTCGCGGCATCGGCTGGCCGGACGCGCGGACATCGTGGTCATGCCGCCCGACTGTTTCCGCACCATGCTCGAGGCCCATTGCCGCGACGCCATCCTCGAGCACGCCGCGCATCACCTGCCCTCGGTCCGGCCCGGGCAATCGGCCCGCGACGGCCTGACCCGCCGACAAGCCGCGCTGGCCGCAGCCGTCGTCGCGATGTTTCCCGCGCTGTTCTGGATCTCGATGGACATCGCGCTGCTGCTGCTGGCGCTGGTCACGATGCCGCTGTTCTATGGGCTGGTGCTGATCAGGCTCGGCGCGGCCATCGACAGCCGCGGATTGCCGGCGCCGACCGTGATGCGCCTGCCTGACGGACAGCTGCCCATCTACACTGTCCTCGTGCCGCTGTACCGCGAAGCCGCCGTCGTGCCTCAACTGGTCAGGTCGCTGGCGGCGATCGACTACCCACCGGCACGGCTGGACGTGATCATCCTCGTCGAGGAGCATGACGCATCGACGCTGGCGGCTCTGGCGGCCTGCGGTCTGCCGCGCCATATCCGCGTGCTCGACATTCCTGCCGGCGTTCCGCAGACCAAGCCCCGGGCGCTCAACGCCGGGCTCCTGCAGGCGCGCGGAGATCTGGTGGCGGTGTTCGACGCCGAGGACAGGCCGGACCCGCGCCAACTGCGGCTTGCGGCCAACCTGTTCCGGCGCCTGCCCGCGAACGTCGGCTGCCTGCAGGGCAGGCTGGTGATCGACAACGTCGACGACAGCTTGCTGTCACGATTCTTCGCGCTGGAATATGCAGGGCTCTTCGACGTCGTGAACACCGGGCTCGCCAGGGTCGGCCTTCCGATCCTGCTCGGAGGCACCAGCAATCATTTCCGCACGCAGGTGCTCCGCGAGATCGGCGGGTGGGACGCGTGGAACGTTACGGAGGACGCCGACCTTTCGTTTCGCATGACGCGAAGCGGCTACCGGATCATGGACCTGCCTTCCGATACGCTGGAGGAGGCGCCAGCGCAGATGGCCCTCTGGTTCCGGCAGCGGGTGCGATGGATGAAAGGCTTCTTCCAGACCGTCGCGACCCATACCCGCAGGCCCGGACTGCTGATCCGCGAAACCGGCGTCGCGAAGGGTCTGACGCTGCTTTCGCTGTGCGCGGGAGCATTGCTCAGCGCCCTCGGGTTTCCCGTCTTCGTGCTTGCGACGGTGTTCAGCCTGACCGTCCACGGGCTTCCGACGCCCTCGTCCGCAGGGGCGCTCCTGCTCCTCAGCCTGTGGCTGACGCTGTTCGTGGCGGGCATCCTCGCGATGATCGCGCCGCTGGTGATGGGCGCGCGGCATCGGGGCTTGCAGGATCTCCTGCCCTGGCTTCCGCTGGCGCCGTTCTACTACCTCTTGGTCTCCGCCGCGGCGTGGGTGGCGCTCGTCGAGTATTTCAGGGCGCCGAGCCGTTGGCACAAGACCGATCATGGACTGGCGAAGACATCACGCGCGGACCAGCGCAAGGCCGGAGCGTGAGACCGGAGCGTGAGACTGGAGCATGACACCGGATGCGGCGATCAGGCGGGCTTGACGCGCCATGTCGCCAGCAGCCTCAGACCCAGCATGGCCAGCAGCATGGCGAACCAGACAGGGTCCGCGCGCCGGAAGAAAAAGCTCTCCAGGCAGGCGCTGTACAGCGCAAGCAGCCAGATGCGCGCGAACAGCAGGGACATGCGGTCGTTGCTTTCCGAATGCCTGACCATGACCCAGTCGCGGAAGGGCAGCAGCACGAATGTCAGGATCACGAGGAGGAAGCCGGGGATCCCCATCGTGATCGCTGCGTCCACATAGCCGTTATGGGCATGCATCATGCCTTGCGCGAAGCCGGGATCGTCAGTGCGACCTTCGGCGAACTTGACCCGGTCGGAGCCCCAGAAGCCTTCCAGCCCGTAGCCGGTGAAGCGACGCTCGCCCAGAAGGTCGAGAGCGAAATCCCATAGTTCCATCCGTCCCGTGTAGGTCTGGCCCGGCGAGATGAGGTCCAGGACCGCCTTGAGCGCCGGCGAGATCACGGTTCCGAACGTCAGGGCCATGATCACGACCAGCGGCAGGATGACGAGCAGCGCCCTGATCCAGCCCGATCGCACCCGTGCGGCGAGGAAGGTCAGCCCGAACACCATGGGGGCCAGCGCCATCGCCGTCTTGGAGTTCGTGAAGAACAGGAAGATGGCGGCCAGAACGGCCAGCGTATGGCCCATCACGGCGAGCCGGGCCTGTGCCACATAAAGCCCGATCATCACGAAGATCGCCATCATGGCGCCGGTGATGTTCTTGTGGTCGAACAGCCCGCGCCAAGACCCCGCGTGCTCCGGCTCGCGGATGTCGCCTGCGGTGTGGATAGCCACGTCCGGGTAGAGCGCCAGCCCCGCGTAGCAGACCACGACGACCAGCAACGATGCGCCGCCAAGCGCCCGCGCAAACTCCTGCTCGCTTCGCGGCAGCACCATGATGCAGCCAGCGATCACGATCACCACGAGCGTGAACAGGTAGGCCCGGAGCGAGACGTCGAAATTCGCCGAAAGAAGCATCGTGACGGTCAGCCAGCTGAGCATCAGGGCGTAAAGCGGATTGGCGTAAGCCTTCAGCGCACGGACGTCGACGAAGGCCAGCGCGGCAAGCGCCATGGCGGCCATGCCAAGGAACGAGAGCTGGTTGATGACATTGCCGGTCATCTCCACCTCGCCCGCGACGGTTTGCCGGAACGGGTTGGTCGAGATCCAGACCAGCAGCAGCGCGGCCGCGAAGATCGAGCTCCTGATGCGCGACGCGGCTGCGTCCGTCACTCCGGCTGGCATGCTCGCGCCCTCGCTCAGTCGGCGGATGGCAGGCCGTTGACGACGAGGACCCGCACCTTGGCGGCTTCCGGGCCAAGCGAACGTTGGATCAGCCGCCGTGCGGCGCCCTGGTCCATGGCCGCGGGCGCGACAACCACGATGTCGTCGGCCAGTTCGGCCAGCAGGTGGGGCAGAGCGCCGTCGGTGATGGCGCCCGCATCGATGATCACGCTGTCGAAGCGCCGAGTCTGCTCGAACAGGCCCGATGCCAGCCTGTCGGCGGACGGTGTGGGCCGGCGCTGGAAGTCGGCAGGCCGCGGCAGGAAGAATGTTCCGGTCTCGTCATCCTGCAAGGCTGCCCGGATCAGGCCTGCAGCGCCGCTGATGACGTCCTCCGCGCCGAGTTCAGCATCGGCGGCGAAGCTCGCGCTGAGCGATGCAGGGCCGGACGCGAGATCGATGAGGACCGGAGTGGCTTTTTCGCGCGCGCTCGCCAACGCAAGGTTGAGGGCGACCAGCGACGCGCCGGCGCCAGGGCTGAGGCCCAGCACGGCCACCTTGCGGTTCGCGCCGGCGCTCTCCTGGACGACAAGCCGGTCGCGCACCTGCATGATGGCGGCGCCAAGGACCGAACGCGGGTCATCCCAGGCGTCGGTCAATAAAGCCGTGCCATGAAAGGCCGACGTCTCGAGGCGAGGCTGCGTCCGCCATCTGCCGCCCTTCGCGGCCGGAAGCTGGACGGTCAGCATCGCGCTCGACGCCGGCGCTTGAGGGGCGGCCTGCTGGCTCGCACCGAACGCGCGCCAACGGGCGTTCGCGGTTTTCTGCGCGAGCCCGGCCTCGCCCTGCTGCAACGGTACGACGACGTTGCGGGTGCCGGCGCTCCTGGTCGGAGGCGCGTCGCCCGGCTGGCGCGACTGCAGGCCGGAAGCGGGCTCTGGCATGCGGTCCGCGGGGGAGGGCGGGTGCGGCGCGGGCTGCGGGCCGCCGTTCGCCATCGCCGGCTGCTGCCCGCCGAAGAGGCTCCGCGCTGCGGCGAGGCTGATGCCAAGTCCCAATCCGCCCATGAGACCGAGCACGGCATACAGCTTCCGGTTCGGACCCAGCTTCTCGAGCGGGGCCGTCGCCGACGTGATGATGCGGGCGTTTGTCGTGTCGACGCTGGTCTGCTCGCCCGTCTCACGGGCACGCAGCAGGAAGGCCTGGTAGACTTGGCGGTTGGCGTCCGCCTCGCGCTCGAGTTCGCGGAGCTGCACCGCGGCCTGGCCGGTCGACAACGTTTCGCGCTTCAGGCGCTCGACCTGCTGGCCGATGGCGGTCTCCGCTGCGCGGGCGCGGTCCAGTTCGGCCCGCGAGGCCTGCACGGTGCGGGCAAGCTCCTCGGCGATCTGGCGGCGGGCGTCACGCACCTGCGCCTGGGCCGAAAGCAGCTGGGGATGTTGGGCGCCGTAAAGCACCAGGGCGTCGGCCTCCCGTGTCAGCGCCGCGCCGAGCTGCGCCCGGAAACCTGCGATGGCGGGCGACTGCAAGGCTTCCGGCGTCGCGCCGGCCTCCACGCTGCTGGGCCTGACGGCGCGCGCCTGATCGTACTTCGCCTGCGCATCCAGCGTGCGGGCACGGGCCTGGCTGAGCTGCGTGTTGCTGACGCTCAAGGTGTCCTCGGTGACGAGCTTGCCGCCTGTGCCGACCAGATTGTTGGCGGCGCGGTATTTCTCGACCTTGTCCTCCGCCAGCCGGACGCGCTCGCGCAACTCGCTGAGCCGTCCGGTCAGCGCGTTCGATGTCCGCTGGGCCGTCTCGGAGCGGACGGCCGCCTGATCCTCGAGATAGACTTCCGCCATCATGTTCGCGACGCGGGCCGATTTGCCGCCGTCGCCCGTGATCGAGGTGATGTCGATCACATAGGTGCGCTCGCTGCGGCGCACGAAGATCTGCTTGTCCATGGCCGCGAGGGCGACCAGCACGGGGTCGCGGGCGTCCCGCGCCAAGGATCCGGCGAGGCCGAAGCGCTGCGCGAGCCCTGTGCCTGGACCGCCGAAATCCGGATCGCCGGCGAGGCTCAGCCTCTCGATCACCTTTCGCTTGATGCCATCGGAAGCGATCACGCGGGCCTGGCTCTCAAGATAGGCGACGGCCGCGTCGTTGCTGGTGGTCTGGGGCGACAATTCGTTCTGAAGGATGCGCAGGTCGCGGGGGTCGATCAGCATCTGCGTCGTCGCAGCGAACCGGTCCGGCGTCAGCAAGGCCAGGCCGACGCCGAGCAAAAGCCCGAGGAGCGAAAGCGCGAGAATCGAAACGAAATGACGGCGCAGGACCTTGACGGCGACGACAGCAGGATTTGCCTGGGCGCCGGCCTGACGCGCATCGCCCTCACGCCGTTCCTGACCGAAGGAATCGCGTTTCGCCTGGCCGCGCGGCTGCTGGCGCGCATCGCCGCGCGTCTGCTGCCGCGTTTCGTGACGTGCTCGCCCTTGCGGGTCGTTCGGGTTGCCGGTGTCGATCGCAAACATGCCTTCGCCGTTCCAGTTTCTGACAGTCCATGTGTCGGGCGGAGCCGCTTTCCGCCATGCAGGACCTGTCACCCCGGCCTTTGCACGTTTCGCGCCGAATGATATGTTCCGTTTCGGGCCACCGCATGGCCGCGGATGCGCTTCATCGGCCGGAAGGCGCCATCATCCGGGCGGCCTGGATCGCGGCCAGCATCGGTTTCGGCCGATAGTCGGCATCGAGCGGCAGCGGGCGGGCCTTCATGCGATCCTGACGCTTGAACGTCTCGTTGACCCAGGTCGAGCGGTCGCTGATGCCCCAGGTGATGATCGCTTCGGGCCTCTGGCCCTCGATCATGGCGCCGAGGAAGGCCGTCGTCGCGTCCGCCGCCATCTTGTCGCGCTGCTCGATGTTCGCCGGCAGCTTCCAATCGATCACGTCCAGCTCCGAAACGCGGACCCCGACGCCCAAGCGGCCAAGTTCCCGGCAGAAGGCTGTCAATCCGCGCTGGTCGATCGTCTTCTCGCCGTACAGATGCGCCTGGAAGCCGATCTGGTGGATGGGGATGTTTCGGTCCTGCAGGTGGCGCACGAGCCGAAGCACCTGCCTCCGCCGCTCCGGCGTGCGTTCCTCCACGGCCTCCAGCGCATAATCGTTGAGGATCAGCTTGGCGGCGGGGTCCGCACGGGCCGCCGTCTGGAACGCGAGGTCGACAAGGCGGGGGCCCAGAAGGCGAAACCAGATGGAGTCGCGCCAGGGCTGCTCCGGCGTGGGCGTGCTGGCGATGACTTCGTTCACCACATCCCAGGTGGGGATGACGCCGGCATATTTCACGGCCACCGTCTCGATATGCGTGACCAGCTCGCGCTCCGCCTCGCGCGGGTCGGCGAGCTGCTTGGTCCAGGGCGGCAGAGCCTCGCCCCAGAGCATGGCATGGCCATGGGTCCGCTTTCCGTTCCTGCGGGCGAAGGCGATGATCTCGTCGGCCTGCTCGAAACGGTAGCCCGAGCGGTTCTGGCGGAGCCATTCCCATTTCAGCTCGTTCATGGGCACGATGATGTCGCACAGCTTCGCCAACTGCTCGCGGAGAGCGGCGTCCGACTGGAAATCCGAGATCATCACCGCCGCGCCGAAGGGTATCAACTCGCGCCTCGCGGTCTGCGCGGCGGCATGCGCAGCGGCGAGGGACGCGGACGCCCCCAGCAGAAATCGCCGTCGTGACGGTCTCATGACGCTCCTGAAGGCTAGATCTGGCCAGCATTGCTGCATTGCCTGAAAAGATCACGCTGTTTTAGCTGTGTTTCAACACTTGTCAGCCCATTCTTGCCGTTGAGGTGAATCAGGCCCGCGCCCCCAGGGCGCCAGCCACGCACCAAAGTGCGCCCCCGGGCGTTTGAACAGCCCCTCTGAACCGCGGAGCCAGCGCGCATGGTCGGCAAAACCTTTGCCGCAGACTATCTGAAGCTGGCCAGCGGATCGGTCGGCCGCCTGGTGATCGCGCTGGCGTATTTTTTGGTCGCGGCGAACGTGCTCAGCCTGTCCGACTTCGGATTGTTCGCGACCAGCTCGGCGCTTGGCGTGATCCTGTCGCGCGTCGCGGGCTTCGGGTTCATCTCGCCGTTGTTTCGCGCGGCGACGGTCAAGCGGCGGCTGATGGGAGCATATCTGGCGGGCTTCCTGCTCATATTCGTGCTCTCGCTGCCTGTGGTGGCGGCGCTCGCCTTGGGCGTCCATGCCGTGCTCTTCACCGAAATGCCGCTTCCGGCGTTTGCGCTCATCATCATGGCTGAGGTCGCCGGCTGGCGCATGCTGGAGGTCGTCTCGATCATCAACAACGGCCTGCGGCAGTTCGGGCGGGCTTCGGCGCTGGTGCTGGCCGGCTCGCTCATCAGGACGGCGGCCGCGCTCGCCTTCTGGCTGGCGGGATACAGTTCGCTGACGCATTGGGCCGTGTTCTACCTGGCGGCGAACCTCTGTGCCGCGCTGCTGGCCTGGACGGTGTTCGCGCCCGGCGCAAGGTTGCGCTTCAGGCCGGAGCTTTACGTGGCGAAGACGTCGGACGCCCTGTCCGCCGCATCCGCGGACATCGTCTTCTATCTTCAGGCGGAGCTCGACAAGGCGGTCGTGCTGGCTGCGGCCGGACCGCGCATCGCCGGCCTCTACGCCATCGCCATGCGCGTCATCGACATCACGGCGATGCCGGTCAGGGTGTTCAACCAATTGGCGATGCAGGACGTGATGACCCGGCGGGGGCTGGCCTTCCAGCCGGGCCGCATGATGCTGACCGAGCTTTGCATCGGCATCGTGTCGGTCGCTTCGCTGGCGGCCCTGACGCTTCTGCTCTGGTTCAGGCCCGCGCTGCTGGGCGGGAACATCGGAAGCGCGGCGGCGCTGTTCCCGTTGCTGATCGCCGTTCCCGCGTTCCGCAACCTGATCGAATATCACGCGGAGCTGCTCTACGGGCTTCAGCGCACCGAACTGCGGGCCTTACTGCTCGCCACGATCGCCGGGTTCAAGGCCCTCCTCGTCTGGCTCGCGATCGAGCTTGCCGGCGGCGAGCTGGGCTGGGCCGTCTGGGTCAATGGCATCTTCATCGCGCTCTATGGGCTGTCGGCGACGGCGACCTATGCCGCCATCAGGACATCGCGCAGTCAACCGCCGTCGGCCTGAACCCGGCGAGAAACCTGCCGTTCCCGCACTGCGACTAGGCTTCCGCCGCGTGCCGCCTGAACACCTCCCACAGGCTGTCCATCGACATGCCGATGAAGGACTGCACGCCGATCGCCACCTCGTCTCGCTCCATCACAAGCGAGCCGGGATCGAGCATGCCGCTGCCGACCTCATGCGAGAACCACCACGTCTTCACCAGCTCGCTGTCGGTCGCTTGGTGCCCCGAGCGCTCGCCTAGCACGTCGTTGACGAATTGGCCGTAGATGATCCACTCCGAGAAGGCCCGCCCCGCGGTGACGGACGAGATCCAGCTCCGGCCGGAGGCAGCTTCGATATGCCGGAGCAACTGGCGCGCGTTGGCGTTGGTCCAGCACACCAGGTTGGTGATGTAGTCGTGCGCCGGAAGCGACGGCTGCGGCAGTCCGAGCAGGCTGGCGGCGCCATTGGTCCATTTCACATGGTTCGCCATGTCGGGCCTGACCCCGCCGGGCTTGCGGAAAAGCCTGACGTGGCCGTCGGCTCCCAGTCGGCTCATGTCGAAGGGCTTGAGGAAGACGACGTCCGAATCCGCGTACAGCAGGATGTCCTCGTCAATGACGGTGGGAGCCGTCATCTTCAGCAGTTGCTGGATGTGCCAGCCGCGCAGCGGCAGCACTCCCCGGGCAAGCGCTCCGGGCCCCGTCCAGACGCGGCGCCGTCCGCGCGAGAGAGGGTCCGGCCAGGACCTGAGCCATGACGGCAGCAGGTCGCCCTCCGCGATGATCCGGCGCGTGGCGCTTTCAAACGGCTTGAACAGGGCCACGTCGCGGTCGTCGACCAGAAGGTAATGCACCTGGAAGCCCGTCACGAAACGGTCGATGCTGGCGCACAGAAGGCGGCAGCGGTCCAGATCGCCGCGAAAGCTCGGCGTCAGCAGGGCGTAGGCCGCGGTGGTCAAGGCCGGCCCGTCATGCGCTGGCGAAGGACGCGCAGCATGAAGCGCGGGTTCCCCAGAACGTACCGTCGCCACAGCCGGCGGGGTTCGTAGATCAGGCGAAAGAGCCATTCCAGCCTGGCCTGCCGCAGCCAGAGAGGCGCGCGCGGCACCTCGCCAGCGAGGAAATCGAACAGGGCGCCGACGCCGGCGGCGACGGTGCAGTGACGCGCATCCAGCTTGCCGGCGATCCACATCTCCTGCTTCGGGTTGCCGCACGCCACGAGGAGCAGGTCGGGCCTGTCGGCCTCCAGCGTGCGGAGCATCGCCTCTTCGGCCGCGCTGTCCTGAAAGCCATGGCCAAAGACCTTGTAGCGATGTTGCGGGGCATGGCGGCTGAACGCCGCGCAGGCACGCTCCGCGACGCCGTCGCGCGCGCCGAAAAGCCCGATCCTGAGGGACGGCTGCGCGGCGGCCAGGAGCGCGGGGATGAAGTCGGTCCCGTTGAGATTGTCGCGGAACGGCGCGCCGTGAAGGATGCGCGCGCCAAGGTCGACGCCGATGCCGTCAGGAAGGATCAGGAAGGTGTCGAGCGCTGTCCGATAGACCACGTCGTCGGCCGCGACATTGACCATATGGCTGTTGGCGAAAGCGAGCTTGAGGTGCTCGCCCTTCAGGAACTGGGCTCCGAGACGCGCGACGGCCTCTCCATGAGACAGCGATGCGATCCTGACATGACCGATCTGCAGGACGGAAAGTCCGTGCTCAGCCTTGGCGCCATTCAACAAGGCGATGATCGACACGCAGACTCCACTCAGGTGAGGCATCGGCGCCAGCCTCCGCCCAACTGGACAGAATTGGTTCAACGCTGGCAAGGAACTGAAAGTGTTCTTCGGCCTCGACCGTCAGCCGTTTTGGCCCCGGCCTCTTTTCACGGTCAAGCGATATGTGTTCGCATGACTAATTTCCGGAGCAAGGCCACTGGTTGTTTGGAACCGGCGCATGTGACTTGCCTCACAGCGTTAAGCATATGTGCTAACCTTTCATGAAACCCGTACCGAAATGGGACGGCACGCGCTGTGCAATATACTCCCGGGTGACCGCATCTGGATGCAACGCTGCGTCAGCCGGGGACACAATTGCCTTGTTTATTTTGGGGGTGGGCCGGGTTCACCGGCTCAGCAGACTGATGAAGATCGTGCAGGCTCCACAGCCGTTGAAGTTCCTGGCCGGCGAACGGAACACCAAGCGTTGGCGCTTCCTGATCGGCCTGACGACCGCGCTGGTGGATTTCTTGGCGGTGCTCGCCATCGTCGCGGTCGCCAGCGTGTCGTACCACCTCGCGGCCTACCAGCATGGCGGCTCGCTGACTCTCACGGCCGAGCTTGCGGTGTTCCTGGGCAGCATCTTCGTGTTCACGAACCTGCTTCAGCGCCGTTACCGCTTGACCCGCTACCTCGCTTCGAAAGGCCAGATGGTCGAAGCGTTCAACGTCTGGAACGTCACGATCGTCGCGTTCATCGCGATCGGCTTCCTGGCCAAGGTCGGCGACGACCATTCGCGGGGGGTGGTGATCCTCACCTATCTCACGGGCATTCCGTTGATCACCCTGGCGCGCTGGTGGGTCGTCAAGATGATCTCGATCGCCAGCAAGACAGGCCGCATCTCGGCGCAGCGCGTGCTGCTCATCGGCTACCAGGCGGAGGTCACGTCGTTCATGACCCGCCATCAGCCATGGAACACCGGTCTGATGATCGAGGAGATGGTCCTGCTCCAGGAACATCCCGCCGACGCATTGCCTCCGGAACGGGCACAATCGCTCTCGAATGATCTTGCGCATGCCGTCAGCCGTGCGCGGCAGATCAAGCCGGATGGGGTCTTCATGGCCATCCCATGGTCCGAGCGCGCCACGATTGAGCGCTGCGTCGATGCTTTCATGACGGTGCCCGTCTCGATCAACCTGGCGCCCGAGCGGATCATGGACCGCTTCGACAATCCGCGCATCATCCGGACTGGCTCGATCGCCAGCCTCGAATTGACGCCGCCGGCCTTATCTGTGCCCGAGATCGTCACCAAGCGCGTGTTCGACTTCTGCGTCGCGGCGGTCCTCATGCTGCTGCTGCTGCCGCTCTTCGCAGTGGTCGCGGCCTTCATCAAGCGGGACAGCAAGGGGCCGGTTTTCTTCCTGCAGCGGCGCTTCGGCTTCAACCAGGAGCCGTTCCGGATCATCAAGTTCCGCACCATGAGCAGCATGGACGACGGCGACGTCGTGCAGCAGGCCACGCGGAACGATCCGCGCATCACCCGGGTCGGCGCATGGCTTCGCCGCTACAACATCGACGAACTGCCGCAGCTGCTGAACGTGCTGCTCGGACAGATGTCCCTGGTCGGCCCGCGCCCGCACGCTTTGGCCCACGATCGTGAATACGAACAGAAGATCGGTCTTTATGCCCGCCGCCACAATGTGCTGCCGGGCATCACCGGATGGGCGCAGGTCCATGGCCTGCGCGGAGAGACGGACACAGACGAGAAGATGGCCCGCCGGGTCAGCTACGACCTCTGGTACATCGACAACTGGAACATGTGGCTCGACATCATGATCATGCTGCGCACGTTGTTCAGCCGCACCGCATTCCAGAACGCCAAGTGAGGGACGAGCAAGCCCGCTTGCCGGCCAACAGGACCATGGGCGTTGGCGCCTGCGCAACATCGCCTGCCTGCTGGCTTCGCCACCTTGGCATCTGCGAAAAACCGGCTAGTTGTGGAAGATGACCGATTTGACGATGCCTTCGCGCCTTGGCCGGCGAGCCTTCGAGTTGCTCGCCGATCTCAACCGCTTCACCGACGATCCGGGCAAGCTGACCAGGCTCTACCTGTCCGCGGCGCACAGGCGCGCGGCAGATCACGTCGTGGCGCTGATGCGCGAGGCTGGGCTTGACGCGCACATCGACGCGGCGGGATCCGTGCAGGGCCGCGTGGAGGGCCGCACGCCCGGCCTGCCCGCCGTCGTCATCGGCTCGCATATCGACACGGTGAAGGACGCCGGGGCCTATGACGGCAATCTGGGCGTCGTGGCGGGGCTGCTCGTGGCCGATGCGCTCAAGGGCCGGATGGCCTCAATGCCTTTCGCCCTTGAGGTGATGGCCTTCGGAGACGAGGAGAACGTGCGCTTCCCGACCAACCTCTCGACCTCGGCCGCCCTTTCGTCAGGCTACGATCCGGCATGGCTCGACGCCTGCGACGTGGATGGGATCAGCGTCCGCCAGGCGCTCGCAGCGTTTGGCGGCGATGCCGAGGGCGTGGCCGGCCTGAAGCGGAAGGATGGCTCCGTGGCGGCCTATCTCGAACTCCATATCGAGCAGGGGCCGGTCCTGGAGGCGAACGACGAGGCGGTCGGCATCGTCACGGCGATCGCCGCGCAGGTCAGGGCCCGTGTCCGCGTCACCGGGGAGGCTGGCCATGCCGGCACCGTGCCCATGGGCCTGCGCAAGGATGCGCTTGCGGCTGCCGCGGAGATGGCGCTCGCGCTCGAGGCCATCGCCAAGGCCCATCCCGATGCGGTCGGCACAGTCGGCGTCTTCAGGCCGGAGCCTGGCGCGACCAACGTGGTGCCGGCGGCCGTGTCCTTCACCGTTGATTTCCGCGCGCCGCTCGACGAGGTCGTGCATGCGATGGACCGCGAAGTGGAAGCGCAGTTCCACGCCATCGCCGCCCGCCGCGGCGTGGCTGTCGTCATCGAGCGTTACTCACGGCTGGATGCGACGCCGATGACGGCGGAGCTTCAGGCGGCCCTCGAAAGCGGCATCGCGCGGACAGGGGCCAATCTCGCCGCGCGCCGCATCCCTTCGGGCGCTGGCCACGATGCGATGACGATGGCGCGCCGCTTTCCCGCGGCGATGCTTTTCGTGCGCAACGAGAAGGGCATCAGCCATTCGCCGCTCGAAAACATGACCGAGGCGGATGCCGGGCTCGCCATCAAGGTGATGCTGGAGACGGTCCTGATGCTGGCCGAAGGCTGAGCCTGCTACGTTTGGCGCACCCTTGCCGCGCCGCGTGACGGCGCGAGGACGAAGTCTGCCTCGACCTCCCAGTGAACGTCGGACCCGGCGAAGCCTTTGGCGGCGGCCAGCACTGGTCCTTCATGCCTGACGAAGTTGCCGACCAGGCTCTGCTTGACCCCGAACACCGCATCTTCGCGCAGATACGGACATTCGGGCTCGAAGATATGGGTGATCACCGTATCGAAACCGTCCGCCGAAACGATGGCGTGGATGTGGGCGGCGCGATTCGGATGCCGGCCGAGGCTGCGGAGCAATTGTCCTACCGGCCCATCGTCCGGGATCGGATAGTGGCGCGGCATCGCGGTGCGGAAGCTGTAGCGTCCCTCGGCGTCGGTCCGGAACGCGCCGCGCATGTTCATCTCGGGCTGCACATCTTTCTGCTGCACGTCATAAAAGCCATCGTCATTGGTCTGCCAGACATCGATGACGGCGCCGGCGATCGCCGCGCCCGCAGTGTCGCGGACCAAGCCGCGCACAAGGCAAGGCTCGCCCTTGCCGTCCCGGCATATGTTGGCGCCGTCCGGCAGCGTCGGCGGGTCCTTCACGTAGAATGGCCCGAGGATGGTGTTTTCGGTGGCTCCCGAGGGCCGCCTGCTGTTGATGGCGTCGACCAGCATCGAGACGCCCAGCACATCCGACAGCAGGATGAACTCCTGCCGCCATTCGGTGCAGCGCTGGCCGGTCTCGGTCAGGAACCTGATGCCGGCGAGCCATTCCTCGTGGCTCGGCTCTACCTCCCTGACAAAGGCATGCAGATGCCGCGTCAGGCTCTCGGCGATGCTGGCGAGACGGGGGTCGGCATTGGCGGCGTCGATGCGGGCGTTGACCACTTCGGCGGAGCGCTCCTCGCTGAAATAGGCGAGGTCGGCGTCCTTTGAGGATTCCGGCGGCGTCATGGGCAGCTCCAGTCGCTTGAGTCAGGCATCAAGGAACGCAAGCGACGCCGTCTCCTGCATCACCGCTTCCGCCGAGCGATGCTTGCCGGCGGCCGCTTGTTCGGCGGGCGTCCGCACCTGCGCCTGCATGTAGGCTCCGAGGTGCCGCGCGCGGGTGATGATGCGATGGCCTATGGTGGTCCGGACCTCATCGAAGGCCGCCAGCGCCGAGGCGATGTCGCCATGGCGGCTCAGCGCATTCGCCAGCGCCACCGCGTCTTCCGCGGCTTTCGTCACGCCGGCGCCGACGTGAGGGCGCGCCACGAAGGCCGCATCGCCGATCAGCGCCATCCTGCCTTCGGTCATGCGCGGCACGGTCAGGTCGTAGATCGGCTGGAAGAAGGGAGCTTCGGTCAATTCAACCGCCTCCGCGAAGCAGGGCGCGAGGCTGGCCTGCGCTGCGGCGCGCATCTCGGCGATCACCTGCCTGGCGATCAGCGGCGGCGGGATCGAGATATCGTGGACGGTTCCGCTCTCGTCCGTCAGCAGCCGGGCGAGATCGTCGCCTTCCGCCGCGGGCCTGTACCAGACGAAGTTGAAGCGCCTGCGGCCCGGCGCCAGGTCATGGCCGGGGCCGGCGACGGGATAGCCCAGCATCTGCTCGCCCGGCGGAAGGCAGAAGCTGAAGCTGTCGAGCAGCGCCTCCCGCGCCTGTGGCGACATCGCGCTCTCGTCGACGAGGCCGCGCCAGGCGACATAGCCCGCATAGGCCGGCTTCACCTCGGGCAGGAAGGTGGCGCGCACCGACGAGCGGAAACCATCGGCGCCGACGACGATGTCGGCGTCCGCGCGGCTGCCGTCGGCGAAATGGGCGGCCGCGCCCGATGCGCCCTGCGTGACGGCGGTCAGCGACTTGCCCAGGTGGTAGCGCCCTTCGGGCAGCGCGGCCCGCAGGAGCTGGAAAACCCTGTCCCAGGATGTGTTTGTCTGCGGGAAGGCGCGCTCGCCGATCAGCGAGCCGTCCCGTCCAAATGTGCGCCTGACGGCGATCGAGACGCCAAGCTCGACCTCCGGCGTGATTCCGGCTGCCTGAAGCGCGGCGTTGAGGGCCGGGTGGGTGACGATGCCTGCGCCGCGCCCGGCCAGTTCACGCGCGTTGCGCTCGTGGACCGACACGTCCCAGCCGGCGCGATGCAGCAGAAGGGCGGCGAACAGCCCGGCGATGGAGCCGCCGACGATGGCGGCCTTGCCGGGGGTAAGGGGGAGGGGAGACGTCATGCCCCCACAATGCACAATGCATAGGCTGGACGCCAGTTGTCCGACAGGCTCTTGCCAGCTTCGCCGAAATGGCCACGTATGAAGCCGACCGGATTATGGAGCCCGCCATGAAAGCCCTGCGTTTCAACCATGTCAGCGTCCGCGCCGTCGATCTGGAGACATCGCTCGCCTGGTACGAGGACATGTTCGGCATGACCCGGATCCCCGCTCCGAATTTCGGCATCAAGGTCAAATGGCTGAAGCTCGGCGATCATCAGCTTCACCTGTTCGAAGTCGACAGCCCTGCCAGCCAATACGCGCACTTCGCCCTGGACGTCGATGATTTCGAGGCCGTGTATCTGAGGGCCAAGGCGCAGGGCTGCTTCGCCCAGGATGCGTTCAACAGCCATCATCTGTTCGAGACCCCCGCGGGCCAGCTGCAGCTCTACATCCGCGATCCCGCCGGCAACCTGATCGAGATCAACTGGCCGGACGCCAGCAGCATCGACCGCAGCGTCGTGACAGGGATCAGGCTGCTGTCGGCAGTCCACGAGCAGTCCGCGGAGAACCGCTCGGCGCAAATCTACACCAGCCAGACCTGACGCCGCCATGGCCCGCCGCATCATCGACATCTCGGTTCCGCTCATGGCCGGCATCGCCTCCGATCCGCCCATGATGCTGCCGCGAATCGAATACGTGAACCATCGCGAAAGCGCTCCGCAGGTGGCCGCGATGTTCCCCGGCCTGCGCGAGGACCAGTTGCCGGAAGGCGAGGGCTGGGCCGTGGAGAACGTCTCCCTGTCGACCCACAACGGCACGCATCTGGACGCGCCGTATCACTTTCATTCCACGATGAGCGGCGGGGCGCGCGCCATCACCATCGACGAGGTGCCGCTGGAGTGGTGCTTCGCGCCCGGCGTGAAGCTCGATTTCCGCGCCATGCCGGATGGGCATGTCTGCACTGCGGCGGATGTCGAAGCCGAGCTTGATCGCATCGGACATACGCTTAGGCCTTTCGACATCGTGCTCGTCAACACGGCGGCGGGAACGGCCTACGGGCAGCCGGACTACCTCGACCGTGGCTGCGGCATGGGGCGGGAGGCGACGCTGTTTCTGACCTCGCGCGGAGTGCGCGTCGCGGGAACGGACGCATGGAGTTGGGACGCGCCCTTCTCCGCCACCCGCGCGCGTTTCCAGCGGGACGGGGACCCGTCCATCATCTGGGAAGGCCACAAGGCCAGCCGCGAGATCGGCTATTGCCACATCGAGAAACTGAGCAATCTCGAAAGCTTGCCGGACCACGGCTTCATGGTGTCGTGCTTCCCGGTGAAGATCACTGCAGCCTCGGCAGGCTGGACGCGCGCCGTGGTCATCATCGACGAATGAACGGTGCGGCCGGCATCGCCGCTTGACGTTGGCGCTGCTCGGTCTACCTTCATCGTCAGGCAAAGCGGAACGTTCCGGCGCAACAGGTTCGGCCGCTCGCGAGGGAGCACACAAGGAATGAAGTGGCCTGCCTTCGGGTATGTGCGTGCATCGACGCTTGACGAATTCTGGAACCTGAAGGCGGAAGCCGGGCCCGATGCGAAAATCATCGCAGGCGGGCAGAGCCTGTTGGCGACGCTGGCCTTCAGGCTCTCGCAACCTTCGGTCCTCATCGACATATCGCGCCTCTCCGAGTTGAAGGGCATCACCTTCGACGGCAAAGTGCTTCGACTTGGCGCGTTGACGCGGCATGTCGAGCTGGAGCGCTCCGAGGCGGTCGCCGCGCATGCGCCGTTGCTCCGCATGGCGGCGCCGTTGATCGCCCATCCCGCCATCCGCAATCGCGGCACGATCGGCGGCTCGCTGGCTTTCGCCGATCCTGCTTCCGAACTGCCGGCCTGCCTGATCGCGCTCGACGCGACGATCGTGCTCGCCTCGGCGGGTGGACAGCGGAGGGTGCCGGCGGCGGCGTTCTTCCGGGGGCTCTACGAAACCGAGATGGGCGAAGATGAAATCATCCTCTGCGTCGAGACGACGCCGCAGCTTCCAAGCCAGAAGAGCAGCGTCATCGAGATCGCACGGCGCAGCGGCGACTATGCGATGGCGGGGATCGCGTGCCGGATCGACATCGAGGGAGGGGCGGTGAGCGCAGCGCGGCTGGTGTATTTCGGCATCGGCGAAGCGCCCGTCCAGGCCAAGTCCGCCGCAGCCGCCTTGGCAGGCAAGCCGCTCTCGGAGGCCTCCATCGCGGCTGCGCAGGCTGCGCTCTCGGACGATCTCGATCCGCCGGACGACCTGCACGGGCCGGGCGCGATGAAGCTTCACCTGTCCCGCGTGCTCACCGGCCGTGCCCTCGCCGGCTTCGTGGACGACAGGCGGGCGGCGGTATGAGCCTGCGCGTGGATGTGAACCTCACGGTCAACGGCGAGCGTGTCTCGAAAGCTGTCGAGCCGCGACGCCACCTGATCGACTTCCTCCGCATCGACCTTGGCCTCACGGGCTCTCATGCGGGCTGCGAGCATGGCGTCTGCGGGGCCTGCACGGTGCGTGTGGACGGCGAGATCGTGCGCGGCTGCCTGGTGCTGGCCGCAAGCCTCGACGGCGCTTCGGTCGAGACCATCGAGGGCCTCAGCGAAGCAGGCAGCATCAGCGACCTGCAGCAGGCTTTCGTGGCGCGCAACGCGGCGCAATGCGGCTTCTGCACGCCCGGCATGCTGATGACCGCCGCCGACCTGCTGGACAATCACTGCACCGCCGACCGCGCCGCGATCCGCGAGCACCTTTCAGGGAACTACTGCCGCTGCACAGGCTACCAGTCCATCGTCGACGCGGTGGAGGAGGTGGCGCGCCAGCGGCTGTCGGCAAAGGCCGGCGCAGCATGAACAGGCCCGTCACGCCTGAATCGGTCGGCCTGTCCCGCGAGGACCTTCCGAACAGCTACATCGGCCGCTCCGTGCCGCGCCCGAACGTGCGCAAGTTGGTCCAGGGCCGCGCCACCTACACCGACGACATCACGTTGCCCCGGCTCGTGCATGCGGCCTTTGTCCGCTCGCCGCATCCGCATGCGTGCATCCGGTCCATTGATGTCGCGGCGGCTGCGGCCATGCCGGGCGTGCTGCGCGTCTTCACCGGCGCCGACCTCGCGAAGGTCTGCGATCCATGGGTCGCGACGCTCGCGCACCTGAAGGGCATGAAGTCCGCGCCGCAGCATCCCCTGCCGCTGGACCGCGCCACATGGCAGGGCGAGGCGGTGGTGGCGGTGGTCGCCGACACCGTCGCCCATGCCGAGGACGCGCTTGGTGAAGTGGTGATCGACTGGGAGCCATTGCCCGTGCAGGCCGACATGGAGACCGCGCTCGATGCCGGCGCCGTCGTCATCCACCCCGAACTCGGCGACAATCTGGTCTTCACCCGCACGGCTGACGCGGGCGACGTCGCAGCGGCCTTCGCCGCCGCCGACCATGTGCTGGAGGCGACCTTCCATACAGGCCGCCACACCGGCGTTACACTCGAGGCGCGCTCCATCATCGCCGACTACAATCCGGCCGACGGCACGCTGACGGTGCACCAGTCGACGCAGGCCCCGCACATGATGCAAGGCGTCTTCGCCAAGCAGCTCAGGATGAACGAGGGCGATGTCCGCGTCATCTGCAAGGATGTCGGCGGCTCCTACGGAATCAAGGTGCACGTCTATCCCGACGAGGTCGCCGTGGCGGCCATGTCGCGCATCCTCGGCCGCCCGGTGAAGTTCATCGCCGACCGCTTCGAGAGCTTCGTGTCGGACATCCATGCTCGCGACCACCGCATCACCGGAAAGATCGCAGTCATGGACGACGGCCGCATCGTTGGCTTCGACATCGAGGACCGCACGGGCATTGGCCCGTATTCGGTGTATCCGCGCACGAGCGCCATCGAGGGCAATCAGGTGGTGAACCTGTGCGGCGGGCCCTATGACTTCGCGCACTACCGCTGCAGCACCACGGTCGTCCTGCAGAACAAGGCTCCGACCTGCCAGTACCGCGCGGTGGGGCATCCGATCGCGACCACCGTCACCGAGGGTCTGGTGGACCTGGCGGCCGAGGCCCTCGGCATGGATCCGATCGAGATAAGACGGCGCAACCTGATGAAGGATGACGCCTATCCGTGCAATTCGCCGGCGGGCATGAGGTTCGAGGGCCTCTCGCACCATGCATCGCTCGACAAGCTGCTCGCCATGGTGCCGGTTGCGCGGCTGCGCGCAGAGCAGAAAGAGGGGAGGAGCAGGGGCGTGCATCGAGGGCTTGGCTTCGCCAGCTTCATCGAACTGACCAACCCGTCGCCCTTCATGTACGGCATCGGGGGCGCGCGCATCTCGGCGCAGGATGGCTGTACGGTGCGCATGGATCCGGATGGCTCGGTGATCGCGCTGTCGGGCGTCACCGAGCAGGGGCAGGGCACCGAGGCCATCCTGGCGCAGATCGTGGCGCATGGCGTCGGCGTCGACGTCGCCTTCGTCAAGGTCGTCACCGGGGACACGCAGGTAACGCCGTATGGCGGCGGCACCTGGGCCTGCCGCGGCGCGGGCATCGGCGGAGAGGCGGCGCTCCAGGCCGCGATCGCGCTGAAGGAGCAACTGCTGGGCGTTGCCGCCGTCATGCTGCAGGCGGAGCCCGATGCGCTCGACGTGGTGATGGGCAAGGTGGTCGACCGGGCCAGCGGGGAAGCACGGCTGTCGCTCGCCGAGCTCGGCCGCCTGGTCTACTTCCGGGGCGACACCCTGCCCAAGGACATGCCGCGCGAGTTCGTGCAGACGCGGCACTTCATCACCAAGGAATATCCTTTCGCCTTCACCAACGGCATCCAGGCAAGCTGGCTGGAGGTCGACGTCGAGACGGGCATCGTCAAGCTCCTGGAGCACTGGGTGGTCGAGGATTGCGGGCGGGTCATCAACCCCATGCTGGTCGACGAGCAGGTGCGCGGCGGCGTGGTTCAGGGCATCGGCGGCGCGCTCTACGAGCACTGCATTTACGATGATATGGGCCAGCTTCTGACCACCACCATGGCAGACTACATGGTGCCGATGGCGGCGGAGATGCCGGACATCCATGTCGGCCATGTCGAGACGCCGAGCAGGGAATCCCTGCTGGGCGCAAAGGGGGCTGGCGAGGCCGGCACGGCTGGCGCTCCCGCCGCCATCATGAACGCCATCAACGACGCGCTGCGCCCGTTCGGCGCCAAGGTCTTCGCGCAGCCCTTCACACCGGATCGCATCTTGCGCGCGCTGAAACGATACTGAACACTGCAGCCAACAACGGGACCCGCAAAGCGGCCCATTCCTGGGAGGAAACCACGATGACCAAGCTGACACGCCGCACCCTGATGGCCGGGGCCGCAGGCAGCGCCGCCATGCCGCTGTTCAACATCAGGGCCAGCGCGCAATCGGCGCTCACCATCCAGATCGGCGCGAGCCACCCCGTGCAGAACATGTGGGTCTCGGTGATGAAGGAGGTCTTGCAGCCGGAGGTCGACAAGCTCCTGCGCGACAACGGCAACACGCACAAGGTGAACTGGCGGGAGGCGTATGGCGGCACCCTCTACAAGTTCCAGGACACGATGGAGGCCGTGCGCGACAATCTTGTCGACATCGGCTTCGTCGGCACGCTGTGGGAAGGCTCGACGATGCCGCTCCAGAACCTGACGTATTTCACGCCCTTCTCGGGCGGCGACCATGGCATGGTGGCCAATGCCTTCGAACGGCTCAACGACACGATGCCCGCCGTTGCGGAAAGCTGGGCCAAGCTGAACATGGTCTCGGTCGGATCGTTCGTCACGGACACCTATCACCTCTGGACGAAATTTCCGGTCAATTCGCTCGATGACCTGAAGAACAAGAAGCTGAGCGCGCCGGGCACGTCCGCCAACTGGCTCAACGGCACGGGCGCAACGCCGGTCGACGGCGCGCTGACCACGTATTACACCGACATCCAGACTGGCGTTTCGGATGGCGCGGTCTCGTTCTTCGTCGGCATCCTTCCCACCCGCGTCTTCGAGGTGGCGAAGTACATCACCAAGGTCGACCTCGGATCGATGTATGTCGGGGGCATCGGCGTCAACCGCGACCGCATGCTGAAATTTCCGAAAGTGGTGCAGGACGCCATCCGCTCAGGCGGCAAGGCGGCCACAGCCGCGCACATCGCCAACGTATCAAGCCGCATCGCATCGTCCGAAGCGGAAATGGTTGCCAAGGGCGCCATCGTCTCGACGCTGCCCGCCGCCGACCGCGACCGCTGGATCAAGGGTCTGCCCAACATCGGCAAGACCTGGGCCGATACCTCCGGTCCGGCAGCGCGTGACATGATGAAATCGTACTTCACCACGCTGCGCGGCACGGGCTTCGCACCGCCACGCGCCTGGGACCAGGAAGCCTGAGAAACGTTCCAACTCCCGGTGTCATCCCCGGCGCGCCACCGGCGCGGTATGGGGATCCATCTGGCCGCACAATGGATGGATCCCCTTCCCGGCCCTCCGGGCCGCCGGGGATGACACCTGAGTTACCCACGTTCCGAAAGCTGGCCAATGTCTGAAAACGCCGATCTTGCCGCCATCGAGGCGGGCGGCCCGAAAGTGCCGACCGACCTCTTGGGCGGATTCGCCAACATCATCGCAGCGATCGGCACAACCTGGACGTTCGCGCTGATGTTCCTGATCGTGGCGGACGTGATCGGGCGCAGCTTCTTCTCGATGCCGATCACGGGCGTCGCGGAGATTGCGGCGCATTCCATCGTCGCCATCGTCTTTCTGCAACTTGCCTCCGCTGTTCACGACAAGCGCATGACCCGTGCCGATTTCCTGATCGACATGATCCTGAAAAGAACTCCCGCTGTCGGTCGGGCCATCGAGGCGACGTTCTATTTCATCGGCTTCGCTGTCATGCTGATCATCGCCTATTCGACATGGAAGCCGATGATGGCGGCCTATGCGGGCAATGAATTTTTCGGCGTGCAGGGCATTTTCACGATCCGGACCTGGCCGCTGCGCGCCATCATCGTGTTTGGCTCCGTGCTGACTGCGCTGGTGTTCGCCGTGCAAGGCTTTCAGGAGATCGCACGCATCGGCAAGCAAGCACATGAGGGAACGCGCTGATGGAACCGATCACCGTCGGCTTCTTCCTGATTGGCGCACTGGTCGTGCTGATCATATTGGGCATGCATATCGGCCTCGTGCTGTTCTCGCTCGGCGCCATCGGCATCTGGCTCATCCGCGACAACATGGAGCTGGCCTTCCGGATGACGGCGATCACCGCCTATTCCGGCATTCAGGACTATCTCTTCGCCACCATCCCGCTGTTCGTGCTCATGGGCCTTCTGGTGTCGGTCTCGAACGTCGGCAAGGACACGTTCGACGTGGCGCAGGAGCTTCTGCGCCGCGTGCGCGGCGGGCTTGGCATGGCGACCGTGGCCGCCAACGCCGTCTTCGCTGCGGTCACCGGCGTGTCGATTGCCTCCGCCGCCGTGTTCACAAAGGTGGCGGTGCCTGAAATGATCCGTCACGGCTATACGATGCGCTTCGCCACCGGCACCGTGGCGGGATCGTCGATCCTTGGCATGCTGATCCCGCCTTCGCTGCTGATGATCATCTACGGTGTGCTGGCGGAGGTTTCCATCGGCAAGATGTTCCTTGCGGGCGTCATTCCCGGAGTGTTGATAGCCGTCGGTTTTGCGCTGCTGATCTTCGTGATGGCCGCTTATTTCCCGCACAAGGTCATGAGAGACCCATCGCTGAGCCGGACGCTGGCCGATGCCGCTCCGACCATGAGCCGCAGTGAGATGATGGAGAAATCCCTCCCGATCATGGCGCTTGTCGCACTGATCATGGGCGGGCTCTACACCGGCTACTTCACGCCCACAGAGGCGGGCGGCGTGGGGGCATTCGGCGCATTGATGATCGCCGTGGTCCGCCAGCGGCTCGACTGGCCGAAACTCTGGCGCATCCTCACCGAAACCGGCCATGTTTCGGTCTCGATCCTGTTCCTGCTGATCGCTGCGGGGCTTTATTCGCGCATGCTGTCGCTGGCGGGGTTGCCGAGCGCCATCGGCGACATGGTGTCGACGCTGGGCCTCGGCGCGTATGGCTTTTTGATGGTTTACGTCTTGATCATCCTGCTGCTTGGCATGCTGCTGGATTCATCCTCCATCCTGCTGATCATGGTGCCGATCGCGGCCCCCATCGCGCAGGGCTTCGGCTTCGACCTGATCCATTTCGGCATCGTCACCATCATCGCCGTGGAGGCGGGGCTGCTCACGCCGCCTTTCGGGATATCGGTGTTCACGGTGAAAGCGACGCTGGCGGACAAGTCTGTTGGGATCGAGGAGATCTTCGCCGGCTCGTTGCCGTTCGTCGGCGTGATGCTCGCGGCGCTGCTGCTCATCGCCGTCATGCCGTGGCTGGCGACCGCGTTGGTGAACTGACCTCGAGAGCCTCGGCGTCGGCAGGCCGTCCTCAGAGGACCCGTCCCGCGACCGCGTCGAGCTTCGCCAGAAGCGCGGGGTCGCGCATGTCCGCATGCGTCATGATGGCGCCGTCGAGAGCGCGATCGGATTTGACCGGGCAGGCTTCGCGCTCTGCGGGGAAATCCATTGCCACCCTGGCGATCAGCCGTGCCGCGTTGTCGGCATTGGCCCTGACGGTCGCGACCACGGCGGAGACGTCGACCGCGTCATGCTCGGGGTGCCAGCAGTCGAAATCCGTCACCATCGCCACCGTGGCGTAGGTGATCTCGGCCTCCCGCGCGAGCTTGGCCTCAGGCATGTTGGTCATCCCGACCACGTCGTAGCCTGCGGCGCGGTAGGTCTGGGACTCGGCGTAAGATGAAAACTGCGGGCCTTCGATGCAGACATATGAGCCTCCCCTCACGGCCGGCACATCCTCCAGCCTTGCCGCCTGGACCAGACGCGCCTGCAGGAGCGGCCCCACCGGATGCGCCATCGAGACATGCGCCACGCAGCCCACGGAGAAGAAAGAGCTCTCACGCCGATGCGTCCGATCGACGAACTGATCGACGAAGACCATCAGGCCCGGGTAGAGCTCAGCCCTCAGCGAGCCGCAAGCGGAGAGCGATACGATGTCCGTGACCCCAAGGCGCTTCATCGCATCGATGTTGGCGCGGTAATTGATGTCGGACGGCGAGAAGCGGTGCCCGCGGCCATGCCGGGGCAGGAACACGACCTGCGCAGCGCCGATCCGGCCGATGCGCAGTTTGTCCGAAGGCTCGCCCCAAGGCGTCGCCACCGCGCGCTCCTCGACGCCGCTCATCCCTGGCAGATCATACACGCCCGAGCCGCCGATGACCCCCAGAACAGCCTTGCCCATGTCGCGTCCTTATTTGCCGAAGCGCTTCTTGAGCGGGATCGCCGCCAGCGACAAGGCCGCGAGGCCAAACAAGCCGGCCAGGATCTCCGGCGTCAGCACCGATCCGATGCTGAAGGCGCCGTCATTGTCGAGCACGGCGCCAAGGCCCGCGCCCGCGGTGCTGAAGACGGCAGTGGCCGGAATGATGCCGAAGAACGTCGTGAGCACGAAAACCGGCAGGGAGACGCCGACGAAGGCGGGCACCAGGTTGACCAGAAAGAAGGGAAACAGCGGCGCCAGGCGTAGTACCAGCAGATACGACCAGGCATTCGACCGAATGTTCTCGCCGAGCTTGACGGCTGTTTGGCCGAACTTTTTCAGGACATCATCTCCGAACAGCCGGCGCGCAAAAATGAAGATGAGCGCTGCGCCGAGGGTTGCGCCGGTTACGTTCAGAACAGTCCCTAAAAACGGCCCGAACAGGAAGCCGCCAGCGAGCGTGAGCACGGTGGCGCCAGGCAGCGACACGCCGACAGCGGCCGTATACGCAAGCACGAAGAGCGTTGCGGAGAGAACGGCGCGTTCGTCGACATACGCTGCAAGGACAGCGCGATGCGCGCGCAAGGTCTCGATCGACAGCAGGTCCCCAAGACCGGCGAGGCGCAGGCCCAAGACGACCCCGATGAGAGCCAGGATGATCCAGAGGCGCTTGTCGCTCAGATATTTCATGCCGGGCGCATCCAGAAGGCGGGCGCGGGCCGTGAATGCGCCTTGCCCGCTGGATGACGGCGGAGCCCCGCGATGCGCGTGGCTGACATCACGACGCCCGCCGCTGGCGAAGGGCCATGGCCGATGACGTCGTCAATCGCTGCACAAAGGAATCTGGCTGGGCGCCGGGCAAGGTTCATCTCTGGCTCAGGTCAATGTCCAGCTTGCATTGATGGCCGGCTCGTCAGAGTTGATACAGGTGAAAGCAGCGTGCAGACAGGGGCAATCGATGTTTTCCAGGATTCTGATGTCACAATCTTTTCATCGCCCGCGGCGGATTGTGCGAAAGCGCGCTGCCTTAGCCGAGAGGACGGTGCAATGGCTGCACGCATGGCGAAGTGTAACGCTTCGCGCCACGCCTGCGAATGGGATGTGCTGAACCTTGACGCTTGCGCGAGAGGCCGAATGGAAGCGTCTGTTGCTGGGAGGACTTTCCGGCAATGAAGCGTCCTATCGCGAATTCCTGCGCGATGTGTCGAGCTACCTGCGCGGTTGGGCGCAGGCATCGCTGAAGCGCGCAGGCCGCTCGCCTGCCGAAGCGGAGGATATCGTGCAGGAAACGCTGATTGCGGTCCACACCCGGAGGCATACATGGGACAAGGCCCAGCCTGTCGGCCCGTGGCTGCATGGCGTGGCTCGCCACAAGCTCATCGATTCGCTGCGCCGGCGGACAGGGCACGACCACCTTTCGGTCGATGAATTCGCGGAGGTCATTCCTGCGCCCCAGCGCGACGGCGGACTGGCCGGCCAGGACGTCCTCCGGATGGTCGCAAGCTTGCCGGGGCGGCAGGCGGCCATCGTGCAGGCGCTTTTTGTCGACGGGCAGCGAACCTGCGACATCGCGGCCGAGTTGAAGATGAGCGAAGGCGCAGTCCGCGTCGCCCTTCACAGGGCGTTGAAGCAGCTTGCCGCCACATTCGGGAAAGACGTCCCAGATGAAGACTGAGGACCTGATCGACGCGCTGTCACGCGATGCGGTGCCGGCCTTGCCGACGGTGGGGCGGCGGCTCGTGCGGACGATGGCGATCGCCGCGCCGATCTCGCTTGCCCTGACGCTGGCCGTGCTGGGCATCCGCGAGGACGCCGTCATGGCGCTGGGCGAAGGCTGGTTCGGCTTCAAGCTTGTGCTGATGGCGTTGGTCACGGCATGCGGCTGGATGCTGCTCAAGGCTTCGTCACGTCCCGGACGGCCGGCGCCCTTATGGCTTCTTGCCTTGATGGCGGCCGTCTTCGCGGCGGCGGCATTGGCCGACGTCATCGTGATGGGGGCGGCGGACTGGCAGGAACGCCTTGTCGGCGACAATGCCTTGCGTTGCCTCGTCACCATTCCCCTGCTGGCGGCGGCGCCGCTCGCGGGGGCGATCCATGTCCTGCGGGACAGCGCCCCGCTGAGGCCCGGACTGGCCGGCGCGGCGGCAGGACTGTTCGCCGGCGGCGTCGGGGCCGTGCTGTACGGGCTCCATTGCACGGACGACTCTCCGCTTTTCGTCGCCGCCTGGTACGTCGCCGGCATCATGCTTGTCGTCGGGGCTGGCGCGGCCGCGGGGCGCCGATGGCTCGTGTGGTGAGCGCCCGGCGGACGGCCGCCTGCATGCAGCGCCGAGGGACAATTCCGGGCGGCATCGCGGCCTTGATGACCGGTTTGACGCCGCATTACGGTTTGTGAGGCACGTTTCGGAACGGACTGCAGAGCATTTTGCCTGATGGTGCGGCCTCCTGCATCATCGGAAGGGAACCAGCCATGCGGCACTTCATCTTTGCCCTGGGCGCTTTCGGAGCGGCGCTGGCGGCCGTCCTTGGTCCTTCCACCGGCGAGGCGCGCGAGGTCGTCAGGTTCGCTGACGAGCGTTTCCAGCCTGGAACGGTGGTGGTGCGGACATCCGAGCGCCGCCTTTACCTTGTGACGCGTCCGGGCGAAGCCATCCGCTACAGCATCGCCGTGGGCAAGGCGGGAAAGCAGTGGCGCGGCGTCAAGTACGTG
>JANOCI010000023.1:0-13828 GCA_031412095.1 Allobosea sp.
GCGTTGATCGCCTCGACCAGCAGCGAGTGCTGCGCCACCGAGAAGATGTGCTCGCCCTTCGTCTGCCCGTTCCAGCGCGCCACGCGCGAAAGCCCGTGCGCGATGTCCTCGATCTCCACGTCGAGCGCCGACGGGTCGAGGATGTCGAGCCGCCTGCCGGACAGCATGCGCTGCCAGGCGCGGGGCGGCGCGCCCCTCACCATGCGATGCGGCGGCCGATCTCCGCGCATTCGGCATGGCGGAAGCAGCCGGTCAGGTGATCGTTGGCCATGCCGACCGCCTGCATGAAGGCATAGACGATGGTCGGCCCGACGAACGTGAAGCCCCGTGCTTTGAGGTCCTTCGACATCGCCTCCGCCGCCCTGGTCTGCGTCGGCACCTCCGCGTGCGTCCGGAAGCTGCCCTGGACCGGCCGCCCATCCACGAAACCCCAAAGGTGACTTGCGAAGGAGCCCCGCTCCATCATCTCGAGCCAGACGCGCGCGCTCTTGACGGCGCCTTCGATCTTCGCGCGGTTGCGCACGACGCCGGCGTCCGCCATCAGGACCTGGATTCGCTCCGGACCGTAAAGGGCGATCTTTTCCGGCTGGAACCCGTCGAAGGCCGCACGGAAGCTCTCGCGCTTGCGCAGGATCGTGATCCACGAGAGCCCGGCCTGGAAGCCGTCGAGGATCAGCTTCTCGAACAAGGCCCTGTCGTCGAGTTCCGGCACGCCCCAGTCCGTGTCGTGATAGGCGACATAGAACGGATCAGTGCCCGGCCAGGGGCAGCGAGCCTTGCCGTCCGCGTGCATCACCGCCGCGCGCCCGAGCGGCAAGGGCGCTGCCAAGGGCGCGGGCAAGGGCGCTGGAACGTCATCCATGGCTGTCCTCCCTGACGCCGAAACCGGCCTCTCCAGGGAAGGGAAAGCGGATGAAAGGCGGCTTCACGAGCGCGATTTCGAGCCCGCCGCCGGTTATCGCCTCGCCCGCAGCGAGCGCGTCCGCCCATCGGTCGAGCCTGACCATAGCCAGGCCGTGACCTTTCGCCGTCGAACCCATCTGTCCGATGATCCGTTCGCCGGCCTTGATCTCGACGCCCCATTCGGACCTGAATCCGCCGGTGAAGGTCACCGGCACGCAGCGCGTGCGCGCCGTCCCGCGATGCTCCATCCGCGACACCACCTCCTGCCCGACATAGCAGCCCTTGGTGAAGGATACGCCGCCGAGCTGGTCGAGCAGCGCTTCGTGCGGGAACGTGGCGACGCCGCCATAGCCGAAATCCTTGCCGCCATCCGGCATGCCGAGGACGATTCGGGCGGCGTGGTAATCATCCGGCGAAGACGAGGCCAGCGAATCGGCGTCGGCCCGGTCGACGACCGCCCGGTCGCCCATCCCGGCAAAGCGCGGGTCAGCGAAGACGACGCCGGCATCTGGCGGCAGCAGGCCGCCATCGGTGGCCGCCATCACGGCCGCGGCGGCGCTGATGTCGTCGATGGTGACCTTTGCCCGCAGCTTGTAGAGGGTCAGCTTCCTGATCAACTCGGGCGCCATCGCCGCCGGAGCATCGATGAGGAAGCCTCCGCCATCCTCGCCGGGCAGCTCGACGATGAAGAAATCTACGATTATCTTGCCTTGCGGAGTGAGGAGCGCGCCGTAGCCCGCCTGCTCCGGCGTGACGGCGGCAAGATCGTTGGTCACCAGGCCATCGAGGAATGTCCGTGCGTCCTGTCCCCCGATCTTGAGGACTGACCGTTCAGACAGGTGGGCGATGCTCATGATGTCGGGCCTGACTTTCGGTCTTGATTGGCGGCTGGCGCAGGATTTCGCCTTCTACGTAAGCGGAACCGCTTCCGTGCTCAACCCGTTTGGCTGAACGGGCAGCGTACGGCGCGACGCCAAGGCAGTTTCTCTTTCGTCGCAAACCTTTTATACCGGCGGCGTCCATCATGAAGGGCCAGCATTGTTGTCTCCTCCCCGAATCTCCACGCCTCTCCTCGACCGGATCGACGTGCCCGCCGACCTGCGGAAGCTCGCCGACAGCCAGTTGCAGCAGGTCGCCGATGAGCTCAGGCTCGAAACCATCGACGCCGTGTCCGTCACTGGCGGCCATCTCGGCGCCGGGCTGGGCGTGGTCGAGCTCACGGTCGCCTTGCATCATGTGTTTGACACGCCCGCCGACAGGTTGATCTGGGATGTCGGCCATCAGGCCTATCCGCACAAGATACTGACGGGCCGCAGGGACCGCATCCGCACGCTTCGGCAGGGCGGCGGCCTCTCCGGCTTCACGAAGAGGTCAGAAAGCGAATACGACCCGTTCGGCGCGGCGCATTCGTCCACGTCGATCTCCTCCGCGCTTGGCATGGCGGTGGCGCGCGACCTCGACGGCAAGGCCAACAACGTGATCGCCGTCATCGGCGATGGCGCAATGTCGGCGGGCATGGCGTATGAGGCCATGAACAACGCCGGCGCGATGCAGTCCCGGCTGATCGTCATCCTGAACGACAACGACATGTCGATCGCACCGCCGGTCGGCGCCATGTCGGCCTATCTGGCGCGCCTCGCCTCCGGAAGAGCCTATCGCAAGCTGCGCGAGACCGCGAAGCAGCTGGCGCGGCGGCTGCCCAAGTTCTTCTATGACAAGGCAAAGAAGACCGAGGAGTTCTCACGCGGGTTCTGGACCGGCGGCACGCTGTTCGAGGAGCTCGGATTTTACTATGTCGGCCCGATCGACGGACACAATCTCGATCACCTCCTGCCGATCCTGCGCAATGTCCGCGACAGCGAGACCGGCCCCATCCTGGTCCATGTAGTGACGCAGAAGGGCAAGGGATACGCGCCCGCCGAAGCTGCATCCGACAAGTATCACGGCGTCGTGAAATTCGATCCGGTCACCGGCGAGCAGGCAAAGACGCCCGCCAACGCGCCAAGCTACACCGGCATATTCGCCCAGTCGCTGATCAGGCAGGCGCGCAAAGACGACAAGATCGTGGCGATCACCGCCGCCATGCCTTCCGGGACCGGGCTCGACAAGTTCGCGCGGGAGTTTCCAAGCCGCACGTTCGATGTCGGCATCGCGGAGCAGCATGCGGTCACCTTCGCGGCCGGGCTCGCCGCCGAAGGCTACAAGCCGTTCTGCGCCATCTACTCCACCTTCCTCCAGCGCGCTTACGACCAGGTCGTGCATGACGTGGCGCTTCAGGGCCTGCCCGTTCGCTTTGCGATGGACCGTGCCGGGCTGGTCGGCGCTGATGGCGCGACCCATGCCGGCGCCTTCGATGTCGCATACCTCGCCTGCCTGCCAGGCATGGTCGTGATGGCGGCCGCCGATGAAGCGGAGCTGACGCACATGGTCGCGACGGCGGCTGCGTATGGCGAAGGACCGATCGCGTTCCGCTTTCCGCGCGGCGAGGGCACCGGCACGGAGCTTCCCGATGAGGGGCGGATCCTGCCCATCGGCAAGGGCCGGATCCTCGTGGAGGGCAGCTCGGTGGCGCTTCTGTCGTTCGGCACGCGGCTGGCGGAGTGCCTCGCAGCGGCAGAGGCGCTCCGGCAGGCCGGCATCTCCTGCACCGTGGCGGATGCGCGCTTCGCCAAGCCGCTCGACGAAGATCTGATCCTGCGGCTCGCCCGTCACCATCAGGCACTGTTCACGGTCGAGGAGGGCTCCGTTGGCGGCTTCGGCGCGCAGGCGCTGCATTGCCTGGCCCGCCACGGAGCGCTCGATCAAGGCCTGATCGTGCGCACCTTGACGCTGCCTGACCAGTTCCAGGACCATGACAAGTCCGAACGGATGTACGAGCAGGCAGGGCTTGACGCTGGCGGCATCGCGAAGAGCGTCGAGATCGCACTGCTGTCCGCTGGCCGCCTCATGTCGAAGCGCGCCTGATTGCGGGCCTGGCGATGGCGCCGGATCCGACCCGGCGCAAGCGCGCCGACATCCTGCTCACCGAGCGCGGTCTCGCCGAGAGCCGCGCACGGGCGCAGGCCGCCATCGCGGCTGGGCTCGTCTTCTGCGATGGCGTGGCGGTCTCCAGGGCTTCGCAGCTTCTGCCGGCGGACGGGACGATCACTGCGGGCAAGGAGCATCCCTACGTCTCGCGCGGCGGCGTCAAGCTGGCTGCCGCACTCGATCATTTCGGCCTCTCGCCGCGAGGCCTGCACTGCTTCGACTGCGGCGCTTCGACCGGCGGCTTCACCGACGTGCTGCTGCGGCGCGGCGCTGCGTCGGTCGCGGCCGTGGATTCGGGCAAGGGCCAGCTTCACGTGAGCCTGCGGGCCGACGGGCTGATCACGCTGTTCGAGGGTGCCGACGTCAGGACGTTCGATGTGGCGCGCCTGGAACGGCAGCCGGCTTTCATCGTCTGCGACGTGAGCTTCATCTCGGTGCTTCTGGTGCTGCCCGCGCTGACGCGAATCGCATCCCCGGACGCGGTGATAATCGTGCTCGCCAAGCCGCAGTTCGAAGTTGGCCGCGAGGCTGTCGGCAAGGGAGGCATCGTCAAGGACGCGGCCGCGACGGCTTCGGCGCTTCAGCGCATCACAGCATGCATGGATGGCTTGGGCTGGGAGGGGATCGGCCTCATGGACAGCCCCATTGCAGGAGGCGACGGCAATGCCGAGTTCCTGATCGCCGCGCGGCGCAGCGGCTCCGGCAATAGGGGCGCGTGAGGCTGCGCGTCAGGGTTGTCCGGACTTCGCCTCCCCCTTCAGGGACTTCAGCGCCGCCCGCGTCGCCGATTTCGGCACGATCGCGCCTTTATGCCTGATCACGGCGCCTGCCAGCGCATGCCCTGTAAGGGCTGCCTGCCGAACCGATGCGCCCTGCAGCCTGGCCGCGAGATAGCCGCCGTTGAAGCTGTCGCCGGCTGCGGTGGTGTCGACCGGTGTGATCGCATGCGGAATCGGGACATGAGTGCGCTCCCCTGCCTCGCTGATCAGCACGCCGTCAGCGCCCAGCTTCACGCCGACTTCCCCCACGCCGAGCGACGCATATCGGGCGAAGGTCTCATCAGGCGTCTTATCGCCCCAGAGCTGCTGCTCGTCGTCGAACGTGGGCAGCGCAATGTCACAATGCGCGATGAAGCGGGAGAACGTGCCGCGCGCCCGCTCCATGTCGTAGCGCCAGCCGCGGGGGCGGATGTTGCTGTCGAAGGCGATGCGAACGCCCTGCAGCCGGGCGAAATGCAGAGCGGATTCGAAGACGTCCAGCGCAGCCGGCGAGTACAGCGACAAAGTGATGCCCGAAAAGTAGATCAGCCTCGCCTGCAGCATGGCTGCGAGCAGGCCATTCGCTTCGGCGATCTCGAACAGCTCGCGCGCAGGCGCGTTGTCGCGCCAGTACCAGAAGCTGCGCTCGCCGGCCTCGTCGGTCTCGATGATGTAGAGCCCCGGCATCCGTCCGCGAAGGCGCGGGATCAACTCCGTGCCGACCTTCTCGGATTGCATGTACGCCAGCATGCGGTCGCTGTACGGATCATCCCCGACTGCTGTGGCGTAGGTGGCGCTGAGCCCTGCCCGGGTCATGTAGGCCGCGGTGTTGAACGTGTCTCCGCCGAACTGCAGCGAGTACCGGCCGCGGTCCCGGTTCAGCTCCACCATGCATTCGCCAATGCAGATGGCGTCGGCTTTCGTCATCTGGTGCTGGCTCGCCGTGGTCCGCTCACGTCGAAGGTCGCCCGCACGCGCCCCCCTGCGACCCGCTGCACGGAAAGCCCGGGCACGGCGCGTCCCGCGGCCCGCCGTTCGGCTTGCTTGGCCCCGCGCCCGTATACGCGGTCTTCCGGCCCGTCGGCCTGCGGCTGGCCGGTGACGGTGCGTTGCCCGCGCCTGGGGCCGAAGGACGCGAGGCAGGTGTTGTAGGCGTGCCAGTCCTTGATCTTCTCGCAGTCGTCGAGCGAGCGCGCCGTGGCGGGCCCCGCCTGAACGGCGAAGATCAGCAGTCCAGCCAGGATGGCGACACCGGTTCGCATGCTGTGACGACGGCCCCCCGAGCGCCGAATCGGCAGCGCCTCACAGGTATAGGATGAGGTCTGGCGCGGCTGCAATCGCCGGCCGGCCCTCATGACGAACAAGACACCGCAAGGCCCCGCCTCCCACCCTCGGGCGGCGCGGCGAAGGCCGCGTCGTCCGGGCCATGCTCGTCGAAAGGCTGCGTGACGATGCGGAAAATGTGGTCCAGCGCGGCGAGGTCGCCTCGGTCCTCGACAGCGCGGATCGCCGTCTCGGCGATCCAGTTGCGCAGCACGAACTTCGGGTTGGCCGCATTCAGCCGAAGCTTGGCCTGTCCGAAATCGGGCTCCTCCTGCCTGATCCGGGCCTGCCAGCGGTCAAGCCAGGCGAAAGCCATCGGACGCACGTCGTCGTCAAAGAGCGCCGTCCACGCCGCGATGCCCGGATTGCCGTCGGTCGATGACAGCAGCCGGAAGCTGAGCGGATAATCCGCCGTCGAGCGCTTCATCAAGCCAAGCAGGTCGGTGACCAGGCTGCTGTCCGCCTCCTTCGCCTCCTCTTGCGCCTCCTCTTGCGCCTCATCCTCAGCCGGCTGGCCGGCAAGGCCGATCTTGGCCCGCATCATCACGGAGTAGCGCTTGGCGAAACGCTCGACGAATTTGCCCAGGCTGGCGTTCACGGCCTCCCACGGCACGAGGCTCTGCACCGCGACGGCGAGCGCCTGCAGGTTCCACATCGCGATCCCCGGCTGCCTGTCGAATGCGTAGCGGCCCATGTGGTCGGAATGATTGCAGATGAAGCCAGGCTCGAAGCCGTCCATGAACCCGAACGGGCCATAGTCCAGCGTGTCCCCCAGAATCGACATGTTGTCGGTGTTCATGACGCCGTGCGCGAAGCCGATCGCTTGCCAATGCGCCGCCATGTGCGCCGTGCGGGTGACGACCTCGTCGAACCAGAGCACGTGCCGGTCAGGCAGGCCGGCAAGCTCCGGATGATGGTTGTCGATCACGAAATCGGCCAGTTCGCGCACGCGTTCCGGCTCGCCGCCATGATGGAAGTGCTCGAAATGCCCGAACCGGATGTTCGAGCGCAGCAGCCGCGTCACGACCGCGCCGGACTCAACGCCTTCGCGCAGGACAGGGACGCCGGTCGAGACCACCGAAAGAGCCCGCGTGGTCGGCACGCCCAGCGCCGCCATCGCTTCGCTGCACAGGTATTCGCGAATCGACGAGCGCATCACGGCGCGGCCGTCGCCAAAGCGCGAGAACGGTGTCTTGCCTGCCCCTTTGAGCTGGATGTCCCACACGTCGCCTGCTCCGTTCCGGACCTGGCCGACGGTCATGGCGCGCCCGTCGCCGAGCTGCCCGGCCCATTGGCCGAACTGATGGCCCGAATAGACCAGGGCGATGGGCTGATAGCCGGGCAAAGGCAGCGCCCCGCTGAACCGCGCGGCGAATTCGGGGTGCGAAAGCGCGGATGCACCCAGCCCGATGAGGGCAGCCGCCTTCCCGCTGGCGTGGATCAGCCCGGGCTGCAGCCGCGCCGCATCAGGCGACACCGACCTGTGAAACGCCTTGTCGAGCGCATGATAGCCCTGCACCTGCTCGAGCCGGAACGGGCTCAGGCCGGTCGGTGCATCGATAAGTGCTGCGTCTTGCTCCATGGGCCATCATGTGGGGCTTCGGGCAGGCGATGCAACCCCGCGGACACGTCGCGCGTGCAGCCGTAACGTCTTGTTAACCTGGTTGCCAAGCTGACGGCGTTGTGTTTCATGGACCGTGCTTTCGGTGCCTCTCGTCAAGGAGAGGTGAAACAGGGAATGCCGTGAGGACCGGATACGGTCCAATGCGGCGGCTGCCCCCGCAACTGTAAGTGGCGAGTTCCTGTCGCATCACCACTGGCCCTTGATGGGCCGGGAAGGGCGACGGAACGTCTGAGCCACGAGCCAGGAGACCGGCCGAGAGCATGTGCAACACCTTCCCGGCGGTGGGCCGGGGTCAGGAGAAACCGTGACTCGACAAGCCATGACGGCCGCGCTTTGCGTGGCCGCAATCTCGCATGCATACTTGACTGAAGCCGCCTACGCCCAGACCGGGCAGGGAATGCTGGCCTTGCCGCTGGACATTGTGGTCACGGCGACGCGGCAGCCTCTCGCGATCCAGCGATCCGGCTCCGCGATCAGCGTCATTAGGGCGCTGGACATCGAAAAGTCGGCCCAGGGATCGGTCGTGGACCTGCTCCGGGCCGAACCCGGCCTTGGCATCGTCCAGAACGGCGGCCCCGGCCAATTGGCGAACGTTCAGATACGGGGCGCGGAAAGCCGCCACACCACGGTTCTGATCGACGGGATCAGGGTCAATGATCCCTCGGCGGGCGCCGGCGAATTCGACTTCAACTCGCTCGCCCTCACGGATGTCGAGCGCATCGAGGTGCTGCGCGGGCCGCAATCGGCGCTTTATGGCTCCGACGCCATTGGCGGCGTGGTCAACGTCATCACCCGGAAGGGTCGCGGCCCTGCCCGCGCCAGCGTCACGCTTGAAGCGGGGAGCTACGGCACGATCGGCGCGCGGGCGAGCATTTCAGGAGGCACGCAGGATGTCTCCTACTCGCTTGGCCTGCTTGGGGTCCGCTCACAGGGCTTCTCCAGCTACGGCGCGCGCATCCCGCGCCTCTACCAGTTCGGCCCGTTCGACAAGGATGGATATGACCGCCTCGCCGGGAACGCGCGTTTTGCCTGGCGCGTGGCCGAAGGCGTCGAACTGGAGGCAGGTCTTTACGCCGGCAGGTTCAACGCTGGTTATGATGCGTCCTTCGCGGGCTTCGGTTACCTGCCGGATACGCCGTCCCGAACCAACGCGCGGCTGGTCAACGGCTACGCCCGGGCGACGGTGGACCCCGCCGGCTCGATGCTGCGCCATCAGGTCACCCTGTTCGGCAACCAGACCGACCGCACCATCAAGGACGTGCAGCGTTACAATTTCGGCTTCGGCCTGACGCGCGAGGATAACCGCTACGATTACAGGGGCGGGCGATACGGCGCGGAATACCAGGGCCTCGCGCGGCTGGGCGCCTTCGGCTCCCTGACCTTCGGCGGAGGGCTGGAGAAGGAAACGTTGCGGTCGGCCACCCGGCCTGGCCAGAATTCCTTCAACCTCGCCGAACGAGCCAGCTACCAGCGGTCCGCCTACAACGTGTTCGTCCTGCATCAGGTGAGCCTTGGCGACCGGCTTGACCTGTCGTTCGGCGGCCGTGTCGACAAGATCGAGAGTGTGAAAGCGTTCCTCACGGGCCGGGTGACGGCTGCCTACCGCATTCCCGAAACAGGCACGAAGCTCAGGGCTTCCGCCGGGACGGGGGCGAAAGCGCCTTCGCTCTACCAGCAGTTCTCGATCTATGGCCCTGCGCGCGTGGGCGACCCTGCCTTGAAGCCCGAGGAATCGCTCGGGTTCGACGCCGGCATAGACCAGTCGCTGCTGAACGGGCGCGTCAACCTCTCCGCCACCCTGTTTCACAACCGGATCCGTAACCTGATCGACTTCGACTTCACGCGCGGTGCGGCAGGCAATTTCGGGCCTGTCGGACAGTACGTCAACGTGGCCCGGGCCCGCACGCAGGGCGTCGAATTGTCCGCCGACGGTGTGCTCGTCGAAGGCGTGCTGCGCGCCCGCGCGAGCTATACCTATCTCGACGCCGTCGATGAAAAGGCGAAGCTCAAGCTGGCGCGCCGGCCCGCGCATCAAGGCAAGTTCTCGCTCACTTACACGCCTATGCCGAAGCTTTCGATCGAGCCGATCCTGTATGTCGTCGGCGAGCGCTTTTCCAGCCGCAACGAAAAGCTGCGGCTGGCGCCGTACGCCCGGCTTGACATGAGGGTGAGCTATCAGTTCAGCGACGCCGTGAGCGCGTACGTCCGGGCCGAGAACCTGACCGACGCCCGCTATCAGGAAGTGAAGGATTACGGCACGACCGGCCGCGCCTATTATGTCGGCCTCAACGCGACGTGGTGAGGCTGGCCTTCAACGTGATCGACGCGGCAAGCACGAGGCCCTCTTCGCAGGAGATCTTCGACGCTGCGTCGTCGAATCGCAGCGCATGGTCGGCGGCGAGCGTGAACCGCTCTCCGCCGATCAGAAGGACAGCCGGGCCGCCTGGCGCGTAGATCACGCATGTCGCGGCTGGAAGCGCGGCGCCTGCATCCGGACCGAGAACCTCCAGCGCAATGTCAGCCAGTTCACGGTCCGCGACCAGGTTCACGACCTCGACGGGGCCGTTCTCCAGCCTGCTCGCAATCGGCGCTTCGCCTCGATAGCGGGCCGGCACGAAAGGCGTCCGGAGGTCGATCTCCCCGCCGGGCGTGTCGAGCACCAGTCCCGACCCGGCGACAACGACCTGCAGCCGGTCGAATCCGCCGAGGTCGGAGAACGGGGCCGGGGTGCTGATCGTGGTTCGGCCAAGCCGCCAGACCAGCTCCTCCCAGCTTCCGGGGAGCGAGCCGGGAAGCCGTTCCTCGGCGATGTCGATGGTGGTGCCGCCGCCATTCTTCCATGGAGAGCGCGTGTAATCTTCGGGACCGAGGCGGGTGATGCGCATGGCCGACCATAGCCCGGTGATCCCTCCCGGGGAAAGCCCCGGCGCAGGACGATGCTGTCTTCAGTCGGACGCATCTGAAAACAGAAAACATGAGCATCCATCGTGATTCGGCGTTCTCGATGCGAAACACCGGTCCACTTTTTCGCGGCATGCGATAGTTCAGTGTCATGCTGCCGCTCTCGCTCCGCATCGCCGGCCTTCGCCTCAGCCTCGATCCGCGGGACCAGGCTTTCGTCCAGGACCCGTACGCGGCCTACGACGCCATGCGGGCCGCCGGGCCGGCGGTTTTGTGGGAGCAGTACGGGCATTGGTGCTTCACCAGCCATGAAGCTGTCAGCGCCCTGCTCAAGGACCGGCGCTTCGGCCGCCAGATCCTGCATGTCGCCCCGCGCCAGTCGCCGGGCTGGGCCGAGCCGGAGCCGCATTTGGCCCCGTTTCACCGGGTCGAGCGCCATTCGCTCCTGGAGCTCGAGCCGCCCGACCACACCCGGCTGCGTGCGCTGGTCAACCGCGCCTTCGTCTCGAGGCAGGTGGAGCGGCTGAAGCCCCGCATCGAAGCGCTCGCGCATCGGCTGATCGATGCGTTTCCCGCCAGGGGCACGGTCGACCTGCTGGAGGCGTTTGCAACCCCGATTCCTGTGGTCATCATCGCCGAGCTGCTTGGCGTGCCGCCGGAGCGTGCGCCGCATCTGCTTGAATGGTCGCACGCGATGGTCGCGATGTATCAGTTCCGGCGCTCGCGCCAGGTGGAGGACGAGGCCGTCGCGGCGACGGAAGCCTTCGTCGCCTTTTTGCGCGGCTGCATCGACGACAAGCGGCGCAGGCCCGCCGACGACCTGATCAGCACGTTGATCGCCGCCGCCGAGGCTGGTGACCGGATGAGCGAGGATGAACTCGTCTCAACCTGCATTCTCGTGCTAAACGCCGGGCACGAGGCCACCGTTCATGCCATCGGCAACGGCGTGAAGGCCATGCTCGAGCACGACGTCCGGATCGGCGATGCGCCGCTGGATGGCCTTGTCGAGGAGACGCTGCGCCATGATGCGCCACTGCATATGTTCACCCGCTTTGCGCTCGAGGATTGCAAGGCGTTCGGCGTGGCGTTCAAGAAGGGCGATGTCGCAGGCCTCCTGCTCGGCGCGGCAAACCGTGATCCGGCACGGTTCGCGGATCCGCACAGGTTTGACGCGGCGCGCACCGGGAACGCCCATGTCAGCTTCGGCGCCGGCATCCACTTCTGCGTCGGCGCGGCGCTCGCCCGGCTGGAGCTGGCCACGGCGCTGCCGATCCTGTTCGAGCGGCTGCCCGGATTGCGGCTTGCGTCAGCTCCCGCCTACCGCGACACGTATCATTTCCATGGGTTGGAACGGCTTGATGTCAGCTGGTGACCTGATTGCACGCCATTGCGAGCGCAGCGAAGCAATCCGCCTCGCATCCACCATCCTCATCCTGAGCCCGTCGAAGGAGGAGTTTCCAGTAGCGCATCAACTGGAGCCTCGTCTTTCGACGGGCTCAGGATGAGGGGATTGGGGTTGCGGCGGGCTGGATTGCTTCACTGCGCTCGCTATGACGAGTCCCCTCACAAACCCGGCAGGTTCAGGCCCTTCTCATGGGCGCAATCGATGGCGATGTCATAGCCGGCGTCAGCATGCCGCATGACGCCGGTGGCGGGGTCGTTCCACAGGACCCGTTGCAGCCGGCGCGCGGCGTCGGCGGTGCCGTCGGCCAGGATGACCATGCCCGAATGCTGCGAATAGCCCATGCCGACTCCGCCGCCATGGTGCAGGGACACCCAGGTCGCGCCGGACGCCGTGTTGAGCAGCGCATTGAGAAGCGGCCAGTCCGAAACCGCGTCGGACCCGTCCTTCATGGCTTCCGTCTCGCGGTTGGGCGAGGCCACGGAGCCTGAATCGAGATGGTCGCGCCCGATCACCACCGGCCCGATCTCGCCGCGCGACACCATCTCGTTGAAGGCCAGCCCAAGCCTGTGACGGTCGCCGAGGCCGACCCAGCAGATGCGCGCCGGCAATCCCTGAAAACGGATGCGCTCCCTGGCCATGTCGAGCCAGTTGTGAAGGTGCGCGTCATCCGGCATCAACTCCTTCACCTTCGCGTCGGTGCGGTGGATGTCGTCCGGATCGCCGGACAGCGCCGCCCAGCGGAACGGCCCAACGCCCCGGCAGAACAGCGGGCGAATGTACGCCGGCACGAAGCCCGGAAAGTCGAACGCATCATCGACGCCCATGTCCTTCGCCATCTGCCGGATGTTGTTGCCGTAATCCAGCGTCGGCACGCCCATGCGGTGAAACTCGAGCATGGCGCGGACATGCGCCGCCATCGATTGCTTCGCCGCCCTCGTCACTTCGGCAGGATCGCTGAGCTTGCGTTCCTCCCATTGCTCCAGCGTCCAGCCGGCAGGCAGGTAGCCGTTGAGCGGGTCATGCGCCGAGGTCTGGTCGGTGACGACATCCGGCCGGATGCCCCGCCTGACCAGGTCCGGAAAGACCTCCGCGGCATTGCCGAGCACCCCGATGGAGACAGCCTTGCCTGCCTTGTGGTGCCGGTCGATGATCTCGAGCGCCTCGTCGACGCTGTCGGCCCTCAGGTCGAGATACTTCGTGCGCAGGCGGAAATCGATCGACGACGGCTTGCACTCGATGGCGATCATCGATGCGCCCGCCATGGTGGCCGCGAGCGGCTGCGCGCCGCCCATGCCGCCAAGGCCGCCGGTCAAGATCCATTTGCCCCGGAGCGAGCCGCCGAAATGCTGGCAGCCGACTTCGACGAAGGTCTCGTAGGTGCCCTGGACGATGCCTTGCGTGCCGATGTAGATCCACGAGCCGGCCGTCATCTGGCCGTACATCATGAGTCCCTTGCGGTCGAGCTCGTTGAAGTGCTCCCACGTGGCCCAGTGCGGCACGAGGTTGGAATTGGCGATCAGCACGCGCGGCGCATCGGCGTGCGTGCGGAACACGCCCACGGGCTTGCCGGATTGGACTAAAAGCGTCTCGTCAGCTTCCAGCTTCCTCAGGCTCGCCACGATCTGGTCGAAGCACTCCCAGTTGCGCGCCGCCTTGCCGATGCCGCCGTACACCACGAGCTCGTCGGGATTCTCGGCCACCTCCGGGTCGAGGTTGTTCATGAGCATGCGCAGAGGCGCTTCCGTGAGCCAGCTCCTGGCCGAAAGCGTGGTGCCGCGCGGGGCGCGAACGGATCTTGGGACGGATTTTGCATTAACGGTCATACGGTCCCCCAAACCTGGCGAGCAGTTTCCATCATCACGTCGATCTTGGCCCATTGCTCTTCTC
>JANOCI010000024.1:0-46242 GCA_031412095.1 Allobosea sp.
TGGAGCCCGCCGAGCTTGGCGATCCGCTCGGCGGAGGGGCGAAGCATCAGATGATAGGTGTTGCCGAGCACGACATCGGCGCCCAGCGCCTTCACCTGGTCAGGATACATTCCCTTGACGGTGGCGGCGGTGCCAACCGGCATGAAGGCAGGCGTGCGGATGATGCCGCGCGCCATGCGGATCTCGCCCGTGCGCGCCGCGCCGTCGGTGGCGCGGATGTGAAGGCCGAAGGGAACGACGTCGGTCATGGCGAGCTTGCCCTAGCGGCCGGGCCACACGGCCACGCCGATCAGCAGAGGATGAAGCCAGCGCGTGAAGACAAACCAGAAAGCCAGGCCCGCGGCGATCGCGATCCAGTCGCGCGATGTGAAGCCTGAGGCGGCCGGCAAGCGCACGCCGTCGCGCCGCTTGAGCGAGATCCGCGCCATGACGGCCCAGGCGAGGAAGCCGCCGAAGAGCAGTATGCTGCCGAGATCGCCGTTGCTGATGAGATGCGCGGTGGCCCAGATCTTCACCGCCAGCAGCATCGGATGCTTGACGGCGGCATGGATTCGCCCGCCGGAATTCGCCGCAGCCAGCAGCACGAAGATCGGCAGGTTCAGCAGAAGCGCCAGATGCCTGGTCCAGACGGGCGGGCTCCAGACTTCGATCCATGCTCCGCTGCGGTAAAGTCCGAAGCCATAGATGATCAGGGCGAAGCCTAGCAACGAGATCGCCGTATAGACCCCCTTGAAGCCGCCCTCGCCAAGGCGCTCCATCAGTTGCGCCCGCGGCGCACGAGCCATCGTGAAGGCGTGCGCGCCCAGGAACAGCACAAGCCCCAGTACGAGAATCAGCATCGATAGCTCCGTCATGTTGCCCTCAAATCACCTCGGGCCTGCTTCACGTAGCCTCTCGAACCTGCCGCACCAAGAAAATTCGCCCGTTTGGCTGAATCGCCGACGGTCGGCGCGTCATGCCACTTGCGCAAACCGTTCGGCCCGCCATGCTCGTCTGCGACATTGGGGACCGACATGCACGCGACAAGAAAATCCATCGTACTTTCGTCGTTGCTTTGCGCCGGCGCTCTGCTGGGAGCCTGCCAGACCAAGGTGCAGGTCCAGGCGCGCTTCGATCCCAAGCCTGCCGAGGCAGCGCTGGCGCCGGGCACGAATACAATCAAGGGCAGCGCTTTCATGCGCAAGCGTTCGGGCGGGACAGTTCCTGCCGCCGGCGAAGTGGTCTATCTGATCCCTGCGACGCCTTATGCAGAGGAGCGCTTCGCCAAGCTGTTCCCGCGCGGCAAGATTAACCCAGCCACGGGCTCCCGCGCAACGGAGCAGACCGACCCCGAATATGCCCGGCTGATGCGGACCACAAAAGCCAACAAGGCCGGCAGCTTCGAATTCGAGAACGTCAAGGCCGGAAGCTGGTTCGTCTCGACGCGCGTGACGTGGTTCGAGCCGCGGGAAAGCCTGCCCAGCGGCGGAGCGATCTACGACCGGGTGGAGATCAAGGGTCAGGACCAGGTGGTCGAAGTCATCGTCTCCGGGAATTGACATCGGCGCAACTTGACGTTACGTAAGATAGATCTGCCCAGGTTGACGTCTTGGATCCACGAAGCTCGTGTTCGAAGGGCTGGACCCGACGGGGTGACTCCTGAGCGGACTGCGACGACGGAGCGACCGCCATGCGTCTTGCCGCCTTCAATGTTGAGAATCTGTTCGACCGTCCCCGGGCTATGAACCTTGAAAACTGGAGCGAAGGTCGCGCCATCCTGGACCGTTTCGCCAAGACCAATGCGATTCTGGCCCAGCCGTTCTACAACTCGTCCGACAAGGCCGAGCTCAAGCGACTGCTGGCGGCTCTCGGTCTCGGCAAATCCGATACCGGCCCTTTCGTGCTGCTCCGGCAAAACCGGGGAAAGCTCGTCAAGCGGCCCCGGAGCGGCGGCATCGAGATCGTGGCTGACGGGCGCGAGGATTGGATCGGTTGGCTTGAGCTTCGAACCGAGCCCGTCGACGAGCGCGCGATCCGGAACACCGCCCAAGTGATCGCAGACGTCAAGGCGGACGTGCTGGCTGTAGTGGAGGCGGAGAACAGGCCGGCGCTGGAGCGTTTCAGCAAAGATTTGCTACCCGTGGCAGGTGGCGCGCCCTATCGCCATGTGATGCTGATCGATGGCAATGACGAGCGCGGCATCGACGTCGCGTTGATGACGGGCGTCGGTTTCCCCATCAGCGACATGCGCAGCCATGTCGACGACCGGCTTGCGAACGGCAGCCCAATCTTCTCGCGCGATTGCCCGGAATACCTCGTCACGACGCCCCGAGGCTCGCGGCTCTGGGTTTTGCCGAACCATTACAAAAGCAAGGGTTTTGGCGCCGCCGCCACATCCAATGCGCGCCGGTTGGCGCAGGCCCGCCGCACCGCCGAAATCTACGAAGCATTGTCTGCCCGCGGTGAAGCCCTTGTTGCGGTCGTTGGCGACCTGAATGACTTCCCCGGCAGCAATCCGCTCGCTCCCCTCATAGGCCGCACCGACCTCAAGGATGTGTCGGCCCTGCCCGCCTTCGACGATGGCGGATTTCCTGGCACGTTCGGCTCGACCGCCGGGCCGACCAACAAGATCGACTATGTGCTGATGTCGCCAGCGCTGATGGCCAAAGCCAGCGGCGGAGGGCTCTTCCGCACGGGCGTATGGTCCGGCGTCCGAAATCCGAAATGGCCGGTCTATCCGACGATGGAGAAAGCGGAACACGCTGCATCCGACCATGCGGCGATATGGGTGGATCTGGATATCTGAGTTCAGGTCCAAGGCTCTCGGATTCAGCACTCTTCAAGCCATAACGCGCGCATCGACGCGGGGCGCTTAACGCGTTGCAGAGCCTCAGGGCACCCCGCACCGTCCTGGCCGCCTGGGCGATGACCGTCTAGCTGCACAGCGCTGCCGGACAAGTCAGGCCCGCACAGACCGTATCACGGCGTCGATCACGCTCGCGCGCCGTTCCGTCCGCGTTTCTGGCGCCGCCATGTCGTGTCCGAAGACCTGAGCGATGCTGGCCCGGTTGGAGACGTTATAGAAGCTCAACGCGCTGATCGTGAGGTGGATGTTCACCGGATCGATGCCAGCACGGAAGGCGCCGACAGCCACGCCGCGATCGTAGATTCCTCGGATCATGTCGATGGCGGACAGGTTCAGCGCGCTGATGGTTCCGGACGTCTTCAGGTGCCGCGCATGATGGATGTTCTCGATCATGACAAGGCGGACGAAGTCGGCATGGTCGGCATGATAATCGAAGGTGAAGCCAGTGAGGCGGGCGAGGGCATCGGGCGGGCTCAGCGCGCCGAGATCGAGCGTACGTTCGAGCTCCCTGATCTGGCCGTAGGCTTCCTCCAGAACGCTTCGGTAAAGCCCCTCCTTGTCGGTGAAGTAATAGTAGATCATCCGCTTCGAGGTCTTGGTCTTGGCCGCGATCTCATCGACGCGCGCGCCGCTCAAGCCCTTCTCGGCAAACTCGGCCCGCGCGACATCCAGGATGTTGCGCCGAACGCCGTCGGGATCCTGGCTCCAGCTGGACGTCGGGCGTCCGGTCCTGGCCCCGCTTCGGCCGGACCCTGCCGCGGCCTGCTCTTGTTCGCCAGCCGAACCCGCCTGCTGGTGCGTTGCAACCGCCGGAACGACAGCCCGATCCTCCGGAAAACCCTTGGTTTTTAAAGCAATCTGTGCGGCCGGGGCTGTGTCGTTCGTGTCTCTCATATCTTTTCGCAGTGCTGATGGCCCGAAGCCGGGACGCGTCGTCGTTCGATGATCAAACCACCAACCACCCCGAATGTACAGGTCAGTTAAATTCGGCTTGACCAAATGAACCACATCGTACAATTTTCGGATAAGGCAGCCCGCCAGAGGCCGCCGCGTGGATGGAAGCGTCGGCCGGAAGCTTGGCTGCAGGCCCGAGGAGAGAGCATTGACCGGCATCGTCGACGGCTACTTCCGCCTGCTGAAGGCCCTTGTCGCCCTGCTCCTCGCGGGCATGGTCGTCCTGATATTCGGCAACGTCGTGATGCGGTACGTGTTCAATTCCGGCATCGCGATGTCGGATGAGCTAGCGCGCTGGTTCTTTGTCTGGCTGGTCTTCCTCGGCGCCATCGTCGGCCTCCGCGAGCATGCCCATCTCGGCATCGATACGGTGCTCAGGATGCTTGGCCCGGCGGGCCGACGGATCTGCTTCGTCGTGAGCCACGCGCTGATGATCTTCGCGAGCCTTTTGCTCATCCAGGGCAGCTGGATCCAGACGAAGATCAACTGGAGCGTTTCGGCGCCCGCAACCGGGCTGTCGGTCGGCTGGTTCTACGGCGTCGGCATCGTCTTCGGCGTCTCGGCTACAGCCATCCTCGCCCATGAGCTCTTCCGTGTCCTGACGGGCCGCGCCACCGATGACGAGTTGATCGGCATCCGTGAATCCGAAGACCATTGAGCGGGATCGCCGATCGTGACCATCGCCGTCTTCACGTTCTCCCTGCTTGGCGCAATGGCGCTTGGCATGCCCATCGCCTACGCGCTGCTCGTGTGCGGCGTCGCGCTGATGTGGCAGATCGGGCTGTTCGACAGCCAGATCATCGCGCAGAACATCATCAACGGGGCGGATTCATTTCCGCTGATGGCGGTGCCGTTCTTCATGCTTGCCGGCGAGATCATGAATGCCGGGGGCCTTGCCCGCCGCATCGTCAATGTTGCGCTGGCCGTGGTCGGCCATGTCAAGGGCGGGCTCGGCTATGTCGCCATCCTCGCCTCCTGCATGCTGGCCTCTCTCTCCGGTTCGGCGGTGGCGGATGCGGCCGCCTTGGCGGCGCTGCTCGTGCCGATGATGGTGCGTGCCGGCCATAGCAAGGCGCACTCCGCCGGGCTTGTCGCGGCTGGCGGCATCATCGCGCCCATCATCCCGCCATCGATCGGCTTCGTGATCTTCGGCGTGGCCGGCGGCGTCTCCATTTCAAAACTCTTTCTGGCCGGCATCTTTCCTGGCTTGATGCTTGGCGTCGGGCTCGCGGTCGCCTGGTGGTGGGTGGTGCGCCGCGAGGACATCACGCCCGTCGAACGCAAATCCCTCAAGGAGATCGGCAAGGCGGTGGCGGACGGCTTCTGGGCCTTGATGTTGCCGCTCATCATCATCTTCGGCCTGCGCTTCGGCGTCTTCACGCCGACGGAGGCAGCTGTCGTCGTCGCCGTCTATGCGCTGTTCGTCGCGACGGTCATCTACGGCGAGCTGAAGCTCAAGGACTTGCCGGCCATCTTCGTGAAGGCCGGAATGACCACCGCCATCGTCATGTTCCTCGTGGCCGCCGCCCTCGTCTCGTCCTGGCTCATCACGGTGGCCGAGATCACGCAGCAGATCGTGGAGCTCGTGCAGCCCTTCATGGGCAACCAGACATTGCTGCTCATCGTCATCATGCTGCTGGTCGTCGTCGTCGGCACGGCGCTGGATATGACCCCGACCATCCTGATCCTGACGCCGGTGCTGATGCCCATCATCAAGACTGCTGGCATCGACCCTGTCTATTTTGGCGTGTTGTTCATCATCAATTGCGCCATCGGGCTGATCACACCGCCGGTCGGCACGGTGCTGAACGTCGTTTGCGGCGTGTCGAAGATCAGCATGGAGGACATCATCAAGGGCGTGTGGCCCTTCATGATCGCCCAGTTGATCGTGCTGTTCCTGCTCGTCATGTTCCCTGCCCTCGTCATCGTGCCTGCCCGTTGGCTGGCGGGATGACCCGAAATTTCGGCACGCTGCCACCGGAGGCGACGCGCCGCTCGATCCATCAAAAACCGGAGGAGACCAACCCATGAAGCTTTTCAAGACCCTTGCGGCAGCCGCAGCGCTCGCCGCAGCTGGCCTGTTGTCCACGACGGCGATGGCCCAGGTCAAGGAGCGCACGCTGCGCTTCGCTTTCCAGAACATCGCCGACACGCCGCAGGGCCGCGGCGCGGCCAAGTTCGCCGAGTTGATGAAGGCGAAGAGCGGCGGCAAGTTCAACGTGCGGACGTTTCCCGGCGGGCAGCTTGGCGGCGACCTTCCGACGGTTGCTGCGCTCCAGGGCGGCACTATCGATTTCACGGTGCTGAACGCTGGCCTGCTGATCGGCCTGAACAAGGAGTTCGCGGTCCTTGACCTGCCGTTCCTGTTCAACACGCCCGAGGAAGCCGACAACGTCGTCGATGGCCCGATCGGCAGCAAGCTGCTGAAGCTGGTCGAGGACAAGGGCCTGATGGGCCTTGGCTACTGGGAGCTTGGCTTCCGCAATGTCACCAACAGCCGTCGCCCGATCACGAAGATCGAGGATTTCAGCGGCATCAAGATCCGCGTGCTTCAGTCGGCGCTCTTCATCGAGACCTTCGCGGCGCTTGGCGCGAACCCGGTTCCGCTGCCCTTTCCGGAGCTCTATGCCGGCCTCGAGCAGCGCGTGGTGGACGGCCAGGAGAACCCCTATCCGACGATCCTCGGAGCCAAGCTCAACGAGGTGCAGAAGTTCCTCAGCAACACGAAGCACATCTACAACGCGCAGTCCTTGCTGATCTCCAAGAAGACCTTTGACGACATGTCCGCCGAAGAGCGCAAGATCGTGCAGGAAGCCGCCAACGAAGCCCGCGATTTCCAGCGCAAGAACTCGCGCGAAAGCATGGACGCAGCGCTTGATGCGCTGAAGAAGGCCGGAATGCAGGTCAACGATTTGGCTCCTGCCGAGATGGCGCGCATCAGGGAGACTGTGAAGCCGGTCGTCGCCAAGTTCGGGGCGCAATCCGGGGAAGCCCTTTATGCCGAGGTCCTGGCCGCTCTCGCCGCTCTGCGCAAGTGACAGGCGTATGATCCGTCAATGAACGGACACATGATGGCACGGCCCCGCAAGGAGCCGCGTCGTTTTGCAGAATCAACCGGGGCGGCCGACAACGGCCGCTCCCTTCCCCAGCCAAGTTGGACTGAAGCCATGAACCGCCTGATCTTCATCTTGAACGGTCCGAACCTAAATCTTCTCGGCAAGCGCCAGCCTGAGATCTACGGCCATGAAACGCTTGCGGACGTGGAGGCGAAGTGTCGTGCGGCGGCCGGCGCCCACGGGCTCGAGACCCGATTCCATCAGTCGAACCGGGAATACGAGATCATCGACTGGATCCACGAGGCCCGCGACATTGCAGCCGGCATCGTCATGAACCCCGGCGCTTTCACGCACACGTCGATCGCCATCCTCGATGCGCTCAACGCCTTCGACGGCCATGTCATCGAGGTCCACATCTCGAACGTGCACAAGCGGGAGGAATTTCGCCGCCATTCATATGTGTCCGTCAGGGCCGACGGCGTCATCGCCGGCCTCGGCACGCAGGGCTACGTGCTTGGCGTCGAGCGCCTCGCGCATGTCCTCGCGACGACGCCCGAGGCATAGCGAGATGCAGTTGGACGGCGATACGATGCTTCTGGCGCATGTCGGCTATCCGACGTCGACGTTCAAGGCGCCGATGATCTACAACCCATACTTCGCCAGCATTGGCCTCAATGCGGCAGTGGTGCCGATGGGCTTGAAGGGCGAGGATTTCGCCAACGGCATGCCCTTGATCTTCGGCCTCTCGAATGTCCACGGCGCGTTGATCACGATGCCGCACAAGGTTCCCGTCGTCAGCATGCTGGACGAGGCTTCCACCGCCGTAAAGATCGCCGGTTCGTGCAATGCGGTGGTGCGCCGCCATGACGGTTCGCTCGCAGGCGACATTTTCGACGGAGAAGGGTTTGTCCGGGGGCTTCTGAGGAAGGGCTGTCGGGTCAAAGGCGAGAGCGCTCTTGTGGTCGGCGCAGGCGGGGTAGGCAGCGCCATCGCAGCCTCGCTGGCAGCCGCAGGCGCAGGCGCGATCGCCCTTTACGACGTAAGGCGGCAGACAATGGAAAGCCTCGGCGAAAGGTTGGCGGCACACTATCCCGACGTTGCGGTCACGGCCGGCTCAAACGATCCGGAACGCCATGACATCATCATAAACGCCACCCCGCTGGGCATGGCCGCCGGCGATCCGATGCCTGTGGACGTCAACCGGCTGAGGCCGGGAAGCTTCGTGGGCGAAGTTGTGATGAAGCACGAAATGACGGCGTTCCTTGCTGCTGCCAAGGCGAGGGAATGTTCGATCCAGTTCGGCATCGACATGCTTTTCGAGCAGATCCCGGCCTATCTCGAATTTTTCGGCTTTCCCACGACCACACCGGAAAACCTGCGTTCCCTGGCGCAAATCAGCTATTGAACGGAGGCTTGTCATGAGAACCTCGATCGCCACCGTCTGCGTCTCCGGCAATCTGCAGGAGAAGCTGGAGGCCATCGCGGCAGCCGGCTTCAAGGCGGTCGAAATCTTCGAGAACGACCTGATAGCCTATCCCGGCTCTCCGAGGGACGTCAGGAAAATGTGCGCGGACCTCGGCCTGCGCATCGTCACGTGCCAGCCGTTCCGCGATTTCGAGGGCATGCCGGATGCGCGCCGCCAGCGGACCTTCGATCGTGCGGAGCGGAAGTTCGATCTGTTGCAGGAATTGGGCTCGGACCTTCTGTTCGTGTGCTCGAGCGTCTCGCCGGAAAGCCTGGGCGGCATCGACAGGTTGGCGGCTGATTTTGCGCAGCTTGGCGAGCATGCCGCGAAGCGAGGGATGCGCGTGGGCTACGAGGCGCTGGCATGGGGCCGTCATGTCTATGACTATCGGGATGCATGGGAGATCGTGCGGCGCGCAAGCCATCCTTGCGTCGGAACGGTGTTGGACACGTTCCACATACAGTCGCGGAACCTCGATCTTTCGGTGATCAACACGATTCCCACGGATCGAATCTTCCTTGTCCAGGTCGCGGACGCGCCCCGCCTGCAGATGGATCATCTCTCATGGAGCCGGCATTGGCGCTGCCTTCCGGGGCAAGGCGATTTCGATCTTGCAGCGTTCATGGATGCGCTGCGGACGACCGGCTACGATGGCGACCTGTCGCTCGAGATCTTCAATGACCGTTTCCGTGCAGGCTCGGCGCGTTCGGTCGCTCTCGATGGGCATCGTTCGCTGATCTGGCTGATGGACGACGCCGCAAGGCGCCTTGGCGGTCCAATTGTTGGCGCGACTCCCATGCCGGCTCCGGCCGCCGTCTCGGGCGTCGAGTTCATCGAATTCGCCGTCGACGAAGCCGATAAGCCTGGTTTCGAGCGGCTTCTGTCAGCTCTGGGATTCTCGAGAGCCGGCATGCACCGTTCAAAGGACGTGACGCTCTGGAAGCAGGGCGCGATCCGCATCGTCGCCAACAGCGACAAGGACGGCTTCGCTCATTCGTATCAGATCACGCATGGCACTTCAGTCTGCGCGCTGGCCTTCAAGGTCTCTGATGCGAAGGCGACGATCGCGAGGGCGAAGGCGCTGCTCGACGTGCCGCATGCCGGCGCGGTCGGTGAAGGCGAACTCGACATTCCCGCCGTCCGCGGCCTTGGCGGAAGCCTGCTGTACTTCGTGGACGACGCTTCAGCCCTTGGCCGGTGGTCGGAGGTCGATTTCGTCCCGCTGGCGGATGTTGGGTCGGATGCAGGGCTGCTTGCCGTCGACCACATCTCGCAGACCATGCAGTACGAGGAGATGTTGACCTGGCTGCTGTTCTACGTGTCGCTGTTCGCGGCCCGCAAGACGCCTAGCCAGGCGGTGATCGATCCGGGCGGCGTGGTCCAGAGCCAGGTCATTGAAAGCGGCCTTCCATCCGGCCGGTCGGCTTCTCCCGGCGAGGGCCTGCGGCTGGTCTTGAATGGGTCGCAGAGCCACCGAACGCTGTCGGCTCGCTTCGTCACGGACTTCTTCGGCTCCGGCGTCCAGCACATCGCGCTGAGCACGTCCGACATTCAGGACAGCGTCCGCAGGCTCATCGCCAATGGCGTGGCAATGCTGGCCATTCCGGAAAACTACTACGACGATCTTGAAAGCCGGTCGGACCTTGGCGCGGACGAGATCGACGCGCTCAAAGAGCTCAACATCCTGTATGACCGCGATGCTTCCGGCCCGTTCTGGCAGGCCTACACCATGACGATCGATGGCGGCTTCTTCTTCGAGATCGTCCAAAGAGCGGGCTATGAAGGATTCGGGGCGGCAAATGCCGGCATACGCCTGGCGGCGCAGGCTCGTCTGGCGCGGCCCATCGCCATGCCCGCGTCCTAGGTTGGCGCATAAGGACGACGCCAGCCATGCCGCGTTCTGTGCAGACAGCCAAAACGTTCAGCGGTCAGGCTCGAGCCGCGAAACGCGCCGCTGAAAACTCGGCGAAGCTCGGTCCGAGCGGCCCTTCCAGCAATGCAGGCGCTAGGATCCGTGCATGCGCCGCTGCGAGCGTGACGCCTGAATGACAGGTGATAAGCGCGGCGCCCGGGTGAGCCTCGCTTTCGGCATAAAGCGGGCAGCCGTCCGGGGTCATGATCCTGAGCCCGGCCCACTGCCGGACGACGCTTGCAGACTGAAGATCTGGAAACACCGACACCGCAAGCTGGGCAAGGCTCGCTCCTGCCGAGCTTGTCGCCGATTGATCGAAGCCGACATCCTCATGCGTGGCGCCGATCATCACGGTGCCATCGGCTGTCTGCCGGATCGTGTCCCCTGCACAAGGCAGGAACGGCGCCAGCCTTTCCGTCACCAGGATTTGCCCGCGCTGCGGCGCAATCAGCGCAGGGATCGCCAGGCTTTCCGCGAGGGCCTTGCCGCCAAGCCCGGCAGCGAGGATGAGACGCGGCGCCTCGTAGATGCCCTTCGTCGTCTCGACGCGGAACGTCCCGCCTTTGGAGGACGCCGCAGTTGCCTTTGCACCTCCATGGCGGAGCACGCCGGCCTGGGAGCTTGCGGCGTTCAAGGCATGGATCAATGCCAGGGGGTCGCAATCGCCGTCCTCCGGGCTGAAGCTTGCGCCAGCGACGTCCTTGCCGAGCCTGATGCCGGGAAGCATGCGCTGAAGCTCTTTTCGGTCGATCACTGCAACTTCAGCGCGGCGATGGCGGGACTGATTGTGCAACCGGGCGAAGGTCGCGCGTTTCTCCGCCAAAGCCCCTTCGCCAATGCAGAAGGAAAGACCGCCGCACCTTCGATGATGCAGCGCGATGCCGGTGCGCGCCGCCAGATCGCCGCCGAAGTCGGCCCACAAATCTGCGCTGGTGCAGGTCCACTCCGCATAAGCGGGCATCTCATGGCCTTTGGACTGGACCCAGACCAGACCGAAATTTGCGCGAGACGCCCTGACGTCGTCATCGCCGCCGTCAAGCAGCCTGACCTTCACGCCTCGTCCCGACATGCCCAGCGCGAGGGAGGCGCCCACCACGCCTCCTCCTACGATCAGCACGTCTGCGGTCAGAGCGGATGGCATCAGCGCAGGCTATACGCCGTGGCCCGCCCTGACCATGCCCGCATCACGCTGGGCGCTGAATCATCCGCAGAAACGGACGCGTCCGTCACGGCCGATAAAAGTGCCGTTGGCCGGATCGTAGCTGCGGTAACGGTCCGCGCACCACTGGCGGCGACCCGGCGCCATAGGCGCGGCGGGCGGATCGAATGCGCCAGACGCCGCAAGGCCGCCCAGCGCGAGAGCGCCGATCGCTCCGGCAGCCACGCCGGCCGCCACATCGCCCCCATATCCGTGACGGTAGTATCTCGGCCCATATCCGTACGCTGGACGCCCGTAATACCCCGGCCCGCCATAATAAGGATGATGCGGGCGGCCATGATAGTAGTACTGCACCTGCGCGATGGGCATGGAGCCTGCATCGTATGAAAGCTGCATTCCAGTGGCTGTCCCGAGTGGCGCAGCGTTCACGGATGCGACCGACAGGCAGATGCCCGCCAATGCGCCAGTCATTGTCTTGATGATGGTCTGCTTCATGGTCGAGGGTTCCTGTTCATGTCATTGACGAACAAACATCGCGTTCACGTGACGCCTAATTTCCCTCAAGCTGTCGCAGTGTTAATTCCGGGCGCCTCATGGCCCTCGCGACGTGCAGCGCATGTCTGTTTTTCATGTCACATTCCAAGATGCATGCGACCGCAGGGACTGCAAGGTTGGCGAGTTGGAGAACGCTATCCGGATCGAGATGTTCCGCTTCAGCAAAAGCCAACGGCCGCAACGCCGCTCATGGATTACGCCTTTTTCAGGAATTCCGTTCGCAGCACCAGGTCCTTGACGTTCTCCACGCGGCACTCGACCTCGGCAGGATCATCGGTCAGGCGTATGCCCTTTACGGTGGCGCCGCGCTTCAAGGTGATGGACGTGCCCTTCACCTTCAAATCCTTGATCAAGGTCGCTGTGTCGCCGTCCGCAAGAACGGAGCCGTTTGAATCACGCGTTTCCATGAGTGTTCTCGCTCCCCGCCGCGCCGGCATGGCCTTCCCGGGCATGCAGTGTCGCGTTGGGCATCTTTGCTAGGCGCGAAAAAGACTGCCGGCAAGGGTCTTGCGCCAAACCGCAAAAACATGACGCAAGGGGCTGCCGCATCAGCGATTTCACATTTGCTTTCTGGATGAAAACTGCCGACAAGACGTGACCATATCTTATCCGCGCAGGCACAAATGACCATAGCTCCCCTACCGCTGGACCACATCGTCACACGCACGCTCTCGGCGGTGACGACGGCGACGATCACCACGATCCTGCTGAAGAAGGGCTTGCGCAACATCTGGATGCGCGGCACGAGGCCGCTTCGGCCCGGCCAGCAGCGTCTGGTTGGGCGCGCCTTCACGCTTCGCTTCGTGCCGGCCCGCGAGGATCTCGCAACGCCGGAATCGTGGTCCTCGCCCATTTCGACGCGTGCAGCCATTGAAGCCATGCCGGAAGGATGCATCGCGGTGGCAGACGCCATGGGCGTCACCGATGCTGGAATCTTCGGCGACATCCTGTGCGCACGCATGGCGAAGCGCGGCGTTGGCGGGCTGGTGACGGACGGGGTCGTGCGCGACCTCGCCGGCGTGCTCGGCACCGGTCTGTCCGTCTGGTGCCAGGGCGCCGCGGCACCGGCGTCAGTGGCGGCGCTGACCTTCGTGAACTGGCAGGAGCCTGTCGGCTGCGGCGGCGTCGCCGTCATGCCCAACGACATTGTGGTGGTCGATGACGACGGCGCCGTCCTCATCCCGCAGGCTCTGCTTGATGACGTCATGAAACTGGCTCCGGAACAGGAGCGCATGGAGGCCTGGATCATGGACGAGGTCGCCAAAGGGCTGCCGCTTCCCGGGCTCTACCCGATGAACGCCGAAACCCGGTCGCGCTATGAAGCATCCAGGGGCTGACATGGCTGATCAGTACGTCGTCAAGCCCGCTGCCGTCAGTGCGGTGCCAGTGTCGGGCGGCGGGATGTTTCCCGTGCGCCGCATCTTCTGCGTCGGCCGCAATTACGCCGAGCACGTCCGGGAGATGGGCGGAGATCCGACGCGTGAAGAGCCATTCTTTTTCACCAAGCCGTCTGACGCGGTCGTGGTTGAAGGCATGGATATGCCCTACCCACCGGCCACCGATGATCTTCATCATGAGATGGAGTTGGTGATCGCGATCGGGATGGGAGGCGTCGACATCGATGAGGCGAAAGCCCTTGATCATGTCCTGGGCTACGCGGCGGGCCTCGACATGACCCGCCGTGACCTGCAGGCCGCCGCCAAAAAGGCCGGCCGCCCATGGGACATGGCGAAAGGCTTCGACCATTCCGCGCCGATCGGGAGCCTATCGCTTGCGGCCGACATCGGGCATCCCGGCGCAGGGCTGATCGAACTCAAGGTCAACGGCCAAGTCCGCCAATCTTCCGATCTTGCGAAGATGATCTGGAACATTCCCGAGACCATAGCCTATCTCTCGCGGCAGGTGCGCCTGAGCGCGGGCGACCTGATCATGACCGGCACGCCGGAAGGCGTAGCGGCGGTGGTCCGGGGCGATGTCCTTGAAGGTCGGATCGCCGGCGTCGGCACCGTCAGCACAAGGATCGTCTGAGGTCGGTCAGAGCGCGGCCCGCTGGTCTGCCTTCGCCAACCGGCCAAGCAGATACTCGACCTCGGTTTTGGCTGCTGCCGAGAGCCCTGCAGCGGGCTTCCGCTGTGCGTCATGGGCGATGAGGCCGCGTCGCATCAGGACATACTTGCGCACGGCGAGGCCGACGCCGGGTTGCTGCTCATAGCGCAGGAGCGGCAGATGGATATCGAACAGATCATGAGCCTCGTCCCGGCGGCCTTCCTTCTGGAGGCGCACCACGTCGATCAGCAGTTCGGGAAATGCGTAGCCTGTGTTCGAACCGTCCGCTCCCCGCTCCATCTCGAAGTCGAGGAACAGCCCGCCATTCGCGACCATGATGGAGATCGGCCGCATTGAGCCGTCGGCCTGGAACGAGCGAAGCGCGCTGATTTTCTCAAGGCCGGGCCAATCCTCCGCCTTCAGCATCACGCACGAAGGATGCGCCATGACGATCCTGCGGATGACTCCCGGAGTCATGATCACGCTGGTCAATAGCGGGAAGTCCTGGATTACGAACGGCACATCGGGGCCGATGGCGTCTATCGCCTGCGCGTAGTACCCGACGATCTGGTCATCCGTGCGCAGCGTGTTCGGAGGCGCGATCATGACGCCCGCGGCTCCAGCCTGCATGGCCTCGCGGGCTAGCGAGCGCATGGCCGCAAGTCCCGGCGCAGAGACACCGACGACCACCGGCAGCCCCGCCATGAGTTCGACCGCACGCTTCACCAGAGCCAGCGATTCATGCGGCTCGAGCTTCGGCGCTTCGCCCATCATGCCAAGCACGGTCAGGCCGTCCGAGCCAATGCTGCGGTAATGCCCGTAAAGCTTGTCGACGCTTGCCCAATCTATTTCGCCTGATGGAAGGAACGGCGTCGGAGCGATGGGAAAGACACCCCCGGATTGTGCGGAAAGAGGCATTGATGGCTACCAGGGCAAGAGTTCACGCAGGATTCGAGGCGGACTTGAAGCGGGACGTCACGACGGGCCTCAAGCATACATGCGGGCATGAGTGAGGCCCGACATGAGTAAGCGTTCGCGCCTCGGATGAGAAGCCGCATCTTGCACTTGCCGCTCGTTCGATTGAGCCGAAGCCTGACGTTTCGCTGAACATCAAGCCGCGGCAGTTATCACCCGGTTGCGGCCTTCGCCCTTGGCGCGATACAGCGCCTCGTCGGCCCGCTTCATCATCTGCGCGGGGCCCTGGTCTCCGGCCCTGCGGCTCGTCACGCCGATCGAGACGGTCACCGTTATCTGGTCGGAGCCGCCATAGATCGGGAACGGCTGCGCCTGCACGTGCGATCTGATCCGCTCGGCTACGGCAAACGCGGCCTGCAGGCCGGTTTCCGGAAGGACCACCACGATCTCTTCGCCGCCCATGCGGGCCACGACGTCGACGAGCCGCGTGGCATCCTTCACCCGCCGCGCGAACTCCTTCAGCACCTCGTCTCCGGCGTCGTGCCCATAGGTGTCGTTGACCGCCTTGAACTTGTCGATGTCCAGCATCAGCACGGCAAGATCGCGGGCGCGCATCGCCGATTCGTCGAAGAGTCCGCTGAAATGCGTCTCAAGATAGCGGCGGTTGTGCAGGCCGGTCAGCTGGTCCGTCACCGCCATCTCGATCGAGATCTGCACCCCGTCGCGCAGGCGGTCGGCATAACGTTTGCGCTTAACCTGCGTTTTGACGCGGGCCAAAAGTTCGTTGCGGTCGACAGGGCGGACCAGGAAATCGTGCACCCCAAGCTCCAGGCCGCGCAGGATGCGCATCCTGTCCTCGGCCTCGCCGATCATCAGAACGGCCGAATTGCGCGTGCGCTCAAGCGATCGAAGCTGCGTGCACAGCCTCAATCCGTCAAAGCCCTGAAGGTCGAGCGAGACGATGACAAGTTCGAACGCAGCCTCTGCGGCGCGGATCAGCGCCTTGTGCGGATCGGCCTCGAGTTCGACCCTGTGCACCCTTTCAAGGGCGCCCTTGATGCGGTCGGAGGAGCTCAGCCGGTCGTCCACGATGAGTATGGATGCCTTGTCGCCGAGATCGCTGGCGGCGGCGGCGATCGGATCGGCGATCCCCAGATCGCGTGACGCCATGGCGCGGCTCCGCAATTCATCCGTCATGGACTTGAGGCGGGCAAGGCTGCGGACACGCGCGAAAAGCGCCGTGTCGTCGAGCGGCTTCGTGAGGAAGTCGTCGGCGCCGGCGTCAAGGCCCTTGAGACGGTCGCTTGGCTGATCCAGCGCGGTGACCATCACGACAGGGATATGTGCCGACTGCGCCGAGCCTTTCAGCCTGCGGCAGACTTCAAAGCCGTCCATTCCGGGCATCATGACGTCGAGCAGCACGATATCGATCGCGCCCGATGCGCAGATGCGCAAGGCGTCAGGCCCGTTGGAGGCCGATGCGACGTCGAAATACTCGGCGGAAAGTTTCGCTTCGAGAAGCTTCACGTTGGGCAGGAGGTCGTCGACAACCAGAACTCGCGCACTCACGACATAACCCCTTGCTCACGCCGGCCCAAGGTAGGCGCGAACTGTTTCGAGAAATTTGGCGACGGAGATCGGCTTGGAGAGGTAGGCTTCGCAGCCGCCCTGCAGCATGCGTTCCTCGTCGCCCTTCATTGCGAAAGCGGTCACCGCGATCACGGGAATCGAGCTGATGCTGTCATCCTCCTTGATCCAGCGCGTGACATCGAGGCCGGAGACCTCGGGAAGCTGGATGTCCATCAGGATCAGGTCGGGCTTGTGTTGGCGAGTCAGCTCGAGAGCCTCGATGCCATCGGAGGTTTTCAACGTCGCGTAACCGTGAGCCTCCAACAAATCGTTGAAAAGCTTCATGTTGAGCGCATTGTCCTCCACAATGAGAACTGTTTTCGCCATCATTCCATCCTGCCGAGAGAACATTTGATAGGGAGCAAGCTTCAGCGCCTTGTTACCGCATTGTTCCCCGGCCTAACGTCGAGACCGTAGGTGAAACATGTTTAAGAAACGCAAACTTGGATGCAGAAAGTTCGAGGCATCGTGACCATGAGACACATCAACCGCGACGCCGCCGAGGATATTGCGATTCGCGGCCTTGGCTTCCTCGCGAGCGACAGCGAAAGGCTCGATCGCTTTTTGTCCTTCACGGGGCTTGGTCCGGAAAATCTCAGGCTCGCGGCGCAGGAGCCGAGCTTTCTGGCCAGCGTGCTGGATTACATCGCCAGCGACGACAGCCTGCTTGTGGCCTTGGCCGGGCATGCTGGCCTGGCCCCGGAACTGGTGGCACAGGCGCATGCCGTCCTTGCTGGCCCTGCAGCAGGGCATGATTGAGCATGGCCGCGACGTTGTGCCGGGACTGCCTGCATGATGCCGCTTCATCAAGCTTCGCTGGCCGGTGCCAGGCCTGCGGAAGCCCACGCCTGCTCCGTCATCCCGAACGGGGCGCCCTGTCGATCGCCCACGTCGACTGCGACGCGTTCTATGCAGCGATCGAGAAGCGCGACAATCCGGAGCTTGCGGACCGGCCTGTGATCGTCGGAGGCGGGAAGCGAGGCGTGGTCGCGACCTGCTGCTATGTCGCCCGCACGTTCGGCATCCGCTCCGCCATGCCGATGTTCAAGGCGCTGGCCGCCTGCCCGCATGCAGTGGTCGTCAAGCCGGATATGGCCAAGTACGCCGCGGTTGGCCGCACGATACGCTCAATGATGCTGGAATTGACCCCGTTGGTGGAGCCTATCTCCATCGACGAGGCTTTTTTGGACTTGACGGGAACAGAGCGCCTGCACCGGGCGAGCCCGGCCTTGACGCTTGCGGCCTTCGCGCGGCGCGTTGAGAACGAGATCGGAATCACTGTGTCAGTCGGCCTCTCCTACGCAAAGTTTCTCGCCAAGATCGCTTCGGACATGGACAAGCCGCGCGGCTTCTCCATTCTGGGCCGGGCAGAAGCGGTCGAGTTCCTGCAAAGCCAGCCGATCACGCTCCTGCCTGGCGTCGGCCGCGCGGCGGCCAGCAAGCTGGCCGATTCGGGGTTTCGCATCCTTCGCGATCTTCACGATGCAGCCCCGGAACGCCTCTTCGCGACGTTTGGGAAGGACGGCCCGAGGCTGCAGCGGCTGAGCCTCGGCATCGATGACCGCGCGGTCACCCCCGAACACGAAACCAAGAGCGTCTCCTCGGAGACCACATTCGAGACCGACATCTCCTCGCATGAAGACCTGGAGCCAATTATCTGGCGCTTGTCCGAGAAGACGGCGGCCCGCCTGCGCAAGGCTGACCTTGCCGGTCGAACGCTGACGCTCAAGCTTAAGACTGCGGATTTCCGCCTGCTGACACGGTCGCGGCAGCTCAACGAACCCACGCAACTCGCCAAGCGGCTCTATGACGAGGCCCGCGCCCTGCTTCGCGCCGAGCCCGCCGGACAGCGCTACAGGCTGCTCGGAGTGGGCGTGGCGGACCTCACAGAAGGCTCCACCGCGGACCATGGGGATCTGGCTGACCCCACGACGCCGCGCATCGCCGCCGTCGAACGGGCCATCGAAAAGCTGCGCGGAAAATTCGGCAGCGATGCCGTGATCAAGGGTGTCGGCCTCGGCCGGACACCATCTACTTCGCGCAGGAGCTGAGCGCCATGAGGTCGAGCTTGACCAGTTCGCCCGTCATCCTGAAATCACGGTAATCGAGCACCAATGCCCGGGTGATGCCGTTCTCGAACAGATCGAAGCTGATCGAATAGGAGGGGCTGACCTCGCCGGAACCCGTCTTGAAGTAGCTGATCGACACGGGCCATCTGCTCAATTTCTGCAGCTCAGGCTTCCGCGCCGCCTCCTCGAGCTTCGACAAATCACCGGGCTCGACCTTGCGGCCGATGACTGCGAACGTGTCGTAAACCTGCTTGCCATCATCCGAACCGTCATAAACCTGCACGTTGTAGGTGCTTTGCCCGCGCATAGCTGCCTGGACGATGCGTTTGAGGTGCTCGCTGGGAAAGACCACATCGGCGCTGAAGTCGAACCGATCCCGTTTGGGCTGCGTCAGCTGGACGCGGTAGGCGCCATCCCGCTTCTCCGCCGTTCCATCGACGCGGTCCGCCAGCGCGCCGCCCAGCATGCTCTGCGTCTTGAATCGGAATAGCCTTCCCTCGGGGTCTTCGAAATTGGACGTACGGACATCGATCTGCCGGCTGCCGGTCTCGGCGCTCGAAATGTCCGTCACCTGCCTGAAGGACAACGCATAGCCCTCACAAGCGTCGCCCGTGAAATCGAACGCAATGCGCCCGTTCGCCGAGTCGATGCTGCGGGAGGGTTTGGAAGTGTCCAGCTTGAGGTCGTACACGGCGCGATGAGGAGCGAAAGTGACCTTTTCCTGCGCGCCGGCCGCGGTGGAGGCAAGGCAGCATCCCATTGCAATGGAGACGGTTGCGAGCATCAGCGTGGACGGCTTCTGCGAGATCATGTGGCGTTCTCCATTAATCCTGACCCCGAACTTAAGCCTGCCTCCCCCGATCAGCAATGTGCGGCATGAAGAGAATTGCTTTCGGCTTGCGCACGCCGCACCCTCATGCGACGTCGGATCGAGCATCACCCGGAAGGTTCAGATCATGAGCGCCATCGAAGAACGTCTCGCCAGCCTCGGCATCGCCTTGCCTACCCCCGTGGCGCCCGCCGCCAACTACGTGCCATTCGTGCGCACCGGAAACCTCCTGGTCATCGCCGGTCAGCTTTGCTTCGGCCCGGACGGAAAGCTCTCCCCCGAGCACAGGGGCAAGCTTGGCGACACGGTCACGATGGAGCAGGGACGGGCCGCCGCCCGGCTTTGCGCCATCAACGTCTTCGCGCAGGTCAAGGCCGCGATCGGCAATCTTGACCGCATCGAGCGCTGCGTGCGTCTTGGCGGCTTCATCAACGCGACGATGGATTTCGAGCCGTTGGCCATGGTCATGAACGGGGCGTCCGATCTCATGGTCGAAGTGCTCGGCGACAAGGGACGGCATGCCCGCAGCACGGTCGGCGTCATTGTGCCCCTTGCCGCGGCCGTGGAGGTGGAAGGTATGTTCGAGATCGCTCCATGACAGAGCGCATCAAGGCGCCGCCGTGGATGACGGCTCGGCCGATAGCCCATCGTGGGCTGCATGCCGCTGCTGACGGGGTTATGGAGAACACCAAGGCGGCAGCGCTGGCTGCGGTGAAGCATAGCTTCGCCATCGAATGCGACGTGCAACGCACCGCCGACGGCGAGGCCGTCGTGTTCCACGACTTCGAGCTCGAGCGCCTGACGATGGCCGCCGGTCGCGTCGACCAGATGTCCGCAACCAGCCTTGCCGGCGTCGCCATGCGTGGCGGCCACGACCGCATCATGCCGCTGCCGGATTTCATCGGCCTCATCGCAGGGCGTGTGCCGCTCGTCATCGAGATCAAGAGCCGCTTCAACGGAGACATGCGCCTCACGCATCGCGTCGCCGACATCGTCAAGGCAAGCACCAGCCCCATCGTTCTGAAATCATTCGATCCCGCGATCGTGACGGAGCTTCAAGGCGCCGCCCCGGACCATGCGCGCGGAATCGTCGCAATGCAGAACTATGATGATGCGGACTACAAGACATGCCCTGCCGAAGAGAAACGCTCCATGGCGAATTTGCTCCATTTCTCGACAAGCCAGCCGGATTTCATTTCCTGGCGCGTCCGTGACCTGCCCTGCGCCGCGCCCTACCTGTGCCGCGCCGCGCTCGGGCTGCCGGTGATGTGCTGGACCGTGCGATCCGCGGAAGATCGAGCGTTGGCGTCCCTGCACGCTGACCAGATGGTGTTCGAGGGCTTCATCCCCTGAGACAGCCGACGGCCATCACGATCAGGACCGTGCTGTCGCTGGCGGAGATCCCTGCGGCGGACTGGGACAGATGCGCCCTCTGGGCTGGCCCGCCCTCCCCTCAAAGCATTGATGGATCGCCTGATTCAATTTCTGAGGTCGATAGCGCAAACCCTTTCATATCGCATGCATTTCTCCTCGCGCTCGAACAGTCGGGTTCCGTCGGCGCCCGCACCGGCTGGACGAGCGCCCACATCGTCGCGGAAGACGCCGCTGGCGAAATCGTCGGCGTCGCGCCGACCTATCTCAAGTCACACAGCCAGGGCGAGTACGTCTTCGATCACAGTTGGGCCGATGCCTACCAGCGGGCGGGCGGGCGCTATTATCCGAAGCTGCAGGTCGCCGCTCCGTTCACGCCCGCTACGGGCCGACGGTTACTGGCCGCTCCGGGCGAGCAGGCCGGCGACGTGGAGTTGGCTTTGCAGCAAGGCATCCTGGCGCTGCGTGACCAGATGAACGCCTCATCGGCGCATGTCACGTTTCAACCGCAGGGCGAATGGGCCCGCATGTCGCGGGAGCATTGGCTGCCCCGGCTCGACGTCCAGTACCATTGGTTCAATCGGGGATATGCAGATTACGATGGCTTTCTGGCCGCTCTCGCGTCGCGCAAGCGCAAGAACCTGAAGCGCGAGCGGCGCGATGCCGTCGCGGCCGGAATCACGCTGCACAGGTTGACCGGCGCTGAACTGACGGAGGCAGTCTGGGACGACTTCTTCGCCTTCTACATGGACACCGGCTCACGAAAATGGGGCCGCCCGTACTTGACGCGGGAATTCTTTTCCCTCGCAGGTCAATCGATGGCGGACAAGATCGTCCTCGTCATGGCTAAGCGCGAAGGCCGATATGTGGCGGGGGCCATCAACTTCTGCGGGTCCGACACGCTGTATGGCCGCAATTGGGGATGCCGCGAGGATCACCCCTTCCTGCATTTCGAAGTCTGCTATCATCAGGCGATCGACCATGCCATCGAAAAGGGACTGTCCCGCGTCGAAGCCGGGGCGCAAGGCGACCACAAGATCGCGCGCGGATACGAACCCGTCCTGACGCGCTCGAGCCATGCGATCGCCCATCCTGGCCTGCGCCGGGCCATCGCCGATTTCCTCGACCACGAAAGCAAGCAGATCACGTATCTATGCGAAAACATGCGGGCTGATTTGCCTTATCAGTCAATCCGCGCCGAACGCAGTGACAGTGAGCAAGTATAATGTCAGTTTGATCTGCCAGCGCAGCTTTGGTTAACGATAATGCAAGAAGATCGAACCAAAGTGCGAGCGACATAAATACAGGCAGGTGCGTTTGCATGAAGTCCATCAGCGCCAAACTTGCAGCGCCGCTCGCGCTGTTTCTCGTGCCAATCGGCTTCCTGCTGTTCTTACTCGTCGCAGCCCAGCAAAAGACCGTGTCGATCGCGCGGAACGAGATGGCGGGCGTGCCTGCAGTCCAGGCAGCGCTGTCCGTCATGGACGGACTGGTGCGGCTTTCCCTGCAAGGCGATGCCGAGGCGTCGCGCGCTAAGATTTCCGAAGCAGCCGGCGCCCTGAAGGCCGAAGCTGGAAGCTGGCCGCAGGACATGCACCTTGCCGAGCACTTCCGGCGGTCGATCCAGGAGATCGAGAATCTTCTCGCCGCGCCGCACGTCACTCTTTCGGCAGCAGGGCCAGCGCTAAATGTGCTTGGCGGGCTGGTCCGCGCAATCGGAGACAGCTCCGAGCTCATTCTCGATCCGGAACTCGACACCTACTACCTGATGGACCTGCTGGTCATCCAAGCGCCGGTGAACATCCTGAGGCTGCATGGCATCCTCGTGTCGACGACCGAACAGCGCCTGAACGAAGCCAGCGGGCTCATTCTGCTGCGGGCCATCGAAAGCATGGCGCAGATTCACCGCGACCAGAATGCCGAAGCGTTGGCCGCATTCGCAGCAGCGCGGCGCAACGCGCGTGATGCGGCTCTGGCTGCAAACCTCACTGGCCCGATGGACGGCGACTTCCGCGCACGGGTCGCATTCGAGAACAATATCGGGACCCGGAACGCGGCGGCCTCGAAGCAAGTCGCGAAGGATCTTCTTGAAGCCAAGTCGCTGAGCACCGCAGCGCTCGGCTCGGAATTGAAGCGTCTGCTGGAAGCCCGGATCGCCGCCGCCAATTGGCAGGCCAGCCTGCAGGTGGGCATCGTCGCGGTGATGTTTGTCGTCATTCTGGGCGCCATTGCGTGGTTGGAGCACGCCATGGTCCTGGCCCCGCTCGAACGCCTGACGGCGTCGATCACGCGGCTCGCGAAGGGCGATCTTGGCATGAGCGTTTCCGGACAGGAGCGCCCCGACGAGATCGGCGGACTGGCAAGAGCCGTGGCTGTGCTGCAGCAAGGAGCCATCAGGCAGGTCGAACTCGAAAGCGACGCCGTCCTGATCGCCGCGGAGAAGGCGCGGCAATTGGAGATCGAACAGTTGCTGCACAGCTTCCGGTTCACCCTCAACAGTCTTGTCGACACGCTCGACACATCTTCGACATCGCTTAAGGGCGTGGCCAGCGCAGTCGAGATGGCTGCGATCGACACGTCGGAGCGCGCCATCGCAGTGGGCGCTTCGATCGAGCAGACGAGCGTGACGATCGCGACCGTCGCTCACGCAGCCGAAGAATTCAACCAATCCAGCCTCGAGATCGGCAGCTTCATGCTCGGCACCAGCGAAGTCTCGTCGCGCGCCGTCGACGCCACGAGAACAGCCGTCTTTGAAATCGACAAACTGAAGGCCGTCGGCCAGCAGGTGGGGGAGATCGTTAACGTGATCGGCTCGATCGCCGGGCAGACGAACCTGCTCGCCCTCAACGCCACCATCGAAGCCGCCCGCGCCGGAGAAGCCGGCCGCGGCTTTGCCGTGGTCGCGCAGGAGGTGAAGTCCCTTGCTGGCCAGACACAGAACGCCACACAGGCGATCCAGAGCAAGATCACGGCGTTTGACGAGGCGCTCCTGCGTGCGACTGAGCAGACCGCGGCGATCGCCGACATCATCGCCCAGGTCGACCGTTCGTCGATCGACATCGAAAGCAGGGTCCGCGACCAGTCGGCAGCAAGCGAGAACATAGCCAGTTCCGTGTCGGAGATCTCCTCGACGGCCAGCCACCTGTCGGTCATCGTCACCGAGTTGCGCGACACCTCCGACACCGCCCGTTCGGCTTCCAGCGATGCGCTCTTCGCCGCCGAGGGGCTGACGAGCGAGGCTGAATGCCTCAGGGCCGAGGTCACGCGGTTCTTCGGACGGATCGAGGCCTTGACCAAACCCGATCAGACCTTGTTCTCTTCGCAGGGACGGCCAGGTTCCGATCGGGAGGCGGCAGCATGACGACTGCATATGATCCAGCCAACATCTTCGCCCGCATCCTGCGCGGCGAATTGCCCTGCCACAGGATTTTCGAGGACGGCGACTGCCTCGCCTTCATGGACATCATGCCCCGCGCTCCGGGCCACGTGCTGGTCATACCGAAATCGCCCGCCAGAACGATCGTGGACGTCGCGCCGGAAGCATTGTCGAAGCTGGCCTTGTGCGTCCAGACGGTGGCTAAAGGCGTCAAATCCGCGATGGCGGCGGATGGGCTGACGATCCAGCAATTCAACGATAGCGCTGGCGGGCAGGTCGTCTTCCACCTGCATTTCCACGTCATCCCGCGCTGGGACGGCCAGCCTATGAAGCCGCACACCTCGCAGATGGCGCCGAACGACGAACTTGCCGCGAACGCCGCGCTCATCAGGGGCGCGCTGCAAAGCTCCGGCTATTGCGAATAGGCCAGCCCGACGGCGACCAGCACCATTTCGCCGATGACGAGAGCGCCGAGCACGGAGCGCCGCGTCAGCCAATAGCCGGCGATTCCGCTGGCCAAGGCGCCGACCCGGCCCCAGACGGGCACGAAGGCAAGCGCGCCGGATGGCGAAAGCAGCAGCTTCGCCACGACCCCGGCCACGAGCGCCGCAGCCACCATCCGAACCCAGATCATGACCTCGGAATGCTCGTCGAGATTCTTGCCTGCGACGACCCCGGCGATCCGCCAGATCTCGGTCGGCAGGAAACCGATCAGAACAACGACGACATACGGCCAGAGGCCGCCGCTGGCGTGCTCCAGCGCCTCAAGCATTGCGACGCGCCTTCAGCTTATGGACGAGGAAAGCTAGGGTGCCTCCGAGCAGCCCGCCGATCAGGAGGTCGAAATCGGGGCCTGCAAGCATCGTCGCGAGTGGCGCGAAGGCGAAGCCGAGCGCGAGGGCAGTCCAATCAGCGGCCGTGCGCGAGCCTGCGACGAGCGACAACGTGAAGAACATCGGCGTCGTAAACAGCAGCGCCGCCGCCAGCGCCGCGGGAAGCGCGCCGATCAGGTAATATCCCGCGCCGGTGGCCAACGACGCCGCAACCATGACGACGCCAGCAAATCCCATGAAGAATGGGAAACGCTCCACATCCGGCAACGCCGGCAAAAGCCGTCGGCCTTCCGTCCACGACGTGACAGCGACGAAGTGCGCGCCAAGCAGCAGCTTGCCCGTGCCCACGCCGGGGCCGCGCAGCAGCGGAATGATCGAGACCACCATGGGCAGAAACCGGATCGACGACAGCGACACGGCGATGGCGACCGCCGGGAGTGACGCACCGGCCGCTATCGAACCGAACAGGAGCACCTGCGCAGGGCCGGCCCACACCAGGATCGTGGAGAGCACGCCCGCCAGCATGGGATAGCCGATGTCGCTTGTCAGCCCGCCGACCCCGATCAGCGAGGCCATCAGCACCAGCGACGGCAGGCCGGAGCCTTGGCGCATGCCTGCCCTGAAGGCGCGCCAGAACGGCGAAGGTGAAGCCTGATAATTCACGCATGACTACTAACAGGCTTGCGCGGGTCCCTGCCCTGCACCCGCCGCATGCCTGCCATACCGGTCCGCCTTGGCACGGCCTTGGACAGATCTCAGAAGCGGCCTCCTGCGAGGGCTGTCCAGATCTCGTTTGCGAAATCCACGAGTTCCTTAGGGATCCCGCCGAAGCTTTGCACGATGAGGTAACCCACATAAATGAGCGCGGGAACCAGGATCCAGGCCAGCACTTCCTCGAACAAGCGGCGGCGGCGGCGGCGGCGGTCACGCTTCTCGCCCCAGCTCATGCGCTCCTTGGCCGGTTCCATGCGGACGCCATTGTCTGCCGCGTCGTTCCTTGTCCGGCTCAAGCGGATATCCTCAACCCTTGTTCAGCGGAACCTTGGGCACAGTCCCCGTACCGCCTGACCGGGGTTTGTCAGGATCAGGCGCGGGAAGCAAGGCCTTTGGAATCGTCGCAAGCACCGGAGGCTTCTTGAGGCCGCCCAGACGCGGAGACGTTTTCGGCTTGGCGCGCGAGCTCTTCGCCCGGGAGCCCTTCTCACGCGTCGTGGCGGCGTCCCGGACGTCCTTCTCCGGCTTGGGCGTGACCGGCCCTTGCGGAAACTCGAAGCCCAGCACCTTCAGTCCAGTGGTCTCCGATGAGACCACGACGACACGGACGGCCCCACCCTGCTTCAGGCGTCCGAAGAGCACTTCGTCGGCCAGCGGCGTCTTGATTGTCTGCTGGATGAGCCGCCCCATGGGACGTGCGCCCATCTGCTCGTCATACCCGTTGTCGGCGAGCCACTCGCGCGATTCGTCGGTCAATTCGATGATCACGGAGCGATCGGCGAGCTGCGCTTCGAGCTGTGCGATGAACTTGTCCACAACCTGCCTGATCACGACGCGCGGCAGATGGCTGAACGAGACAACAGCGTCCAGCCGGTTGCGGAACTCTGGCGCGAACATGCGACTGATGGCCTCCATGTCTTCGCCTTCACGCTTTGTCCGGGTGAACCCATAGGCGGGCCTTGCCATGTCGGCCGCGCCGGCGTTCGACGTCATGATCAGGATCACGTTGCGAAAGTCGACGTGCTTGCCGTTGTGGTCGGTCAGTTTGCCGTGATCCATGATCTGAAGCAGGATGTTGAAGAGATCCGGATGCGCCTTCTCGATTTCGTCGAGCAGCAGCACGCAATACGGATGCTGGTCCACGCCGTCCGTCAGCAGGCCGCCCTGGTCGAAGCCGACATAGCCCGGAGGCGCGCCGATCAGCCGGCTGACAGTGTGCCTCTCCATGTATTCGGACATGTCGAACCGGATCATCTCGACGCCAAGCACCTTGGCCAGTTGCTTGGCGACCTCGGTCTTGCCGACGCCGGTGGGCCCCGCGAACAGATAGCAGCCGATCGGCTTCTCCGGCTCGCGCAGGCCAGCGCGCGCCAGCTTGATCGAGGCGGACAGCGACGTGATCGCCGCTTCCTGCCCGTAGACCACGCGGCGCAGCGTCGTCTCCATGTGCTCCAGCACCTCGGCGTCGTTCTTCGACACCGTCTTGGGCGGAATGCGGGCCATGGTGGAGATCGTCATCTCGATCTCCTTCACGCCGATCGTCTTCTTGCGGCGGCTTTCCGGCAAGAGCATCTGCGACGCCCCGGTTTCGTCGATCACGTCGATAGCCTTGTCGGGCAGCTTACGGTCGTTGATGTAGCGCGCCGACAGCTCCACAGCCGCCTTGATGGCGTCGGTCGTGTAGCGCAGCTTGTGAAACTCCTCGAAGTAAGGCTTGAGGCCCTTCAGGATTTCAATCGCATCGGGGACCGACGGCTCGTTCACGTCGATCTTCTGGAAGCGGCGGACAAGCGCCCTGTCCTTCTCGAAGTACTGGCGGTATTCCTTGTAGGTCGTCGAGCCTATGCAGCGCAGCGTGCCGCCGGACAGGGCCGGCTTGAGCAGGTTCGACGCATCCATGGCGCCGCCCGAGGTCGCGCCCGCGCCGATCACCGTGTGGATCTCGTCGATGAACATGATCGCCTTCGGGTGGGCCTCGATCTCCTTGATCACCTGCTTGAGGCGCTCCTCGAAATCTCCGCGGTAGCGCGTACCCGCGAGCAGCGTGCCCATGTCGAGCGAGAACACCGTAGCGTCCTCGAGCACTTCGGGAACCTCGCCCATGATGATCTTTCGCGCGAGGCCTTCCGCGATGGCTGTCTTGCCGACGCCGGGGTCGCCCACCAACAGCGGATTGTTCTTCTGGCGACGGCACAGGATCTGGATCGTGCGCTGCACTTCGGCTTCCCGGCCGATCAGCGGATCGATCCGGCCATCCTTCGCCTTGATGTTGAGGTTGATGCAGTAACTGTCGAGCGCGCCTTCCTTTTTTTTCTTCTTGTCGTCGTTGTCCTGCTGCGGCTCCTCGCGCTTTTCGCTCCGGTCGTTGTCCTCGTCGGCGCCGCGGACGGCACGGGTCTCGGATGCGCCGGGACGCTTTGCAATGCCATGGCTGATGTAGTTGACCGCATCGTAGCGGGTCATGTCCTGCTCCTGCAGGAAGTATGCGGCGTGGCTCTCGCGCTCGGCGAAGATCGCGACGAGGACGTTCGCGCCGGTTACCTCTTCGCGCCCCGACGACTGGACATGAATGACGGCACGCTGGATCACGCGCTGGAAGCCCGCCGTCGGCTTGGCGTCGTCGCGGCCTTCATGGACGAGATTGGCCAACTCGTTCTCGACGTACTCGACGAGGTTGCGCTTCAGCAGGTCGGTGTCGACGCTGCATGCGCGCATGACCGCAGCCGCGTCCTGGTCATCGACGAGGGCGAGCAGCAGATGCTCCAGCGTGGCGTATTCGTGCCGCCGCTCATTGGCCAGCGCCAGCGCCCTGTGCAGAGCCTGTTCGAGACTGCGCGAAAAACTCGGCATTAGGCTCTCCTAGTTTTTTTCCATGACGCATTGAAGCGGATGAGAATGCTTTCGGGCGAAATCCATCACGTTCGTGACCTTGGTCTCCGCCACCTCGTAAGTGAACACGCCACACTCGCCGACACCGTTATGGTGCACATGCAACATGATTTGGGTCGCCTCGTCACGGGTCTTGTTGAAGAAACGCTCGAGGACGTGGATCACGAACTCCATTGGCGTGTAGTCATCGTTGAGCAGCAGGACCCGGTAGAGGCTTGGCTTCTTCGTCTGGCTTTTCGTCCGCGTAATGACAGCCGTGCCCGAGCCCCCGCCGCCAGCGTCCTTGGGCTCCCTGGGACGCATGGCAAGGCGTCCGGCGCCATCGCCGGCAGCGTTGTCCGCCGCGGCGATCGCCAAATTCGTCATGCCGGTCTCATCAATCATCATGCGTCTGCAGCAGCCGTTGTCGCCGATGGGCGTCTTGTTGCACCGAATGTATAGTCGCAGACCTCGCTTCGCCAGTGCGATGTGTCGACGCTATGCATCACTTTCAGCGTGAACGCAGAAAGCCCGGCCATGGGGCCGGGCTTTCATGAAGATATTTGCTGGATCGTCGCCGTCCTGCGGCGGCGCCAGGCACACGGTCAGTGGCAGGCTCCGATCACGTCAGCATCCGCTCACTTGGTGGCTGGAACCGACTTTGCGATCACGGCTTCGAACGGCTTGAAAGCGTCCTTGGCCATCGCGGTGTAGAGTTCGCCCATCTTGGTCGCCTGAGCGACGAAGCCTTCGTAGGCGGACTTGGCAAAATCGGCCTGCACTTCAAAAGCCTTGTCCATCGACTTGACGGCGACCAGCTTTTCCATGACGGCAGTGCCCTGCTCGAACGACTTCTTCGTGAAGTCGGATGACTCGACGGCAATGGTCTGCAGGGTCTTGGAGGCTGCGCCAAAGGACTTCAGTGCGGCGTCGACATTTTCCTTGCCGACCTTCTGGATAGCTTCGAACTGCTGGATCATGACAATACCCACGGCCATTCGGCCGCCTCTTGTTTCGTGGGGCGGAACCCCGGTTTCGATCACCTCAGATAGCGATGGTGCATCGCAACCTGATAGATCTGATATTGTGCATTGCAATATGAATGTCAAGAACCATGTTGCATTGCACCAAAGGCGTAGACGTCCCTGGCGGGAAGCACATTTTCGCGAAACGTTTAACGTCCGGGTAACCGCGCCTGGCTATCCTCCGGACGTGTGACTGATCTGCCACTGTTCGTGGCGTTGTCGCTGGCGTTGTGTTGCGTACGGGTGGGTTCCTTTCATGTCTGTGTCCAGCGTTTTGAAGCGTTGCGGGCGTTGGCCTGCAGTGATTGGCGCCGTCGCCGTCGCAGCCGTCACGATCGCCGCGTCCGCAAGTCCGGCGGAAGCCGCCCGCAAGAAAAAGCGCCTCGGAGGATACAGCCCGCCATATGCCGCTATGGTCATCGACGCCAAGACAGGGCGCACGATGCACGCGGTCAATGAACATGCGCTGCGGCATCCCGCCTCGATCACCAAGGTCATGACGCTCTATATGCTGTTCGAACAGATGGAGCGCGGCCGTTTCCGTATGGATTCGCCCCTGCGCGTCTCGTCGTTTGCAGCGTCCCGGCCGCCGTCCAAGATCGGCGTCGACGCTGGGGAGACGATCGAGGTCGAGGATGCGATCAAGGCCTTGATCACAAAATCCGCCAACGACGTCGCCGTCGTCGTTGCGGAGAACGTCGCCGGCAGCGAGGAGGCGTTCGCCGAGCAGATGACGCGCCGGGCCCGTTCCCTTGGCATGTCGCGCACGACTTTCAAGAACGCGTCGGGCCTGCCGGATGTCGAGCAGGTCACGACCGCTCGGGACCTGACCATCCTGGCCCGCGCCATCCAGGAGCGCTTCCCGAAGATGTATCCCCTCTTCCAGACGCGCAGCTTCGGCTACGCCGGCCGCGCCTATCGCAACCACAACAAGCTTCTGGGCCGCATCGAAGGCGTTGACGGCATCAAGACCGGCTACACGCGCATGTCGGGTTTCAACCTGATGACGTCCGCCAAAGCCGACGGCCGGCACATCGTCTCCATCGTGCTGGGCGGCCGCTCGGGCGGTTCGCGCGATGCGATCATGGCGAACCTGGTGGTGTCCCACCTGCCGAAAGCTTCGACCGGGGGCCGTTCGACGCTGGTGGCGCACTTGCCCGAGGCGGACAACGACGACGTTTCCAGAGCGGATGCACGGCAGGAACAACGGATCGAGCGAGTGCGCGCGGCGGCTGCTCCTGAGCCTTTGAGGACGCAGGCGCCCATTCGCGAGGTCGCGGAAGCCCCGGCGGCGCAATTGCCGGCCATCCGGCCCGCAGCCCGTCCGATCGACATCACGTCGGCCCGCGTTGTGACGGCATCCGTCGCAGCTCAGGCCTTCGCCGCACCCACGCCGACGTCGACGTCCGCACAAGCCATGCGCTGGGCGACCGGGGCTCCGGCAGTCGGCGGCCGCGAGATCCGCCCTCCGGCCAACGTCGCCCGCGCCGAGGCTCCGCGCATCATCGTCGAGCAAGTCCAGAGGCCTGCGACCCAGCACGCAGCGCCCGCTCCGGCACCACGCGTGGTCCAGGCCGCGGCGCCTGCTGCCGCTTCGGTTCCGGCCGCCGCGCCGCCGCGCAGCGATGCGCCCCGCCCTCCGGCGAACGTCCAGTTCACCTCGTCGATCGCCAAGGCCTCCGACAAGCCTGACGCAAAGGCCGCCGCCGAGTCGACCCTTGCGCAGGGCTGGATGATCCAGCTTGGCGCGACCGACGATGAGGGCAAGGCGAAGGGCATCATCAGCAACGCACGTGCGAAATCGCGCGCCCTCGCTGACGCCCGCGGCTTCACGCAGTCCGTCGAGCGGGGCGGCGCCACGCTGTTCCGCGCTCGTTTCGCCGGCTTCGACGATCAGTCCGACGCCAACAACGCCTGCCGCGATCTCAAGCGCAGCGGCTTCTCCTGCTTCGCCACCCGCAGCTGAGGACGACGGCACATGTCATTTCAAGAGAACGTCCTTGGCTTCATTGACCCGCGCGGCCAGAGCGCTGGTGCCGCCGGCATCGGGGTGCAGCCGCTTGATAAGCGCCCTGTGAGCCTGGCGGACCGCCTCCTCGCCCGCCCCCGGCTGAAGCCCAAGGATGTCGTAGGCCTCTTGTTTGGACATCGCGCCCGGCTGGCCAGGGCGGTTCGGCCCAGGGTCACGATCCGCCTCAGCGTCCTTACGCCCTCCGGGAAACCGGCGGTCCAGATAAGCCTGTAGCAGCCGGGCGCCGTCGGGATCGGATGACTGCGCCTCAACCATCAGGCCCTGCAGTTCGGCCGGGCTCAGGCTCTCCAGCGCGCGGCCCTTGAACGCGCCCTCCATGACCACGCCGCGCATGTCCCCGCTTTCGTGGTCGAGCTCCATCGTGATCGTCCTCGACGCGACCCGCGACGTCTTGCCCGACGCAAGACCCTCGGCGGGCTTGCGCCAGTTGCTTGTCCATTGCGAGAAGGGATGGCTGTAGGCCCAGCCCAGCATCCAGGCGCCGACGCCGCCCACAAGCATCGCCATGTCGAGGCGGCCGCGCATGAAGAGCAGCGCGGCGACAGCCAAGGCGGCGCCGCCGCCAAGCTTTTTGAGCATTGCGGCCAATTTCGCGGGGTTGGAGCCAGCAAAGAACTTCGCCACCCACCAGACGGCGATGAGCGCCGCAAGCCCGTACAAGAGGGCCATCAGCCGTCGCGCCCCATCTGGGTCAGAAGGCCGCGAGCGGCGGGATAGGCCCCTGCCAGGCGCTGCAGCGCCCCGTGGCCGCCTGCGGCATATGACGCTGCGGCTTTCAGCAGGTCGAGCAACTGCGCTGCGGAGCCCGAGTCAAAACGCGCATACGCCCCGCCCGTCAGCCGGGCGATCTCGCGGAAGACGCTGGCGGCGGCGACATCGTGCCCTTCGTGGAACATGAAGCCCTTCACGCCCACGAGGCGAAGCTCGCCCGCCATAGCGCAGAGTTCATCGGCATTCTCCTCCATCGCATCGCCCACGAAGACGAACGCCTTCATAGGCTGGCGTCTCGCCTCGTTCCTCACATGGGAAAGCACGCGCCTGATCTGCGTCATCCCGCCCTGGCAATCGATCCGGGTCATCAGGCTTTTCAGCTTGAGCGGATCGCCCACCCAGCCGGACGCGCGGCACTCCGCCATGCCCCGGAAATAGATCAGCTGCACGCCCAGCCCGCCAAGGCTTGAGCAGGCTTCGAACATCTGGCCTTGGAGCGAGCACGCGAGGTCCCAAGTCGGCTGGCGGCTCAGGGTTGCGTCCATGGCGAAGATGAGCCGCCCTGTCCCCAGGGACGGCGCGACCGCCGCAACTTCGCCAACGGTCTTCAGGAAGCTCTCGATCTCGGCCTTGCCCGACGGAGCATCGATCGCCGTACTGTTTCGTGTTTTTGGCACGTCCGCCATGAAAGCCTCTGCATCCCCGGATCATCCGCGATTCATATTGGCGTTCCCGAGCCATTTTGCTACGCCCTTTCAGGCAGACGGCGCGGACTGCGCAACCAAAACGGCTCGAAGACACCCGAACCCCTTGACTTCACCGGCTCATGAAGTCAAACAGCGTCGAGATTTCTGCCGGGGCGATCCCGGCGTTTTTGTTGTGCTGCCAGCGTTGGCGGCAAGCCCAGACAAGCAGGTGTCCCATGGCCAAGGCCGTAACCATCAAGATCCGGCTCGTTTCGACAGCCGACACCGGTTATTTCTACGTGACGAAGAAGAACTCGCGCACGATGACCGAGAAGATGACGAAGACGAAGTACGATCCCGTCGCGCGGAAGCACGTCGAATTCAAGGAATCCAAGATCAAGTGATTCTTGCGCCAGGCGCGCTAAGCGGCTCATCAAGAACGAAAAAAGGCGCTCCTGGAGCGCCTTTTTTGTTGGCGGGATGCTGCCACGATGAAGTGTGGCCGATTGGCTGCGGATCTGAGGAGGCCAGAAACTCCCGCAACCAATCGGCCGAGCCCTCGAATTCCCAGGAGATGCGGCGGACCTGAGCATCCGTGGGCAGCTTGGCGGGCGCTTTGGAGCGCCGTCGTTGACATGACACTAGGTGCAATCGCGGACTGCAGCAATGGCGACGCTTAGCGACGCGGACTTCATCGCCCGTAAACCTTAATTCGAAAGCAAGCTCCTTAACCGGCCGGTCGCCGCAGGTAGCCGCAGGCCACTGCATTTTCGCACACCGAGCGTGCTGCGGCTGCAGCGCCTGCGCTGAATGACAAATCGCCCTCACCTGCTAGATAGGGTGAAACGATGCAGTTCGAGGTTCGCCATGCTCGCCAATGCTCCACGTCAATTTAATTTCGACCTCGGTGAGACCGCCGATGCGATCCGCGAGAGCGTGCGCGGCTTCTCGCAGGAGAAGATCGCCCCGCTTGCCGCGAAGATCGACAAGGAAGATTGGTTCCCCCGCCATCTCTGGCCGGAGATGGGAGCGTTGGGCTTGCATGGAATCACGGTGGAGGAGGAGTGGGGCGGCGCCGGACTCGGCTACCTCGAACACGCCATCGCCATGGAGGAGGTCAGCCGTGCCTCCGCATCGGTCGGCCTTTCATATGGCGCGCATTCGAACCTGTGCGTCAACCAACTGCGCCGGTGGGGCAGCGATGACCAGAAGAAGCGCTATCTCGGCAAGCTGATCAGCGGCGAGCAACTCGGCGCCCTGGCCATGAGCGAGCCTGGCGCAGGGTCCGACGTCGTCTCGATGAGGCTGCGCGCAGACCGCAAAGGGGACCGTTATGTGCTGAACGGCTCAAAGATGTGGATCACGAACGGCCCAAGCGCCGAGACGCTGATCGTATACGCCAAGACCGACATGGACGCCGGCTCGCGCGGCATCACGGCGTTCATCGTTGAAAAGGACTTCAAGGGATTTTCGGTGGCGCAAAAGCTCGACAAGCTCGGCATGCGCGGCTCGGAGACCGGCGAGCTTGTCTTTCAGGACTGCGAGGTGCCTGAGGAGAACGTCATGGGCGGCGTCGGCAAGGGCGTCAACGTGCTGATGAGCGGCCTTGACTATGAGCGCGCTGTGCTCGCCGCCGGTTCCCTTGGCATCATGCAGGCCTGCATGGATGTCGTGATGCCGTACATCCACGAGCGGCGGCAGTTCGGCAAGTCGATCGGCGAATTCCAGCTCGTGCAGGGCAAGGTGGCCGACATGTACGTCGCCATGAATAGCTGCAAGGCTTATGTCTACGCCGTCTGCAAAGCCTGCGACCGGGGCGAGACGACGCGCGAGGACGCTGCCGGCGCCATCCTGATCGCCGCCGAGAAAGCGACGCTTATGGCGCTGGACGCGATCCAGCTACTGGGTGGCAACGGCTACATCAACGATTACGCCACAGGCCGCCTGCTTCGGGATGCAAAGCTCTACGAAATCGGCGCAGGCACGAGCGAGATCCGCCGCATGCTGATCGGCAGGGAGCTGTTCGAAAAGTCGCGGTGAGGCAGCACGCGGCTTTGCGGGCTAGCGCAAGCTGACCGCCCGTGCCGGGCTGAGCCAAAGCTACGTCACGCTGTGACGTGCAGTTGCTTGGCTTGTGATGATCTCGAGCGCTTCGGCCCCAGACAGCTCATCAGCCGGGCTTGGCCAGCGGCCGGAGCCTTGCTCGAGCGCCAGCGCCAACATCGCGCGATAGTCGTCTCGATCGATCTCCGTCGTCCCGAACTGTGAGAGGTGATCGGTCAGGAACTGCGTGTCCAGCAGCATGTAGCCGCCTGAAATCAGCCGCGCGGCCAGATGCACGAGCGCGATCTTCGACGCGTCCTGAGCCCGGTGAAACATGCTCTCACCAAAGAAGGCCCTGCCCAGCGCGACCCCGTAAAGCCCACCGACAAGTTTCGTCCCTTCCCACGCCTCGACCGTGTGGACATGGCCCATGCGGAACAATTCGCCATAGAGATTTCGGATCCGGCTGTTGATCCAGGTTTCGCCGCGCCCGTGCCGGGCTTCGGCGCAAGCATCGATCACCTGCTCGAAATCGGTGTCCGTCCGGACCGTGAATGGGTCCTGCCGGATCGTCCGCGCCAACCTTCGCGGCACATGGAAGCGATCGAGCGGCATGATCCCGCGGCGTTCCGGATCGACCCAGAACAATCCGGGATCATCCGCGCCCTCGGACATCGGAAACACTCCGGCGGCATAGGCCTTGAGCAGGATGTCCGGCGTGATCCTGACGCGCATGAGCCGTGCTACATCCGGAAGACGCCGAACCGCGTCTCCGCAACAGGCGCGTTCAGGCACGCCGAAAATGCCAGGCCAAGCACCCGTCGGGTTTCGCTTGGCAGGATGATGCCGTCGTCCCAGAGCCGCGCCGTCGCATAATAAGGATTGCCTTCGGCCTCATACTGTTCGCGGACCGGCGACTTGAAGGCTTCCTCCTCGTCTGCGCTCCAGGCCTTTCCGGCTGCCTCGATGTTGTCGCGGCGCACTGTGGCCAGAACGCTCGCCGCCTGCTCGCCGCCCATGACCGAGATGCGGCTGTTGGGCCAGCTGAACAGGAAGCGGGGCGAGTAAGCCCTGCCGCACATGCCGTAATTGCCAGCGCCGAACGAGCCGCCCACCAGCACCGTGATCTTCGGCACCTGCGCGCACGCCACGGCGGTGACCAGCTTGGCCCCGTCCTTGGCGATGCCGCGCGCCTCGAAGTCGCGGCCCACCATGAACCCCGAAATGTTCTGCAGGAACAGCAGCGGGATGCGGCGCTGGCAGCAGAGCTCGATGAAGTGTGCCCCCTTCTGGGCGCTCTCGGAGAAAAGGATCCCGTTGTTGGCGATGATGCCGATAGGGATGCCATGAAGCCGCGCAAAGCCCGTCACCAGCGTCGTGCCGTACAAGGCCTTGAATTCATCGAACTCGGAGCCGTCGACCAAACGGCCGATGACTTCGCGTATGTCATACTGCTTGCGCAGGTCCGTCGGCACGATCGCGTCCAGCTCGGCAGGGTCGAGGCGAGGCGGCGCAGGGTCGCTGAGGGCGACGCCTGCCTGCTTCGTGGTGTTGAGCGTGCCGACGATCTGCCGCGCCAGCGCCAGGGCATGGCGGTCATCCTCGGCGAGATGGTCGGCCACGCCTGAGAGCCGCGTATGCACGTCGCCGCCGCCAAGGTCCTCCGCCGAGACGACCTCGCCGGTGGCGGCCTTCACGAGAGGCGGCCCGCCCAGGAAGATCGTGCCCTGCCGCCTGACGATGATGGTCTCATCCGACATTGCCGGCACATATGCGCCGCCCGCCGTGCAGGAGCCCATCACCACCGCGATTTGAGGGATCGCCAGCGATGACAGCGTCGCCTGATTGTAGAAGATGCGGCCGAAATGCTCGCGGTCTGGAAAGACATCGGTCTGGTGCGGCAGGTTGGCGCCGCCCGAATCGACGAGATAGATGCAAGGCAGCCGGTTCTCCCGCGCGATCTCCTGCGCACGCAGATGCTTCTTGACCGTCATGGGGTAATAGGTGCCGCCCTTGATGGTCGCATCGTTGCAGACCACCATCACGTCGCGGCCAGACACGCGGCCGATGCCGGCGATCATGCCGGCGCCATGGATGTCGTCGTCGTACATCCCGAAGGCGGCCAGGGCGCCGATTTCGAGGAACGGCGAGCCTGCATCCAGCAGGGTGGCCACGCGCTCGCGCGGCAGCAGCTTGCCGCGGGCCGCATGCCGCTCGCGGGCCTTCGCGTTGCCGCCTTCGGCAGCGGTGGCGCGCCTGGCCTCGAGTTCTCTGCGCAACTTGGCCCAGTCAGCCGCAGAGCTCTGGTTCTGCGCCGATGTGACATCGACGCCCGTGGTCAAGACGGCCATGCGCCCAGCCCTTTCGTGGTAAGACAGGCAGGGTTATGGCGTGCTGGCGCGGAGCGCGCAACGGCGCATCCGCCATCCGCGGCATGCAGGCGAAGGTTTGGCCGTCAGTTCGAGTTGCGCTTGACGGTTCCCGTGATGGTGGGTGCGGCGACGGCGCCGATCGCGCCGCCTGCGACCGCTCCGATCGGTCCGGCGAACAGCGCGCCGGTGCCTGCGCCGGCTGCAGCGCCGGCGATGCGCTGGTCGGTGGTCGTGCAAGCTGCCGAGAACGCGCCGATCAAGGCTGCCGCAATGAGATTTTTCATGAGATGTCTACCCAGGCTGAGGCCCCCGCCCTTCCTCATATTGCTTGCAGATGGTGAACGATCCGTTGCTCCCAGTTTGCCCGAAAGGCTGCGCCTTGCCGCGCGCTACCGAACGGCGAAGCCGCAGCCGGAACGACCCAACTCAAGACGCTCCATCATCGCCTGTCGGTGACCCCGAAAGCTTCTTCGAACCGGATGCGTAAGCGGGCGTCGACTTCGGCCATCGTCACGGGCAAGCCAAGGTCGACGAGGCTGGTGACGCCGTGACGGCTGACGCCGCAAGGCACGATGCCGCTGAAGTGCTCCAGATCGGGATCGACATTCAGCGAAACGCCATGAAACGTGATCCAGCGCCTGATGCGGATGCCGAGCGCGGCTATCTTGTCTTCCGCGATCATGCCATCGACTGCAGGCTTCTGCGGGCGGCGCACCCAAACGCCGACCCGGTCTTCGCGGCGTTCGCCGGCGACGTTGAAATCCGTCAGCGTCGCGATCAGCCAGCCCTCCAGCGCGGCGACGAACCGGCGGACGTCCGGCCCCCGTCGGCGAAGGTCGAGCATCACGTAAGCGACCCGCTGGCCGGGCCCATGATAGGTGTATTGCCCGCCCCGCCCCGATTGGGCGACGGGGAAACGGGCCGGCTGTATCAGGTCGGCGGCCTTTGCGGATGTGCCTGCCGTATAGATCGCGGGATGCTCCACCAGCCAGACCATTTCGTTCGCGCTGCCGTCGGCGATCGCCGCAACGCGTGCGTCCATGAATGCAACGGCGTCGTCATACGGCACAAGGCCGTCGGCGATCGTCCACTCGACCGGCGGCTGGCCATCATCCGTCACGAGGGCGGCTGTTTGCAGTCTGGAATTCACAACCAGTTAACCATGTTCGGGGCAGTGTCGGGCATACGACATGTGGCGAGTCCGCATGCAGGAGGCAAGCGTTGCATACCGATCTCGACAAGGCGCTCATCACGATCAGCGTCATTCTGGGCCAGACCACCATGCCGATCCACAAGCTGCTGCGCATGGGACGCGGCGCCGTGATCGAATTGACGTCCGGCGAAGCGGAGTTGGTCGAGATCGTCGCCAATGGCAAGGTCTTCGCCATGGGCCAGGTCATCGTTTCCGGAACCCGCATCCAGGTCGAGATCACCGAGCTTCTCAAACGGCCCCGCATCGTGCGCGAACCCTCGCCGCTGGAAGCGCCACGAGAGCCAGATCCGGAGCCGGAGGCCATCGCAGCCTGATCCGCAAGGTTCATTTGGACAGTCATCGAAAATTGCGGTGATCAAGGCTTGTGACACTGGGAACGATTTGCTAGACCGCAGCCGCTGCTTCAGCGCGCCTTGTGCGCCAGCGCAGCGCGGTCATGGCGGAATTGGTAGACGCGCTACCTTGAGGTGGTAGTTAGGCAACTAGTGGAGGTTCGAGTCCTCTTGACCGCACCATTTCGAGTGCAACTCCGTGAACGGCGGCCTTCAGCAGGCCGCCGTTGACGTTTGTACGCCAAGCCGCGCCATCAGGCAGCCGTTTCGAGGCGAATGGCGCTGTGCGGCATCAACGGAACGCATCCGACAATCACGTGATCGACGTGGTTTGCAAATCCTCCGTCGTTGTCAATGTGGACGCAGTTTGCGACAAGACATCGGAATTGTCCGCCAGACGTGATTGAACCGCTCGGGATGCATGCAGCCGAATGCTTGAACAACGTGACGCCCCTGGACACGCTGCGGACATCGACTTCCGGGATGAGGAAGGCGAGGTCAACGCCGCCTTCATAGCGCAGGTCACCAGGCTGATCGTCGAGCAGAACCACGACTCACTCGCTGCGTTGGTCGAAAATTTGCACGAAGCGGACCTGGGCGGCCTTCTCGAGGCGCTCGAATCCGACGACAGGCCGACTTTCATCGAGATCCTCGGCAAAGATTTCGACTTCACGGCGCTGACCGAGATCGACGACGCCGTCCGCCAGGAGATCCTTGAGGAGCTCGAGCCGGAGACCGTCGCGGAGGGGATGCGCGACCTCGATTCCGATGACGCGGTCTATATCCTTGAAGGCATGGACGAGGCCGACAAGGCACAGATCCTCGACAAGCTTCCGGCCACCGAGCGCATCGCGCTGCAAAAGAGCCTCGACTATCCGGAGGACACCGCAGGCCGACGGATGCAGACCGAGGTGATCGCGGTTCCGCTGTTCTGGACAGTGGGCCAGACCATCGACTTCATGCGCGACACGCAGGATTTGCCGGACACCTTTTACGAAGTCTACGTCGTCGATCCGTCGCACCGGTTCGTGGGAGCGGTCGCGCTCGACAAGCTCCTGCGCACGAAGCGCCCCGTGAAGGTGGCGACGCTCGCCGATCCGGATCGCAAGACCATCGCGGCCGCTGACGAATTGACCGACGTCGCGCAGGTCTTCAAGCGCTATAACTTCGTCTCCGCGCCCGTGGTCGACGAAGGCCAGCGGCTCGTCGGCGTCATGACGATCGATGACATCGTCGACATCCTCGATGAAGAGGCAGATGAGGAGATCAAGGCGCTCGGCGGGGTTAAGGGCGACGAGGAGCTTTCGGATACGGTGCCCGCCATCGCCCGGAGCCGCTTTCAGTGGCTGTTCGTCAACCTGCTGACGGCGTTTTTCGCCGCCAGCGTTATGAAGCTCTTCGAGGGCAGCTTAGAGAAGATGGTGGCCCTTGCGGTTCTCGCTCCGGTCGTGGCCAGCCAGGGCGGCAATGCTGCGACCCAGACCATGACCGTCGCAGTGCGTTCCCTGGCCACGGGGGAACTTGGCAACTGGAACCTCAACCGCTTCATCACCCGCGAATTGCTGGTGTCGTTCATCAACGGGTTGGCCTTCGCCCTGATAACGGGCGCGATTGCGGCGGTCTGGTTCAGCAACGTCGGGCTGGGCGTCGTCATCGGCCTGGCGATCATCGCAAACCTGTTCGCGGCGGCGCTCGCGGGAGCATGCGTTCCGATCACGCTCGACAAGATGGGGATCGACCCCGCGGTGTCATCCGGCACGTTCGTGACGACGGTCACCGATGTGGTCGGCTTCTTCGCCTTTCTCGGAATTGCGACGCTCTGGTTCAGGCTTTGAAAAGGGCGCCCGTCAGGGCTCCCAGCGCCATGCATCAGATGCGCGGGACGTTGCGACGCTCGTCGAACTTGGCGCTGCGGCGCGCGGCTGCACCTTCGGGTCGGGTCCGGCAGCTGGCATGGCGACCCCGCTGGGCCCCGCCCCTATCCGCAGAAACCGCTTCATCTCCTGGATGTAAGCTGTTGGCATATTACATCTTTCCGCGCTGGCGACGACGCTTTCGAGATATCCTGTCCGCGGTGCGCCGACCTTGGCCGATGAGCCGATGTAGATCAGCGCCCGGCGCGGCCCCGCTGCAGCGATCACCGGCTGCATGATCTTGGTGTAGAGGCCGCGGTCGACCTCCTCGAACTTGTCGAGCACCCGGACATGGGACAGGGCCAGTTCCCAAAGCACGCCATGCACCTCGGTCCGCGGATCGCGCACCGCCGACGCGTAGCCGTCCGCCGTTATGATAAAGCGATGGCGCGGCAGCCGCGCGAGGCCAAGCGCCTTGGCGCCCGGGCAGCGCGACGCCACTGCCGAGACATCCATGTTGGCGCCATAGGCGAAATATAGCGGCATCGCGCGCTCCGTCAGGCGAATTCCATGATCACGGCGTCGACGGCGAGGCTGTCGCCCTCTTTCGCGTTGAGCTTCGAGACGACCGCATCCTTCTCCGCGCGCAGCACGTTCTCCATCTTCATGGCCTCGACGATGCACAGTGTCTCGCCAGCCTTGACCTCCTGGCCGATGCTGACCGTGATCGCCTTCACGAGCCCGGGCATCGGGCAGAGAAGGAGCTTGCCGGTGTCGGCAGCAACCTTCGCCGGCATCTTGGCCGCAAGCTCGGCCTCGCGATGCGTGTGAACCCGGATTGCGGCGTGCGTGCCTGCATGCGCGAGGATGACGCCGTTGGCGATGGGGCGCACCTGCATCGCGATCGGCCGTCCGCTGGCCGTGCCGCGCCAGACCGGCTGCCCGGGCCGCCAGTCCGACGCGATCGTCAGCGCCGTGCCGTCCGCGAAGGCCACGCCGACCATGTCCAACGCTCCTCCCACATGGGCTTCAAAGCGCATGTCCCCGACCATGGCGACCCGGTCCGCTTCGAAGGCGACACTGCGCCAGCCTTTCATCTGATCGGAGATCGCGCGCTTGCGCAGGTTCTGGACGTGGTCGATCGAGAAGGCGACGGCGGCCATGAGCGTTGCCGCTTCGCCCTCCGGAGGCCGCAGCGAAAATCCGTCCGGAAACTGTTCGCTGATGTAGCCGGTCGACAGCACCCCTGACCGCCAGCGATCTTGCCCCATCAATGTGGCGAGGAACGGAATGTTGTGGCGGATGCCGTTTATCGCGAAAGCGTCGAGCGCGCGCGCCTGCGCTTCGATCGCTTGCAGTCGGGTTGGCGCCCACGTCACCAGCTTGGCGATCATCGGGTCATAGTGGATCGGGATCTCGCCGCCCTCGAACACGCCGGTGTCGTTGCGCACGACGGCTTCGCCGTCGGCGCCCTCGGCAGGCGGACGATAGGTGGTGAGCCGCCCGGTCGAGGGCAGGAAATTGCGTGTCGGGTCTTCGGCGTAGATCCGGCTCTCCACCGCCCAGCCGTGCAGCTTCACATCCTCCTGGCCGATCCGCAGCCGCTCGCCGTGAGCGACGCGGATCATCTCCTCGACGAGGTCCACGCCGGTGATCATCTCGGTCACGGGATGCTCGACCTGCAACCGCGTGTTCATTTCCAGGAAGAAGAACGAGCGGTCTTGCCCTGCGACGAATTCGACCGTGCCTGCGGAATCATAGTTGACCGCCTTGGCCAGCGCCACGGCCTGCTCGCCCATCGCGGCGCGCGTCTCCTCGTCGAGCAGTGGCGAAGGAGCCTCTTCGATCACCTTCTGGTTCCGTCGTTGGACCGAGCACTCGCGTTCGCCGAGGTGGATGACGTTGCCATGCTTGTCGCCCAGCACCTGGATCTCGATATGCCGCGGATTGACGATGAATTTCTCGACGAACATGCGGTCATCGCCGAAGGACGATTTCGCCTCTGATTTCGAGCGCTCAAAACCTTCTTCGACTTCGGATGCGCTCCAGGCGATGCGCATGCCCTTGCCGCCGCCGCCTGCGGAGGCCTTCAGCATGACCGGATACCCGATCTCGCCGGCGATCCGGGCGGCATGCACGGCGTCCTCGATCTCGCCGAGATGGCCCGGCACAGTCGAAACGCCTGCCGCTGCAGCAGCCTTCTTGCTCTCGATCTTGTCGCCCATCGCGGCGATCGCATGCGGGTTCGGCCCGATGAAGACGATGCCGGCATCGCGCAGCGCCAGGGCGAAAGCCTCGCGCTCCGAGAGGAATCCATATCCCGGATGCACGGCTTCAGCGCCCGTCTGCCTGCAGACTTCAATGATCTTGTCGATCACGAGATAGCTTTGCGCAGCGGGCGCGGGCCCGATGTGGACCGCTTCATCCGCCATCGCCACGTGCAGCGCGTCACGATCGGCATCCGAAAACACAGCGACCGTCCTGATGCCCATGCGGCGCGCAGTCTTGATGACGCGGCATGCGATTTCACCGCGATTGGCGATCAGGATTTTGTTGAACATGCGTTCCGCCCGGGATGCTTTCGTCTTTTCTGTGTCATCCGGGGTTTAGGACAGCGCGCGGCCCTCGTCCACATCGTCAAAAGTCTGGAATGGCGAATGCCGCCAGCGCATCCCTGCACCGGCGGCATTTGCATGGCTTGGCTGCTCGCTGAAGTGCGGGGTCTCGAAACGCCGGTTCAGGAAGCCAGCAAGGCCATGTTGCTGCGCGACAGATCCTGGCGAGCCTTGAGGCTCCCCTTGCCCATGGCGAAGCTGATCAATGTCTCGTCGCAACGATCGGCCTCGCGGACCACTTCGAAAGCGATGCGCATCGCGGTCTCGGTGGGGCCCTCCCCGATCGAGAGCGTCGTCATCAACCACTGCGCGAGGTCGCGGTTGATGATGCCGGTCGGGCGGCTGGTCCAGACGACATAGTCGACGGTCGTCGCCACCAGAAACTCCGCCCAATTGGCGTTCGGCGTGGAGACGGCACGGTCAAGCGCAACCAGCACGTCGATCACTTCATGCGAAATCGCGCCATGCGGAAGAATAGTCCGGGCTAGATTCTGCACATCTTCATCACAGATCTGATGAGATTCAAGGATTCTTTCAACAAAATCGCGAAGATCATTGCCAATCATTGTTCTACCTCTTGCGACGAATTGTTGTGTCGCTTGTCCCTGTTTGTGAAGCGAACATGCGGGATGGGGGTACTTAATTGGTTAATTCGCAAATCGGAAATTTTATTCACCTTAAACACTTGGAACTAAACGTGGTTTCGCAGTCGTAATATTTACGGGGACTTTACCTTGCAGCTTTGCAAGAAGGCGCTTGTCCGGCTTTTCAATTTGGCAAGCTGGCGCCATCTACAGGCGGACAGGCCGGCGCCTCGAAGCTGGCAGCTCATCATCTGGAGACATGCAATGACCGGGATCCATCACGTCACCGCCATCGCCAGCGACGCAGCCGGCAACCTCGCGTTCTACCGCAATGTGCTTGGGCTTCGTCTGATCAAGCAGACGGTGAATTTCGACGACCCCGGCACGCATCACCTGTATTTCGGCGACGAAGGCGGCAGCCCGGGCACGATCATGACCTTCTTTCCCCATGCGAACGCCGCGCCTGGCCGCGTCGGCATCGGGCAGGTGGGCGAGACTACGTTTGCAGTGCCCGAAAGCAGCATAGGCTACTGGACGGAACGGTTCATCGCGCACGGCGTCAGCTACTCGACGCCGGAGAAGCGCTTCGGGGAGACGGTGCTTCCGTTCCACGATCGGGACGGCGCGAAGCTTGCGCTCGTGGCGCTGGCGCCGGCGGGTGCGCTTCCAGCCTGGACAGGCGATGGGGTCGGCATCGAGCAGGCCATCCGCGGCATTCGCGGCGTGACCATGTGGGTATCGACATCCGACCGCACCGGGGCCGTCCTGACCGGTGCGCTGGGCTTTCGTGAGCTCGCGCGCGAGGGAAACGTCATCCGCTACGGCGTGGGCGGTTCGAGCACCGCGCCGGTTGTCGGAGGTGCCGTCGATCTTCGGGTCGTGGGGGAGTTCCTGCCCGGACGGATGGGCACGGGATCGGTCCACCACGTCGCGTTCAGGGCTGCCAGCGACGATGTGCAGGCTGATATGGCGGCGAGGCTCGGTTCGCAACTGGGCGTCCAGACCACGGAGCAGAAGGATCGATGCTACTTCCGTTCGATCTACTTCAGGGAGCCGTCCGGCGTCATCTTCGAGATCGCGACCGATTCGCCTGGCTTCTCCACAGATGAAACGCTCGAAGGCCTCGGCTCCTCGCTGCGGCTGCCGTCATGGCTGGAGCCGCAGCGGGCGAGCATCGAGCGTGTGCTTCCTGCTCTGGAAGCGTCGCCCGTCTCGTGACATCATTGCAAGGAACAGCGCGTGCGGGGCGGCAATCCCGCCTCGCAAATCGTCTTAGGGAGCCTCAATGCATGAAACCTTGAACGGCCACCATATCCTCCATTCGCCGGGCGGCGACCCGTCTGCCGTCCCGCTGCTGCTGCTGCATGGCACTGGCGGCGATGAAAGCAGCCTGATGGCGCTGGGCCGGCAGATGTCGCGTGCCGCGACGCTGCTTGGCGTGCGGGGCAAGGTGCTGGAAGGTTCCGTGACGCGCTGGTTCAGCCGTTTCGGCGAAGGCCTCTTCGATCTCGAGGACGTCGCGCGCCGGGCCGACGATCTCGCCAACTTCATCGAGATCGCGGCCGTCAAGCTTCGGTTCCCGCACATGCCCTTGGCCGTGGGATACTCCAACGGAGCCAACATCGCAGGAGCAGTGCTGATGAGGCAGCCAGGCGTCCTGAGCGGCGCGGTCCTGATGCGCGGCATGAACTCCCTGCCGCCTGCCCCGAACCTCAACCTTGCAGGCAAGCGCATCCTGTATCTGAACGGCGCCCATGATCCGCTCGCGCCGCCCGAAAGCCGCGCAGTCATCATCGCCAACATGCGGACGGCGGGCGCGGACGTTTCCGAGCAGGTCACAGGAGCGGGGCACGACATCGGATCGCTCGACGCAGAGGCGGCCCGGGCCTGGATCGAGGCGGCGCCGTCGCAGGCGTCCTGAAAGCGGCTCCGCCTTTTACGATGGCGCCAGCGCCGCCTTTATCAGCGAAGGCAGTTCGCCTGCCGTCGCCGCGACGGCTCCGGCTCCTGCTTCGACAAGCATTGAAGGCGGCTGGAAACCCCACGACACCGCGATGGAGGCGACGCCCGCAGCCCGCGCCATGCGCATGTCGTGGACGCTGTCGCCGATCATGACCGTGCGCGCCGCTGCAGCCCCCGTGGCCTCGATAGCCTGCAGGATCATGCCAGGGTGCGGCTTG
>JANOCI010000025.1:0-5204 GCA_031412095.1 Allobosea sp.
GATGGGATGGGAGCCGCAGACGCCCATCATCAGGCGCGAGCCCGTGCCGGCATTGCCGAAATCGAGGATTCCCGCCGGCTGCCGCAGCCCTCCGATCCCCACGCCGTGGACGCGCCAGCGGCCATCCCCTTCGCGGACGACATCGGCGCCGAGGGCGCGGGCGGCCTCGGCCGTGCGCAGGACGTCCTCACCTTCCAGCAGGCCCGAAATCGTGGTCTCGCCGACCGTCAGCAACCCGAAGATCATCGAGCGGTGCGAAATCGACTTGTCGCCGGGCACGCGGACCCGGCCGGTGAGAGCCGAGGCCCTGGAAGACGTTGCGGGGCTGGGCGCCGCTGCAGAGCTTGCCGCTGAGGGATGAGAGCTGGACACGGGGCACGATACCGATCTGGGTCTGGCTGGCATGGCCGCAGGCGCAGCGGCATGCCGTTGCTTTACATGCGCATGGCCTCCACGCCAACCGCCAGCCAGCAGCCAGGAGGCGAAAAGAATTGACAGGACCGGCTTTTAGGGACTAACGCCAGCCAAACTTTCGGACACTCAGCATCAGGATAACAACCGTGGCCAAACCGGAACTCGGCATTAAACGCGTTTGCCCCGTCACGGGCCGCAAATTCTACGACCTCAACCGCGATCCCGTCGTCTCGCCCTATTCAGGCCAGGCCTATCCCCGGTCCTTCTTCGAGCCGCAGTCGAAGGCTGTGGTCGCCGACGATGAAGAGGAGGAGGCCGAAGCCGCTCCCGTGGAGCTCGTCGCCCTCGAGGAAGCCGATGCGGCCGAACCCAGCGTGAAGGATCCCGTCGCCGTCGAGGACATCGACGAGGACATCGTCGCCGACGACGAGGAAGACACGTTCCTCGAGGCCGACGAGGAAGACGAGGACGACGTGGCTGACCTCATCGACGGCGACATCGTCGACGATGAGGAGACATGATCTGAATTGCACTTGATGCATTGACGCGGGGCGTGTAGAGACCGCCTCCAGCCTGGACGCATCAAGCGCCCGCGCAGAAGACCGGAGGCCGCTCCCATGCGGCCACCCGTGATGGGGCCATAGCTCAGCTGGGAGAGCGCCTGCATGGCATGCAGGAGGTCAGCGGTTCGATCCCGCTTGGCTCCACCAAACCTTCCACATGGCCGCCCGATGGGCGGCTTTTGTGTTTTAGACCCATCTCCCTCAATTGAAGCCAATGCCAATCATGGCATTTGACGCCATATGAGAGCAACGCTGGTAATCCGAGATCGGCGTATTCTGCAGGACGGAGCAATTGTCGTCTGGAAAGTTCCGACACCTGTGCCGCCAACGGAACACGGCTGGAAGTATCGCTTGTTCTACGGACGCACGGGCCAACGGCTGGTTGGGTATGACAATGAACGAGGCAAGGGAGACCACCGCCATGTCGGCGAGGTTGAAATGCCTTATCACTTCGGTTCAGTCGGCCAGCTTCTTGATGACTTCGAGGCTGACATCGTCGCCATGAGGGGAGAGCCCATATGACCAAACTCGATATCCACGTCGGCGGGACGTTCGCGGACAGCAAACTACGTGTTCTCGATGCAGTGGCGCGGGCAGAACGCGGTGACATTGTCTCCGAGGATCACATCACCTTCGCAAGCTGGGATGCGCTGGCTTCCGTGATGACCACAAAACGTTTCGAATTGGTGAGGCACCTCAAGCATCATCCTGAAGCCTCCATCGCAGCGCTATCCCGCAGCCTGAAGCGCGACTACAAGCGCGTGTACAAGGATGTGGAAGCCCTGGCGGCAGCAGGGCTGGTAGAGCGCTCAGCGCGCGGGCTGAGGGCGGACTATAGCGAGATCAGGGCACAGATTGCGGTGTAGAATTGCCATTCAGAGGTCCTGCGTTCTTGCGAAAGTTGCATTCGTAGCACTCAACCTGAAGGTTGCTAATCTTGTCGCAGCCGCCCTGATAAACAGGCACTATATGTCCCTTGGTCCAAACAGCCTTGTAACGGCGATCATGTCTGGGGGTAATTTGGGTCCACATTCAGTTACAGACGGCGCAGACATGCGATGCCGCTAAAAGAGCACTCCATTGTGCTGCAGTATGTGAACCTCCATCAGCCGTTATCCTTGTTTTCTGACTTTAGCTCTCTCATTGCGGCAATCCATGCCACTATTCCACGTGTTGCACCTGACGCCGTCACATTAGTGCAGATTTTCACACTCATTCCCGGCATTCACCCCTCCCGCTTCCGCATCATGTCCGACACCACCTTCGCGGTGTAGTCCACCATGGGCACGATCCGGGCGTAGTTCAGCCGCGTCGGGCCGATGATGCCGACGACGCCGACGATCTGCTGGCGGCCGTCGCGGAACGGCGCGGCGATCAACGACGAGCCCGACAGGGAGAACAGATTGTTCTCCGAGCCGATGAAGATGCGGACGCCGTCGGCGCTTTCCGCGCGCGACAGGAGCTCGATGACCTCCTTCTGGGTCTCGAGGTCGGCGAACAACAGCCTGATGCGGTCCAGATCCTGCTGCGCGTTGAGGTCCTCGAGCAGGTTCGCCTGCCCCCGCACGATCAGCTGGCGCGACGCTTCGTTGCCGACGCTGACGGCCAGCCCCGCCTCGACCAGCCGCGCGGTCAACCCGTCGAGCTCGCTGTCAAGCTCGGCGCGGTGAGCCTCGAGATCGGCTCTCAGCTCGGTGATCGTGCGGCCATTCAGCCGCGCATTGAGGAAATTCGTGGCCTCGATCAAGGCCGAGGCGGGCAGCCCCGGCGGCAGCGCCAGGATGCGGTTCTCGACCTGCCCGTCCTCGCCGACAAGGACGACAAGCGCGCGGGAGGGATCCAGCATCACAAACTCGACATGCTTCAGCCGGGCATTGGCCTTGGACGCCAGGACGACGCCCGCCCCGCGCGACAGGCCCGACAGCAGCGTCGAGGCCTCCGCCAGCACGCCGTCCAGGGAGCGCCCCGCGGCCGCCTTCACCTGCGCTTCGATGGCCGCGCGCTCGTCGCCGGTGGGATCGCCGATCTCCATCATGGCGTCGACGAAGAATCGCAGGCCGCGCTCGGTCGGCATCCGGCCCGCTGACGTGTGCGGCGCGAAGATGAGCCCCGCCTGCTCCAGATCGGACATGACATTGCGCACCGAAGCCGGCGACAGGGTTATGGGAAGGATGCGCGAGATGTTGCGGGAGCCGAGCGGCTCTCCATTGGCGAGATAATTCTCGACGATGCGGCGGAAAATCTCGCGCGAGCGATCGTCGATGCCAGCCCCGAGCTTCATCTGGCCGGGCGCATTCAGCGATGTCGGGCGTACAAGATGGCTCATCCGCCACATGTGGGCACCAGCGGGGCGCGCAATCAAGCCGGTTCGACGGATTTAAGCTGAATCGGCTCCAGATTCCCACGCCATACCTTTCACATTGCATCAAGCCCATGGCTGATGATATTGCAGCGCAACGAATTGGGGGGCGCATCCCGTGGCTTGAAGCTTGGGCATGTGGCTCCCCTGTTGTTTTCGCCGCCGCAAGCCGTCGATTCCGTATCCGTCCGATTCCTGTCCGTCACTGGCGCGGCCGCCGCTGCCGCCACCGTTCGCAAAGCTCAACCCATGTCGCTCCGCAACATCGCCATCATCGCCCACGTCGACCATGGCAAGACCACGCTCGTCGACAAGCTGCTGCAGCAGGCAGGCTCCTTCCGCGACAACCAGCGCATGGTCGAGCGGGTCATGGATTCCAACGATCTCGAAAAAGAGCGCGGCATCACCATTCTGGCCAAGTGCACCTCGGTGGTCTGGAAGGACATCCGGATCAACATCGTCGACACGCCCGGCCACGCGGATTTCGGCGGCGAGGTCGAGCGCATCCTGAACATGGTCGACGGCGTGATCGTGCTGGTCGATGCGGCCGAAGGGCCGATGCCGCAGACCAAGTTCGTCGTCGGCAAGGCGCTCAAGCTCGGCCTGAGGCCCATCGTCGCCATCAACAAGATCGACCGCCCGGACGCGCGCCACATTGAGGTGGTCAATGAGGTGTTCGACCTGTTCGCCGCGCTCGATGCCAATGACGACCAGCTCGATTTCCCGATCCTGTACGGTTCGGGCCGCGACGGCTGGATGGCGACCGCGCCGGAAGGCCCCAAGGACGAGGGCCTTGGCCCGCTGTTCGACCTGGTGCTCAGCCATGTGCCGCAGGCCAAGACCGAGGAAGGCCCGTTCCGCATGATCGGCACCCTGCTCGAGGCCAATCCGTTCCTGGGACGCATGATCACAGGTCGTGTCACCTCCGGCTCGATCAAGCCGAACATGCCGATCAAGGCACTTGCGCAGGATGGCACGCTCGTCGAGACCGGGCGCGTCACCAAGATCCTGGCGTTCCGCGGCGTCGAGCGCACCCCGATCGACGAGGCTGTTCCGGGCGACATCATCGCCATCGCCGGCCTCAGCAAGGGCACGGTGGCCGACACGTTCTGCGCGCCGGAAGTGATGGAAGCCATGAAGGCCCAGCCGATCGACCCGCCGACCGTCTCGATGTCGTTCATCGTCAACGATTCGCCCCTGGCGGGCACGGAAGGCGACAAGGTGACAAGCCGCGTCATCCGCGACCGTCTCCTCAAGGAAGCGGAGGGCAATGTCGCGCTCAAGATCGAGGAAGCATCGGACAAGGACGCGTTCATCGTTTCGGGCCGGGGCGAACTCCAGCTCGCGATCCTGATCGAGACGATGCGCCGCGAGGGCTTCGAGATCGGCGTGTCACGCCCACGCGTGGTCTATCAGAAGGATGCGGACGGGAACCTGCTGGAGCCCATCGAGGAAGTCCTGATCGACGTGGATGAGGAGCATTCCGGCATCGTCGTGCAGAAAATGAGCGAGCGCAAAGCCGAGATGCTCGAGATGCGCCCCTCCGGCGGAAATCGCCTGCGCCTCGTGTTCCATGCGCCGACGCGCGGCCTGATCGGCTACCAGTCCGAATTGATGACCGACACGCGCGGCACGGCGATCATGAACCGGCTGTTCCATGCCTATCAGGCCTACCGTGGCGAGATGGTTGGCCGGACAAACGGCGTGCTGATCTCGACGGATGCGGGCGAAGCCGTCGCTTATGCACTGTGGAACCTCGAAGATCGCGAGCTGGAGTTCGCCGCGGCCCGAGACGATGAAGGCATCCTTGTCGGATGCTTCCTCGATCTTGAGCGCGACATTGCCCTCCGCTTCCTTGAGGAGACGGT
>JANOCI010000026.1:0-25934 GCA_031412095.1 Allobosea sp.
TTCCGCGGGATCTTTTCGCCCGCCGCCACGTCGATCACGTAGATGCAGAGGTCTGCGAGCTCGGGCGAGAACGTCGCCGCCAGGTTGTCGCCGCCAGACTCGATCAGGATCAGGTCGAGCCGCGGGAACCGGCTCCGCATCTCGGCCACCGCCGCAAGGTTGATCGAGCAATCCTCGCGGATCGCCGTGTGCGGGCAGCCCCCCGTCTCCACGCCCATGATGCGCTCGACCGGCAGCGCGCCGGCCACGGTCAGCAGCCGGGCATCCTCCTTGGTGTAGATGTCGTTGGTGATGGCGCACAGATCGAACGCATCGCGCATCGATTTGCACAGCAGCTCCATCAGCGCGGTCTTGCCCGAGCCGACAGGTCCGCCGATGCCGACGCGCAGAGGGCCGTTTGGGGAATTGCTCATGGATGCGCACCGCGGTTGAGGACAAAGCGAACGCCGCCCGGCAGCAGGACGGCGGCGGCCAGCGCAGCGATCATGAGCGGAAGAGCCGTGAATACTGGGTTTCGTGGCGCAAGGAAGCGATATCCGAGCGGAAGGCGCAGGAGCCGAGATCATCGAGCGTGCCGCTTTCGGCTTCCGCCGCCAGCACGCTGATCGCGGGCATCAGCCTGGCCAGCACGCGCTGTCCGTCTGTCTGGCCCACGACGCCGAGGCGCACGGCGGCGGACGCCAGGTTGGCGGCGAAGCCGAGCACGAAGGCGGGCAGGAGGTCAGCCAGCACGATGCCGTGGCCCGCCGCCGCCGCGCCGACGGCCACCGGGAGCGCGACATCGCCCGGAACCGCCTCCTTCAGCCTGTCGAGCGCCGTGCAAGGATGGGCGGCGCGGCTGGCCAGCACGAACGCATTGCCCTGCGTGACGGTCTCGAGCCGACGCTCGCTGGACGAGCTCATCGCCAACGCCAGTTCGGCCACGCCGGCAAGGGCGGCCCCGTCTTCGCGAAGGGATGCGCGCCAGCTTTCAGCGGCGAGCAAGGCGTCGTTGCGCGCCGCTCCGTGTTCGACCAGATCGGTCATCCAGGCCAGCAATGTGGGCGCGTCGGAAATGTCGCCGGCCTCCTGCGCCCACTCGAGGCCATGCGAGTAGGCGAACGCGCCGACCGGGTAGCTCGGCGAGAACCAGGTCATCAGCAGAAGCTGGTGGCGGCTCACAAGGCCAGGGCCCGGATCGAGCGGCCCGGTTCAGTGGTCATGCTTGTGGCGGGCCGGATGGCCATGGTCATGGCTGTGGGAATGGGCATGCTCATCTTTGTGCACCCGGTCTTGGCCATGATGGTTGTGGTCGTGCGCGTGTTCGTGGCCCGAGACGTTCAGCACGTCGTGCGTATGCCCGTGATGATGGTCATGGCCGCAGCCTGGCCCATGCACATGGCCCGGTTCGCCATGGGCAGGGTTGGCGTGGGCAGGGTTGGCGTGGGCAGGGTTGTCGCGGGCAGGGTTGGCGTGGTCAGCATGCGCGTGCGGCGCCTCTCCATGGCCATGGTCAAGATGACGGGCATGGTCATGCGCGTGGTCGTCGCTGGCGTGGTCATGGCCGGCATGGTCGTAAGCCCCGCGCTCGGGCTTGAACGGACGCATGACCTTGGCCAGCGAGCAGCCCTGGCCGCGGATCATCTCGGCCAGAACGTGGTCGTCCTCGATGTAGAGCGCACCGTCGGTGATTTCGGCAGGCGTGTGGCGATTGCCGATATGCCACGCGACGCGCATGAGGCGCAGCGGATTTTCGGCCCGGATCTCCAGCAGTTCCTGAACTGCTGCGTTCACCAGCACCAGGCCGCCAACCTCGAGCTTCAGCGCATCGCCGTCGTTCAGGTCCGTGGCCTTGTCGAGGTCGAGCAGGAACTCCCTGCCGTCGGCCATGGCCAGCATGACCCGGCGGCGCTGCCGGTCCTCGTGAGCCAGGACCACCTCGCCCGTGATCTTGTCGGCCTTGACGGCCGCCTTGCGGACAACACTGGTGGCGCGCAGCATGGCATGATCCTCTAGCTTGTTGATGTGAACATATAACAACCCATGTAGCGCCACGCCAAGCGCCGAACGTGCAGCGCAGTCAAAAAACATCAATGCCGAACGTGCGGCGGGCCGGAAAGATTGGTCTGCCGGATGACATGCAGCCATGCGCCGCTTGACGCAAACCGCCGCACAGGCACTGTCTTGCGGGCATGGTCTTGGCGCATGAAAGCACGTAGACTGCCTCCGTAATCCGCATGCGATGAGTGATGCCGGCCAATGAATGAACATGTGAGCGATCTCGCCATTGCCGCCACGGTCGCGGCTGCCGGCCCGAGGCAACGCCATCTGAGCGAGGCTGTCGACGTCGGCGGCGTGACCGTGGGCGGCGGCGCGCCCATTGTCGTGCAGTCGATGACGAACACGGACACCGCCGACATCCCGGCCACAGTCGCCCAGGTCGCGGCCCTTGCGCGGGCGGGTTCGGAGCTGGTCCGGATCACGGTCGACCGGGACGAGGCGGCCGCTGCGGTGCCGCATGTCCGGGAGCGGCTCGACCGGATGGGCGTCGATGTCCCTCTGATCGGAGATTTCCACTACATTGGCCATAAGCTGCTGGCGGATCATCCCGCCTGCGCCGAAGCGCTGGCGAAATACCGCATCAACCCGGGCAATGTCGGCTTCAAGGACAAGAAGGACCGGCAGTTCGGGCAGATCGTCGAATTGGCGATCAAGCACGGCAAGGCCGTGAGGATCGGGGCCAACTGGGGATCCCTCGATCAGGAACTGCTGACGCACCTGATGGACCTCAACGCAGCCTCCCGCCATCCGCTCGAGGCGAGGGCCATCACGCGGGAGGCCATGGTCCAGTCGGCGCTGCTGTCCGCCGCACGTGCCGAGGAGATCGGCCTCTCCCGCAGCCGCATCATCCTGTCGGCCAAGGTGTCCGGCGTGCAGGACCTCATCTCGGTCTACCGCGAACTCGCCCGGCGCTCCGCCTATGCGATCCATCTTGGCCTCACCGAAGCCGGCATGGGCTCCAAAGGCATTGTCGCTTCCTCCGCGGCTCTCGGCGTCCTTCTCCAGGAAGGAATCGGCGACACGATCAGGTTTTCGCTGACGCCCGAGCCGGGCGGCGACCGAACCATCGAGGTGAAGGCCGCGCAGGAACTGCTGCAGACCATGGGCTTCCGCGCCTTCGTGCCGTTGGTCGCCGCGTGCCCCGGTTGCGGGCGCACCACGTCGACCGTGTTCCAGGAACTGGCGCGGGACATCCAGACGTGGATCAGCACGTCGATGCCGGAATGGAAGACACGGTATCCTGGCGTGGAGACGCTGAACGTCGCCGTCATGGGGTGCATCGTCAACGGCCCCGGCGAATCCAAGCATGCCGACATCGGAATCTCGCTGCCCGGGACAGGCGAGGCGCCGACCGCGCCGGTCTTCGTCGACGGCAGGAAAGTCGCCACCTTGCGCGGCGAGGGCATCGCATCGGAGTTCAAGAGCATGGTCGACGCCTACGTGGAGCGCCGGTATGGCGCCTCGGGCCGCCCGGCCGAATGACCGGCTTGTCCGGTCCTTCCGTGTGCCGCGCGCAATGGCCTTCTTTTCAGGGCCGGGTGCATGCCGTACTTGAATGGCTGTCCGGATGTGCTAGAGCCGCGCACCCTGTGCTGCAGTGCGGCATGAGCGGAGAGCCCTGATGCCAGCCGACCCGACCGCCGCGACGCCGGAAGACCAGAAATTCGGCCTCACCGACCCGGTCCCGGGCGATGGCCGCGGCGCGGATCCGCAAGGGCACGAGCACAGCAAGTCCAGTTTCGCCACGCTGGCGCTGGGCGCGCTCGGCGTCGTCTATGGCGACATCGGGACAAGCCCGCTCTATGCGTTGCGCGAAACCATCAACGCCGCGATCACCGGCAACATCGGCAGCCACGGCGGGCCGGGCGCGGCGGTCGTCCGCGAAGTGCCGCGCGACATCGTCATCGGCGTGCTCTCGCTGATCCTGTGGTCGCTCGTCTTCGTGGTGACGATCAAATACGTCATCATCCTGCTGCGCGCCGACAACAACGGCGAGGGCGGCACGCTGACGCTCGTGGCCCTCGCCCAGCGCGCCGTCGGCAAGGCCAAGGGCACCGGCTGGGTCCTGGCCCTGGGCATGCTCGGAGCGGCCCTGTTCTACGGCGACGCCGTCATCACGCCGGCCATCTCGGTCCTGTCGGCGGTCGAGGGGCTCAAGCTGGTCACGCCCGCCTTCGAGCCCTACGTCGTCTACATCGCCTCGGCCATCCTGATCGGCCTGTTCGCGGTCCAGAGCAGCGGCACCGAAAGCGTGGCCAAATGGTTCGGCCCCATCATGGGCATCTGGTTCCTCACGCTCGCCGGGCTTGGCATCTACCATATCCAGGACGATTTCGGCGTGTTCGCCTCGGTCAACCCGCTTTATGGCGTGATGTTCTTCGTCAACCATCCCGGCGTGTCGCTGGTGGTGCTCGGAACAGTCTGCCTCGCCGTCACCGGAGCGGAGGCGCTTTACGCGGACATGGGCCATTTCGGCAGGGGACCGATCCAGAGCGCCTGGTTCTTCATGGTGTTTCCGGCGCTCTGGCTCAACTACCTGGGCCAGGGCGCATTGATCCTTCACGACCCGACCACGATCGACAATCCGTTCTACAAGCTGGCTCCTGATTTTCTCATCCTGCCGCTGGTGATCCTGGCCACCATCGCCACGATCGTCGCCAGTCAGGCGGTGATCACCGGCGCCTTCTCGCTGACGCGGCAGGCGATCCAGCTTGGCATCCTGCCGCGCATGGAGGTTCGCCACACCTCCGAGCATACGCATGGGCAAATCTACATGCCGCGCGTCAACTGGATCCTGCTGGTCGTGGTCCTGGCGCTCGTCTGGTCGTTCCGCTCGTCCTCGGGGCTGGCGAACGCCTACGGCATCTCGGTCTTCGGCGCGATGATGGTCGACGCGATCCTGGCCTTCATCGTGATCTGGAAGGGCTGGCGCTGGAGCTTGCTGACCACGTCGGTCGTGATCCTGCCCTTCCTTGCCATCGACGTCGCCTTCTTCTCCGCCAACATGCTCAAGCTGTTCCATGGGGGTTTCGTGCCGGTCTTGCTGGCCGCGGTGCTGGTGCTGTTGATGGTGACCTGGGTACGTGGTTCGGGCATCCTGTTCGAGAAGACCCGCAAGGCCGACGTGCCGCTGGTCGAACTGCTCGACATGCTGTCCAAGAGCCCGCCGCACAAGGTCAAGGGCACAGCGGTCTTCCTCACGGGCGATCCGGTGGTCGCGCCCGCCGCGCTGCTTCACAACCTGAAGCACAACAAGGTGCTGCACGAGAAGAACGCCATCCTGACCGTGCGCTCGCTCGATGTCCCGCGCATTGCGGATGACGACCGCGTCAAGATCGGACCTGTCGTCGACGGCTTCTGGAAGATCGAGCTGCGTTACGGCTACATGGAGAGCCCCAACATCCCGAAGGGCCTGGCGATCCTGCGCAAGCAGGGCTTCAAGTTCGACATCATGTCGACGTCGTTCTTCCTCTCCCGACGGTCGATCAGGCCGTCCGCCGCCTCCGGCATGCCGCTCTGGCAGGACAAGCTGTTCATCTCGATGGCCCGCAGCGCCACCGATGCGACAAGCTATTTCCAGATCCCCACAGGCCGCGTCGTCGAGGTCGGGACCCAGGTCTCAGTCTGACGTCCAGGTTCCACGTTTCGGTCTGACGTCTCGCTATGAGGCCTCGGCGCAAGCCGATGCAGGCAACGTGAGGCGGATGCCCTCAATGCGTCCGTCTTGCCGCGAACTGGGCCGCCGCCCTCAGCACGTCGGCATCAGGTCCGAAGCCCGCCAGCGCCTCGATGGCCTCCGCCGCGAGCCGGTCGCGTTCGGCGCGGGCGGCGGCAAGCCCGATCGCGGCCACGAGCGTCGCCTTGTTGGCGTCGGCATCCTTGGCCGTGGCCTTGCCCATGGCTTCGGGGGTCGCTTCGACATCCAGCACATCGTCGGCGACCTGGAACGCTGCGCCGAGCGCCCGCCCATACGCCGACAGCGCCAAGCGCTGCCCATGCGCCGCGCCGCCGAGGATCGCGCCCATCTCGACGGCGGCGGCGAGCAGCGCGCCGGTCTTCATGGACTGCAGCCGCCGGACATCCTCCGGCAGCGGCGGGCCGGCCGGACGGCCCGCCGCATGCCGCCCTTCCGCCTCCAGATCGAGCATCTGCCCGCCGACCATGCCGGCGAACCCCGATGCGCGCGCCAGCGCCAGCACGAGGTCGCAACGGATCGCAGGCCCGGCAGCGGCGTCAGGCTCCGCGAGCGCCTCGAAGGCGAAGGTCAGCAGCCCGTCCCCCGCTAGGATGGCCGTGGCCTCGTCATAGGCCTTGTGGACCGTGGGCATCCCGCGCCTCAGGTCGTCGTTGTCCATGGACGGCAGGTCGTCATGCACGAGCGAATAGCAATGCACCAGTTCGATCGCAGCGGCCGCCGGCAGCGCGCGCTCGGGCGTCACGCCGAAGAGCCGCGCCGTCTCGATCAGCAGGAAAGGGCGAAGCCGTTTGCCGCCGCCGAGCGCTCCGTGCCGCATCGCCGCCAGCAGCCGCGGAGGCCGTTCGATCTCGTGCGCGCGCGGCAGGTCGCTCAGGCGCTCCGCCAGCCCCGCCTCGACCAGCGCCGCTGCATCCGCCAGCCTGCGCGAGAACAGCGCCTGCGCATCGGCGCCCGGCTCCAGGATCGCTCCCACGCCCGCGCTCATGTCAGGTCCGCTTCCATGTCGGGTTCGCGCTCATCCAGAAAATCGCCCATGATGCCGAAACAGTGGCCGGAAAATGCCGCTTGCCATGCTACATAAACGGGTCCGCCACAACGAGAAAGCGCCGTGACGCAGAAGGCCGAGACCGCTCCGCATGTCACGAGGCACGCTCCATCGGCGAGGCGCCGCGGCTGGCTGTGGTTGGTCCTCAAGCTTTCGGCGTATGCCTTGGCGCTGCTGGCGCTTGTGCTTGGCGCCGCGACGGTCCTGCCCATGCCGTCGACGCTGATGCTCTGGCGCTTCGCCACCGGCGAGAGCGTCAGCCGCACATGGGTCGGCCTTGAGAGGATCTCGCCGGAGCTGATCCGCGCCGTCATTGCCTCGGAGGACCAGAACTACTGCAGCCATGCCGGCATCGACCTCGGCGCGATTCAGGAAGTGCTGTCCGACGAGGATGGGCCCCAGCGCGGCGGATCGACGATCGTGATGCAGACGGTGAAGAACATCTATCTGTGGCATGGGCGCTCGTATGTGAGGAAGGCGCTTGAGCTGCCGCTCGCGCTGGCGGCAGACCTTGTCTGGTCGAAGCGGCGGACGATGGAGCTTTACCTCAACGTCGCGGAGCTCGGAGAGGGCCTGTTCGGCGCGGAGGCCGCGGCCCAGCGCTATTTCGGAAAGCCGGCCTCGGCCCTGAACCGCCGCGAGGCGGCGGCCCTGGCGGCGGCCTTGCCCAATCCGCGCCTGCGCAATCCTGCAAGCCCCAGCTCCCGTGCGCGGACCAACAGCTTCCGCATCCAGCAGCGCATCGCAGGCCTGGGCGACAGGGCCGACTGCGCACTCCCAGGGAGATAGCGTCTCCGTCAGGAATCAGACGCCCGTTTTTTCGCGGCGCGCTCTAGCAATGCAGGGCATGAACGTGTATTGACCGCCCCTCAGTTAGAACACGTCGCTGGCATTAAGCTTCTCGCATTTGCCCGAAAAAGCGATGATCCCGGAGTTTCGTTATGGCCGTTCCAAAGAAGAAGACGTCGCCGTCGCGCCGCGGCATGCGCCGTTCGGCTGACGCCCTGAAGCAGCCCACCTATGTCGAAGACAAGGATTCGGGCGAGCTTCGCCGTCCGCACCATGTCGATCTCAAGACCGGCATGTACCGCGGCCGCCAGATCCTGAAGCCCAAATCCTGAGCCTTTACCGCTTGTGACGGCTGTTCGATGCGCCTGATCAAGGCCATGGCGCCGGTCATTGCAGCACACGGGTGAAACAGCGCTGGCGGCTCACGGGCCGCCGGCTTTTTGTTGTCGAGGCCTGGACGGGCGTCAGGCCGCGTCGCCCCCGGGCGCAAGCGCCGCCTGGCCCAAGAGCGCCAGCGCAGCCTGGTAGCTCGTGTGGGCCAAGCGTGGCTCGGCGCGCCGATACCGCCGGTACGCCGGCGCGCCGTCCCGGCAGGCCATCATCTGCACGAGGAAGGCCGCATCGCCCGCAGGCCTGGTCGCGCGCCGGCCGGCCACCACGCCTGAGGGAGCGCTTTCGGCGTCATCAACCACCATGAGCGAGCGGTCTGCCGGCAGCGGGGAACGGCCGGGCCGCCCGGCTCGGAGGGCTCCGGAGGAGCATCCATCCTCATCGCATTGCTGTGCAGACATGGTGCCTCGCGCGCCATTTCGGCGTTCCTGCGCCGTTAACTCGCAAGCGGCATGCCAGGCTTAACGTGGCCTTAAGAGGCAAAACTGCATCATCCTGGAACAGACGACGCCGTTCCCGTTCGGACGGGGCCTGCTCGCGGCAGGCAAGGCGGCGCGTCAGATGTCAGGAGCCGGCACATGTCGCCAGATCGCAATCGGAACACGCACCCGGTTGACCCCAAGGACGTGCTCAACTCGATTGGCGAGATCGTCTACACCTGGGACATGCCAAGCGATGAATTGCGCTGGGGCCCGAACGCTGCGGACATCCTGGGGGCCGTCCCGCCCGATGCGCTCATGAAGGGCATCGCCTTTTCGCGCCTTGTCGAGCCGGGCGCAGGGCGAAGCCGCTTCGACGCCATCTCCGATGCATCCGGCGCCGACCTTGGCGACGGCGTTCCCTATCGCACGCGATACGCCGTGCTTATCGGCGAACGGAAGATGTGGGCCGAAGACACCGGCCGCTGGTTCGCAGGCGCGGACGGCAGCCCTGTCAGGGCGCGAGGCGTGCTGCGGCTGGAGCGGCCCGTCACGGAGACGGACCTGGCCGACCCGACATTCACCATCTGCGACCGCTCCACGCTCGTGCAGCGCCTGGACGAACTGATGGCGGACCAGATGCCGACGCACAAGACCGTCGTGGTTCTCAGCTTCGCGATCGACGACCTCGACCGGATCAATGACGATTTCGGACATGAATCGACCGACGAGATCCTCGTCGAGGTGCAGCGCCGGCTGAGCAGCGTCATGCGGCGCCGGGACCGGCTGATGCGCTATTCGAGCAACCGCTTCGCCATCATCCTCACCGGATGCGTCAGCGATCAGGTCGATGCGACCGCCACGCGCTTCGTCCGCGCCGTGTCCCGCACGGCGATTTCGACACGGCGCGGCGTGGCGCTCGTGCATGTCCGCGTCGGCGCCGCCATCGCGCCGGACCTCACGCGCCACAGCGGAGCGCTCCTGTCAGCCGCCGAAACGGCCCTGATCGACGCTCGCAGCGGGCCGCAGGATACGGTGAAGATCGCCCGCAAGATCGAAGGCGTGCGTCCGGGCCGGGAGCATTCGATGGATCACGACGCGCTCGGCGCGCTGAACGAGCGCCGGATCAGCATGGCGCGGCAGCCCATCGTCGATGCCGCGAGCCGGGCGCTGGCTTTTCACGAAGGGCTGGTCCGGATCGAGAGGCCCGACGGCAGCTTCTTCGCGCCTGGCGACCTGATCCCCGTGCTCGAGCGGCGCGGGCTTGTCCGGCTGTTCGACCACCGTGTGCTCGAATTGTCCGTCGCCGGCCTGGCCTGCGAGCCGACGGCTGTGCTGTCGATCAACGTGTCGCCTCAGTCCCTCACCGATCCTGTCTGGCTGGATGCGCTCAAGGTGCTGCTCCGGACCCATTCGGGCGTGGCCGAGCGGCTGATCATCGAGGTCACCGAGACGGCGACGATTACGCATGCCGAGGAGAGCCTGCGCGTCATCAAGGCCATCAAGGAATGCGGCTGCCGCGTCGCCATCGATGATTTCGGCGCGGGCCACACCTCGCTCAAGCATCTCAGGGCCTTCCCCGTCGACATCCTGAAGCTGGACGGCGCGTTCACCCAGAACCTGGCGCGCTCGACCGACGACCGCTTCTTCGTGCGCACCCTGCTCGACCTGGCGCAGCACCTGAACGTGCAGACCGTCGCGGAATGGGTGGACAACGAGGCGGCCGCCCGCATGCTGACGGACTGGGGCGTGACGTACCTGCAGGGCCATCTGACCGGAGCGGCCGAACTATGGACGCCGCAGGCTGCGCTGCGGAGCACCCGCGCGGCCTGACCTCACGCCTTGCGGGACAGCTTCTCGAGCTTCTCGCGCATGGCGGACATCTCGCGCTTAAGCCCATCAAGTTCGGCCTCGGCGGCAGGCGGGATCTGGGCCGAGGTCTGGAGCGTCGCTGCGGACGTCTCCTCCTCGCTCCCGGGCGCTGCCGAACCGACCGCCACGAACGGAGCGAACATCCGCATCGCATCGCCGAACATCTTCATGTTGGCGCGCGTCTGGGCCTCCATGGCCTCCATGGCCTTGGCGCCGAAGGCGTTGCTGCCGAAGGATTTCGTCAGGTGGTCGCGGTAGGTGTGCTGCTCGCGGGTCAGGCTGTCGATCGACATCTCGAGATAGCGCGGCACGAGCACCTGCATGCTGTCGCCATAGAAACGGATCAGTTGCCTGAGGAACGCGATGGGCAGGAGGTTCTGCCCGGTCTTGCTCTCCTCCTCGAAGATGATCTGCGCCAGCACCGAGCGGGTGATGTCCTCCGCGGTCTTCGCATCGTAGACCACGAATTCCTCGCCGTTGCGCACCAGCAGCGCGAGATCCTCGAGCGTCACATAGGAACTCGTTCCGGTGTGGTAGAGTCTCCGGTTCGCGTATTTCTTGATGACGGTCGGCTGTTTTTCAGCGGCCATGGTTCACCTTGTCCCGCCAGCATCGAACGATGCGCCAGCGCATAAAAAACGTGCATTCACGATAGCGCGTTGTCGCAGCCCCGCAAGCTTTTGTTGCAGTGCACGAACGGCTCGGCGGCTCGGCAGCCGCCCTGCCGGCGCAGGCCGTCCCGCCTTTCCCTGCATCAATGTCCCTTGACGGATGGGCGTTGAGCTCTGACAAACGCAGGCATGGCGCCCGACGATCGATCAGGCGCAGCTTCGCTTCGTTTCGCCATCAAGATAAGGATGCCCCCATGTCCTCCCAGGATATCGTGATCGTCGGCGCCGCGCGCACGGCTGTCGGCTCGTTCAACGGCGCATTCGCGGCCACCGCCGCCCATGACCTCGGCGCGGCCGCGATCAAGGCCGCCCTCTCGCGGGCCGGCGTCGATCCCGCCGATGTCGACGAAGTCATCATGGGCCAGATCCTCACCGCCGGGCAGGGCCAGAACCCGGCCCGCCAGGCCGCCATGGCGGCGGGCATCCCGCAGGAGGCCAGCGCCTGGGGCCTCAACCAGCTTTGCGGCTCCGGGCTTCGCGCCGTGGCTCTCGGCATGCAGCAGATCGCCAACGGCGACGCCTCGGTGATCGTGGCCGGCGGGCAGGAATCCATGTCGCTCGCGCCCCACGTCGCGCACATGCGCGCCGGCACCAAGATGGGCGACATGAAGATGCTCGATTCGATGTTGAAGGACGGCCTGCTCGACGCATTCCACGGCTATCACATGGGCAACACCGCCGAGAACGTCGCGACGAAGTGGCAAATCAGCCGCGATGAGCAGGACGCTTTCGCCGTCGCCTCGCAGAACAAGGCCGAGGCCGCCCAGAAGGCCGGCAAGTTCAAGGACGAGATCGTGCCGTTCACGATCTCCGGCCGCAAGGGCGACATCGTCGTCGATGCGGACGAGTATCCCAAGCACGGCACCACCCTGGAGGGCGTCGGCAAGCTGAAGCCCGCGTTCTCGAAGGAGGGCTCCGTGACGGCCGCCAACGCCTCCGGCATCAATGACGGCGGCGGCGCAGTGGTCATCATGACGGCGGCCGAAGCCGAGCGGCGCGGGCTGAAGCCGCTGGCGCGCATCGCTTCGTGGTCCACCGCCGGCGTCGACCCCGCCATCATGGGCACCGGCCCCATTCCCGCTTCGCGCAAGGCCCTGCAGAAAGCGGGCTGGAAGGTCGCCGACCTTGACCTGATTGAGGCCAACGAAGCCTTCGCCGCACAGGCGATCGCCGTCAACAAGGACATGGGCTGGGACACATCGAAGGTGAACGTCAACGGCGGCGCCATCGCCATCGGCCACCCGATCGGGGCATCGGGCGCGCGCGTGCTCGTCACGCTTCTGCACGAGATGGCGAAGCGGGACGCGAAGAAGGGCCTCGCCACGCTCTGCATCGGCGGCGGCATGGGCGTCGCCATGTGCCTGGAGCGCTGACGCGGTGAGCCGCCTCACGCCGACGACGCTCTACCGGCTCCTGACCGGATCCGACGACGCCGAATTCTGCCACCGGGTCACGGAGGCGCTGAGCCGCGGCTGGATGCTCTATGGCGATCCGACGCTGACATACGATCATGCGGGCAACCGCGTGATCTGCGGCCAGGCCATCATCAAGGACGTGGAGGGAGCGAGCTACACTCCCGGCCTCGATCTATCGAAACAGTAGCATCAAGCAAAAAAACATCAAAATCGGAGGAATGCCATGGGTCGCGTTGCATTGGTCACAGGCGGAAGCCGCGGAATCGGCGCCGCGATATCGAGGGCCTTGAATGCGGCGGGCTACACCGTCGCGGCGTCCTATGCCGGCAATGACGAGGCCGCATCCGCGTTCACCGCAGAGACCGGCATCCAGACCTACAAATGGGATGTGTCGGACTACGACGCCTGCGTGGCCGGCATCGCTGCGGTCGAGGCCGCGCATGGGCCGGTCGAAGTCCTCGTCAACAATGCCGGAATCACCAAGGACGGCATGTTCCACAAGATGACCAGGGACCAGTGGTACGGCGTGATCAACACGAACCTCAACTCGCTGTTCAACATGACCCGCCCGGTCTGGGAGGGCATGCGCGCCCGGAAGTTCGGCCGTGTCATCTGCATTTCCTCGATCAACGGGCAGAAGGGCCAGATGGGGCAGGTCAACTATTCGGCGGCGAAGGCTGGCGACATCGGCTTCGTCAAGGCGCTGGCCCAGGAAGGCGCGCGGGCCGGCATCACGGTCAACAGCATCTGCCCGGGGTACATCGCGACCGAGATGGTGAAGGCCATCGATCCCGCGGTGGTCGAGAAGAACATCCTGCCGCTCATCCCGGTCGGCCGTCTTGGCGAGCCCGAGGAGATCGCGCGGGCCGTGCTGTTCCTCGCCGCCGACGAGGCCGGCTTCATCACCGGCTCGACGCTGAGCGCCAATGGCGGGCAGTACATGGCCTGAGCCGCTTGCGGCCAGCAGGCTCCCAGCGCATCGCCGACATGTCCCGACCCACCCTCCTCGGCCTCGTCGCGATCCTGCTCTGGGGTATGCTGGCGCTGTTCACCAGCGCCACGGCCGGCATTCCGCCATTCCAGGTGACGGCGATCACCTTCGCCATCGGCGGGGGGATCGGCCTTGGCATCGTCGCTGCGCAAGGCAAGCTTGGCCTGCTGCGCCAGCCGCTTCCCGCCATGGCGCTCGGAATAGGTGGCCTGTTCGGCTATCACGCGCTCTATTTCGCGGCGCTGAAGCTCGCGCCGCCTGCGGAGGCGAGCCTGATCGCCTATCTCTGGCCGCTGCTGATCGTGATCTTCTCCGGCTTGCTGCCAGGCATGAGCCTCAGCGCCCGCCATGTCGTCGGCGCGTCGATCGGCTTCGCCGGCGTCGGGGTCCTGGCCGCAGGCAAGGGCTCCGCCGGCTTCGACCTCGCGCATGCTCCAGGCTACGTGCTGGCTGCAGGCTGCGCCGTGGTCTGGTCGGCCTACTCGGTCCTGTCGCGGCGCATGGCGGAGGTGCCGACCGAGGCGGTCGCCGGCTACTGCCTGGCCACATCGGCTCTTGCCCTGCTCTGCCACCTCGCCTTCGAGGCCTGGGCCGCGCCGGATGTCTTGGGCTGGCTTGCGCTGGTCGCGCTCGGCCTCGGGCCAGTGGGTCTTGCCTTCTTCGTCTGGGACATCGGCATGAAGCAGGGCGACATCCGTCTGCTCGGCGTCGCGTCCTATGCCGCTCCGGTGATCTCGACTCTCGCGCTGGTCGCCACAGGCGCAGCGCCGCTGACATGGGCGCTGGCCGCCGCCTGCGGGTTCATCGTGGCCGGCGCGCTGATCGCCTCGCGCCAGCCGGGCAAACCATCAGCCTGAGCTCCTCGGCGTCGGCCGCCAGCCCGGCGGAGCCATCTCGAAGCCCTTGAAGTCGAATCCCGGCGCCACCGTGCAGCCGACCAGAGACCAGCGCCCGAGGCTCGTCGCCGTCTGCCACCAGTGCGCCGGCACGACAAGCTGCGGACGCTGGTTCAGGCGCAGGTTGGGGCCAAGGTGGCGCGCCTCCGCATCATGGCCGTCCGGCGACATCGTGATGACCATCGGAGCGCCGGCATACCAGTGCCAGACCTCGGCGGCGTCGACCCGGTGCCACTCCGAGACCTCGCCGACGCCCAGCAGATAGTAGATCGCCGTCGAGGCCGCCCGTCCGTCGGCGTCCGCCAAGCCGTCGCGGTAGGTCTCCTTGTAGAAACCTCCCTCGGGATGCGGGGCCAGTCCGAGCAAGGCGACGACGTCCGAAGCGGTCATCGCGTCCGAATAGGCTTCTGAGGTCATGCGGTTCAGCCCTTGAATTCGTTCTTCATCTGGCGAAGCCGGGCGAAGCTCGCGGCGGCGTCCTCGACGCCCGGGCTCGCCATCAGGTCTGGATCGCCCGCGCGGAAGTAAGGGTTCGTCGCCTTCTCCTCGCCGATGGTGGTCACAGCCCAGAAGTCGCCGGCGCCCGCCCTGCGCTCCGCTTCGGCGGCGCGAGCGGCCACAGCGGCGTTGCCCGGGTCGACGGCGCGCGCGAATCGGGCGTTGCTCCAGGTGTAGTCATGGCCCGTGACCAGCCTCACATCATCGGGAAGGGCCGCGATCCGGGAGATGGAGCTCCACATCTGGCCGGCCGTGTCGCCGGACAGCCGCCCGCAGCCCATGACGAACACCACGTCTCCGACCAGCGCCAGCCGGGCCTCGTTCGCCACCCACGCAACGTGCCCCGCCGCGTGGCCGGGGGTCCGCCATATGTCGAAGGCGTGGCCGCCGAAATCGACCCGGTCGCCCTCGCCCACGATCCGGTCGACCGGCGAGACGTCAGCGGCAGCCGCCGGTCCGATCACGGTGCAGCCGGTGCGCCGCGCCAGCTCAGCCACCCCCTGGACATGGTCCGGATGCTCATGGGTGATGAACAGATGGCTGATGCTCCAGCCCTTGGCGATCGCGGCGGCGTGGACCTGGCCTGCATCGGGCGCATCGACCGCCGCGCACAGCCCGGTCTCGCCGTCATGGATCAGGGCCCCGCAATTGTCGGACAAGGCGCGGAAGACGTGGAGTTCTATGGACACTGCTGACACTCTCCGGTGGCGATTTGCTTCACCATCATGCGGCTGCACCCTTGCGCTTGTCCAGCAACCCGCCAATGTGCGGGCAGGATGAGCACCGATGTCGTCGACCTTCGCAGCTTCTATGCGAGCCCGCTGGGCCATGTCGCCCGGCGCTTCATCGGCCGCGCCGTGCTGCGCTGCTGGAGCAACGCCAGCGGGGCCAAGCTGGTCGGCGTCGGCTATGCGGTCCCCTATCTGCGGCTTCTGCGCGACAGCGCCGATCGGTCGCTGGCGTTCATGCCCGCCACGCAAGGCGTGGTGAACTGGCCGCAGGATGGATTGTCCGCGTCCGCCCTCGTCGACCCTCTGCTGCTGCCGCTTGACGACGCTTCTGTGGACCGCGTGATGCTGGTGCATGCGCTGGAGTCCAGCGAGAACGCCGAGGAGTTGCTGGCCGAGTGCTGGCGCGTGCTGGCCCCTGGCGGGCGGCTGATGCTGATCGCGCCCAACCGGCGCGGGCTTTGGGCCCGGGTCGACGGCACGCCGTTCGGCCATGGCCGGCCGTTCTCGCGCAGCCAGCTCGAAAGCCTGATGCGCGCGACCCTGTTTTCGCCGGAGAAATGGGTGGAGGCGCTGTTCGCCCCGCCGCTCGCGCGCCAATCGATCATGCGCTCGGCCGCCATGTGGGAGAAGCTCGGAGCCGGCCTCGGCCTCCCCTTCTCCGGGGTCCATGTCATCGACGCGACCAAGCAGTTCTATCGGCGCGCGCCGGCCAAGAACCGCCGTGCTTTCGCCCTCAGGCAGGTCCTCGGCCCCTTGCCGTCGCCTGCTCCCAGCGCGGGCCTGCAGGTCCTGAAGGCGCGTCATCACCTTGACACAAGCGGTTGACCCCGCCACATCAGCGTCAAAACCGGTCAACAGTCGGCACCTCGCACGCCGCAGAGCCCCTCGGCGGATCAATCCTGACATGAGAAGCTATCTCGATTTCGAAAAGCCGGTTGCGGATCTGGAAGCCAAGATCAATGAGATGAAGGCGATGGCCGCGAAGGGCGACGCTGTCGCGATCGGCGACGACATCGCCCGCCTCGAGGTCAAGTCCGACCAGTCGCTGAAGGCGCTGTACGCCGCGCTGACCCCTTGGCAGAAGACGCAGGTGGCGCGGCATCCCCAACGCCCGCATTTCGTCGATTACTGCGCCCAGCTCGTGACGGACTTCACGCCCATGGCCGGCGACCGGGGCTTTGGCGAGGATGAGGCCATCATCGGCGGGCTCGGACGCTTCGAGGGCGAACCGGTCTGCATCATCGGACAGGAGAAGGGCTCCAACACCGAAACCCGCCTCAAGCACAATTTCGGCATGGCCAAGCCGGAAGGCTACCGCAAGGCCGTGCGGTTGATGGAGCTTGCCGAACGCTTCGCGCTGCCAGTGCTGTGCTTCATCGACACGGCAGGCGCCTTTCCGGGCATCGAGGCGGAGGAGCGCGGCCAGGCGGAGGCCATCGCGCGCTCGACCGAGGCCTGCCTCGGGCTCGGCACGCCCAACATCTCGTTGATCATCGGCGAGGGCGGATCCGGCGGCGCCGTCGCCATCGCCACCGCGAACCATGTCCTGATGCTCGAACATGCCGTCTATTCGGTGATTTCGCCGGAAGGGGCGGCATCGATCCTCTGGCGCGACGCGGCCCGCGCGCAGGACGCCGCCACGGGCATGAAGATCACCGCGCAGGACCTGCTCCGCTTCGGCGTGATCGACCGCATCGTCAGCGAGCCTGCCGGCGGCGCGCATCGCGCTCCGGCGGAAGCGATCGCCAAGGCTGGCCACGCCATGTCGTCCGCTCTGGCGGAGCTGTCCAACCTGTCTCCCGAACAGGTGCGCAGCCAGCGCGCCGACAAATTTCTGGCCATCGGCCGCAAGTTGGGCTGAAGCTGCCTTCTGCCCGCCATTAACGTTGTGTTGACCATGGCGACAGGTTGGCCGCCCTTGTGGTAAGGAACAGGCAAGGCTAACAGGTTTAACTGCTGACCATGTCTTCGTCGTCCCGCTTCGGGACGCTGTCCGGGATCATTGATCGTGCGTCTGCTGCCATTGTCTCTCATCGCCGCCCTGTCCCTCACGCTCGCCTCCTGCGAGGAAAGCCGGCAGCGCGGCGCTGCCCGTCACAACATCCCCATCCCCAACGAGGTGATGGCGCTGATGTCGGAAAAGGGCATGGGGCGCAACGACCCCGTGCTGATCCGCTCCTTCAAGAAAGAGTCCGAGCTCGAGGTCTGGAAGCAGGCGCGCGACGGGCAGTACAAGCTGCTCAAGACATACCCGATGTGCCGCTGGTCGGGCCAGCTCGGCCCCAAGAAGCGCGAAGGCGACCGTCAGGCCCCGGAAGGGTTCTACAACATCACGCCGGCGCAGATGAACCCGAACTCGTCGTTCTACCTGTCGTTCAACATGGGCTTCCCCAACCAGTTCGACCGCGCCCACGGCCGCACCGGCGCGCATCTGATGGTGCATGGCGCCTGCTCGTCGTCGGGCTGCTACTCGATGAGCGACGACCAGATCGCGGAGATCTACGCCATCGTGAGGGAAGCCCACAATGGCGGGCAGAAGGCTGTGCAGATGCAGGCCATGCCATTCCGCATGACCGCCGACAACCTCGCGCGGCATCGCTATGACCAGAACATGCCGTTCTGGCGCAACCTCAAGGAAGGCTCGGACATGTTCGAGGTGGCGCGCGCCGTCCCGAAGGTCTCGGTCTGCCAGGCGCGCTATGCGTTCAACCGCACTGAAGACTGCCGCGAGGACCCGGCCAAGCAGCAGATCGCCGCCGCGGCCGCCCAGAAGGCCCGCACCGACGAATCCGAGATCGCTTCGCTCGTGGCGAGGGGCACGCCCGCCGTGCGCGTTGTGTATCAGGATGGCGGGCAGCATCAGGCCTTCACCCAGGTGCTGATGGCCAGCGGTCCCGAGGCGCTTGAGCAGAAGGCCGCTTGGGGCTCGCGCGCCGTCGGCGTGAGCCGGCCGGACGCGGTGATGAGCGCGCCTCAGGAAATCGCGATTGAATCGACAGGCCGTCAACGCCGTGAGCCCCAGGTTGCCCCGTCGGTGGTCGCCATGACGCCTCGCGTCGGGCGGCCGGCCGTCGAAGCGCGCCAGCTTGCGGGGACCGCCGCGCCCTCGACGACCTCTGTGCCCCGGTCCGCCGCAGCCGCAGCGCCTGCCGCCCCCGCGGCCGAGACCGCGCAGGCTTCGGTGCTGCAGCGCGTGCTATCGCTCAATCCCTTCGCTGCCGCACAGCCTGCCGCCATCGCTGCGCCCGCGCCCGAGGCGCAGCCTGCCCAGAAGCCCCCTGCACGCGCTGCCGCGCCGCCGAGGCGTGCTGAAGGCCAGCCTCGCGCCCAGGGTGCTGGGCCTCAGGCATCCGCTCCCAAGGCCCAGCCGATGACATTGGCCGCACGTCAGCCATCGTCGGCCGCTTCTTCCGTTCCGGCGAATCAAACCGCGAACTGATGTCGATGGGGCTGTCGCAAGCCAGATGCGCGGCACGCCAGCTTTGCAGGGCTGGCATGGTTGTCATGAGCTTGAGCCTCGGAAGCTTGAACGCGATTGCGGAGCCGGCCGGAAAGCCTGACGCCGTCGCCGCGTCCGGTCCTTCCGCAAAGGAAGAAGCTCCAGCCAAACAGGACGCGTCCGCCAGACCCGAGCCTTCCGAGAACCCAGGCGCTGCCGCCAGCGCTTCAGCGATCTACAGGGCCATTTCGGCCCGCGAGGCGCTCAAGGCCGGCTTGCCGCCTGAACTCGCGGACGCAGTCATGCGCGTCGAGAGCGCCTACAGGCCGGGCGCGCGCGGTGCGGCCGGCGAAGTCGGCCTGATGCAGGTGATGCCGCCCACGGCGCGCATGCTGGGCTTCCAGGGCACGCTGGATGAGCTTGCGGTCCCGGAAACCAACATCAGGCTCGGCGTGCGGTATCTGGCCGAGGCCTGGCGGCTTGCCGAAGGCGACGTCTGCACCGCTGTCATGAAGTATCGCGCCGGCCACAACGAGCGGCGGTTTTCAGTGTTGTCAGTGGGGTACTGCCAGCAGGTGCGCAGCCATCTCGCGTCCCTGGGCTACCGGGTCACCGGCGTCGTGCCCGAGCCGACCTTCGGCTTCAGGTCCGACGTCACACGCATGGGCATCGCCATCGGCACGCAGCAGGCGGCGCGAAGGTTGGCCAGCGGCAGGAAGATCAAGAGCCGCGTCGGCTGGGCCGGGCACGACGCCCGCATGAAGGCGCTCGTGGCGCGCGGACGCGTCAGCCTCTGAAGCAAGCACGGCCAAGCGGAGGCACGGCTCATCTCCCCTGCGCGGCTGCGGCCTTGCTGTCGAGATGCGCGCGCAGCAGCGCCATGTTGCGGATGTTGGCGCGCCAGAAGATGTCGCCCACCCAGCCCAGCACCGGGACGGCGCTGATCACGGCGTCGACGCCCACATGCCCCGCCATGCGCAGCAGCATCGAGGTCGGCGCACCAAGGCGCCTCGCCTCCCAGATCAGATAAGCCGATACGCCTTTTGCGGCGAGCGTGCCGATGCCCGGAATGAGGTTGAGCGCAGCGTCCGCGCCAAGCCTGATGGATGTGCCCGGTATCCGGACGGCGCTGTCGAGCATCCGGGCCAGGTTGTCGAGCCTCTGGCGCGCTTCATCAATATCGGCGGACACGTTGCCATGGAGGGCATCGCGCTGGCCAAGCCGTGGCGAAACAACAGATTCGGTATGTGTATAAACATTCACTGTCATCGTCTTCTCCCAGTGAAGATGCATCCCGCAGGCCGCATCTGAAGTGGAAGAGCCCGACATCGCCGTCATCGCATGACGACCAGAGGAGCCCGGACCCCTTGATGCAGCTTAGATGGCGTCGGCTGACCATCATATGCAAGAGGTGACTGGCTGCGAATTGTTTTAAATTCGCGGGACGTAAGTTTTCGGCGGATTGCACTTGTAAAGCGTTCGTCCGTCACCACATCAGCGGCAACCCCTGATCCGGGCCCCTCTGGCGTGCGCAGTCGGCGTGAACGCGATGTCGGATCGTCATCGACATCATTGCCGGCATGCTTCGAGGTTGACCTGTGGAGTTCGCATTCCTTTCTCATGATTGGCTGGGCAAGCCGGCGTGGATGTGGCTGGCCTTCATGGCCATCGTCGGCGCATTGCTGACGCTCGATCTCGGGGTGCTGCACAAGGAGAACCGCGAGATCGAAGCGAAGGAGAGCCTGCTGCTGTCGGCGGGCTACATCTCGCTCGGCCTGCTCTTCGGCGTCTGGGTCTGGTGGCAGCTCGGACCGCAGAGCGGCATGGAGTACATGACCGGCTTCGCCATCGAGAAGACGCTGGCGATGGACAATGTCTTCGTTATCGCCATGATCTTCAGCTATTTCGCCATTCCCCGGCTCTACCAGCACCGCGTGCTGTTCTGGGGCATCCTTGGCGTCATCGTGCTGCGCGCCATCGTGATCGGCATCGGCGCGCCCATCGTCGAGAATTTCTCGTGGGTTCTCTACATCTTCGCCGTATTCCTCATCCTCACTGGCGTGAAGATGATCTGGATGGGCGACCAGAAACCCGACCTGGCGAAGAATCCGGTCCTGCTCTGGATGAAGAGGCGCTTCAACGTCACCGATCGGTTGCATGGCGAGAAGTTCTTCGTCGAGCTTCCGGACCCGAAAGCGCCGGCAGGCTCGGGCAAGCTCGCGCGCTTCATGTCGCCTTTGTTCATGGCGCTGATCCTGATCGAGATCGCCGACGTGATCTTCGCGGTCGATTCGGTGCCGGCGATCTTCCTGATCACCACCGACCCTTTCATCGTCTACACCTCGAACATCTTCGCGATCCTCGGCCTGCGCGCGCTGTACTTCGCGCTCGCCGCCATGGTGCACCGCTTCGCCTACCTCAAGTACGCGCTGTCGATCCTGCTGATCTTCATCGGCTCGAAGATCTTCATCGCCTGGGGCATGGGCTGGGACAAGTTCCCGCCAGCCTGGGGCCTCGGCATCACGGTCGCAATCCTGGCCAGCGGCATCCTGTTCAGCCTCTGGCGGACGCGCGCGGAGACCGTCGCGACATCCCGCATGCCCTACCGGTGACGCACCTGCCTGCTCCCTTGATCCCTTGAAAGGAAACCTCATGCTTCAGGACATCTTCGCCTGGCTTCTCGCCACCTTCGTGATCGGCCCCGTGCAGGCCGAATTCGCCGAAAGGATGCAGGCTGCCCAGGCGCCGGCCGCCATCGTCAAGCAGGTGCAGGCCTGCATCGTGAGCGCTACGCCGGCGCTCATCGAACGGGCCACGGGCGACATCTTCTGGGGGGTGACAACGACGATCAGCGTGGCGACCGGCCTCGCCGACGCCAAGGCGATCCTGGCCGAGACTTCGCCGTCCTGCGGCTCGGCGATCGCGGCGGTGAGGCCGTTCCTCGATTCGCCCCGCGTGTGAGCGTTCGTCCCGTGTGTGAGCGCAGACGCGTTCACTGGCAGCAGATGCCCGTGCGGCCCCATGGGAGGCACTGACGGCACGCCTCACGGCACGGCGGAGACGAACACGAAGACGCCGAAGATCACCAGGTGGACCGCGCCCTGCAGCATCGTCGTCCGGCCTGTGGCGAAGGTCAGCGTGCTGACGAACAGCGTCAGCAGCAGCAGCAGCATCCCCACCGGCCCGAGGCCCAGCGTGAGCGGCTGCCCCAGCATGACGGAGGCCGCCCCGACGATCGGCACCGTGAGCCCGATGCTGGCCGCCGCCGAGCCCAGGGAAGCGTTGAGGCTGGTCTGCAGCCGGTTGTTCTTCGCCGCCTTCATCGCCGTCAGGCCTTCGGGAAGCAGCACGACGGCCGCGATCACGATGCCGACCACCGCAAGCGGCAGGCCCGCTGCGACCACGGCGCGCTCGAGGACGGGGGACAGGGTCTTGGCCAGAAGGATCACCACGATGAGGCTCGCCACCAAGAAGAAGGCGCTGATCAGCGTCGTGGAGCGGCTCGGGATCACGGTGAACTTGCCTAGTCCGTCCTCGATGATGAAATCGGCGCGATGGCGCACCGTCTGGATGAAGACGAAGAAGACATAAAGCACGAGCGAGACGAAGCCGACGAACACAAGCTGGCTCGACGACAGCAGCGGGCCGGGCAGGCTGCTGGTGAAATTCGGCAGCACGAGCGCGATGATGCTGAGCGTCGAGATCACGCTGAGGATCCCCACCGCGCCCTGGACGCGGAACTCCTGCTCGTAATGACGGCGCGCCCCTGCGATCAGGCACAGGCCCACGATTCCGTTGAGGACGATCATCACGACGGAGAACACCGTGTCGCGCGCCACCGCATCGCTCCCCGAGAGCCCCGACACCATGACCGAGATGATCAGCCCGACCTCCAGCGTCGTGATGGCGAGCGCCAGCAGGATGGAGCCGAAAGGTTCGCCGATCTTCACGGCCAGGACCTCGGCATGATGGACGGCGGCGAAGACCGCCGCAGCGAGAAGGATCACCGCGAGGATCAGGATGGCCGGGTTCGCTGGATCGGCATGGCCCGCTGACTTGTCCGCCACCAGAAGGCCGCCGAGGACCGGCAAGGCAAGGCGCCAGGCCGGGACCTTGTTCCAGTCTGCGTTCAGGTCTGCCATGGGCGGGTCCGTTCCGGGTTTCAGCAAGCGGTTGCGTCAGGCTTCCATGGCGGACGAACGGCTTGTGGACAGGCGATGCCTGCAATCATGCGAACTGGCCGTGGCAATGCTTGTATTTCTTGCCGGAGCCGCATGGGCATGGCTCATTTCGGCCGACCCGTCCCCAGCTTGAAGGATCTTCCGGGTCGCGAGGCGGCGCGGCCACCGCTTCTGCCGGAGCGAACATGGCCGCCTGCTCCATCGAGGTTGCCTCGAGCGGCGGCTGCCCAAGGGCCGGCTGGGCGTCGGCCGGAGGCTCCTCGAAGCGCACTTCCACCCGCATGAGCTGGCTCGTGACTTTCTCGCGGAGCGCGTCGATCAAGCCGTCGAACAGCTGGAACGCTTCGGACTTGTATTCGTTGAGCGGATCGCGCTGGGCCAGGCCGCGCCAGCCTACGACCTGCCGCAGATGCTCGAGCGTCACGAGATGCTCGCGCCAAAGGTGGTCGAGCATCTGCAGCAGGACCTGCTTCTCGACATAGGTCATGACGTCTTCGCCATTGCGCTCCACGCGCGCGGCGTAATCGTCGTTGGCCGCCTTCAGGAGCCGTTCGCGCATCTCCTCGTCGGCGATGCCGTCCTCCTTCGCCCATTCGTCGACGGGCAGCTCGAGGTTGAGCGACGCCAGGACCTCCGCCTTGAGGCCGGGAATGTCCCATTGCTCGGGATAGGCGTCCTCGGGGATGTGATGGCGCACGACGTCGTCGACGACCTGGCTGCGCATCTCGTTGATGGTCTCGCGGATCGACGCTTGGCGCATGAAGTCGCGGCGCTGCTCGAACACGACCTTGCGCTGGTCGTTCATCACGTCGTCGTATTTCAGGATGTTCTTGCGCATGTCGAAGTTGCGGGCCTCGACCTTGCCCTGCGCCTTCTCCACCGCCTTGTTGATCCACGGGTGGATGATGGCCTCGCCAGCCTGCAGGCCCAGCTTCTGCAGCATGCCATCCATGCGGTCGGACCCGAAGATGCGCATCAGGTCGTCCTGCAGCGACAGGAAGAACTTCGAGCGGCCCGGGTCGCCCTGCCGGCCCGAGCGGCCGCGAAGCTGGTTGTCGATGCGGCGGCTTTCGTGCCGCTCCGTCCCGATGATGTAGAGCCCGCCCGGCATGGTGACGGTCTTGGCGAGGCGCGAGCCCTTGGCCGGCTCGATCTCGACCTCTTCCCTGGCGTTGAGGACGATCTGGCGGAAACGCTCGACCTCGGCCCTGATCGCCTCGATCCTGGCGGCCTTCTCCGGGCCGTCCTCCATTCCGGCGGTTTCGGCCTTGATGCGCATGTCGACCGAGCCGCCGAGCTTGATGTCGGTGCCGCGGCCCGCCATGTTGGTGGCGATGGTGATGGCGCCGGGAACGCCGGCCTCCGCCACGATGTAGGCCTCCTGCTCGTGGAAGCGCGCGTTGAGCACCGCGAACTGCTTGGTGGCCTTGCCGTCCCGCGCGGCCTTGTAAAGGGAATCGAGCACGTCGGTCTGCGTGAAGTCGAGCTGCTTGTAGCCAGCCTTGATCAGCAGTTCCGCGACAAGCTCGGACTTTTCGATCGAGGCCGTGCCCACGAGGACGGGCTGCATGCGGGCGGAGGCTTTTTCGAGCTCCACGATGATGGCGTCGACCTTCTCCTCGAAGGTGCGGTAGACCGAATCGTCCTCGTCGACGCGCTCGACCGGGACGTTGGTCGGGATCTCGACGACTTCGAGCTTGTAGATCTGCTGGAACTCGTCGGCTTCCGTCGCGGCGGTGCCGGTCATGCCGCCGAGCTTCTCGTACAGCCTGAAGTAGTTCTGGAACGTGATGGAGGCGAGCGTGACGTTCTCCGGCTGGATCTGCGCCTTCTCCTTGGCTTCGAGCGCCTGGTGCAGCCCTTCCGAGAAGCGGCGGCCGGGCATCATGCGGCCGGTGAACTCGTCGATGATCACGACCTCGTTGTCACGGACGATGTAGTCCTTGTCGCGCGTGAACAGCGTGTGCGCCCGGAGCGCCTGGTTGATGTGGTGGACAATGGTGACGTTGTGCGCCTCGTACAGGCCGCCCTCTTTCAGCATGCCTGCCTCGCGCACGAGGTTCTCGATGCGCTCGGTGCCGGCCTCGGTCAGGGAGACCTGCCGCTGCTTCTCGTCGAGGTCGTAGTCGTCCTTGCTCAGGCTGGGGATGAGCGCGTCGATGGTCACGTAAAGGTCGGAGCGGTCTTCGGTCGGCCCCGAGATGATCAGCGGCGTGCGCGCCTCGTCGACCAGGATGGAATCGACCTCGTCGACGATGGCGAACGAATGCCCGCGCTGCACCATGTGCGCGAAATCGTACTTCATGTTGTCGCGCAGGTAGTCGAAGCCGAACTCGTTGTTGGTGCCGTAGGTGATGTCCGCGGCATAGGCCGCGTGGCGCTGCTCGTCATCCAGGCCGTGCACGATCACCCCGGTGGTCAGGCCCAGGAAGCTGTAGATCTGGTCCATCCAGGCCGCGTCGCGGCTCGCCAGGTAGTCGTTGACGGTGATGACGTGGACGCCCTTCCCGGCCAGGGCGTTGAGGTACACGGCCAAGGTCGCCACCAGCGTCGTGCCGTCGCCGGTCGTCATCTCCGCTATGGAGCCTTCCTGCAGCACGATGCCGCCGATGAGCTGGACATCGTAATGGCGCTGCTGGAGCGTGCGCTTGGCCGCTTCCCGCACAGTGGCGAACGCCGGCACGAGAATGTCGTCGAGCGTCTTGCCGGCGGCGAGCTGCTCGCGGAACTGGACCGTGCGCGCCCGGAGCTCCTCGTCGCTGAGCTTCGCGATCTCGCCCTCCAGCGCGTTGATCGCCTCGACCCTGGGCCGATATGCCTTCACGCGGCGGTCATTGACCGAACCGAACAGCTTCTTCGC
>JANOCI010000027.1:0-4941 GCA_031412095.1 Allobosea sp.
GATGCGGAGCCGGTTCCCGCGGCTCGACCTGATCCTGATCGAGTCTGGCGGCGACAACCTGGCGGCGACGTTCTCGCCCGAGCTCGCAGACCTCTGCATCTACGTGATCGACGTGGCGGCGGGCGAAAAGATCCCGCGGAAAGGCGGGCCCGGCATCACGCGCTCCGATCTGTTGGTGATCAACAAGATCGATCTCGCGCCCCATGTCGGCGCGGACCTGTCCGTGATGGACCGCGACGCCAGGCTGATGCGCGGCAAGCGCCCCTTCGTGTTCACCAACATGAAGACCGGACAGGGCGTCGCCGAGATCCAGACGTTCATCGAGCAGGCTGGCGGCCTGGTGAAGGCTGCGGCCTGACCGTCAGGCGCCGACCTTGCTCGGCAGCGGGAACAGCGTCACGAAGCGTTCGGCCTTCATATGGTCGCCTTCAAGGACGAGCGCACCATCGGCTTCCAGCGACTTGAGGGACGCGCCGCCGTAGACGGCGGCGGCGATGATGCTGGCTTCCGCTGTCATGATGAAGTCGGCTGGTTGCGCGACGGACCGTTTTGCGTCCAGCCGGCCTTCGCGGATCGACGCGTGGTAATCCTCGCCCCTCACCCGGAAGCCTGCCTCGATGGCGACGCCACGCGCGAGCGCCGGATCGAACATCGTCCGGAAGGAAAGGCACATCGAGGCGGCGCTGAAGGCTAGCGTCGGATCGTGTAAGGGCGAGCGCACCGCCCAGCGCCCGAGCGCCAGGAAGATCGGCTCGCTTTCGAGGCCCCAAGGCGTCAATTCATAAACCTGCGCACCGGAGGGAGGCGGCAGCTTTCGACGCATGACGATTCCCATCCGTTCCAGGCCTTCGAGCCGCTGGGTGAGAACATTGGCGCTGATCCCCGGCAGTTCCGCCCGCAGATCACCAAAGCGGCGGGGCCCCAGCATCAACTCGCGCACCACGAGCAGCGCCCAGCGCTCGCCGAGGAGGTCCAGCGCATGGGCAGCGCCGCATGCATCGTCATAACTGCGGCGAGCGGTGAAATGCATTGTAGTTATTTTTTCTAACTTCATAGTTGCAATATATAATCTTATTGGCTAGCCTCGTCAAATTGCACAACAGGAGACTGCATCATGCCTCAGACGATTTTCGTGAATTTGCCCGTCGCCGATCTCGGCCGTTCGATCACCTTCTACAAAGCCGTGGGTGCGACGCCCGACCCACGCTTCACCGATGACAGCGCAGCCTGCATGACCTGGTCTGAGACAATCCATGTCATGCTTCTGACCCACGACAAATACCGCCAGTTCACGTCCAAGAGCATCGTTGATGCCCGCTTGCACTCGGAGGTCATGCTGTGCCTTTCGCGCGACAGCCGCGCCCATGTCGATGAGACGCTCGAGCTTGCGCGGATGGCTGGCGGCAAGATCGACCCCACGCCTGAGCAGGATTTCGGCTTCATGTATGGCAGGAGCTTCGAGGACCCTGACGGCCACGTCTGGGAAATCATGTGGATGGATGTCGAGGCGGCCATGAAGGCAAGCCTCGGTCAACCTGTCGCCTGAGGCATACGCCAGCAGGACGAGATTCGTTTGATCTATGTCGACGCCCACGTGCTTCCAGTTCCGAAGGACAAAAAGGGCTACATGAAGAGATCGCCCGCAAAGCGGCTGCAATCTACATGGACTGCGAAGCGCTTGAGATGGTCGAAAGCTGGGGACGACGTGCCGCACGTCAGCAGACGGATTTCTATCAATCCGTGCAGGCCGCCGAGGCGGAAACGGTGGTGCTGTCCTGGTTGATCTTGCCTTCACAGGAGGCCCGCGCCGAGGGCAATGCCGGAGTGACGGGCGATCCGAGGCTTGCCAGGATTATGAAGGACATGTCCGTGGACGGACAGCGCATGTTCTGGGACGGATTCCGGCCGATCTTCGCTCTCGGCTCAGCTGCGTCGTCAACCTGAACCGCCGCCACCCGCAGCCTGCGCATCTGGACAAAGGCGGCGGCCATCGCCATTACCGGGGCCATGACCGCCCCCTCGCCCTGGCGCTTCAGCGTCGCTCCGATGATGGACTGGACGGACCGGCACTGCCGGGCCTTCCATCGGGCGCTGTCGCGCCATGCGCTGCTCTACACCGAAATGGTGACGGCGAACGCTGTGATCCACGGCGACAGGGAGCGGCTGCTGGGATGGAGCCCCGATTCCGAGGGCAAGGTTGCGCTGCAGCTCGGGGGGAACGACCCGGCCAAGCTGGCCGAGGCCGCCCGCATCGGCGAGGATTTCGGCTATTGCGAGATCAACCTCAACTCAGGCTGCCCATCCGACCGGGTCCAGGGCGGCGCGTTCGGAGCCTGCCTGATGCAGGCGCCCGGGCTCGTCGGCGACTGCGTCGCTGCGATGAAGGCCGCGGTCAGCATCCCGGTGACGGTCAAGTGCCGCCTTGGGGTCGACGAACAGGACATCGAGGCGGCTCTCGACCGGTTCTGCGAAAGCGTGAAGCTGGCCGGCTCTGATGCGTTGACCGTGCATGCGCGGAAGGCCTGGCTGCAGGGCTTGTCGCCCAAGCAGAACCGCGAAGTCCCGCCGCTCGATCATGGCCGGGTCCATCGGCTCAAGGCGGCGAACCAGGGGCTGCCCATCGCCATCAACGGCGGCATCAAGCAGCCCGCCGAATGGCTGCAGCATCTCGATAAGCTCGATGGCGTGATGATCGGCCGCGAGGCCTACCAGAATCCCGGCGTCCTGCTGGAGGTCGACCCGATCCTGTTCGGCGAGCCCGCCCCGGCGGCGGACATGTTCGAGGCCATCGAGGCTTATGAGCCTTACGTCGCCGCAGAGCTGGCGCTGGGCACGCGGCTGCATGCCGTGACGCGCCATCTGACGGGCCTGTTCACGGGCCGGCCCGGAGCGCGCGCCTTCAGGCAAGGCCTGGCCAATCATTGCATCAAGCCTGACGCCGGGCTTGCCGCCTTGAGGCTGGCGGTGGCGCAAGTCTCGCGCGAAGCGCTGGACACCCTCTCGCGCGAAGCGGCGGGGACCGGCTGTGGCCGTGAAGAGGCGGCGTGATGATCGCCGCCGCGCCGTGCGACCCGGAATTCGAGGCCCGCGTAAGGAGCAGCTTCGCGAGGCAAGGCCTGATGGCGACGCTCGGCGCGGAGCTCGTTTCGGTCGAGCCGGGCTTCGTCGAGATCTCCTTGCCGGCCGCGCCGCAGGTGAGCCAGCAGCACGGCTTCGTCCATGCAGCCGCAGTGGCCGCGATCGCCGATTCCGCAGGTGGCTATGCGGCGCTGTCGCTGATGCCCGCCGGCGCCGGGGTGCTGACGGCTGAGTTCAAGATCAACCTGCTCAGCCCCGCGAGCGGGGAGCGCATCGTCGCGCGGGGCCGGGTGGTCAAGGCCGGGCGAACGCTGACCCTGGCGATGAGCGAGGTTTTCGCCGTCGCCGACGGCAGGGAGAAGCTGTGCGCGCTTCTCACGGCCACGCTGATGACCATCGAGGGCCGCGAAGGCGTGGCTGACTGAAGCCGCCGGCGCGCCTGGAGGCGGTCTGCGGCTTTTCGCCGTCGGGATCGGGTTGCGCACCCCGGATCAGCATGCTACGGCACCCTCGCTTTATGAGGACATCCGCCTCGCGAGGCCTTCCTCCATGCGCGGGATGCGCGACCTGTACGCACCCCGTTTTCGGGACGCTGCGGCCAGGTTCCAGGGACAAGATAGAGAGCAAACGTGGCCCAGGGCAGTTCAATCGTATCAGGCGTAAGCGGGCGCTATGCCTCGGCCCTGTTCGAGCTGGCGCAGGACATGAAGGCGACTGACGCCGTCGGCGCGGCGCTGGACCAGTTCGGTGCCATGATCGACAATAGCGCCGATCTCCAGAATCTCGTGAAAAGCCCGGTCTTCACGGCGGACCAGCAGGTGGCCGCCGTCAATGGCGTCATGGCTTCGGCGAAGATGGATGGCCTGGCCGCCAACTTCATCGGCCTCGTGGCGTCGAAGCGCCGGCTCTTCGCCCTTCCCGGCATGATCACGGCCTATCGCCAGCTCGTCGCCGACGACCGCGGCATCGTGCGGGCCGAGGTCACGGTGGCGGAGGAGCCGTCCGCCGGACAGATGAGCGACATCGCCGCCGCCCTCAAGGACGCCGCCGGCAAGGAGGTCGTGATCGACCTCAGGATCGATCCGTCGCTGATTGGCGGCCTCGTCGTGAAGATGGGCTCCAGGATGGTCGACGCATCACTCAAAACCAAACTCAACTCGATTAGACTTGCGATGAAAGAGGTCGGCTGATGGAACTTCGTGCCGCAGAAATCTCCGCGATCCTCAAGGATCAGATCAAGAATTTCGGCTCCGAAGCTTCGGTGACGGAAGTCGGCCAGGTGCTTTCGGTCGGTGACGGAATCGCCCGTTGCTATGGTCTGGACAAGGTGCAGGCCGGCGAGATGGTCGAGTTTGAATCAGGCGTGCGGGGCATGGCCCTGAACCTCGAGAGCGACAATGTCGGCATCGTCATCTTCGGCTCCGACCGCGAGATCAAGGAAGGCCAGACTGTCAAGCGCACCGGCTCGATCGTCGACGTGCCCGTCGGCAAGGAGCTGCTTGGCCGCGTCGTCGACGCGCTCGGCAACCCGATCGACGGAAAGGGCCCGATCAAGGCCAAGCTTCGCTCCCGCGTCGACGTGAAGGCGCCCGGCATCATCCCGCGCAAGTCGGTGCATGAGCCGATGGCGACCGGCCTCAAGGCGATCGACGCGCTGATCCCGATCGGCCGCGGCCAGCGCGAACTGATCATCGGCGACCGCCAGACCGGCAAGACCGCCGTGGCGCTCGACACCATCCTGAACCAGAAAGCCGCCAACGAAAGCACCGACGAGAACCAGAAGCTGTATTGCGTCTATGTCGCGATCGGCCAGAAGCGCTCCACCGTCGCCCAGTTCGTCAAGGTGCTCGAGGAGCGCGGCGC
>JANOCI010000028.1:0-3258 GCA_031412095.1 Allobosea sp.
GGTAGCGTCCCAACCTCAAGCACACTTGTATCCACCTCCACAGGATTGGGGTTGGCACCGCCCCCCGGGCCACTTCCTGTTCCAGGACCGCCCCCCGGGCCGCTTCCTGCTCCAGCGATTTTCAATACGATCACAACAACCAACATCGCGTCAGCGTTCAATTCTCGCTTTAGCGATAGCGTCATACGTGTTGGAATAAATTATCGTTTTGGCGGACCTATTGCCGGAACGATCGCTAGCAGGCTGTTGAAAAAGGGCTCTCGCCGCCGACAGGCGACCGTGATTCATTAGCTCCGACGGGATTCGGAGGTGGTTCATGCGCGGCGGCGACAATCGAACGGGCGAACTGTTCAGCTACGTTGACCTGGAGGCGCGGGTGCGGCGGGATCATCCGCTGCGAGCGATCCGGGCGATGGTGAACGAGGCGCTGGCAGCGCTGGAGCGCGAGTTTGCCGTGCTCTATTCGCCGATTGGGCGACCGTCGATCCCGCCGGAGAAGCTGCTGCGAGCGATGCTGTTGCAGGCGTTTTATTCGATCCGCTCGGAGCGGCTTCTGATGGAGCGGCTGGAATACGACCTGCTATTCCGCTGGTTCGTCGGAATCGGCGTTGATGACGCGGCCTGGGACCATTCGGTGTTCTCGAAGAACCGCGACCGGTTGCTGGAAGGCGACATCGCGACGAAGTTCCTCACGGCGGTGCTGGCGCAGCCCAAAGCGAAGAAGCTTCTATCGAACGATCACTTCTCGGTCGATGGCACACTGATCGAGGCATGGGCCTCGATGAAGAGCGTGAAGCCGAAGGACGGTTCTGGCGAGCCGCCGGCTCAAGGCGGCGGGCGCAATGCCGAAGCAGACTTCCATGGCCAGAAACGCTCGAACGATACCCATGCTTCGACCACCGATCCGGACGCCAGGCTTTACCGCAAGGGTAAAGGCAAGGAGACGAAGCTGTGCTTCATCGGGCATGCGCTGATGGAGAACCGTCACGGCCTGCTGGTCGACGCCTGCCTGACGCTGGCTGACGGGCATGCCGAACGGGTGGCCGCGCTGCACATGATCGAGCCTCGTGCCGATCGACCGACAGCGATTACGCTTGGCGCCGATAAAGCCTACGACGCAGAAGACTTCGTCAACGAACTGCGCTCGATGAACGTGACACCGCACGTTGCGCAGAACACCAGCGGCCGCAGCTCTACGATTGACGGACGAACAACCCGGCACGGCGGCTATGCCGTCAGCCAGCGCATCCGCAAGCGCATCGAGGAGGCATTCGGCTGGATTAAGACGATCGCCGGGCAAGAGAAGTCCAGGTTCCGGGGGCGTGATCGCGTCGGATGGGCCTTTACCTTCGCTGCCGCCGCCTACAATCTGGTGCGGCTACCCAAGCTGATAGCCGGGCCCGGCTGATGGCCAAGGTGACCGGCTTCGCCAAGCCTTGCCGGCACTGGCGCATCGTTCGAAGTGGACATCAGGCTACTTTGGTGAACTACAACTAGGCTGAGTTCTTCAACAGCCTGCTAGGGCGGATTCAATCGGTCATCGCAACACTTCGGCAAAGGAGGTTGCGATGAATGGATATGAGCGGCGTTCGGAACCCTGTTTGAGAGCGGCTTTGCGGCCGCCGGGCCGGCTCCCAGAGGCCCGGCGAGAGAACTGTAGACGGTTCTGGATCGCGGTTGCCTCGGGGTGCTCAAGCGAGGATGCTGCGTTAAAGGCCGGAGTGTCGCCGGCTGTCGGCGTACGGTGGTTTCGGAGGGCGGGTGGCATGCCCCCGACGCATTTCTCGCCGTCGTCAAAACCTCTATCAGGGCGTCGCCTTTCGTTCACCGAACGTGAGGAGATCGCCATCTTGCGCGCGCAGGGGAAGGGTGTATGCGCCATCGCTCGGCTGCTCGATCGTCCGCCATGCACGATCTCGCGTGAACTCCAGCGCCATGTGGCGCGCGGCCACGACGCTCCAGAATATCGAGCGACCACGGCACAATGGCACGCGGATCGGTCCGCTCGACGGCCAAAGCCGGCGAAGTTGGCGGTTAATCCAATCCTGCGGGATTTTGTGCAAGACAGGCTTGCCGGTATGATCGCCAGGCCGGACGGGGCACCCGTCCTAGGCCCAAAGGTCGTGTGGAAGGGGCGCCGGGCCGTGCATCGACAGCATCGACGCTGGGCGACGGCGTGGAGCCCGGAACAGATTTCTCGGCGCCTTCAACTCGACTTTCCCGAGGATGAGACGATGCGCATCAGTCACGAGGCCATCTATCAGGCCCTTTATGTGCAGGGTCGAGGAGCATTGCGCCGCGAACTGACGGCCTGCTTGCGCACCGGGCGGGCGCTGCGGATGCCCAGGGTACGCACGCGCAGGCCAGGGAGGGCCTTCGTTTCTCCCGAGATCATGATCAGCCAACGCCCGGCAGAAGCCGCCGATCGGGCTGTGCCGGGCCACTGGGAAGGTGACCTCATCATAGGTCTTGCAAGTTCCGCGATCGGCACCCTGGTGGAGCGCACCACACGTTTCACCATGTTGCTGCACCTGCCGCGCATGACGGGACATGACCAGGAAGCTCGCGTGAAGAAAGGACCCGCACTCGCCGGACATGGTGCCGAGGCAGTGCGGGACGCCATCACCCGCGCGATCGCGACCATGCCTGAGCAACTGCGTCGATCGCTGACCTGGGATCAAGGAGCTGAGCTGGCTCAGCACGCACGCCTGAAGATCGACGCGGGCATCCAAATATATTTCTGCGATCCTCACAGTCCTTGGCAGCGCGGCACCAACGAGAACACCAACGGGCTGCTGCGTCAGTACTTCCCAAAGGGGACCGATCTCAGCGCTCACCACCCCGACGACCTTGAGGCCGTAGCCCTTGCACTCAATACCAGGCCCCGGAAAACCCTGGGCTGGAAAACACCGGCAGAGACCCTCGACGAATTACTGCGAGTGAGCCATACACCAAGTGTTGCGACGACCGGTTGAATCCGCCCTGGGTCGCCCGGTCAAGCCGGGCGATGACAGCGGTGTTTGTGCGAGCGATGCACTTCATTCCAGCTCATGCGCTCGGCCCCAACCCGAGGCTGGCATAAATCCGCCGCGCATAGGCGCCGAATTCGTCGGTGGTCTTGATCGGCAGGGCGCGCGGGAACGGCAGATCAATCGGGAAATATTCCGCCATGCGCGCCGGACCGGCGGTGAGCACCGCGCAGTGTGAGGCCAAAAACACCGCCTCCTGGATGCTGTGGGTGACGAAGATGATGGTCTT
>JANOCI010000029.1:0-72950 GCA_031412095.1 Allobosea sp.
TGACCACCCAGAGCGGGTTCGACGATTCAAGGTCCAGCAGCTGCGCATCTGGTTTGATCGACGTCAGCACCATCCAGTAGAAAGGGAAGAGCAGCACGACGAGGATGATGAACAGCGGCAGGTAGACCGTCACCGTCTTGCGCGGCAGCGTTTCGAGGTATGTCATGCCCTCGCGGTGGTCGGTCAGTGCGACAGGCGTCTTCAAGGCTGCGTCAGTCATTGTTTTCTCCCTGCTGCCATTTGCGGCGCTGCAGGCCGAACCAGCTGAGCATGATGGCGGCGAGCAGAAACGGCACCATTGCGGTTGCGATGGCGGCGCCCTCCCCGAGACGGCCGCCGAGGATGCCGCGCTGATAGGACAAGGTCGCCATCAGATGCGTGGCGTTGACCGGCCCGCCCCTCGTCATCGCCCAGATGAGCTGGAAATCGGTGAAGGTGAACAGCACCGAAAACGTCATCACCACGGCGATGATCGGCGTGAGCAGCGGATAGGTCACGAACCGGAAGCGCTGCCACCCGGAGGCCCCATCGAGCGTCGCGGCCTCATACAACGATGGCGAGACCGTCTGGAGGCCTGCAAGCAACGTGATCGCGATGAACGGGATGCCGCGCCAGATGTTCGCGAAGATCACGCTGCCCTGCGCCAGAAGCGGATCGCCGAGCCAGTTGATGAGCTGGCCCTTCTGGAGCACGCCCGCTTTCTGCAGCAGCCACGTGAAGATCGAGAACTGCGTGTCGAAGATCCACCAGAACGCGACGGCTGAAAGCACGGTGGGCACGATGAACGGGATCAGAACGACCGCGCGGATCAGCGCCTTGAACGGCATGTTGTTGTTGAGCAGGATCGCCAAGTACAGGCCGATCGAGAATTTGAAGATCGAGGCGATGAAGGTGTAGACGAGCGTGAACCCGGTGGCGCGCAGGAAGTCGCGGTCGTCCAGCAGATAGACGTAGTTCTCGAAGCCGATGAAGCTGCCGCCGCGTCCGATCCGCATGTCGGTCATGCTCATCCACATGCCGAGCCCGAGGGGGTATGCAAGGAACAGGAACAGGAAGGCCATGGCAGGCATCATGAACCATGCGCCGAGCCAGTTGCGGTTCACGCGCAACCGGTCCCAAGCGCTTGGCGCCGGCAGCGCGATGCGCTTCGGCCTCAGGACAAGTGAATCCGTGGTCATGCCTGACCTCCTTCATGCCGGAATAAAGGCCTGGCCGCAGCCCGTGACGAAGCGGGGAAAGCGGCCAGGCGGTGCTCAGCGATAGATGCGCTGAAGTTGCCGTTCGGCCAGTTGCATGGCTCCGGCCGCGCTCTCCCTGCCCGTGCAGAAATTGGCGAACATGTCGACGACGATGAAGTCTGCCATCGCGGTGGCCGCCTTCTCGTCAAGCTTGCCGCGATGCCCGGCGACCAGGCTCCGCTTCGAAGCGTCCTTGAACACGGCGTTCTTCGGATCCTTCGTCCAGACCGGATTGTTGTCGAACGCGTTCAAGGTGTGCGTGAGGTAGCCGGCGGCGGCCTCAAGCCATGGATTGAACTGTTCCGCCTCCAGCATGAAGGCCATGAAGGCTTTGCAGGCGTTCGGGAACTTCGTGTAGGTCATCGCCATCATCGGGAAGCAGAGCTGGATCTCGGTCGGCTTGCCGGCCGGCCCGATCGGCCAGTAGGCGTGATCCATGTCGGCGGCGATCTCCTTCTGCTTCGGATCGGTCGATGCGTTCGCAGCGGCGTAGATCGAAATGCCGTTCGCGGTCAGCGCAAGTTCGCCCGAAAGGAAGATGCGGTTGTTGGATGCGTCGTTCCAGGCGGCCGTGCCCTGGATGAACGTGTCGAAAAGCGCCTTCGAATAGTTCAGCGCAGCCTCGGTCTCGGCCGAGCGGATGATGACCTTGGAGTTTTCATCGACCTGCGCCGCGTTGTGCGACCACAGCAGCCAGTAGGCGTACGAGTTGCCGTCGCCCGATGCGCGGCCCAGCGGGAAGCCGGCGGGCGTGTTCTTCGCCTTCAGCGCCTTGCAAAGCTCGAGGAAGCCGGCCGTCGTCTGCGGCACGTCGTTGAAGCCGGCCGCCTTCACCATCGACGTGCGATAGTTGATGTAGCCGCCGTTGATGGCCGCTGGGATGGCGATCCATTTATTGCCCAGCTTGCCGTAAGCTTCCGCGACTGGCACCCAGCCGCCGTACTTCTTGCCGAGGTAATCGGCGACGTCCGTGACGTCGAGGCAGCGTTGCGGAAACAGGTGCGGCGTTGAATAGAGCGACCAGAACATGTCCGGCCCAGTGCCGGTGTTGGCCGCGACCGACGCCTTTGGCTGCATGTCATCGAAAGACTCGGACGTGGCGGAAATGCGCACGCCGGTCGCGGCGGTGAAGGCAGCCACGATCTTGTTGAAGGCCTCGTCTTCGGCCACCACGAAACGGCGCCATCGCATCAGGTTGAGCGTTGCGCCAGCTTCGGGACGGAACGGCGAAGCCTGCGCCCAGGCTTTCGCCCAATCAGTGAGCCCGGAACCTGCCAGCGCCCCGGCGCCGAGCAGCCCTGCCCCGCCCTTCAGAGCCGAACGTCGTGTCAATTTCGTCATTGTGATATCCTCCCATCGGATTGTTGAAGTTGCGGGGGCTTCAATGCCCCTCTTGACGTCATGTGCCGTTCCTACGGCCTGGATACGATGTTCAGGCTGCCATCCTCTTGCCGGTTTCAGCCTCGAAAAGATGCGTCAGCTTGGCGTCCGGCATCACGCGGATCATTTCGCCTGGCTTTGCCTGGATGCGCTCGCGGAAAACGCAGGTGATGTTCTGGCCGCCGATGTCGGCGACGACCTGCGTTTCGGAGCCCATGGGCTCGACGACATGCACACGCGCCTCGATGCCGGAGCCGTCGAGCCGGATCGCCTCCGGCCTGAGGCCATAGACGGCGGCCTTGCCGCTCGACCCGGCAGGCGCGCCGGCAATCGGCAGGTTGAAGCCCCCATCGGCATGGAACCCGGCTCCGTCGATCTTGCCCTTGACGAAATTCATCGCAGGCGAACCGATGAACCCGGCCACAAACAGGTTCGCCGGACGGTCATAGAGTTCGAGCGGCGCGCCGATCTGCTCCACGATGCCGTCGTGCATCACGACGATCTTGTCCGCCATGGTCATGGCCTCGATCTGGTCGTGCGTGACGTAGACGGTCGTGGTCTTGAGGCGCTGGTGCAGTTCCTTGATCTCGGTGCGCATCTGCACGCGCAGCTTGGCGTCGAGGTTCGACAGAGGCTCGTCGAACAGGAACACCTGCGGATCGCGCACGATGGCGCGGCCCATGGCGACGCGCTGGCGCTGGCCGCCGGAGAGCTGGCGGGGGTAGCGCTCGAGCAGCGGCGACAGCGACAGGATCTTGGCGGCCTTGTCGACGCGCTCCTTGATCTCGTCCTTGGGAGCGCCGCGCAGCTTCATCGAGAAGGCCATGTTGTCGGCCACCGTCATGTGCGGGTAGAGCGCGTAGTTCTGGAACACCATGGCGATGTCCCGCTCTTTCGGCGGCACATTGTTGACCACGCGGTCGCCGATCAGGATTTCGCCGGCGGTGATGTTCTCCAATCCCGCGATCATGCGCAGAAGCGTCGACTTCCCGCAGCCTGAAGGGCCTACGAGAATGACGAATTCGCCATCCTGGATATCGATGTTGACACCATGAATGATCGGCGTGGCGCCGAACGACTTTTTGATGTCGCGGATGACAACTGACGCCATCTGGCCTTCTCCCTTGCGTGCTTTGACATGCAGATTGAACCGGTGCGGCCCAATTGCGCAACCACATTCCGGCTCTGGCGGCCGGATCGGTCAGGGTTGCTCGCCTCTTGCGTCTCAAAAATCATACTATAAACTTGACCCTGTCAAGTCCCCTTGCAAGTCCTTTCAGGCAGCTTCCCTCCGAACCGGTTCCTGTCGCTCGTCATGCTGAAAGCCAGCGCACATTTTGCCGCTCCAGGGCAGGCCAACCAGTCTGAAAGCCTATTCAAGCAGGTGACGGACAAGATCGCGATATCGATTCTTTCCGGCGACCTCGAGGCTGGCGCTCTGGTGCCGACCGAACCCGATCCAGGGTCCGGCATCGCCCCCTCCCGCTCGGTCCACCGCGAGGCGCTGAAGTACCTGAGCGCCAAGGGCCTGATCGAGGCGAAGCAACGAAGCGGCACGCGGGTATCGCCCCGCTCAGCCTGGAATCTTCTCGATCCAGACATCCTGCGATGGGCGCTCGCTGGCAGGATCGACGAAAGTTTCGTCAAAAATCTCTTTGAGTTACGCTTGTTCATCGAGCCTAATGCCGCCCGGTTGGCCGCCGTCCGCCGCACACCGGCCCAGTTGCTCCAGATCAGGCGGGCTCTTACCGGCATGGAAAGCAACAAGCCCTACACGGACGCCATCATCCAGGCCGACTTGGATTACCACAGCCTCATACTGGACGCGGCCGGCAACCCCGCACTGACCTGCCTCAAGAGCGTGATCATATCCACCTTGCTGTGGTCCATGCGGCTGCAGATCGACAAGGATCCCGCGCTGTTCTCCATCGCCCTTGCCGACCATCGGCGTGTGTACCGCGCGATCGAGGAGCAGAACGGCGATCAGGCTGCGGCCTTCATGACAAGCCTGGTCAATGACGGGCTTCACGACACGTTGACCTCGTTTCGCACTGCAGCGATAGCCTTGACGCAGTGCACAACGGACAAATAATCAGATTATTTGGCGAGCGATTCACGTGTCAGTGCGAGTGCCTCGCTGATCCAGATCCGGAAAGCATCGATCTTGCGCCGTTGGCCGGCGCGCGCGTTCCAAACGAGCCGGTGGCCGATGACGCGGACGCCGTTCGGTCCGAAAGGTTGCACCAGACGGCCCGACGCGATTTCGCGCTGCGCCATGAGCGTCGATTCAAGACAGACCCCAAGGCCATCGACGGCGGCAGCGATCGCCATGAACGAACGGTCGAAATGCATTCCCCGCGACGGCACTGCGCTGGACATTCCTTGCTCCGCGAACCAGCGGTCCCACTGAACCAGATTGCGCACGGAGTGCAGCAAAGGCTGCCGCCCCAGATCCTCGACGCCGGACAGCTTTGCCGCAATCTCGGGAGCGCATAACGGCACGACGGACTCAGTTGCAAGGGCGATCGAATCGCAGCCTGGCGGAACGGGCCTGGCGTATTGGATGTCGAGATCGAACAGGCCGTCCTCCAGGATCGCCGCGTCAGGCGTCGAAGCCAGGCGCACGTCGAGTTCCGGATGCAGCGTGATGAAGTCCTTCAGCCGCGGCATCAGCCATTGGGCTGCGAAAGTCGGCGTGCAGTGCAGCGAAAGCACCTCTCCGCCCCTGTGCTCCGCGATGACGCGTGTGGCCGCCGCGATCCGCTCGATCCCTCCGCACAAGGCTTCATGATACCGCAGCGCCGCTCCCGTCGCCACGACAGTGCGGTTGCGTCGCTCGAAAAGCCGAACCCCGAGATGCCGCTCCAGCTCGCGGATGCGGTGCGAGATCGCCGAAGGCGTCAGGCTCAAGGCCTCGGCAGCTGCGGAGAAGCCGTCATGCCTGATGACGGCGATGAACGCTTCAAGTGTACGCATCGGTGGAAGCGGGCCCATGTGCTCCTTCGATCAATGAAGATTATTCACCGATCATCGGAGTTTTTTCGATTTTGTTCAACTGCGAACAGCCCCATCATCAAATGAAGAAGCGCAGAGATGCTTTCACAAGGGGCGGGAGGATTTGTCATGATGCTGAAGGGCAAGGTGTGCGTCGTCACTGGCGCCGGGAGCGAACGGGGCCTCGGCCGCGCCACGGCGCTGCTTTTCGCGGAGCATGGCGCGAAGATCATCGTCCTGGACATCGACCTTCAGGCGGCAAGGAGCACGGCGGCGCTGCTGAAGGGCCGCGGCCACATTGCCGCCAAGGCCGACGTCACGCGGCGCAAGGACTGCGAGCAGGCTATTCATAAGGCTCATGCCCGGTTGGGCCGCATCGACGTGCTGATCAACAATGCCGGCATCACTGCGCCTGACCGGCTCATGGACGTATCGGATGCGCTGTATGACCGGATCATGGATGTGAACATGCGGGGCTGCTTTCACATGACGCAGGCCGTGGTGCCGGCGATGCGCGCGCAGCAATCGGGTTCGATCATCAACATGTCGTCCGTCTCCGCTCAGCGCGGCGGCGGCGTGTTCGGCGGCTCGCCCTACGCTGCCGCCAAAGCCGCTGTGTTGGGCTACACGAAGGCCTGTGCGCGCGAACTTGGGCCGGACAACATCCGCGTCAACGCCATTTGCCCCTCCCTGATCGATACGGACATCACCAGCGGCGCGATGACCCCCGAACGCAGGCGGGACATCCTGTCGACGATCCCGATGGGCCGCGTCGGCACCGCCATGGACGTGGCTGGATGCTGCCTGTTCCTCGCCTGCGAGCTCTCGTCATATGTGACGGGCTCGGAAATAGACGTCAACGGCGGCAGCCACATTCATTGAAAGGCGCTGATCATGCCCGCACGCACGGTCAAGAACATCTCGAAGGACGAACTCAAGCAGAAGGCGAAGCTGATCCGACGGGAGACTGTCCGCCTGACCGACATTTGCGGATCGGGGCATTATGGATCCGCGTTCTCCATGGCTGAGTTGGTCGCAGTCCTCTACTACGGCATGCTGCATGTCGACCCCGCACAGCCGCGGTGGGAGGACAGGGACCGGTTCACCATGGGCAAGGGCCATGCAGCGATCGGCCTCTTTCCTGTGCTTGCGGATCTCGGCTTTTTTCCTGAAGCCTGGCTGGACGGCTATTCGCGTATGGGCAGCTATCTCGGCGATCATCCCGAGATGAAGAAGACGCCCGGCATCGATTTCTCTTCCGGATCCATCGGGCACAATCTTTCCGTGTCGGTGGGCATGGCTCTTGGAGCGCGGCTTAAGCAATCCCCCGCCCGCGTTGTCTGCATGATGGGCGACGGCGAGCAGAACGAAGGGCAGATCTGGGAAGCGGCCATGTCCGCAGCGCACTGGAGCCTCGATAATCTGGTCGGCATCGTCGACATCAACGGCGCCGGCTCCGATGGCCTCGCGCAGGAGACGATGCGCTCGGAGCCGCTGGCGGCCAAATGGGAAGCTTTTGGCTGGAACGTTGTCACGATCGGCGATGGGCACGACCTCGACTCTGTCCAACACGCGCTCGACCAGGCGCTGAATGCGCCGAATGGCAAGCCGACGTGCGTGCTCGCCTACACCGTGGCGGGCAAGGGCGTCTCGTTCATGGAGAACACCTGGCAATGGCATCTGGGCTTTCTGGGCCCCGCGGACCTCGAGCGGGCCTATGCTGAAATTGACGCAAACGATATCGGCTGAGGGGAGACGACAATGTCGCAATCTAAAAAATACAGGGCCAACCCGCCGGCCCCCGGCATGGCCTACATGTCGAACGAGCTGAAACGCACCGTCGACCTCAGTGAATCGACGGTGACCGACACGTTCGACGAACGCACATGGGACATGGTGGTTTCACTGGGCCTGTCGCGCCAACTGACCACCGGGACCACGCTGCTCGAACTGGCCGCAGAAGGGCATGACGACATCGTGGTCTGCACAGCTGACCTTGGCCGCCCGACGCAAGTCGTCAATTTCGGCAAGGCGCATCCGGACCGCTATTTCAACTTCGGGATCGCCGAACGCAACATGATCGGCGCGGCGGCCGGGCTGGCGACCATGGGACTGACGCCCGTCATGTCGAACTATTCGTTCTTCCTTGCGCTCATGGGCGTCGAGAACATCAGGAACGACATTTGCTACACCAACCTGCCGGTGAAGATGGTCGGCACTCATTCCGGCATCGCAATGGGCTTTTACGGAACGTCGCACCATTGCTGCGAGGACATCGGCGCCCTGCGCGCGATCCCCAATCTGGTGCTCATGGCGCCGTGCGACGGCACGGCCCTCACCTCGGCGCTGCGCACGAACATCAAGCACCCTTCGCCGATGTATTTCAGGTGCGGGCGCGGACGCGAGGCGGTTGTATACGATAAGCCGTTCGAGTTCCGCGTGGGCGGCTCGAACACTTTGCGAGAGGGCCGGCATGCCACGGTCCTCGCCATCGGCAATCTGGTGAAGGCTGCGCTGGACGCGCACGACATCCTGGCGAAGCAGGGCATTGGGCTCACCGTGGTCGATATGTATTCGATCCGGCCGATCGACCGTGAAGCAGTGCGCGATGCGGCAAAGCGAGGCCCCATCATTTCGGCCGAGGAGGCCAACGTCACGGGAGGCTTCGGAGCCGCAATCGCGGAGGTCATCGCGGAAGAGGGGTTGGGCGTGAAGCTCACCAAGGTCGGGATGCCCGACGACTATGCGGTCCTTGGCCCGCCGACGCATCTTTACAGGCATTACGGCCTTGATGGGGATGGCGTGGCGGCAGCCGTGCGCAAGGCGCTCGCTTGAGCTGAGTCGCGGGCGGAGGTGCGCGGGCGAACCTGGCTCGCCCCTCATCGCGTCGTTGACGCGGCGGCGGGCGGCCTCCTGAGCGCGGAGAGTGCCGCGCTGGCGTTCGCGCCGCCGTGTCCAGACAAAGCGTCGCAGCAACTTCTTAAGGTTAACCAATCCTGAAACATTCTCTTGCGTGCAATGATCTGGCGCGGTCTATTTGTGCGGTGCGGCAGCGATGATCGCTCCGAGATAAATGATGGGCTGTTGGCATGTCTGCGCTTCTTGATGCTTATTCTGTTGAGCGTGCAGCTTATACTGAACAAAAGGCATCACAGAGTGCTCTGCCCCCAGCACTGAGTTTTTCCAACACGCGCTATTCTGAGATGAGCGTTGTGTTTGACCCAAATGATAAATCGGCGTGGTGCAGGTTCTCACCTCAGGCAGCGCCAAGCTTCACGCGCCCGTTGCTGCACGACATGCTGCGCTTCAAGGGTTCGGTCGAGACGTTGTTTTCCCGATCCCCAAAGGGCGAGCCTCCGATCAAGTTCGTCATCGGGCATTCGGGCATTCCCGGCATCTACAATCTCGGTGGCGACCTGGATTACTTTGCCGACTCGATCCGAAGGCAGGACCGCGCCGCGCTGACGGACTATGCCCATGAATGCTGCGAGATGATCTACAACGTCTACAGCGGGTTCAACCTCCCGTTGATCATCATCGGCCTGATTGAGGGCGATGCGCTCGGCGGCGGCTTCGAGTCAGCCCTGTCATGCAACGTCCTGGTGGCGGAGAAGCGCGCTCGCTTCGGACTGCCGGAAATCCTGTTCAACCTCTTTCCCGGCATGGGCGCATATAGCCTGCTGTCGCGCAGGGTCGGCGCCGTCAAGGCGGAGCAGATGATCCTCAGCGGCAGGATCTACACCGCGACAGAGCTTCACGAACTTGGGCTCGTCGATGTGCTGGCTGAAGATGGCGAAGGCGAACAGGCCGTCCGGACCTGGATCGCGCAGAACCGGAAGCGGCATGGCGTGCTGACAGCAGTGCATGACGTGCGCCGCCGCGTCTCGGGCCTCGACCTGCGCGAACTGCTAGATGTGACCGAGCGTTGGGTCGATGAAGCGCTATCGCTTGACGAGGGCTCGCTGCGGCGTATGGAGCGCCTCCGGTCGGCTCAAGCCAAGCGAGCCGCATGAGCCTGCCCCGCGCGCCGCACGCCGTTTGAAGCGCAGGCGCTTAGCTCGCCCTGCGGGCAAGCAGCTCCTGGTCGTGCAGCCAGCCCCGCAGCTCCGTCTCGACGTCCGTCAACGCTATCGCCAGCATCCTCACGCGTTCCTCGCCCAGCGTGGCGATCTCCTCGCGAGAGGTGGCTCGCCAATCCAGCGCAAGCGCAAATATCCGTTTGGCGCCGATGTTGGCCGCGCTGCTTCTGAGCGCATGCAGCACGTCCTGGAATGTCGCCACGTCCTCGCGCGCAACTGCGTCCTTGATGTCCTGCAGCGTCTCGGCGGACCCGATCAGGAATTGGCCGATGAGTTCGCGCATGAAGGCGATGTCGCCCAGATCGAGCAGGCTGCACAGGCCTTCGCGATCGATGACGGCGATGGCGTCGATATCCAAAGGCGCAATCGTGGGCTGGCTCAAAGCTTGCGCTGAAAAGCGCAGATCTGCCCTTGCCGAGGGCTGAAGGCCGCCCGCGCAGCGCCGGAACACATCCTGAAGTTCCGGCTGGTCGATGGGCTTGTGCAGGCAGCCGTCCATGCCCGCAAGCTCGCAACGATGCCGCGTCTCTTCGGTGACGTCGGCGGTGAGCGCGTAGATCGGGACATGCGCGCTGCCGAGGGCGGCGAAACGGTAGAGCTTGGTGGCTTCGAGCCCGTTCATCACAGGCATGTTGATGTCCATCAGCACGATGTCGAACTCCTGCCTGAGCAGGACCTCGACAGCTTCCTCACCGTTCGACACGATGCGCACGGCGTGACGGTCGCGCTCGAGGAGCTTGCGGATGACGATCTGGTTCGTGACGTTGTCTTCCGCGACGAGTATGCGCAGCGGCCCAATCCCGGACGAGGATGGCGGTGCGGACATGTCGCGCGTGCGGGCGCAGTCGGCGATCTGCCTGAAAGCCAGCGGCTCGACCGGCAGGCCCAGCTTGGCGGCGAACGGCGCGCCCTCCATGCCGATGTCGTTTCGGTCGGTGCGGCTCAACACCCCGATCACGCAGCTTCCCAAGGTCGCGCGGCCCGCATCCGCCTGGACCACTTCCGCAAGCGTCTCGGTCGGCATGCTGTCCGCATCGATCAGAAGAAGGCATCCGCCGCCCTGATCCAGCATTTTCCGCGCCGCCGAGAGGGCGCGCTTCCCATCTGTCATGCGCACGAGGCTGGCGCATTCCAGTGCAAGGCGGGCGTGCAGCCCGAAATCGTGCGACAGCAGGATGACGTCCGGCTTCACAGTTTGTGGCGCATCATCGGCAGGCTGGATGGCGAAGGGCAGTGTGAACCAGAACTCGCTGCCTTCGCCGACAACGCTCAACACCCCGATCTTGCCGCCGTGCATTTCGACGAGGCGCTTCGCAAGAGCCAGCCCGAGGCCGGTGCCGCCGAAACGGTCCACGATTGTCTCGTCCGCCTGCGTGAACTGATCGAAGATGCGGGACTGCGCCGCGGGAGAGATGCCGATGCCGGTGTCGCGCACCGAGAACTTCAGCATCTGTCCATCCTCTTCGCCGACGATCCGCGAAACATGGACGTGGATGCCGCCTCGTTCCGTGAACTTGGTGGAGTTGCCGATCAGGTTGGTCAGCACCTCCTCGACATGCTGCCGGCTGCCGATCACGCGCGAAGCGACGTCGCCGGAGACGGACACTGACAGTAAGAGGCCCTTCGCTTCGGCGAGCGAGGCCAGCACGCGGCGCACATCCTGCAGCGAGTGAAACAGGTTGAACGGCCCGATGCCGGCTTGCACGTCGTCCGCCTCGAGCCTGGACAAGTCGAGGATCGAGTTGATCAGCTTCAGCAGGGCACGGCCCGACATGCCGATCGTCGCGCTCATTTTGCGCTGCTCGCGCGGAATGGAAGCTTGCCGCAGGAGGTCGGCGAGCGTGATGATGGCGTTGAGCGGCGTCCGCAGCTCGTGGCTGACGCCTGCGAGGAACAGGCTCTTGGCCTTGTTGGCCTGCTCCGCCTGCTGCTTCGCCTCGGACAATTTGCCGATCAGCACCGAGCAGTATGCCGGCAGAAGCACGAGACCGGCCATCAACCCGAACGACAGCTCGAGGTTGTTGTGCCAGAGCGGCGTCTTCATGATCAGGTAGAGAAAGCCGGCGATGGCGGCCAGCGCCGCTCCGACAAGGTATCTTTTCCCGAAGCGGAACCCGTTGCCGATGATGATCCAGAGATACAGCGGATAGCCGATGGCGAAGGCGCTCTCACCCGCATGCATTCCATATGAGAGCATTCCAATGTCGATGACGATGGCGACGATCCGCCTCGCATGCGAAACCTTGGGATCGCGAAGGATGTCGGCGAAAAGGGCGATCGAGCACGCATAGTAGATGCCGAACAGCAGCAGGGCTTCGTGAAAGACGCCCTGCGCAGCGTCATGTCCACGCGACTGCGCGATCAGCAGCCACGCCAGCACCAATGTCGAGATGACGATGCGGTTGATCGTCATCTCGTGTTCGCTGTCAGGCCTGTTGCGCAGCCGTTGCCGCACCCGCGCGATCACGCCGCGGTGGACGCTCGCCGCCTCTGGGCCAGCCGCCATTTCGCTCATGCCAGCCGGGCCTGGGCGGACCGCGCCTGCGCAAATGCGATGAAGTCGTCGAAGCGCATGGGCTTGGCGAAGTAATAGCCCTGCAACTCATCGCAGCCTTCCGCCGTCAGGAATTCGACCTGCTCAGCCGTCTCCACGCCTTCGGCCACGATCGCCAGGTCGAGGCTATGGCCGAGCGCCATGACCGTCCGAACGATCGCGACGTCGTTCGGGTCGTTCGGCAGGTTGCGGACGAAGGAATGATCGATCTTCAGCCGGTCGACGGGGAAGCGCTTCACATAGCGCAGCGAGGAATAGCCGGTTCCGAAATCGTCGATCGATATCTCGCAGCCGAAAGCCCTGAGCTGAGCGAGATCGTTTATCAGCGTCTCGCTGTCCTCAAGCACGGAGCTCTCGGTCAATTCGAGATCGAGCAGCCGGGGATCGAGGCCGACGGCGCCGAGCGCGCGCGTCACCAGCAGCGGCACATTCTGGCGCATGAACTGCAATGGCGAGAGATTGACGCCGATCCTGACGCCGGAAAGGCCGAGGCCTTGCCAGCGCTTGGCCGCCCGGCAAGCCTCCATCACGACCCATTCGCTGATGTTGACGATGAACCCGGTCGATTCAGCCCGTGGCAGGAACACGCCCGGCGCCTGCACGCCGTAGCCCGGCCTGTTCCAACGGATCAATGCCTCTCCGCCGACAAGCTGACCGGTCACGGCATTGATCTGCGGCTGGAAGTACAGCTCGAACTCACTCCGCTCGAGGGCAGTGCGCATGTCCGCATCGAGCGTGGCGTTCACGAGGGCCGTCGATTGCATGTCCGACGCATAAAGCGAAGCCTGGTGGCCGCCGTTCGCCTTAGCGCGGTACATTGCCGTGTCGGCGTTCTTCAGCAGCGTTGCGCCATCCTCCGCGTCATGGGGATGCAGCGTGATGCCGATGCTGCCGCTCGAGATCACGATGCCGGTGGCGCATTCATAAGGCGCGGCGATCGTGTCCAGCATTGTCTGCGCAAAGTTCTTGGCCTCGTCGGCGTTGACGATGTTCGTCTGCAGCACGGCGAACTCATCGCCGCCGATGCGCGCCACGGTGTCCTGACGCCGCGCGAGGTCCTTGAGCCGCTGGCCGATGGCCGTGATGAAGGCGTCGCCGACCCCGTGGCCCTGGAGATCGTTGATCGTCTTGAAGTTGTCGAGATCTATCAGGTGCAGGGCGAACACCCTGTCGCCGCGACGTGCGCGCGCGACTTCGCGGTTGATCCGCTGATGCAGCAACGTGCGGTTCGGCAGGCCAGTCAGCGGATCGTGATGGGCCATGTGATTGAGATAGTTCTCGGCCTGCTTGCGGTCGGTGATGTCGATGGACGTCGTCAGGATGCCGCAGATGCCGCCGCCGACATTGACGAGCGGCGTCTTCGACGACAGGAAGACCCGCTTCGCTCCTGCGCTGTCGGTGATGTCCTCTTCGAAGGATGGAACCGAACGTCCGGTTTCCCAGACCATGCGGTCCAGCGCATTGCTGCGGGCGCCCTGCTCGTCGCCGATGAACTTCGTCACTGGCGATCCGACGACGTCGTTGGGGTCGCGGCCGATCATGCTGGCCTGGAACGCGTTCACGAACAGGACCTTGCCTTCGAGGTCGGTGCAGCGGACGACGGCGGGGATGCTGTCGATGACCTGCGCCAATCGCTCCCGGGAATCGCGCATCGCGAGTTCGCGCGTGCGCTCGCTTTCGTCCAGCTCCGCCTTGAGATGGTCCGCCCGCTCTGAAAGCAGCATCTGCTGCTTGCGCAGCCTCAGCAGGTTCCGGGCCCTGGTGATGAACTCCTGATGATCGACCGGGCTTTGCAGGAAGTCCGTTGCGCCGCACTCGAGGGCCCGAAGCCGGAAGCTGCGTTCCTCATAGACCGTCAGAACCACGACAGGCACGTCTTCCGCGCCCGGCAGCTCACGGAAACGGCGCACGAACTCGGCTCCGTCCATATGCGGCATCTTGAAATCGGTTATGACCAGATCCACAACCATTCCGGGCAGCGCCTTGAGCGCTTCCAGGGGATCGGCATACGTAACCACCGTTACGTCATCCGCAATGGAGGCCGCAAGCCGCGCAAAAATGTGGCGGTTGGTGAATTGATCGTCGAGGATGGCAATCAGCGGCATTTTCTGTCGCAAGCAAGGGAAGTTCGGATGATTACGCTCGGGAAGCAGCGCGATCGCGCCTTATCAGCAGCTTCGACTATCGCACGCGCTGGTTAACGAACGGTTCGATCCGGTGAGAGCGCAACCACAGATTGCACGGACTGCCGTCTGTGCCGAGAGACAGGGCAATGCGTCGCGGGTACGTCCTCGAAAATCCCGAAGCTGCGCTTGCGGCGAAATGCTTTAAGCTTAAAATATCGGCGTCGCGGATCGGCGCATCTTAACCTGCCCTCGCGTGACGCGAGCTTCATACAGGAGTCGTGAATGAAAATCGCGGTGATCGGCGGAGGTCCGGCCGGCCTTTACTTTGCGCTCCTGATCCGGAAATCGCGCCCGGACATTGCGGTCACGGTTCTTGAGCGCAACCAGGCAGACGACACGTTCGGCTTCGGGGTCGTCTTCTCCGATCAGACGCTCGATACGTTCAAGGCCCATGACGCTGAAAGCTATGAGGCGATCCGAAATTCGTTCGCCTACTGGGACGACATAGAAGTTCATTTCAAGGACACCGTCCACCGCATCGGCGGCAACGGCTTCTGCGGCTGCTCGCGCCGGACGCTTCTGCTCCTGCTGCAGCAGCGTGCGAGCGAGCTTGGCGTGAAACTCGAGTTTGGCGTCGACATCGACAATGAGGCAGCGCTCGACGCAGACATGATCGTCATCGCCGACGGCGCGAATTCCCGGTTGCGGGACCGGCACAAGGCGCATTTCGGCACGTCGGTCGACCTGCGCCCCAACAAGTTCTCGTGGATGGGCTCGACCCGTCCGTTCGATGCCTTCAACTATTTTTTCCGCGAGACCGAGCACGGCGTCTTCATCGCCCACTGCTACCAGTACGAGCCCGGCGCATCCACATGGGTGCTCGAGACCACCCCCGGCACATGGGAGCGCGCGGGTCTTGACGAAATGAACGAAGCGGACGGCGCAGCCTTAATGGAGCGCGTCTTCGCCCAGGAGTTGCGGGGCCACCGGCTCACGACCAATCGTTCGATCTGGCGATCGTTTCCCATGATCCGCAACGAGCGCTGGGTGAAGGACAACATGGTCCTGATCGGCGACGCCAAGGCGACGGCCCATTTCTCCATCGGCTCGGGCACCAAGCTCGCCATGGAGGATGCGATCGCGCTCCACGCATCGGTCGTGGCCGCCGAAAGCGTACCCGCGGCGCTTGCCGCGTTCGAGGCGACGCGCCGCGGCGAAGTGGAGCGCACCCAGCACGCCGCCGACACGTCGCTCGTATGGTTCGAGGACGTCCAGCGCTTCTGGGACATGGACCCGACGCAGTTTGCGTTCGGGCTGATGACCCGCTCCAAGGCGATCACTTACGACAACCTGATGCTCCGTGCACCTGACTTCGTCGCCGAGGTCGACGACATGATGACCCGGGACGTCGCACGGCAGGGCATCGCGCCGACGCCCCATGTGGCCACAGCGCCGATGTTCCAGCCCTTCAAGCTTCGCGGCATGCCCATTGCCAACCGCGTCGTGGTGTCGCCCATGTGCATGTATTCCGCCAGCGACGGCATGCCTGGCGATTTCCATCTGGTGCATTACGGCGCGCGCGCCATGGGCGGCGCGGGACTGATCTTCACGGAGATGACATGTCCCTCTCCAGATGCCCGCATCACGCCGGGCTGCACCGGCCTTTGGAACGACGGGCAGCAGGCCGCCTGGAGACGCATCGTCGATTTCACGCACGCGAACAGCGATGCGCGCATCTGCCTGCAGCTTGGCCATGCCGGCCGGAAGGGCGCCAGCCGCCTGATGTGGGACGGCATGGACCGTCCGTTGGATGATGGCGCATGGGACATCATCGCGCCGTCGCCCATTCCGTATTACCCCGAAAGCCAGGCGCCCCGCGAGATGACGCTTGAGGACATGGACCGGGTCACTGCCGAATTCGTCGCGGCGACGAAGCGCGCCGAAGCTGCAGGCTTCGACATGGTCGAACTGCACTGCGCCCATGGCTATCTGCTGGCGTCGTTCATCTCGCCGGTCACCAACCAGCGAACCGACGGATTCGGCGGCGCGCTGGAGAACCGCCTGCGCTTCCCCCTCGCCGTCTTCGAGGCGATGCGCGGCGTCTGGCCTGCGCACAAGCCGATGTCCGTCCGCATCTCTGCGTCCGACTGGATGGAGGGAGGCCTTCGGCCCGAGGAGGCGGTCGAAATATCCCGCGCCTTCGCCCGGGCGGGCGTGGACCTGATCGACGTCTCGAGCGGGCAGACCTCGCCCAGGTCGCGGCCCCGCTACGGACGCATGTTCCAGACGCCGTTCGCGGACCAGATCCGCAACGAGGCGAAGGTGGCGGTCATGGCGGTGGGCTCGATCACCGGCAGCGACCAGATCAACACCATCATAGCCGCCGGACGCGCCGACCTCGTCGCTTTGGGACGCCCCCACCTGGCCGACCCCGCCTTCACGCTGCGGGCCGCCGCCTGGTACGGCGAACAGCATCACGCGTCACCCAGGCAGTACGCCCCCGGCCGCGACGCGCTTTATCGCCAGCTGGAGAAAGAGCGCGCGGACCTGACGGAGCTCAGGCTGAAGGCGCGGCCGAAAAGCCATGCGCCAGACCGTGCGAGACTGGCCGCCGAATAGCACTCGTCATTGCAAGCGCAACGAAGCAATCCGGCCTTGCTCCGATGATGACGACCCCTGCGAACCGCAGCTCTGGATTGCATCGCTGTGCTCGCGTGACTGACGCTCACCCCGCCCTCAGCCACATCCTCGGATCAGCCGCCCTGCCCTCGCCGCCCAGCGCTTTCACCAGCGCCTCCATGCTTTTCAAGCTATGGATCGTGCGGAACTCGTCGACATGGGGCAGCAGCGCCCTGATGCCGCCTGCCTTGGCTTCGAACGCGTCGAAGCGCAGTAACGGGTTCAGCCAGACGAGCTTGCGGCATGAGCGGTGCAGACGGTCAGCCTCGAAACCGAGCTGCTCCAGTCCCTGCCGCTCCAGCCCATCCGTGAACAGCAGCACCACCGCGCCCCCGGACAGGACGCGCCGCGACCAGAGCTTGTTGAAGTCATGCAGCGCCTGGCCGATGCGGGTGCCGCCCTCCCAATCCGGCGCAGCCTTGCCGCACAGGGCCAGCGCATCGTCAGGGTCCTTGGTGCGCAGCAGGCGCGACACGTTGGTCAGCCGCGTGCCGAACGTGAAGCTGTGCACCGTCCGGCGTTGATCGGTAAGCGCGTGCAGGAAGTGAAGCAGGATGCGGCTGTACTCGGCCATCGAGCCGGAAATGTCGACGAGCGCGACGACCGGCGGGTTTTTTGTCCCACGCTCGCGATAAGCCAGCTCGATGCCAGCGCCTCCCGCGCGAAGCGAATTCCGCAACGTGCGCCGCATGTCGATGGCGGCCCCGCGATGGGCGGACCTGAAGCGGCGCGTGGCCACATGGTCGTCGGGCAGCTTCATCTGCGCGATCAGCTGCTGGGCCTTCACGACCTCGGCGGCGCTCATCTGCGCGAAATCGCGCCCCTTCAGCGTTTCCGTGTCCGAGATGGTGAGGCGGCCGGAAAATTCCGTCAGTTCCCGCAGCTCTTCTTCGGCTGTCGCCTTTGGCGGCGTGAACGCCTCGTTGACACGAAGGGCCCCCGCTTCCGGAGCTTTGTCCGGCTTGGGCGGCGCCAAAGCTTCCGGGGACAGCATCGCCATCATCTTTTCGATCAGCGCCCGCCGGCGCCAGAACAGGCCGAACGCCTGGTTGAACAAGCCCATGTCCTCGCGCCGCTTCACGAAGACGGCGTGCAGCGTCCAGTACACGTCTTCGCGGCCGCCCAGCGCTCCGGCCGCCAGCGCATCCACGGCATCCAGCACTGCGCCTGGGCCAACCTTCAGCCCGGCTCCCCGCAGCGCGCGCGCGAAATAGGCGACGTTGTCGGCAATCAGGCCGGACACGTCACGGACCCTTCATCTCGTCGAGCAGCTTCTTGACTGCGCTGCCCTGCATCTTCTGGATGTCGTCCTGATACTTGAGCAGCGCGCCGATCGTGTCGGAAACAAGCGCTGGATCGAGCGCCACTGCGTCAAGCTCCACAAGCGCCGTCGCCCAATCGAGCGTTTCGGCGACGCCGGGCGCCTTGAACAGCTCCTGCTTACGGATGGCCTGGACGAAGGCCACGATCTGCTTGGAAAGCCGGGCGGGCGCGCTGGGGCACTTTGCCTTCAGAATCGAAAGCTCGCGTTCGGAATCCGGATAATCGACCCAATGATACAGGCAGCGCCGCTTCAAGGCATCGTGGATCTCGCGGGTGCGGTTCGACGTGACGATCACGATCGGCGGCTCGGCTGCCTTGATCGTGCCGAGCTCGGGAATGGTGACCTGCCCATCCGAAAGCACCTCGAGCAGGAAAGCCTCGAACGCCTCGTCCGTCCGGTCGAGTTCATCGATCAGCAGGATCGGAGCTCCGCCTTCGTGCGGCTCCAAGGCTTTGAGCAGAGGACGGCGGATGAGGTAGCGCTCGGAGAACAGCTCGCTTTCCAGCTTGTCGCGATCGACTGCGCCCCCTGCTTCCGCCAGCCGGATCGCCATCATCTGCTGAGCATAGTTCCACTCATAGACGGCGGATGAGACGTCGAGGCCTTCATAGCATTGCAGACGGATGAGCGTGCGCCCAAGTGTGGTGCTGAGGACTTTGGCGATCTCGGTCTTCCCCACGCCCGCCTCGCCTTCCAGCAGCAGCGGCCGTCCCATCCTGAGGGCGAGGAAGAGCACCGTGGCGAGCGCCCGATCGGCGATGTAGCCGCCGGATTTGAGCAGCGCAGCGGTGGCGTCGATGGATTGAGGCAGGTTCATTCAGGCGCAGCCCTTTGTTTGCGATAAGGGCGGCAGAACGAGGCCCGCCGCCAGTGAACATAATCTGCTCCATGCAGGCAAGCCGCCGGCGCGTCGGTCATGGCCGACCCGTATCCAGCGCAAACCAGACCGCCACCAGCACGAGCAGGATCGCGAGGGAACGCCGCACGCGCCGCTCCCATGCGGAATGGGCGAAAAAGCGCCGGGACTGGGCCGCGAAGATGACGATGAGGCTATGGATGGCGGTCGCCACTAGAACATGCAGCATGGTCAGGAACAGGCTTTGCGGAAGCAAAGGCGCATCTTGCATCATGAAATGAGGCAGCACCGCCACATAGAAGAGCGCAGCCTTCGGATTGAGAAGGTTCGTCACAAGCCCCCGCCGGAAGGAAGCGGGCATGTCCGCTTCATTGCGAACCGCGCCGCTTGGGCTTCGCCAGGCATCCCAGGCGAGATACAGCAGGAAAGCGACGCCGCCCCAGCGCAATGCGCCAAACGCCCAAGGCGACGCGACAATGAGCGCGGCGACCCCGAGGGCGGCGGCCAGCCCATTCAGCGCGAGCCCGAGCGCGACGCCGGCGACCGCCGACAGCCCGACGCGCCGGCCAGACGCAGCCGCCAGGATCGCGAGGTATCCCATGTTGGGGCCGGGCGTGATCTCCGACAGGAGCGCCGCGACCAGAAATTCAGCGATGCGCATGGACGGCGGCCTTCACATCGGTTTCGTGATCAGGTCACAATGTCGTGGTTGATGGAACTTCAGCACGAGGGAGAGTTTGATGACAATAACGGATACGGCCCAGGCCTTTACAGACATGCTCAAGTCAGGGGACCATGAAGGCGCGGCCAATGCGTTCAACGCGCCTGACATCGTCAGCCTCGAAGCTATGGATGGACCGATGGCGCGGGTCGAGGGCAGCGAGGCGGTCAAGGCCAAAAGCGACTGGTGGTATGCGAACCACACTGTCCATGACGCCAAGGCTGCAGGCCCTTATATCAACGGCGAGCAATTCGCCGTCATCTTCGACATGGATGTCACGGCCAAGGAGTCCGGCGAACGGCTCCAGATGAAGGAAGTCGGCCTCTACACCGTCCGCAACGGCAAGATCGTGGAAGAGAAGTTCATGTACTGACGGCCACCGCACGGCTGCCTGCGGCAATGTCTGCGTCACGGACGAGCGCATGCCCGGTCATGACGCAGATATTTCTGGATCAGGCCAACGAACTGTGGCACGCAGAGAGGACCATGGAATGAACCGTCATTTGCCGACCGCCGCATCGACCGCGCGCCGAGCCATGACGCCGATCAGATGCGCCCGATACTCAGCGTCCGCATGAATGTCGGAATTTATGCCGACGGGCGATGCGGCCATGCCTTCAAGCGATTTCGAGGAGAAACGCCTCTTGAGCGCCTCTTCGGCTTCCTTCCAGCGAAACACGCCGGATGCTCCGGCGCCCGTGACAGCGACGCGGACTTCCGGACCGCGCTTGGCCACGCAGACGCCCACCAGCGCGTAGCGAGACGCCGGGTTCGGGAACTTCGCGTAGGCGGCCTTGCCCGGGATCGGGAACACGACCTTCGTGATGACTTCGCCCTCTTCCAACGCAGTGTCGAACATGCCCTGGAAGTAATCGTCCGCGGAAATCCTGCGCTTGTTCGTGATGATCATCGCGCCCATCGCGAGGCAGGCGGCAGGATAGCACGCTGCGGGGTCATTGTTGGCGATCGAACCGCCGATCGTGCCGCGATGCCGCACATGCGGATCTCCGATGTTGCCCGCAAGAGCAGCAAGGCCGGGAATGGCCGACTGCACCTCGGAGCTGTCGGCCACCTCTGCATGGGTTGTCATCGCGCCGATGACGATGGCCCGGCCCCTGCGCTCGATGCCTTTCATCTCGCCGACGCCGGCGAGGTCCACAAGGCTGCCCGGCGCGGCGAGGCGCTGCTTCATGGTCGGCAGAAGCGTGTGCCCTCCGGCGAGCAGCTTCGCATCTTCCTTTCGGGCGAGCAGCCCGGCGGCCTGACGGACGGTGTCCGGGCGGTGATATGTGAATGCGTACATGATGATGTCCTCCGCTTTCGTCCCCATCCGTCGACGGACCGGGGTTTAGGGAAAAGGGTGGAGCGGATTGCGCCGCTGTCCTTCGGGATTTGCCGGCGATGGGGATATCGTCCTGCGACGCGTCTCCCCGGCCCTCTCCGGCGACGGATAGGGAGCGAACCTGCGGCCTACTCCGCCGCCATTCTCCTCAAGGCCTTCTGCGCCGCGCGCCAGACCACCTTGGGCGTGGCCGGCATCACCACGTCCTCATGGCCGACGGCGTCCGTGATCGCGTTGATCAGCGCGGGCGGCGCGGCGATCGCCCCGGCCTCGCCGCAGCCCTTGATGCCGAGCGGATTCGAGGGGCAAGCCGTCACCGTCATGCCGACCTGGAACGATGGAAGGTCATCGGCCCGCGGCATGCAGTAGTCCATGTAGCTGGCTGTCACGAGTTGCCCTTCGGCATTGTAGACCACGCCTTCGAGCATGGCCTGGCCGATGCCCTGCGCGATGCCGCCATGGACCTGGCCCTCGACGATCATCGGATTGATGACGATTCCGAAATCGTCGACGGCCGTCCAGTTGACCACTTCCGTCTTGCCCGTCTCAGGATCGATCTCGACCTCCGCGATGTGGACGCCGGCCGGGAAGGTGAAGTTGGTCGGATCGTAGAACGCGCCCTCCTTCAGGCCTGGCTCGAGGTCCTGCCCGTTGAACTTGTGGGCGATGTACGCCTGCAAGGCGCACGCGCCGAAATCCAGCGTCTTGTCGGTGCCCTTGACGCTGAACTTCCCGTCCTTGAAGTCGATGTCCTTGTCAGAGGCCTCAAGCACGTAGGCGGCGACCTTCTTGCCCTTGGCGATGACCTTGTCGAGCGCCTTCGAGATGGCCGACATGCCGACGGCCCCCGAGCGCGAGCCATAGGTGCCCATCCCCATCTGGACCTTGTCCGTGTCGCCGTGAACGATCGAGACGGCATCCATCGAGACGCCAAGACGCTCGCACACAAGCTGCGCGAAGGTCGTCTCATGCCCCTGTCCGTGGCTGTGCGAACCGGTCAGGACCTCGACGGTGCCGATCGGATTGACGCGGACCTCGGCCGATTCCCACAGGCCGACGCCCGCGCCAAGCGAGCCGACGGCCGCCGATGGCGCGATGCCGCACGCTTCGATGTAGGAGGAGAAGCCGATGCCCCGCAGCTTGCCGCGCCTCTCGGCCTCCTTGCGCCGCTTGCCGAAGCCCTTGTAGTCGGCGGCTTCAAGCGCCTTCTTCATGGAGGCGTTATAGTTGCCGGCGTCGTAGCACATGATCACCGGCGTCTGGTGGGGGAATTTGGTGATGTAGTTCATCTGCCGGAACCTGGCAGGGTCCATCCCGATCTGCCGTGCGGCGATTTCGACAAGCCGTTCGACCACGAAGGTCGCCTCTGGGCGGCCCGCTCCCCGATAGGCGTCCACGGGCGCGGTCGTCGTGTAGACCGCATCGACTTCCGCATAGACGGCCGGGATGTCGTATTGGCCGGAAAGCAGCGGCGCATAGAGATAGGTCGGCACAGACGAGGAGAAGGTGGACAGGTAGGCGCCGAGATTGGCGATGGTGTGCACCCTGAGGCCGGTTATCTTGCCCCCGTCGTCCAGCGCCATTTCGGCATGGGTGACATGGTCCCTGCCATGGGCGTCGGAGAGGAAAGCCTCGGTCCTGTCCGAATTCCACTTCACCGGACGCCCGACCTTCTTCGAGGCCCAGACGCAGACCGTCTCCTCGGCATAGATGAAGATCTTCGAACCGAAGCCGCCGCCCACGTCGGGCGCGATGACGCGCAGTTTGTTCTCGGGCGCAATGCCGATGAACGCGGACAGCACCAGCCGCGCGACATGCGGGTTCTGGCTCGTGGTGTAGAGCGTGTAGTGATCCTCGCCCTTGTCATAGTGGCCGACGGCCGCGCGCGGCTCCATCGGGTTTGGCGCAAGCCGGTTGTTGACCAGATCGAGCTTGACGACGTGCTTGGCGGCGTTGAAGGCCGCGATCGTCTCGTCCTTGTTGCCGAGATGCCAATTGTAGACTGAATTGTCAGGCGCCACATCGTGCACGATGGTGCTGGACTTCATGGCGGTCGCCGTGTCGACCACGGCCGGGAGGACGTCGTAATCGACCACGACGGCCTCCGCCGCGTCGCGCGCCTGGGCCAGCGTCTCAGCCACCACCACCGCGACATGATCGCCGACATAGCGCACCTTGCCCTGGGCCAGGGCCGGATGTCCGCCAGCCCGCATCGGCGAGCCGTCTTTGTTGTGGATCATCCATCCGCAAATCAGGCCGCCGACCTTGTCGGCCGCAAGATCGTCGCCGGTGAGGATTGCGAGAACGCCGAGCATGGCGCTGGCCGCCGACGCGTCGATCTTCCGGATTGCCGCGTGGGCATGGGGGGAGCGGACGAAATAGGCATAGGCCTGTCCTGGCCTGTTGATGTCGTCGGTGTAGCGGCCTGCGCCGGTTATGAAGCGGTGATCTTCCTTACGCCTGACGGAGGCGCCGATTCCTGTAGCGGACATGGAGTCTCTCCCGATTGCTTTCCTGAATGCAGTAGGCGATCGGCAACGGGCGGTCGGATCGAGGTCGGGCGGTCGAGCGCGATGCTGGGGCGTTCGGCGACTGCCGATCTCGGACTGCCGACTGCCGTTTATTCTGCGGCTAGCTGCAGCGGCACGCCGGACGTCATCGCCTTCGCGCCTGCTTCGACCGCGCGGACGATGTTGTGATAGCCGGTGCAGCGGCAGATGTTGCCTTCCAGCTCTTCGCGGATCGTGTGCTCATCCAGGCCGGAGCCCTTGCGGTTGACGATGTCGACGGCCGACATGATCATGCCGGGAGTGCAGAAGCCGCACTGCAGGCCGTGATGTTCGCGGAATGCCTCCTGCATTGGATGAAGCGCGCCATCGGCAGCAGCGAGGCCTTCGATCGTCAACACGGATGTGCCGTGGCACTGGACGGCGAGCGCAGTGCAAGCCTTCACCGCCTTGCCGTTGACATGCACGACGCAGGCGCCGCACTGGCTGGTGTCGCATCCGACATGGGTGCCGGTGAGGCGCAGGTTTTCGCGGATGAACTCGACGAGCAATGTCCTCGGATCGACATCGGCGGTGACGGTTTTGCCGTTCACCATCATAGATACGGCGGCCATGAATGCTTTCCTCCGTGATAGCCGCAACGTCGCGGGATAGCGCGCGCGGTCATTATTCTTGGGCCTGCAGGCAAGCCGGAGGTCGGAACCGCAACAAGCCATTCCCGACCTTGGAACTCTTAAAAACAGAGTGAACCGCCAATTTTCGCGCGTCAAGTCAGCAGCCTAAATAAAAACTGGCTGGAATCGTCGCGTTTTCACCATTTTCTCGACGGCAGAGGCTGACCGTGCCGGGACGCTCCAACCGCTCGTCGCGCTCTCGTGCTGCGTGTTGAAATGCCTCCCAGATAAGGCGCGATATTGTCCTTGCGGCTCGGACGGCCAAAAGGTGGGCGCCCGCGAGCTATGCAGCGCATGCGCAGACGCGCCCGACCCCCCTCACGACAACGGCCTTGTGCCGCGTAATTGCTGTAAGTCGCTTACCGTAAGATCGGCTGCGGCGAAAGTCCTTGCATTCGAAAACACTTGTCGATTTTACGGCATAACTTAGCAACTCAGCACGAAATCAAGGTTTTTTATGCCTGTACGCCGTTTTGCTCTATCCGTGGCGCTCTCGATGACCATCGCCTTGCCATCAGCATGACAGCCCAAGCCACCAGGTTCGCAGACTGGGACGCCCCTCCAGCCGGCAGGCGCGCCTCAGTCCGCATGGGACGGCAGATGGAGCGGGTCCTTCGGCGCCAGATCCGACATTGTGGTCAACATCGCTGGCAGCAAGGTCGTCACGGTGAGGTTGATCGGACAGCCGCTGCCTGTCACATCAAGCAGCTTGAGCGGCGACGTCGTCAGCATATCAGGGCCGCAGTTTTCGCTAAGGTTGACGTGGGTCGCCCACTCCAATGCGCAAGGCGCCTATGTCAACAACCGCAAGGAGAGGGCGACCGCTCTCCTGGTCAGGAAATGAGCCGCCGGAGCGCGGCCGATCAAGCCGCCACCGCCTCCGCAAACTTCGCGAAGAACTCGTCGGCATACTTCTTGGCGACGGAATCGATCAGCCGTGATCCGAGCTGCATGATCTTGCCGCCCACCTGCGCGTCGACATCGTAAGTCAGCAAGGTTCCGCCGCCTTCGGCATCCGCCAGGCCAACCTTCGCCGCGCCCTTGGCGAAACCGGCGATGCCGCCCTCGCCTTCCCCGCTGATCGTGTAGCCATTCGGCGGATCGATGTCCGACAGCGCGACCTTCCCGCGGAACGTCGCCTTCACCGGGCCGAGCTTGATCTTGGCCATGGCCGAGAAATGGGTGTCGTCGTCCTTGACCAGCTCCTCGCAGCCCGGGATGCACTGCTTCAGCACCTCGGGGTCGTTGAGCTTCGCCCAGACGACGTCCCTGCTGGCCGGCAGCGTGACCTCACCTTGCATCTTCATGGCCATCTCGCGCCCTCCCCGTTCAGCAATTCAACTTGCCGCATCCCTGCACACACCGCTATCGAAGACAAAACCAGCCTTCGCGCAAGGGGGCTGAAAGGCTGACCGCAATGTCTCCGACGCACCAGGCCCGTCTGTTCGATCTGCTGATGCACGACGAGCGCGTCGATTCGGCGCTCAGCGACGCCAGCTGCGTGCGCGCGATGCTGGCTTTCGAAGCGGCGCTGGCGAGGGTCGAAGCCGCCGCCGGCGTCATACCGTCGGAGGCGGCCATCGCCATCAACGCGGCGGTCGCCATCATTCACGACAGCGAACTGGATGAGATGGGAGCCGCCGTCGCTGACGGCACAGCCCGCGCCGGAACACCCGTCATCCCTCTGGTGAAGCTCCTCACAGGCCGGACCGAACCTGTGGGCCAGCCGTTCGTGCATTGGGGCGCGACCACGCAGGACGTGATGGACACTGCGCTGGTCCTGCAGGCACGCGAAGTCCTTGCGCTGTTCGCCGAAGGCCTCGGCGATCTGGGGCAGGCGCTCGCAACGCTCGCGCTGAAGCATCGTGACACCCCGATGGTGGCGCGCACGGTGATGCAGCATGCCTTGCCCACGACGTTCGGCCTGAAGGCAGCTGGCTGGCTCGGCGCCGTGACCCGGAACCAAGGCCGGCTGGGCGAGCTTGGCCCGCGTGTCCTGTCGCTGCAGTTCGGCGGGGCCGCGGGCACGTTGGCGTCTTTGGGCGACAAGGGCGCGGATGTGCGGGCCAACCTGGCGCGTGAACTTGGCCTGACGCTGCCGGCGACGCCCTGGCACTCGGCGCGCGACCGCATCGCAGAGATGGCTTCGTTCTGCGGGCTGCTGTGCGGCGTCCTCGGCAAGATCGGGCGCGACGTCGTTCTGATGATGCAGACAGACGTGCAGGAAGCCTTCGAGCCTCCGGCCCCGGGGCGGGGCGGCTCGTCCACAATGCCGCACAAGCGCAATCCCGTTCTCGCCGCCATCATGATCGGCGCAGGCACGGCAGCCCCCGGTCTAGTCAGCACCATCCTGTTCGCGCAGATGCATGAACATGAGCGGGCCGCGGGCCCGGCACACGCGGAATGGCGCACCTTGCCAGAGCTCTTGCGCCTCACTGGAGGAGCGCTGAAGGCCGCGGTCACTCTGGCTTCAGGGCTGGAGATCGACATCGAACGCATGCGGCTGAACCTGGAGACGACGAAGGGGCTGATCATGGCGGAGGCCGTGATGATGGCGCTCGGCAGCCGCATGGGGCGGCTGGAGTCCCACCATCTGCTCGAGGCCGCCTGCAGGCAGGCCGTGGCGAGCGGCGACCACCTGAAGGATGTCCTGGCTGCCGACCCGGCAGTTTCGGCACATCTGCCACCACAGGAACTGGCGAAGCTTTTCGAGCCTGAAAGCTATCTGGGCTCGTCCGGCCATTTCATCGACGCAGCCATTGAAGCCCACCGCAAGATGCCGGCCGCCATCGAGGCTTTCCCGTCCATCGTCAACCCCGGCGTGCAGGCATGACGGTCCTGTCCGAAAGCGAGCGCGCCGTCGCCGCCGGCGAGGACGCCGGCGCGATGGCGATGCGCATCGTCGCGGAGAGCGCGAGGCTGCTTGGCGCGGCACGCCTTATCCCCGTGCAGTCTGCCCATATAGACGGCGCTCTTTACCATGGCGACGCCGGCACGCTGTTCGCGGAGGAGCTGGTGCGGCTCGGCGCGAAAGTCTGCATCCGGTCCACCTTGAACGTCGGCGCGCTGGACCTGACAGGCTGTTCGCAGATCCGGCTGTCCGGCCCGACGCGCGATATGGCCAAGCGCCTGATGCGGGCCTATGAGGCGATGGGCTGCGAGCGATCGTGGACTTGCGCGCCCTATCAGGCCGGGCATCGCCCTGCATTGGGGACCGACGTCGCGTGGGGCGAGAGCAACGCAGTCGCCTTCTGCAACTCTGTGCTCGGTGCGCGCACGAATCGCTACGGCGATTATCTTGACATCGCTTGCGCCATCGCCGGCCGCGCGCCGGACTGCGGGCTGCACAGGGCGGAGAACCGTTTGGCGACGGTCGCATTCGATGTGTCCCGCCTGCCTGCCGCGGTGCTGGCCAGTGACTGGATATGGCCTGTCATGGGCGCTTTGTATGGCCGCGAGATCGGCACGAGCATAGGGGTGGTCACAGGCATCCGCGGGCCGGTCTCCGAGGATCGGCTCAAGGCCTTCGGCGCAGCGGCGGCCTCGACCGGCGGCGTGGGCCTGTTCCACATCGCCGGCGTGACGCCGGAGGCAGCCACCGCAAGCGATGCGCTTGGCGGGGTTCGGCCTGCCGCAACCATCCAGGTGACGCGCGCCATGATCCGAACTGCGCAGGCGGGCCTTTCGACGGTGCAGGACGCTGGCCGGATCGACGCGGTGGCGATCGGCAGCCCCCACCTGTCTCTCGGCGAGTTCGAATCGGTGGCGAAGCTTCTGTCGGGACGCATGGCCACGGCGCCGGTCTATGCCTGCACCGGCCGCCATGTCTTGCGTGAGCTCGACCGCACGGGCCTTCGCGCCGCGCTGGAGAGCCTCAACGTGATCATCGTGGCTGACACGTGCGTGGTCGTCACGCCGATCCTGCCGGCCATCGACGGCGTGCTGATGACGAACTCCGGCAAGTTCGCCCATTACGCGCCAGGAAACACCGGCTACGGCGTCGTCTTCGGCTCGCTGGCGGACTGCATCGAAAGCGCGGTGGCGGGCCGCGCCGTCCTGGCCGACGCAACTGCGGACGCGATTCAATGACCGACGCAGCGGATTGCGCCTGGAACGCCGAGGTCCTGATCGCTGGAGCCGCATGCTCGGGCGAGACGCTGGTCCTTTCAGCGCCGATCAGCTTTTGGGGCGGCGTCGATCCCTTCACAGGCGACATCATCGACGCGAGGCACCCTGACCGCGGGCGAAACGTCGCTGGCAAGATCCTGTGCCTGCCCGGCACGATCGGCTCGTCATCCGCCTCCGCCGTGCTGCTCGAGCTTGTCCGCACTGGTCTGGCTCCAAGCGCCATCATCCTGCACGAGCCGGATGCGATCCTGCTGCTGGGCCTCATCGTGGCGCGAGAGATGGGCTGGCCCGCGCCCATGGCGCTGAAGCTTCACCGCGATGCGCAAGCTGCATTGCCAGGCCGGCTCGAGATCTCGGCCGATGGCGGCTTGAAGACGCGCGACGACGGCGTGCGGCCTCAGAATTTGCCGAAGAGCCTGTTGCGGTAGATCAGGCCAGGTCCCGCGTGCTTGCCGCCCAATCCCACCACTTCGCCAATGATGATCCTGTGCGTGGCCATGGTGCGGATGTCGACCACGCGGCAGTCGAAGCAATTGAGCGATGTCGCCAGCGCAGGCGCGCCGGTCACCAGCACGCCCCAATCGCCCAGCGCGAACCGATCCTCTCCCTCAAGTCCCTTCCGGCCGGCGAAGGCTTCGGCGATGGGCTGGTCTTCGTCAGACAACGTGTTGATGCAGAAAATGCCGTTGGCCTCGATTTGCGTCAGCGTGTTGCTGTCGGTGCGAATGCAGGCAAGCATCAGCGGCGGAGAATCCGACAATGACGTCACCGCGCTGGCGGTGAGCCCGGCGCGGGTCAGACCGCCCGCCGCTGTGGTGATCACATGGACCGAAGCCGTGACCTGAGCCATCGCCTGCCGGAAATCCGCAGAGGAGACCGCGCCGGATGTCACGGCTTCGCCGGCATTGAATGTGGCTCTTGCTGTCATGATTGCTCAAACCGGGCCAAATCGGGTTGGATTAGCCGTTCTTTGTCCTCATGTAGGCATATGACGCCGCGAACGCCAGCCTGTCGTGACGATTGCGCGCATCCGGACTGCGGATTGCGGCGTTGGCGGCTGTACGCCATCGCACTAAAGTGCGGATCCCGCCCTGGAAGCTTCACATGCACGTCTTGATCATCGGTGCCGGCATCATCGGCACAGCCTGCGCCCATGCCTTGCTGGACGAGGGCCATGCCGTCACGCTGCTCGACCCCGACGGCAGCGCGCAGCGCAGCGCCGGCGCTCCGTCGGCGGGCAATGCTGGATGGATCGCGCACGGCGACATCATGCCCCTGGCGAGCCCGAAGATCGTGATGCAGGCCCCGCGCATGCTGCTGGATCCGACCGGGCCGCTTTCGATCCGCCCCGGCCACCTCCTGCATCTGCTGCCCTGGCTTGCGCGCTTCGCCTGGGCCGCGCGGCCATCGAAGGTCGAGGCGTCGATCAGGGCGCTGACCGCGCTGCAGAGCCGCGCGCTGCCGGCATGGCTCGCACGCGCCGAGGCGCTGGGCCTTGAAAGGCACATCCACCGGAATGGCGCGCTCTACATGCTGGACAGCCAGCGCAGCATCGCCGCCGCCGCGAACGAAATCCGGCGTCAGCTTGACGAAGGCATCCGCGTCGACTTGATCTCGCTGGACGAGGCGCGCCAGCTCGAGCCAGCGCTCAAGCCGGTGTTCGCCGGCGCCCTGTTTCATCCGGATTCCGCGCATATCTCCGATCCGCATTGGCTGACCACCGCCTTGTTCGAAGCCGCGTTGGAGCGCGGAGCGGAGGCTAGGCGCTGCGCCGTGCGCGCCGTTTCGGGCGATGGACGGCCCAGCGTGCTGACTGACGACGGCGCGATCGAAGCCGACGCCGTCGTGATCGCGGCCGGCATCTGGTCCCGACCGCTCGCGATGGGGCTTGGCGACCGCGTCCCTCTCGACACCGAGCGCGGCTACAACGTCAGCTTCAAGGCGACGACGCGGCTGCTGTCGCGTCCGATCGCCTTCAAGGACCATGGTTTCGTGGCGACGCCGCTGGACTCTGGCCTGCGCATCGGCGGCGGCGTGGAGTTCGGCGGGCTGAAGGCCGCCCCCGACCATCGCCGCACGCGACTGATTCATGAAAAGACCAGCCGCTTCATCAGCGATCTTCCCGCCTTCGACGCCGGCGAAGTCTGGATGGGGTTCCGCCCGTCCTTGCCTGATTCGCTGCCGGTGATCGGCCCGTCCCGCGCCTCCCCCCGCATCGTCTATGCCTTTGGCCATGGCCATCTGGGCATGACGCAGAGCCAGGCCACCGCCGCCGTGGTGGCTGACCTGATCGCGGGCCGGCGCAGCGCGGTCGACGTCGCGCCATACAGCGCGCAGCGGTTCTGAGAAAGGCGGCCGGGCTCGTCATCGCCGTTGAATCAGCGCATAAGCGAGCGGACTCAATCTCTCAGCGGACACATCCAAGCCAATGGCAGCCCATACTTTCTTCTGCGTCGATGGCCACACCTGCGGCAATCCGGTGCGGCTCGTCGCCGGGGGCGGCCCTGCCCTCAAGGGCGGCGACATGGTCGAGAAGCGCGCGCACTTCCTGGCCGAGTTCGACTGGATCCGCACGGGCCTGATGTTCGAGCCACGCGGCCATGACATGATGTCGGGCGTCATCCTTTATCCGCCGACCCGCGAAGACGCCGACATCGCCTTCCTGTTCATCGAGACCAGCGGTTGCCTGCCGATGTGCGGCCACGGCACGATCGGCGCGGTGACGATGGCGCTGGAGCGCGGCCTCGTCACGCCAAGGAATCCGGGCGTCCTGAAGATCGACACGCCAGCCGGCCTGGTCACGGCGACCTACGTGCAGGATGGCCCCTATGTGGACTCTGTCCGCATCACCAACGTGCCGTCCTACCTGCACGCGGCGGGCCTCACGGCTCATGTCGATGGCCTTGGCGAGATCACGGCCGACGTCGCCTATGGCGGCAATTTCTACGCCATCATCGACAGGCAGGCCGCCTTCAGCGACATCGCGGACGTCACGCCGTCCGACCTGCTGCGCTGGAGCCCGAAAGTGCGCGAGGCCTTCCGCGCCAAGTATGCGTTCGTCCACCCGGACAACCCGGCCATCAACGGCCTCAGCCACGTGCAGTGGACCGGAAAGCCCCAGCACCCCGAAGCGCATGCGCGCAACGCGGTGTTCTACGGCGAGAAGGCCATCGACCGCAGCCCTTGCGGCACCGGCACCTCGGCCCGGATGGCGCAGTGGGCGGCGCAAGGCAAGCTCAAGCCCGGCGACGACTTCATCCACGAAAGCATCATCGGCACGCTGTTCCGCGGCCGCGTCGAAGCGGCGGCGAAAGTCGGTGAATTCGACGCCATCATCCCCTCCATCGAGGGCTGGGCCCGCATGACCGGCTACAACACCATCTTCATCGACGACCGCGACCCGCTATGGGCGGGGTTTCAGCTGAAGGATTGAGGGTGATCGATTGGCGTCCTGCGTGGCATTGCGGGACACGACGCGACAATCGCGCAACAAATCCAAGTTGCTGCCCTCTCCCAAGCTCCGAGAGAACGGAAGCCAAGAATGACCAGGCGCCCAAGACAGGAATTCGGCTTTCGCGATCGATGCCATGCCGCCGTCGATCACCGCAATCGTTTCGCACCGTCATATTCGGGCAGGCACGCGCATCGGCGGAGACAAGCATCTTGACCAACGGATTTTCGCCCGAATTGCGTAGCTTGGCCGTGTTTTTTGCTGCCAAGCGCCTGTGAAAATTCATTTCTTAAAAAAGCTGAGGTTTTCCGCATGTTTTCGGTGAAAATGATTGTCGGGCTCATGACCTGTTGCTAGCTATGGTCCGCATGTCGAAAACGGAGGCCGGATGCGCTCGCAGCGCATGAAGAAGCCTTCACGGCATGCAGCGGAGAGGTCGGGCGTTTCATGGAAATCTTTCTGCAGCAGCTCATCAACGGGCTGACACTGGGGTCGATCTACGGCCTCATCGCCATCGGGTACACGATGGTCTTCGGCATCATCGGCATGGTGAACTTCGCCCACGGCGACGTGTTCATGCTGTCCTGCTTCATCGCTTTGATCTTCTTCATGATCATCTCCTCGGCGCTAGGCGTCGGCATGGTCGTCGTCGCGCTTCTGCTGGTGCTCGTGCTGGGCATGGCGGTCACCGCCCTGTGGAGCTGGGCCATCGAACGGATCGCCTACCGGCCCCTGCGCGGCTCGTTCCGCCTCGCACCCCTGATCTCCGCCATCGGCATGTCCATCTTCCTGATGAACCTCGTGCAGGTCATCCAGGGCCCTCGAAACAAGTCGATCCCGCCCATCGTCGACGGCGGCTTCCTGTTCTTCGCGGCGGGCGCCTATCCCGTTCGGCTCGCCTACAAGCAGGTCATCATCATGGGCGTCACCGCCGTGCTGCTGCTGGCCTTCTGGTATCTGGTGCAGAAGACGTCGCTTGGCCGCGCCCAACGCGCTTGCGAGCAGGACCGGAAGATGGCGGCGCTGCTCGGCATCGACGTGGACCGCACGATCTCGGCGACATTCGTCATCGGCGCCGCGCTGGCCGCAGTGGCGGGGGTGATGTACCTGCTGCAATATGGCGTGATCAGCTTCCATGACGGCTTCGTTCCGGGCGTGAAGGCCTTCACCGCAGCGGTCCTGGGCGGCATCGGCTCCTTGCCGGGCGCGGTTCTGGGCGGCCTGATCATCGGCCTGATCGAGACCTTCTGGTCCGCCTATTTCTCGATCGACTACAAGGACGTGGCGGCCTTCTCAATCCTCGCCATCGTGCTCATCTTCCTGCCCTCGGGCATTCTCGGGCGGCCTGAAGTGGAGAAAGTCTGATGGCGAAGGCGGACACCCGCTCGACCGAACAGGCGGCCCTCGTCCAGCAGGGGATGCTGCCCGCGCTGAAGGAGGCGGCCTTCGCGGCGCTCGTCACCTTCGGTTTGTGCATTCCAATCGTAGCCTACGGCACACGGCAGGACCTCAACAACCGGCTGATCCTGGACGCGCGCTGGGATGCCGTGGCTTGGGCCTGCGCCATCGTCTTCGCCGGCCGCCTGCTCGTGGCGCTAAACAAGCAGCGGCGCGCGGCTGGCGGCGGCCCTCTTGTGTCGATGCCCAACGCCCTCGTGCCAGCAGTCGGACGGCTGATGCCGATCCTGGCGCCCCTCGCGATCGGCTTTCTCTTCGCTTTCCCGGTCATCGCGATCTACGGGTCCGGCTGGGGCGGCGCGATCAAGTGGATCGATAATTTCGGCGTGCAGATCCTGATTTATGTGATGCTCGGCTGGGGCCTGAACATCGTTGTCGGCCTCGCTGGCCTGCTGGATCTCGGCTATGTCGCGTTCTATGCGGTCGGCGCCTATTCCTATGCGCTCTTCGCCACGAAAGTGATCCCCGCCACCTATCCCGCGCTCGGCGTCTGGGCCTTCTGGGTGTGCCTGCCGGTGGCCGGGTTGCTCGCGGCATTCTGGGGTGTGCTCTTGGGCTTTCCTGTGCTCCGGCTGCGAGGCGACTACCTCGCCATCGTCACGCTGGCTTTCGGCGAAATCATCCGCCTTGTGCTGATCAACTGGATCGACTTTTCCGGTGGATATGCCGGCATCTCGACCATCCCGAGGCCGAGCTTCTTCGGCATCCCATTCAACGCGAGCGACACGGGCTTTGCGGCGGTGTTCGGGCTGGAGTTCACGCCGCTCTACCGCACGATCTTCCTCTACTACGTCATCCTGATGCTGGCCTTGCTGACGGCCTATGTCACGGTCAGGCTGCGGCGGATGCCGGTCGGCCGCGCCTGGGAGGCGTTGCGCGAGGACGAGATCGCCTGCCGCTCGCTCGGCATCAACACCACCAGCACCAAGCTGACTGCGTTCGCCATCGGCGCAGGGTTCGGCGGCGTCGCGGGCGCCTTCTTCGCCGCGCGGCAGGGCTTCATCAGCCCCGAGAGCTTCACGTTCATGGAGTCGGCCGTGGTGCTGGCCATCGTCGTGCTCGGCGGCATGGGATCGCTGTGGGGCGTGGCCATCGCTGCGGTCGCCATGATCGGCGGCCCGGAGCTGATGCGCGAGATGGACCTGCTCAAGGCGGTGTTCGGGCCTGACTTCGACCCCACCAAGTACCGCATGCTGATTTTCGGCCTCGCCATGGTCGTGATCATGATCTGGAAACCGCGCGGATTGATCTCGACGCGTGAGCCGACGGCCTTCCTGAAGCAGAGCAAGGCTGTCTCGGGATCGCACGTCAAGGAAGGGCACGGCTGATGGCGGCTTCCGCTCCCCTGCTCAAGGTCGAGCACGTCACCATGCGCTTCGGCGGTCTGGTGGCGGTCAACGACCTGTCGTTCGAAGTTCGCAAGGGCGACATCACGGCGCTGATCGGCCCCAACGGCGCCGGCAAGACGACGGTGTTCAACTGCATCACCGGCTTTTACAAGCCGACCGAAGGCATGATGACCCTCACCCACGACGACGGCACGGATTTCCTGCTGGAGCGGATGCCGGACTTCAAGATCGCCGCACATGCGAAGGTCGCCCGCACGTTCCAGAACATCCGCCTGTTCTCGGGCCTCACGGTGCTGGAGAATCTGCTGGTCGCGCAGCATAACGTGCTGATGAAGGCATCGGGCTGGACGGTCGGCGGCCTGCTCGGCATCGGCGGCTACAAGGCCGCCGCCCGCGATTCCGTCGAGAAGGCGAAGTACTGGCTCGACAAGACCAGGCTGACGGACCGCGCCGATGATCCTGCCGGTGATCTGGCCTATGGCGACCAGCGCCGCCTCGAAATCGCCCGTGCCATGTGCACCGGGCCGTTGCTGCTGTGCCTCGACGAGCCCGCTGCGGGCCTCAACCCGCGCGAAAGCCTCGAGCTGAACAACCTGCTGCGCTCGATCAGGGCCGATGACGGGGTTTCGCTGCTGCTGATCGAGCATGACATGAGCGTGGTGATGGAAATCTCAGACCATGTGGTCGTGCTCGATTACGGCACCAAGATTTCCGACGGAACGCCCAGCGAGGTCCAGAACGATCCGAAGGTCATCGCCGCCTATCTGGGCGTCGAAGACGAAGAGGTCGAGGCCGCCGAAGCGGAGGCTGGCGTCATATGAGCACACTGACACAACCCGCCGCCGAGGCCGCTGCGCCGCGCGGAGCCCCGCTGCTCTCGGTGCGCGGCGTCAAGACGTTCTATGGCAACATCATTGCGCTCAAGGGCGTGGACATCGACGTGCATGAGGGCGAGATCGTCACGCTGATCGGCGCCAACGGCGCCGGCAAGTCGACGCTGATGATGACGATATTCGGCAATCCGCGCTGCCGCGAAGGCGTCATCACCTATGCCGGCAAGGACATCACGAAGGTCGAAACCCATCTCATCGCGCGCATGGGATTGGCGCAATCGCCGGAAGGACGGCGCATCTTCGCCCGCATGAGCGTCTACGAGAACCTGCAGATGGGCGCGTCCGTGGATGGCTTCGCTCACTTCAGTCAGGACCTGGAGCGCATCTGCACGATCTTTCCGCGACTGAAGGAGCGGCTGCAGCAGCGCGGCGGCACGCTTTCCGGCGGCGAACAGCAGATGCTGGCCATCGGCCGGGCGCTGATGAGCCGGCCGAAGCTGCTGATGCTGGACGAGCCGTCGCTGGGCCTGGCGCCTCTCATCGTGAAGCAGATCTTCGACACGATCCGGGACCTGAACAAGACCGAAGGCCTGACTGTGTTCCTGGTCGAGCAGAACGCCTTCCATGCGCTCAAGCTGGCGCATCGCGGCTACGTCATGGTCAATGGCGTGATCACGATGACCGGCGCCGGCAGGGAGCTTCTGGCCAATCCGCAAGTCCGCGCCGCTTATCTCGAAGGTGGACGGCATTGACGATGGTTCGCGGTCCGCGACGCGCAATGGACCAGTGCGCGGCATGGTCGGCACCGGCGCCCTGTCCTGAAAGAGCAAGTTGATGCAAGGTATCCTCTACGAAGAACCGTCGATCTGGCTGTTCGTGCTCGTCACGGTCATCATGGGGGGCTGGGCCGCCTGGATGACCGGCCGCGCCATCGCCCTGACATGGCGGCCGCTATGGAACGTCCCGCTGTACGTCCTCATCCTGGCGGCATTCGTGCGCTTCATACACTTCGCCTTGTTCGGCGGAACGCTGCTGACGCTGCATTATTTCCTCGTCGATGCGCTGATCCTCATCGCGTTCGCGCTGGCCGGCTTCCGCTACACACGAACGACGCAGATGACGACGCAGTACCGCTGGATGTACGACCGTTCCGGGCCGTTCAGCTGGAAGGCGAAAGCGGAAGCTTGACGAGATTTCGAGGTCGCATGACGGTCGCTCGACGGGGCGTGCGGAGTGCGACAAAAGTTTCAAGGTTTCACCAGCTTGACGGGTGACATCATCGTGGAAAAGCGCAAGACTGCGCATCACGGTGGTGTCACGCGCCGGGGCGGACAGAACACAAGATGGGTCTGGTCTGCATTCCAACAAGGGAGAGAATATCCATGAAGAAAATCCTGTTGAGCGGCGTCGCCCTCGGCACGGTCCTCGCTTTTTCGAGCGTGGCCCAGGCACAGATCAAACTCGGCGTGGCCGGCCCGATCACCGGTCCCAACGCATCCTTCGGCGCCCAGCTCAAGAATGGCGTCGAGCAGGCTGTGGAGGACATCAACGCGGCTGGCGGCATCATGGGCCAGCGCATCACGGTCTCGATCGGCGACGATCGCTCCGACCCCAAGGAAGGCGTCTCGGTCGCCAACAAGTTCAGCGCCGACGGCATCAAGTGGGTGGTCGGGCACTTCAACTCGGGCGTCACCATGCCTGCGTCTGAAGTTTACGCAGAGAACGGCATGATCTTCAACACGCCGTCGGCAACCAACCCGCGCATCACCGAGCGCGGCCTGTGGAACGCTTTCCGCACCTGCGGCCGCGATGACCAGCAGGGAGCGGTCGCCGCCGACTACATCGTCAAGAACATGAAGGGCAAGAAGATCGCCGTCGTCCATGACAAGACGACCTATGGCCAGGGCCTCGCGGATGAAACCCGTAAGGCCATGCGGGCAGCTGGTGTCAACGACGTGCTCTATGAAGGCGTGAACACCGGCGAGAAGGATTTCTCCGCTCTCGTCTCGAAGCTCAAGGCGGCCGGCGCCGACCTCGTCTACTGGGGCGGCCTGCACACCGAAGGCGGCCTGATCGTGCGCCAGATGCGTGACCAGGGCCTCAACACCGTACTGATGTCCGGCGACGGCATCACATCGGACGAGTTCGCGGCCATCGGCGGCCCGGGTACCGAAGGCACGCTGATGACCTTCCCGCCCGATCCACGCAAGCGTCCGGAAGCGGCCGCTGTCGTCAAGAAGTTCGAAGCGAAGAAGTTCAATCCGGAAGCCTACACACTCTACAGCTACGCCGCTGTCGAGATCTTCAAGCAGGCTGCGGAAGGCGCGAAGTCAGTCGACCCGAAGAAAATGGCTGAGTTCATGCGGACCGGCTTCACGTTCAAGACGGTCATCGGCGACATCTCTTACGACAAGAAGGGCGACATCACCCGTCCTGACTACGTGATGTACACATGGCGCAAGGCTGCCGACGGCAAGATCACCTACGTCGAGAATTGATCCTGCTCGTCATGGTCGGGCTTGACCCGGCCATCCTGGCGAGATCATGAACCCGTCCGGAGCGTTCCGGGCGGGTTTTCTCATGGAGCCTCGCTGATGGGGGACGATGGATGCACGGTGGTAGTTCATGCTCAACGCGGACCGCGACCCCGGCCCTCGCTTGCGCTCGTGCGTTCGGCTCCTTTGAAAGGTCCACCGGACCTTTCAATCCGTTGCACGGACCGGAGCCTCACCCCAGCGTCGCCAGCCCCGGAAATGTCTCCAGCAGCCAGAACGCCATCCGCTCCATGCCTCCGGTCAGGAACGCCACGCCCGTGACGACGAGCAGGCCGCCCATCGCCATCTCGATCTGGCGGAAATGCCGCTTCACGCCCGCCATCGCCGCCATGAAACGCTCGATGCCGAATGCCGCCAGGATGAAGGGAATGCCGAGGCCCAGCGAATACACGGCCAGCAACGACATGCCGCGATAGACCGTGTCGGACGATCCGGCCACCGCGAGGATCGCGGCGAGGATCGGCCCAATGCAGGGCGTCCAGCCAAAGGCGAAGGCCAGCCCCATGAGATAGGCCCCGCCAGGGCCCGCGGGCGTGGCCACGGTCATCCGCTTCTCGCGGTAGAGCATGGCGAGGCGGAAGACGCCGAGAAAGTGCAGGCCCATCAGGATGATCGCCAGCCCTGCCGCCCAGGAAAGCACCCACATATAGTCGCGCAGGATCTGCCCCAGCGCGCTGGCGGTCGCGCCCATCAGGACGAACACGGTGGTGAAGCCGGCCACGAACGCCAGCGCCGCCAGCATCACGTCGCGCCGGGCGGCCCGCGTGCCTGGACCTTCCTCCTGCATCTCCTCCACCGTCGTTCCGGCGAGATAGCACAGGTAAGGTGGCACCAGCGGCAACACGCAGGGGCTTAGGAACGACAGGACACCCGCGACCAGCGCGGCGACAGCACCGACTTCGACCATGCGCCAGTTAGCGCATGCGATGGCGGTTCGCCTAGTGCCAGATCGCACGGCGAGCCACGCTCGACGCCACGATGGCGTGAAGTGCGCGCGACACCGCGGAGGCAGCTGGTTTCTTGCAGGGTGATTTGTGGTCACCCATGTTGTATCCTTGCGCGTAACGACGAGGAAAACGCTCATGGCCTCCGGTTCAACATCTTCGCGGCCCGGCGCTGCCCAGGTTTCCATCCAGGCGCTCGACCCCGTCTGGGCGCGCGTCCGGCAGGAGGCGGACAGGATCATCGAGGCGGAGCCCACGCTCGCCAGCTTCCTGCTGTCCACCATCCTCAACCAGCGCAGCCTGGATGCCGCCATCGCCCATCGTGTCGCCGCACGGCTGGGCCACCCGGTCGTGCCAGCCGAGTTGATCGCCCAGACATTCGACGAGGCCCTGGCCGCAGACGCTGCGCTCAGCGAAGGCTTCCGCGCAGACGTTGCGGCGGTGGTGGACCGCGACCCGGCCTGCACGCGTTTCGTCGAGCCGGTGCTTTACTTCAAGGGCTTCCATGCGCTGCAGACCCACCGCCTGGCGCATTGGCTGTGGTCGCATGGCCGCACGGATCTGGCGCTTTACCTGCAGAGCCGGTCGTCGGAGGTTTTTCAGACCGATATCCATCCGGCCGCCCGAATCGGGCGCGGCGTGTTTCTCGATCATGCGACAGGCCTCGTCGTGGGATCGACGGCCGTCATCGGCGACAACGTATCCCTGCTGCAGGACGTGACGCTTGGCGGCACGGGCAAGGAGAAGGGCGATCGGCATCCGAAGATCCGCTCCGGCGTCCTGATCGGCGCGGGCGCGAAGATCCTCGGCAACATCGAGGTCGGCGAGTGCGCCCGCGTTGCGGCAGGCTCGGTCGTGCTGGCGTCCGTACCGCGCAGCACGACCGTCGCCGGGGTGCCGGCGCGGGTCGTCGGCGAGGCTGGCTGCGCCGAGCCGGCGCGCGCCATGGATCAGTTGCTTGCCGAAATGAAGTGAGGCCCGGGGCCAAGCCGGCAGTACACGCTTGCCCTCGACGCCTCTCCATGGCATCGCTCGTGGCTCAGCGACCCCGCATCACACCCGAAATCTGGATATCGACATCGTGGACAAGACTGAACTTGCCAAGCTTGAGCGCTTCCTGCGCCGCACTTTCGCCAATCACTCGATCGCCGTCAAAGCCCGTCCGAAGAAGAATGATTCAGCCGAAGTCTACATCGGCGAGGAATACATCGGCATTCTTCACGTCGATGACGAGGATGGCGACCGTTCGTTCAACTTTACGATGGCGATCCTCGACGTCGATCTCGAAGATTGACCTGAGCAGGAGCCTGGGCAGGAGCCTGGGCAGCAATCTGGACCGGAGCGCGCCCGGCAGCATGAGCCACCCGACGACGCTGGCGCTCATCGCGCACGACGACAAGAAGGATGCGATGGCGGCCTGGGCGGCGCGGCATCGAAGCAAGCTTGCCCGATTCGCTTTGGTCGCCACCGGCACGACCGGCGGCCGCATCATGGAAGCGTGCCCGGAACTGTCGATATCCCGGCTCAAATCCGGGCCGCTTGGAGGCGATCAGCAGATTGGCGCGATGATCGCGGAAGGGCGCATCCATGCGCTGTTCTTCTTCGCCGATCCGCTCTCCCCTCACCCGCACGATGTCGACGTGAAGGCGCTGACACGCATCGCGCTTGTCTACGACATACCGATGGCGCTGTCGGAAAGCACGGCGGAATTCGTGATCGCCGGCCTGCTCAGCCCGGATGGCGAAATCCGTCGACCAGCTTCCTGACGCCGTCGGACAGTTCGCGCCAATCGCTCAGTGCGTCCCGCGGGAACCGCAGTGCGATGTCGAAGCCGCGATGCTTCAGGACCGCCCGGCAGCCCTCATCAAGCTTCACCTGAGCGATGTCGGCCGTGCAGCGGGCAAAGAATTCCGCGCCGTCGGGCATGGACATGAAAAGTTCCTCGGTCTCGAACGGCGAGCCCCTCTTGAAGCTCCGCGTCACCAATCCCCCCGGGTTCGACCATGCGCCTGGCGCCAGGAATCGCGCCAGAGTGGCGAAATGGGCGATCGGATCCGTGGCCGGATCGGCGGGTCCGATGGTGATGTGCACATCGGCCTTGTCGGTGAGGCCGGGCGCACCGAGGCCGGGCCAAGTGACGCGCAGGCGGGTCATGCCCACCTCGCGGGCCATGTCGGGAAGGCGGGGCCCCTTGTAGTTGGACGGAAACACCAGCAGCTCGGCGCCGACGCGCATCTCCACCATGGTTGGGGGAGCGGGCGGCTGACGGCTCCACCAGACACCTGCGCCGAGGCCGCCAATGCCCACCATGGCGAGCAACGCCAGACATATCCCCACAAATGCGTCGATCGGTGCAGCTGGCAGCACCGCGACCTGTTTTCGCTGTCGCATACTCGCTGCGGCGTGATGCCCGTTGCCATGCTGCGGGCCGGCGGACGAGGATGCGGAGGAACTCATGAGCGTCAACAAGGCAAACGAGGAGAGAGATAGCCTAGCGGCCGTTAACGATACCAACACGGATCGCTTAACGCCGGCTTAAGCGTGCGCGATAAGGTTTCATTAACTTTCAGGGGCCGGAGGGCTTCATCGTGCATCTTGATCCCGGCGCCATCGAGGCATTTCAGGCGCTGTTCATCGGCTTCGCCTTCGCGGGCCTCGTCGCCAACGCGTTCGAGCTGTTCACGGCTCGGAGAGCCAGCTTCACGTTGCTTCAGACGGGCGGAGTGCTCGCTGTCGCAAGCGTGCCGGTCGTCGTGTTCTCCGCGCCGTTCATCATCCTGCGGAACACGGTCATGGGACGGCGCATCGAGGGACGCCCGTTCCATTTCGTCATGCTCGCCACCATCATCGCGGGTTTGTGGAGCCTGGCCTGCGGGCAGGTCGTGATGTCTTTCACCGGCGGCCTTCTGGGCGTCTGACGGCAGCGGAAGCGCGGTTTTCCATTGCGTTTCAGGATGTTGCAAGGCCAGCTTGATTCAACGGCTTCACCAATTGATTCAGTTTGGCAGCACCGACGAAAGCCGCAGGCCTCGATCAGCCCAGCGAACGCAGGAATCCCGCAAACCGCATCAGCCCCTCGGGCCATGGCCCATGGCCGGATTCAGCGTTGATGTGGCCCGCATCGCCTGCGTCCGAGAATTCCGCGCCCCAGGCGCCTGCCAATTCCTGAGCTTCGTCGACCGTGCAGTAGGGATCGGTCGTGCTCGATGCCAGAACCGCACGGAACGGCAACTTCTGGCGGACATGCCGGGCGAAGTCGGCCTGCATTCCCGGTATGGCGTGCAGCGCGCGCTCCGATGCCGGAGCCACCAGGAATGCTCCCGCGACATTCAGCCCCTCGAGCGCTCCGGCCGCATGCGCGACGGAGCTGACGCCAGCGCTGTGGGCCACAAGCACCACCGGCCTTGCGCAATCCTTGACCGCCGATACGATGTTGGCCGCCCACTCGTCGCGCCTTGGCTTGTACCAGTCCTCCTGCTCGATCCGCCGCGCGGTCGAGAGCTTCGATTGCCAGCGTGTCTGCCAGTGGCCTGGCCCTGAGCCGGACCAGCCCGGAATGATGAGGATGTCGGCGTCTGAGGTGCGCATGAGCCCTTTGGGTCGATGTGTTTCGGTCAAGTAACGGACGGTCGCTTGTTTCGCAATCGCTAGCGCACCAGGCGCTCCATCATCACGGTGTCGACGCCGCTGTTGGATTGTCCGCGTGCTATGCGCGAAAAGCCGAGATGCGCGTAAAAGCCCACTGCCGTCAGCGAGGCGGCGACTGTAAGCCGTGACAGCCCTTGCTTGCGCACGCGTTCGTAAAGCTCGTCGACCAGAGCGCCGCCCACCCCCATGCCCTGCGCCGACGGGTCGACGAACAAGGCATCGATCACCGCAATGTCGTCAGCGCTGGCGCGCTTGGCGCGAGTGGCCACCAGGACGCCGCTCGTGACCCGCTGAGCGCTTGCCCATACGGGCAGTTCCGCGACCAGGAAAAGGTCTGCTCGCAGGAGCCGCCGCTTCATCGCGGCGAGCGTGTAGTCCGCCAGCACCCGCAGCTGCTGCTCGCCCGTGTATTCCGGCGCGTTTGATATCCGCACGGAACGGTCGATCAACGCCGTGACGTCGGCGAGGTCGGATGGCAGCGCCGGGCGGATCAGCGTCGTCAGGGCTCAGGCCTCACCGAACACGCGCCGGAAGATCGTGTCGACATGCTTGAAATGATAGCCTTCATCGAACATGGCCGCCAATTCATGTGGCGACAGCCTCGCTGTCACCTCCGCATCCGCCTTGAGGTTGGTCAGGAAATCCTCGCCGTGCTCCCAGGTCCGCATCGCATTGCGCTGAACCAGCAAATAACTCTCTTCCCGGCTGGCTCCAGCCTGGGTCAGCGCCAGCAGCACCCGCTGAGAATTGTGCAGCCCGCCCAGCCTGTCGAGATTCTTGCGCATGTTGTCAGGATAGATCAGCAGCTTGTCGATCACGCCGGTCAGCCGCGCCAGGGCGAAATCGAGCGTGATCGTCGCATCAGGCCCGATCATCCGCTCGACCGACGAGTGGGAGATGTCCCGCTCGTGCCAAAGCGCGACGTTCTCCATCGCAGGCAGCGCCATGCCGCGCACGAGCCGGGCCAGGCCCGTCAGGTTTTCGGTGAGCACCGGGTTGCGCTTGTGCGGCATGGCCGAAGAGCCCTTCTGCCCAGGCGAGAAGAATTCCTCGGCTTCATAGACCTCGGTGCGCTGCAGATGCCGGACTTCGGTGGCCAGCCGTTCGACGCAGGAAGCGACGACGCCCAGCGTGGCGAAGAACATGGCATGCCGGTCGCGCGGGATGACCTGCGTCGAGATCGGCTCTACTGACAAACCCATCCTGGCCGCGACGTGCTCCTCCACCGAAGGATCGATGTTGGCGAAGGTGCCGACGGCGCCTGAGATCGCGCAGGTGGCTATTTCGGCGCGTGCCGCCAACAGCCGGGCCCGGCAGCGTGCGAACTCGGCATAGGCCTGAGCCAGCTTGAGGCCGAACGTCACCGGTTCGGCATGGATACCATGCGAACGCCCGATCGTGGGCGTCAGCTTGTGCTCGAAGGCCCGGCGCCTCAGCGCTGCCAGCAGCGCGTCGACGTCGGCGATCAGGATGTCGCTGGCCCGGGTGAGCTGCACGGCCAACGTGGTGTCGAGCACATCGGAAGATGTCATCCCCTGATGCACGAAACGGGCTTCGGGGCCCACGATCTCCGCGAGGTGAGTGAGGAAGGCGATGACATCGTGCTTTGTCACGCGCTCGATGTCGTCGATGCGCGCCACGTCGAACACAGCGTCCCTTGCCTTCGCCCAGATCGTCGCCGCAGCTTCCTTCGGCACCACGCCGAGCTCCGCCAGCCTGTCGGTGGCGTGCGCCTCGATCTCGAACCAGATGCGGAAGCGTGCCTGAGGCTCCCAGATTGCGACCATCTCGGGCCGGGAATAACGTGGGATCATCTCAACGCGTCTCCGTATTCATGCCGTGATCGCAAGCGCGGCGAAGCAAACCAGCCTCGCCGCCAAACCGTTCCGCCTTGCTTCGCTGCACCGCACTGGCAGCAATCTAGATCCATGCGCCGCGCGCGCCCTCGGCCGCCTTGCGAATCGCGGCGATGTTCGCGGCATACCGGCCTTCGCCGCCCTTGAACGCGGCGGAGCCGGCGACCAGCACATTGGCTCCCGCAGCCACGACGAGGGGCGCAGTCTCAGGCGTGCAGCCGCCATCGACCTCGATGTCGACAGGCCGGTCGCCGATCATCGTCCGGATGCGGCGAATTTTCTCGCAGACTTCGGGGATGAAGGCCTGCCCGCCGAACCCGGGGTTCACGGTCATGCAGAGCACAAGGTCGACGCTGTCCAGCAGGTATTCGATCGCGCTCTCGGGCGTGCCTGGATTGAGTGCGATCCCCGCCTTCTTGCCCATTGCGCGGATGGCTTGAAGCGAGCGGTGGGCATGCGGGCCGGCCTCGGCGTGGATCGTGATGATGTCCGCCCCGGCCTTCGCAAAGGCTTCGATATGCCGATCTGCGGGAGAGATCATCAGGTGCACGTCGAAGATTTTGGCGCTGTGCGGCCTGATGGACTTCAGCACGTCCGGGCCAAAGGTGATGTTCGGCACGAAGTGGCCGTCCATGACGTCGCAATGGATCCAGTCCGCACCGGCTGCGTCGATGGCGGCGACATCCATGCCGAGCCGGGCGAAGTTGGCGGCGAGGATCGACGGCGCAATGATCAGGGGCTTGCTCATGGGCGCGGGGTAGCATTCGCGAGAGGGCGGGGCAATGTCCGGAGCGGCGTCATTCCCGCCTGCCGTGCGGGGCGGGAAGGGAATCCACACCTTGTCCGGCCTTCGATCCGCCTCCCGCCGCTGATGTCGCCTCGCCGGGGACGGCGGCAGGCATGGTGAAGCGCCGCGCAATCGGCTTCAGCAATTGCGGCATCAAATAGATCGGGAATTGCGCCAACGCGAAGAAAAGGAACGTCGTCTCCGGCGTCGCCGCTCCCAGCGCCGCAATCATCGCGCCCATGTTTCGCTGGGCTGTGCCGTAGCCCATCAGGAAGACATCCGACGGCTTCATGAAGAGGCGCAGCCCTGCCCACGCGATCGCGAAGCCGGCGAGCACGACCGCGAACGCGACCCCGAGAAACAGCATGACCTTGTCGGGGCGGGTCATGAAGGCATTGGTGACGCCATCCATCGCGGCGATGGCGAACAGGAAATACATCACCACGCCGAAGCCATCGAGCGCGACCTTGTTGGCCACGATGCGCGGATATCCGACGATCCAGCGGGCCAGCAGCGCCAGCACGATCGCCCCGCCAATCAGGCCGAGCAGCCTCAGCATGAGCAGATGGGCGTCGATCGGCGCGGGTCCGCCCAGCAGCATCTCCGCGATCGGTGGGCCGATGAAAGGCGCCGCGGCAGTCGTGATGGTCGTGGCTGCGATCAGCACCGTCGGCTCGATGTTCAACATCATCGCCACCGCGGGTCCGGACATGATCGGCGGCGACGCGGCCACCACGATCAGCCCGAGCACCAGCCCCGGATCGAGGGAGCTTTGCGGGAAGACGGCGAAGATCGCCACCATCATCAGGACAGGCGCAACCGTCAGCCATGTCACGGCGATGATGACCGATCTTGGCCGGACAAGCGCTGCCTTGAGCGCGGAGAGGTCTGCGCGCGCGAAGGTCATGGCGACGAAAAGGAAGATGGTGATCGGCAACAGCGGACGCGCGGCGGCGGCGAACTGCGGCAGCGCCAGGCCCATGAATATGGACAGAGCAAAGCCTTGCGTTCCATAGCGGCCAAGCAGGGCCAAGGGCTTCACGATGACATCCACGGCATTGCCGTAGCATACCTGCTTGCGCAGGCAACCATCGCACGCGATAGGGGATGCACGGTGCTGGGTGCTGCGTATGTGCGGCAAAATGCGGGGGCGATGCGCCTTCCCGGGCCGAGAATGCGGAACTACGCGGTGGAAATGAACGCGGAACGCCTTAAGGTCTGGGCAGCATCGGGGGCTGCATATGAAAGCGGACTGCATTGTTCTGGGCGCAGGCATCGTCGGCGTTGCGACGGCGCTTCATCTCCAGAAGCGCGGGCGGCAGACTGTCTTGATCGACCGCCGCGGCGTCGCCGAGGAGACGTCGTTTGGCAATGCGGGCCTCATCCAGCGCGAAGGCGTCTATCCATACGGGTTTCCGCACGATTTCGGCGCGCTCGTCCGCTACGCCATGAACAACACCATCGACGCGCACTACCATGCCAGCGCGTTGCCGAAGCTCGCGCCGTTCCTGTTCTCGTACTGGATGCACTCGCGCAGGGAGAAGCACGAGGCCATCGCGCGCCGATACGCGACGCTGATCGAGCATTGCGTCACTGAACACGACGCGCTCGCGGGCGAGGCCGGCGCCGACCATCTGCTGCGCCGCAAGGGCTGGATGAAGGTGTTCCGCACCGCGAAAGAGCGCGACGCCCGCTGGGCCGAGGCGGACAAATGGCGCCGGGAGTTCGGCCTCAATCATAAGAAGCTCGATGCAGACGACCTGCGCGCAGCCGAGCCGCATCTGACCCATGACCTGATCGGCGGCCTGCATTGGACCGATCCCGTCTCGGTGTCGGACCCGCATGGGCTGGCCGTCGCCTACCTCGCCCGCTTCCAGGCGTTGGGCGGCCTGTTCGTGAAGGGCGATGCCTCCACATTGAGCCAGGGCGCAGAAGGGACCTGGGCCGCCGTCAGCTTTGGCGGCGAGGCCATCATCGCCCGCGATGCGGTGCTATGCCTTGGCCCCTGGGCGGACGTGGTGACCAGGCGCCTCGGCTACCGTTTCCCGCTGGCGGTCAAGCGCGGCTACCACATGCACTATGCGCCGATAGGCGACGCCGTGTTGAACCACCCGGTCCTCGACCATGAGCGCGGCTATTTCCTCGCTCCCATGCTGAAGGGCCTTCGCCTCACGACCGGCGCGGAGTTCGCCAGCCGCGACGCGGCGGCCACTCCGGTGCAATTGGCCCGAGCCGAACCGATCGCCAGGCAGTTCTTCCCGCTGGGCGAACGGCTGGATGCCGAACCGTGGTTGGGAAGCCGGCCCTGCACGCCTGACATGATGCCGATCATCGGGCCGGCGCATCGGCATAGAAACCTGACTTTCGCCTTTGGCCATGCCCATCACGGCCTCACCCTGGCCGCCGTCACCGGCCGCATGGTGGCCGAGATGGTGACCGGCGACGAGGTCTTCGTGGACCCTGAGCCGTTCCGGCCGTCGCGGTTTTAGAAGCTGCACAGATGTCCGATGGTCACGCGCTTGGAAAGCCTCCCCGCCCACCTCCCGCATTCGTGATCGTTCCCCTCGCATCGTGCGTTGAATTGCGGCGGCCGCGCCCTAAACCTCCATCACGGAATATGCGTTTCCGATATTGGAGATTTACCAGATGACCGACCTTTCACGCCGTGCGGCCTTCGTGACGGCCGCAGCAGCAGCAACCTTGGCCGCCACCGGCGCGACCATGCCTGACGCGGCGCTGGCGCAGGCCGCCCCCTCGGCTCAGGCGCCGGGCTTTTACCGCTACAAGGTTGGCGACATGACCGTGACCGCCATTCAGGACGGCTTCGCACGGCGTCCGCTGGAAGGCTTCATCCGCAATGCCGAGCTTCCGGCCGTTCAGGCCGCCATGTCCAGCGCCTTCCTGCCCACGGATGCACTGACGATCTCCTTCACCACCCTGGTCGTGCAGAACGGCGCGCAGGTCACGCTTCTCGACACCGGCAACGGCGATTCCGGAGCGCCAACTTCCGGCCTCTGGATGCGGAATTTCCGCGCGGCAGGCTTCACGCCCGAGCAGGTCACGCGCGTCGTGTTCAGCCATTTCCACGGTGACCACATCAACGGCCTGCGCCTCAAGGACGGCACGCAGACTTTCGCGAACGCCGAAATCCAGGTTCCGGCGCCGGAATGGGCTTTCTGGATGGACGACGCCCGGATGGGCGCAGCGCCTGAAGCCATGCGTGGCGCATTCGCGAACGTGCGCCGCGTATTCGCGCCGATCGCCGCCAATGTGAAGCAATATCAGCCCGGCTCGGAAGTCGCGCCCGGCATTATGTCGGTCGCTGCGTTCGGCCATACTCCCGGCCATTCGGTCTTCATGATTTCGTCAGGCAACGGCAAATTGATGTTCATGGCGGACACGACGAACCACCCTGCCCTTTTCGTCAAGAATCCGGATTGGTCTGCGGTCTTCGACATGGACGCGGATGTCGCCCGCGCCACGCGCCGCCGCCTGCTCGACATGGTCGCGGCCGAAAAGACCCAGGTGCACTTCTATCATGCGCCGTTCCCGGCCACCGGCTTCATCGCCAAGGCCGGCGCAGGCTTCGACTTCGTGCCGGTCAACTGGTCCTCGGCAGTCTGAGGTCCACGTCTCGCGAAAGCTGGACGCAAAGCGCCGGACTCATGCTAATGACAAGCGCCGGGGCCCTGAGGCTCCGGCGCTTCGTCTTGATGGGCCGCCCGCATGAACACCGCAGCCATGCCTTTGCCTGTCTCGGGCGCCAGTTCGCTGGTCGGCAGCATCGAAACCATTGCGTTCGTGGCTGGCGAAACGGCCGACGCACGTAAGGCGCTCCGCCGCCTGTCCTTACGGTATGGCGACGTTCCCCCGGAAGACGCCGATGTCATCGTGGCGCTCGGCGGCGACGGCCTCATGCTGCAGACCCTGCATCGGTTCATGGCCGGTCAAGGCGCGTCCAAGCCGATCTACGGCATGCACCGCGGCACCGTCGGCTTCCTGATGAATGAATTTCGTGAGGACGGCCTGCTCGAACGGCTGAGGGCGGCGGAGATTTCGATCGTCCATCCTCTGCGCATGCAAGCGACAGACCGGCACGGCAAGGTCCACGTCGCCCGCGCCATCAACGAGGTCCATCTGCTGCGCCGGTCTTACCAGGCCGCGAAGCTGGCGATCAGCATCGATGGCAAGGAGCGTCTCAGCGAGTTGATCGCCGATGGCGTGCTGCTGGCGACCCCTGCAGGGTCCACGGCCTACAACCTGTCGGCCAATGGCCCTATCCTGCCGCTGAACGCCACGTTGATGGCGCTGACGCCGATGGCTGCCTTCCGCCCACGCCGCTGGCGAGGCGCGCTCCTGCCGGACAGGGCGCGGGTCACAGTCGACGTCCTCGAGGCGGACAAGCGCCCGGTCAGCGCCGTCGCAGACCACACGCAGGTGGATGACGTGGTGCGCGTCGACATCGAGATGGACCACGGGATCGACCTGCTGATGATGCACGACCCGGGACATAGTCTCGACGAACGGATCCTCCGCGAACAGTTTGGTTACTAGTTTCGCATATTTCTGCTCGTCGGGCGCGTGGATGCGCCCTCAACGGACAGGCTCAGGCACTTTCAATCGATGCGCGTCGACTTCACCAAGCTGCGCTTCCTGATCGTGGACGACAGCGTCTACATGCGCCGCGTCATGAAAGCTTTGCTGCACGGCTTCGGCGCGCGCGAGGTGCATGAAGCGGATGATGGCGCCAGCGGCCTCGAACTGTTCATGTCGCAGAGCCCGGACGTGATCATCCTCGATTGGGAGATGCCGCTTCTCGACGGCCTCGAGGTCACGCGGATGATCCGGAACCCGACAAGCAGCGTTAATCCGTTTGCGCCGATCATCCTCGTCACAGGGCATTCCGAGAAGCGTCGGGTCAGCGTTGCTCGGGACGCCGGGATCAACGAATTTCTGGTCAAGCCCATATCGCCGAAGGGGCTCTATGACCGCATCATGACCGTGGTCGCCTTCCCAAGGCCTTACATCAGGACCAAGACCTACTTCGGCCCCGACCGAAGGCGGGGCGTCAGCAACAATTACAGTGGCCCGGAACGGCGCAGGGACGGCGAGGCGGAAGTCATCAAGCCCAAGCCCCTGATCGACAAGGCAAGGAGCAGGGTATGACATCGACCTCGCAGTGGGGAGAGATGCCGCGTTCGGTCATCCATGACGATCACACGGTCATCGAGCCGGTCCGCGAACTCGCTGCCCGCGGCGTGACGGCGGGCTCGGCGGTGGACATCGAACGCATGATCGCCAAGGCCGAACATAATCTGGCCAGCCTCAAGCAGGAATTCCCTGCCTGGATGGCCAGCGAATTCACCGAGCTTCAGAAAGCGTGGACGGATTACAAGGCCGACGCGCCCGACGCGAAGCGCCTGCTCTTCCGGCGCGTGCATGACATGCGGGGCCAGGCGGCCACATTCGGCTTTCCACTGGCCGGGCGCGCTGCGGACAATCTGTGCAAGCTGATGGACGCTGTGGAAGCAGTCCCGATCGACATCATCGAGGCGCACGTGCAGACAATCAACGTGATCATCCGCGAAAACATCAACATCGAGGATCATCCCGTCGGCATCATGATGATCACTGAGCTCGAGAAGCTGGGCTACGGCATGATCAAGAACGCGCTGCTCGGCAGGAAAGATTAAGCGAAGCGCCTGGCCGGGCGCAAAAGCCGCGCAGGTTGGCGCAGCTTGAAGCCGCAGCCTCAATCAGGCAGCCAGCGCATGTTCCTCGAACGTGCCCTCAAGCATCGTCAGGCCCGGATCCACCTCGCGCAGGGCCGACAGCGCTGCGTCGTCGGCGAGGCCCTGCGCTATGTCGAACGCCTCCTCGCGAGCCGCATCGGCTTCGAAGCGCCGTAGCAGCGCCATCAACGACGCGTTCTCCACATCGTCGGACGAATCGCACGCGATCAGCACCCGCTCCGTGATGCGCCGGGAGATGCTTGCGCGCGAAGCATCGGTTGCTGGCGCGCCGATCTCGCGCAAGGCGGCGACCGCCGCCACAAAGGCGGGTATCAGCGCAGCCGGGAGCTGGGCCTTCCGGCACAGTGCGGCCACCCCGCCTCCCCGGCGGTCATGCAGGATGTCGGCAGCGCGCGCGAGCGGGACGCCTGCCAGATGCGCGAGCGCCGCTTCCGCGAGGGCCGTCTCCCCGCTCAGCAGCGAACGCAGGATGAGTGCGGGTGTGAGCCGGTTGCTGCGCCTGAGCTGTTCGATCAGTCCGCTCAACTCGGCCTCCATGGCGCCGCCATGGCCATCGCCGCCGTGCGCGAAGGTCCGCGCCGCCAGCCTGACAGCGACCTTCTCGGACGATTCGCGCGTCACGCGCTCGGTGCGCTCCTTGCTCATGAGCCCGCGAACGCCGACCCAGTCGGAGAGCGATGCGGCCACCTGGAGAGCGAGTTGATGGCGGATGCAAAGGGCCAGGTCTGCACGCGCAAGCAAAGCTTCCCGCACCTCCGGATCAGCGCCCAGTCGATCCGCCGCACGCTGGAGGGTCGCCTCGGCGATCTCCGCCATCGAATTGCCAAGCAGCGCGGCCACCGCAGCGGGGCAGGCCACTTCCACCAACGCCGCAGCCAGCGGCGGCTGGATATCGGCGCGCCGCGCAATCATCGCCTGCATGCGTTCGTCGCCCACCGCAGCCGCGTCGACGAGGTCGGCCTCACACAGCATCGGCGATGCCGCCAGCACGATCGCCGCGATGTCTGACTGGTCCTGAACCAATCCCAGGATCACCGCGCGCGGGGCCTGCTCGGCGGCAAGGCCCTCGGCGAGCGCGCGCCGCACCATGGCGGATGGATCGCCGAGCATCGCGAGCATCGCCGTCTCCGCGTCGCGCCGGTCATCGTCGGTCATCGGCGAGCGGCAATAGGCCTCCGCCAGCACGCGCACGCCGGCGGCCCGGTCGGTCACGCTCGCAGTCCTGGCCCAGAGCAGAAAGCGCCTGACGATCATTTCAAGACACCTTTGCGGAGGAATGCATTCAGGTCGAGCGGCCGCGGCTTGCGCTGGCGGGCGGCCAGGGCGTCGCCAGCCGTCTCGGCAGGGCGGGCCGGCGGCAGCGGCGAATGCACTGGCGATGGCACGGCGGCGGAAGGATGCGTGTCGGGAACGGCAGCCATGGCGCCGTCGCCATTCGGGAAGAAGCGCTGTGACGGCTCCAAGGACGCAAGCTGCAAACCGGCGCTTCGCTGGCCGTTCCAGAGACGGGCGACCGCGTCCGAGACCGGCCGCCGGCCGCCCTCCGTGGAAAACAGGCCCATCAGTCCCCTGCGCTCGGCGAAGAGCGGCACGGCTTGCGGCGCGGCCTGCGGCTGCGCTGCTGCGCCGGCCACGTTGGCATGCGCCGACGCCAGCACATTGTAGACGTCGGACACGCTCCGCGCCCTGCCGCCCTTGTCGAAGAAGATGCCGCGGTTGGCCGCCGCAGCCTCCGGAAAATCGCGGGCGGCCACACGCTGCGGGCTGCTCTGGGCAGCGCCGATCAACTCCTGCGCGCCTCGTGCGCCGAGCACATGGGCGATGTACAGCTCTCCGCCGGTCGGTTCGCGTTGGAGCGCCGACGCAAGCTGCTCGCGGTTGCGCTGCGTGAACGCGCCCGCCATCGTGGCGGCGACTTCCGGGTCGCGCCGCAGCGCCATGATCCTGTCGCGGGCGGACTGGTCGGCGACGGCGAGACGGCCGTCTGCGCCCTGGGTGATGGATCTGGCGGCATCGTCCAGTCCGTGCTTCGCGCCTTCGCTGCGCACCATTCCGAGCCAGGTCTGTTCGATGAACTGGAAAAGCCCGGTGGCGCTGGACGTCTGCGCCTTGGCGTTCGGATCGAGCGATGATTCGCGCTGGGCCGTCTTCACCAGATAGTCGAAATTTGTGCCCGTGCGGTCCGCGCCTTGCCGGATGGCGTCCATGACCGGGCTCGCCGGCCTGGCTTCGCTCACACCGCTGGTTCTGAACAGGAACATGAATGACCGGACTAACGAGAAGTGCGTCCGATGCGAGGCCCCCCGCATTGATCGCTTGGCCTTCAGGATGATCCAATTATGGTAAGCGAAGCGTTAAGCCCGCCTGTTGATGAATGCACCGAACCGGGACGAGATGAGATGAGCAGCGTGGATACGGACGAGAGGCATTGGCGCGGAGGCCTCTATTTCGAGGATTTCGAGGTTGGCCACACCATCAAGCACCGGCTGACGCGCACCGTCACGCAGATGGACAACATGCTGTTTTCCAACATGACGTTGAACCCGCAGCCTCTGCACATCGACGCGCATTTCTGCGAGACGGAGACGGAGTGGGGCAAGCCTCTGATGAATTCGCTTTTCACCCTGGGGCTGATGATCGGCATCTCCGTGAACGACACGACCGTCGGCACCACGATCGCCAACCTGGGGATGACCGACGTGACGTTCCCGAATCCGCTCTTCGAGGGCGAGAGCATCCACTGCACGACCAAGATCGTGAGCAAGCGCGAATCGAAGTCGCGGCCGGAGGCCGGAATCGTCGAGTTCCAGCATCAGGCTTTCAAGCAGGACGGCAAGCTGGTGGCGCAGTGCACGCGCCAGGCCTTCATGCGCAAAAGGCCAGCCGCCGTTCCCGTGGGCGCGACGTGATGCGCTCGCTTCTTTTTGTGCCGGGCGACAGCGAGCGGAAACTCGAAAAGGGCCTCGCTTCGGGCGCGGATGCCCTCATCGTCGATCTGGAGGATTCCGTCGCCTTGGCGAACAAGCCGTTGGCACGCGAACTCACGGCAGGCTTCATCGCAGCGCATCGGCACGACACTGCCCGCCCTCGCCTCATCGTCCGCGTCAATGCCTTGTCGACCGGGCTGACCGACGCCGACCTCGACGGCGTGATGGCCGCTTCGCCCGACGCCGTGATGCTGCCGAAAGCCGAAGGCGGCGTGAGCGTGCAGCATCTTGGCGCGAAGATGGCTGTGCGGGAGGCGGAGGCCGACATGGCCGACGGAGCCGTCAAGATCATCGCCATCGCCACCGAGACGGCGCGCGGCGTGTTCCAGGCAGGCACATACGCTGGTGCGTCCCATCGGCTGACGGCCCTGACATGGGGCGGCGAGGACCTCTCCGCCGATCTGGGCGCGGAGACCAACCGGCTGGCTGATGGCGGCTATGCGGACCCCTACCGGCTAGCGCGGGCGCTGACGCTGATGGGCGCAGCCGCAGCCGGATTGGACGCCATCGATTCGGTCTTCACGAGCTTCCGTGACGCGGATGGCCTGCGCGCCGAATGCGAAGCCGCCCGGCGCGATGGCTTTACGGGCAAGATGGCGATCCATCCGGCGCAGGCGCCGATCATCAACGAGGTCTTCACGCCATCCGAGCGGACCATCGCCCGGGCACGGGCGATCGTCAAGGCCTTCGCTGCCAATCCGGGACTTGGCGTGATCGGCATCGAGGGCGAAATGGTCGATCTGCCTCATCTGAAGCGCGCGGAACGGTTGCTGGCCCGGCTGCGGTGAGACGGCCGCTGCGGGAGCGGCCAAAGCCCGCGCCATCCGGCGGCACGCGTGGAGCGCGGCATTCGGCTACCGCGTCTGGATGATCGCGCATTTCCGGCTGCCGCTTTCAAGGCAGTTCTGGGCGCGCCGCGCCTTGTCGAGTTCGATGACCAGCCACAGGCCGGCGCCCCCCAGCAGCACGATCATGCACAGCCGCACGGTGACGGCGATGCGTCTGCGCCTGCGCTCTTCATCGTCGAAGGATGGCAGACCCGCCATTCAGCCGCCTGGAGGCCGTTGGATCGAGAATACGCTGTCGACCACCGCGTAATCCGCATACCCGCAGCGTGCGATCGTGCGCGCGGCGGTCATGTCGAACTGACCGTCGACCACGTAGCGCTCGTCAAGATAGACCCCGATGACCTGACCAAGCACCATGAACCGGTCCAGCTTGCGGCCTTCGATGTCGACCAGTTCGGTCACGGACAGCAGCTTGCATTCCAGCGCTGCGGGCGTGTCCTTGACGCGGGGCGGCTTGACCAGCGTCGAAGGCGCCGTCTCCAGTTTGGCGAACTCGTATTCGCTCGCGCCGCGCGCCAGGGGCGCTGATGTGAGGCTCATCTGCTGCGCCATCGCGAACGTCGCCAGGGAGCATGTGAATTCGCCAGTCTCCTCAACGAAGCTGACGGCATCCTTCCGGCCCTCCGACGAGAACACCACGATTGGCGTCGGCGGAGATGATAGCAGGTTGAAGAACGAATAAGGCGAGAGATTGATCTCGCCCTGCGCGCTCATCGCCGTGATCCAGCCGATCGGGCGCGGCGCCACGATGGCCTTGATCGGGTCATGCGGCAGCAACGTCCGGTCGCGCGCTTCGGGCCGATAGTGCATGCCAATCCCCTGGTTGTCGTGTTGAAAGCATCCGCCGTGCGGGCGGCATGTTCCCGTCTGGCCGCGAAGCTAGAAGCGCGTCGCCACATCCCTCAGCGCCGGGCGCTCACGGTCCTGCGCCGGCACATCGCTCCTGCCGACGTGAATGAACCCCGCGATGCGCTCGAAAGCGTCCAGTCCGAGGCCATCGAGCACGCGCCGATCGTAGGCATACCACTCAGTCAGCCAGTTGGTGCCGTAGCCCAGCGCGTTGGCGGCCAGCGTCAGGTTCATGCAGGCCGCGCCAACGGAGAGCGTCTGCTCCCATTCGGGGATCTTTGCATGCGGCCTGACGCGCGACACAACCGCGATCACGAGAGGGGCGCGGGCCAGCCTGTTGCGCTCGTAAGCGATCGCGTCCGCGTCGATCGCCGGATTGTCCGCATGGAAAGCCTTGGCGACGATGTCGCCGGCCCGCAGCCTCGCATCGCCCTCGAACACGATGAAGCGCCAGGGAGCGAGCTTGCCATGGTCCGGCGTACGGGCCGCCACCGTCAGGATGCCTTCGATCTCCTCGGTGGACGGCGCGTCCCCGCTCATCAACGCGGGCTTCACCGAGCGGCGCGTCTTCAGGACATCGATCAAGGGGCGGGACATGGGCTGAGCTTTCGTCGGGAGCCATGGTCGGTAACCCAAGGCGATTGTCACGGCAACCGTGCGGCTTTCACCGCGACGTCACAGTTTCGCGGTTTTCCGCGTGCACCGCTTGGCCAACTGGCGCTGGCCTGCCGCGTGGGCTAAACGTGAAGCGATGAGAGCTCCATCGAAGGCCGCAGGACGTTTGTTGACGGCGGCGCTGCTTCTGGGCGGCCTGGCCGGCGCGTCCGCGCAAGTGCCGGTCGGCAGGGCCGGCGTGTCGGTGTCTGCGGTCTATTCCAACGAGAACAAGCCGATCGTCTCCGGCATCGTCTGGCGGGTGCTGCGCGACGACGTCAACGGCGGCCCGCCAAGCATCGTGGCCCGTTCGACGGTCGCCGCTCCCGTGTTCGCGCTCGAGCCTGGACCATATGTCATTCACGCGGCCTATGGCTTCGCCAGCGGGTCCAAGCGCATCACCGTGCCAGCCAGCGGAAACGTGTCAGATCGCGTCAGCCTGAGCGCTGGCGGCCTCAAGCTCGCCGGCATCATCGTGGACCGCCCGATCCCATCGGCGCTCGTCAGCTTTTCGGTGTTCGTGCCTTTGGCGGGAAACTCCGAAGGCAGGCTCGTGGCGGACAATGTCAAGGCCGGCGAGATCCTTCGCTTGCCTGAAGGCACCTATCACGTGGTTTCGCTGCACGGAGATGCGAATGCCATCCGCCGGGCCGACGTCAAGGTCGAGAGCGGACGCCTGGTCGAGGCGACCCTGCATCATCGTGCCGCCAAAGCGACGATGAAGCTGGTCGCAGCCCCTGGCGGAGAGGCTTTCGCCGGAACGGCGTTCACGGTCCTGACGCCGGGCGGCGACGTCATCCGCGAAGCGATCGGTGCGTTTCCCGAAGTGATCCTCGCGGAAGGCGAATATGTGCTCATCGCGCGGCAGGGCGGGCAGGTCCACACCCAGGAGTTCAGGATCGAGGCCGGGCTCGATCGCGACATCGAGGTGATCGTCGGGCGCTGAGGCCAGCGCTGGAATGTCAGTACGGAGGCTCGTCGTAGACCGGCTTGCCGTCGATCAGAAGCGCCTTGATGGCTGATTTGCCCGATGCAGCCACCGCCGCCACGATCTCGACCCGCGACGCCTGCGTCGTCTCGATCCTGCGGCCTTCGCCCTGCGGCACGAAATAGCTTTCAAGGCCATATGTGACCCGCAGGACGCTGTCGCCCTGCGCGCAGTTATCCGCTTGATCGACCCGGATGGCGCAGTCCCCTGCGTAGCCGCTCTTGCCTTGAAGCCACACCAGTCCGGGCTCCCGCGGCTCGCCTTCGAACGCCAGCCGGGACGCCTCGGCTTTCCCGTCCGGCCTCGCGCGAAGTCCGACATAGATGGTCTGGTTGCGCTCGACCGGCTTTGTGACGCCGATCCGGGTGAGGTTGACCGCGCTGATTTCGTAGCTGAGGACGACATAGTCGCCGCGAAACAAGTCTCTAGGATCGACCGGGACCGTCGCCAGCCGGACCGTCGCGCCGCTGCGCAGGATGCTGGCGCGCTCGGCCACCATTGCCAGGATGAGGCCGCACAGGATGAGGCCCGCCAACCCGGCCCGGACGATAGCGGGCATGCGCCCGACAAGGCGGTCCGGATTGAACGTGTCGCTTGCGCTGGCGTTCATGACGGCGACCCCGCGGCCGGGTTGATGCGCTGAAGCAGCTTCCGCACCGCGGTTCCGATGCCGATCAGCAGCGCTCCCCCGATCAGGAAAAACAGCGATTGGTCCAGAAGCGAGCCGACTGTCTTGTACAGCAGCACGACGACGGCCAGGCCGAATGCGCTGGCGCCCGCAAGCGAAACGCGGCGTTGAGCAATCAGCGACCCTGCGACCACCATCGCGCAGGCCGAGCCCAGCACCAGCGCCGAGATCACGACGCGCCCGGCGAGCCCTCGGCCGAGTCCGCTCCAGAACACGAGCGTCGTTGCCATCGCGGCCAGAAGGGACAAAGACAGCGCCAGCGCGCCCTTGCGGTCCGAGTGCAGGGCGAACACGGACCCGACCGCGCCGACCGCGACAAGCCCGGATATGACCACCCGCTGCGCCGCATAGCCCGGCGCTGCCGCTGACGGCTCGAGGATTCGGGCGAGCTGCAGGGCTATCACCAGCATGTATCCCAGGAGGCCCCAGGCTGAACATGCCGAAAACAGCGGCGGGATGCGCCCATCGTCCGCCAGCGCGCCAAGCGCGATGAAGGCTGCCGCGACGAACAGAAGGAACGCGATCTGGGCGCCGAATTCGGATTCGCGGAACAGATCATTGCCGACGAGCATGACAAGCCATGCCAGGCCTGCAAGGACGGCGGCGTGGTGCACCGCGCGGTTGCCGCGCCAGAGCGCCAGAACGAGACAGGGCAGGTAAAGCGGCAGGTACCACCAGCTTGCGCCATGCCCGCGCTCGTCGAACACGCCGAACAGCCACGCTGCGGCGCAGGCGAAGGCGATGATCAGTGCGCCGTCGGACCTGAGCAGCGCGGCCACCGCGAACGCGCCGATGCCCACGAGCACGGCGCCGGCCGGCCAATCAGCCGGAAGATGGTACATCTGGCCCACGAGCGCCACGCCGCAGCCGAAGATCAGCGTGGCGCAGGTCGCGGCGGCGTCTGCCGCCGGAAGCGCGCCGCGCCGCTCGAATCGCAAGGCGAATGCCAGCGCCGTCACGATTGCCACGAGAATGCCGATGAGCTTCACGACGCGGGGCATCATGTCCCAGTTTGCGGCGACGAAAGCCGCCACGCCCGATGCCAGCAGAAGCCCGCCGAGCATGCCGAGGATGGCAGGCAGCTTGATGCCGCCCGCGTCGGCCTGAACCAGACGGCGTATGGAGCCCGCCTGTTCCGCGGCGATGAGCCCTGCATGGGTCCACTTGGTCAGGTCGGCTTCAAGCCGCTTGCGGTAGCTGGACAGCATCATCGCGGCAATGTGTGCCATTCAGGCAGCAATGGGAAGGGCGCCGTCAATCGTCGTCCGCGAGCATTGCCTTGGCCCGCACCAGATCAGGCGGCGTTGCTTCCGCCACAAGCGCGGCGAGCGCGTCCTTCAGCGGCATCACGGTCTGGGCCTGCGAGCCAAGCCGCCTCAGCGTGACGGTCTTCTCCTCCGCCTCGCGCTTGCCGACCGCGATGATCACCGGCACCTTCGCCAGCGAATGCTCGCGGACCTTGTAGTTGATCTTCTCATTGCGCAGGTCGGCGCGCGCCCTCAGCCCGTGCGCGATCAGCGTCTCCGTGACCTTGTCGGCATAGCCGTCGACATCCGACGTGATCGGCGACACGATGATCTGCTCCGGCGCCAGCCAAAGCGGGAAATGCCCGGCGTAGTTCTCGATGGCGATTCCGAGCCAGCGTTCGAGCGAACCGCAGATGGCCCGGTGGACCATCACGGGCTGCTTCTTGTCGCCATCAGGGCCGATGTAGAATGCGCCGAAGCGTTCAGGCAGATTGAAGTCGACCTGCGTCGTGCCGCATTGCCATTCGCGGCCGATCGCGTCACGGAGCGTGTACTCGAACTTGGGGCCATAGAATGTGCCCTCGCCTTCGTTGACGCCGGTCTTGATGCGCCCGCCGGACTCCGCCTCCATCCGCACCAGGACCTTGCGCAGGATGTCCTCCGCATGGTCCCACATGGCGTCAGTGCCCACGCGCTTCTCCGGGCGGGTGGCGAGCTTGACCACCACCTCCTCGAAGCCGAAATCACGATAGACCGACATCATCAGGTCGTTGATCTTGAGGCATTCCGCTTCGAGTTGATCCTCCGTGCAGAACACGTGCGCGTCGTCCTGCGTGAAGGCCCGCACGCGCATCAGCCCGTGCAGGGCCCCGGACGCCTCATAGCGATGCACCATGCCGAACTCCGCGAGCCTGATCGGCAGGTCGCGGTAGCTCTTCAGGCCGTGCTTGAAGATCTGCACGTGGCCGGGACAGTTCATTGGCTTGAGCGCGAAGACCTTCTGGTCGGCGTTCTCATCCTTGGGGTTCATGAAGGCGTAGGCGGATTTCACCGCGAACATGTTCTCCTGATACCAACCCCAGTGCCCGGACGTCTCCCACAATGACTTGTCGAGCACTTGAGGCGCGTTCACTTCGCCATAGTCGCGGCGTAGGCGGCGGCGCATGTAGGCGACGATCTCCTGGAACATCGTCCAGCCCTTTGCGTGCCAGAACACCGTGCCCGGGCCTTCGTCCTGGAAATGGAACAGGTCCATCTCCCGGCCGACCTTGCGGTGATCGCGCTTCTCGGCCTCCTCGATCTGCCTCAGATGCGCGTCGAGCTCCTCCTGCTTGGCGAAGGCGGTGCCATAGATGCGCGTCAGCATCGGGTTGTTCGAGTCGCCGCGCCAGTAGGCGCCTGCGACCTTCATGAGCTTGAAGGCATTGCCGACCTTGCCGACGCTCGTCATATGCGGGCCCCGGCACAGGTCGATCCAGTCGCCCTGCGCGTACATCTTCAAGGTCTGATCGGCGGGAATCGCGTCGACAAGCTCGACCTTGAACGTCTCGCCCTTTTCGCGGAAGAAGGCCTTGGCCTTGTCGCGGCTCCATTCCTCTCGCGTGAAAGGTTTGTCCGCCGCGATGATCTGGCGCATTTTCTGTTCGATCGCCGCGAAGTCGTCCGGCGAGAACGGCTGCTCGCGGTGGAAGTCATAGAAGAAACCGTTCTCAATCACCGGGCCGATGGTGACTTGGGTGCCCGGATGCAGCGCCTGCACGGCTTCCGCCAGCACATGGGCGCAGTCATGGCGGATCAACTCCAGCGCGCGCGGATCCTCACGGTTGAGGAACTCGATCCTCGCGTCGGCGTGGATCCCGTCGCCGAGATCGGTCACCACGCCGTCGATGGCCATCGCGACAGTGCGCTTGAGCAGCGACGGCGAAATGCCGCCGGCGATGGCGGAGCCGGTGATGCCGGCAGTGAACGGGCGGACCGCGCCGTCTGGAAATGTCAGGGAGATGGAAGACGGGATCGACATTCAGTCACTCCTGCTCAGTCGGGGATACGGACCCCGTAAGTCAGTCCGGAGACGCATGTGAGAGGGGACAGAAGGCCCGTGTCCGGTATAGCCTAAAGTCCTGCTGTCGGGTTACACAGGAGAAGCCCTGGCCGGCGCTGCGAGCGGGATAGCGAAAACCACCGATGCAAACAAGCCTGATGTTCGCAGCCCCTGGACGGGACGCCTTGGAGCCGGCAAGCAGGCCCGCCGCATACTCGAAAATGGCCCTGAAGCCGTCTGCCTGCGCGCAGATGCCAAAGAACACCGCAGGCTGGTTCCTTTCCGTCGTCCTCCCCGTCTGCGGAAGGGCGGCGCTGCGCGGGCTCGTCGCCATCATGGCGCTGGCTTGCTGCGTGCCGGCTGAGGCGCAGGCCCCTTCCGCGCCGCCTGCCCCGCGTACGCAGCCCTCGTACGCGCCGCAAGGCGAGGCGATGGCCTTCAGGCTGGTGGAGGGCGTCGGCCCGCGCGGCGCGAAAAAATGGGTGAGCGCCACCGGGCAGATCCAGAGAAGCAGCCCCGCCGCATTTTCTGCCTTCACGAAAGCAAATGATGTCAATGGTTTGCCGTTCGTTCTTGATTCAGGCGGAGGCAGCGTTCTTGCGGCCATGGCCATGGGCCGGCAGATCCGTGCGGCCAGGATGCAGACCAGCGTCGGACGCACGATCAGCGCCGGCCAACAAGAGGCGGTGCGGACAGCGGATGTGCGATGCGCCTCCGCCTGCGTGCTGATGCTGATGGGCGGAGTGAGCCGATCGGTCAGCGAAGACGCCCGCATCGAGGTGCACATGTTCAGCGTCGAGCTTGATGCAGAGGGCAATAAAGCGCGAAGCGACCCGAATTTCCGCGACATCGAACAGGCGCAGCGCACCATGGCCCGCCACGCTGTCTATGTGGCGGAGATGGGCGTGGCCGCCCGCTATCTGGAGATCATGACGGAAGCCAGCTTCCGCGGCTCGTTGCGGCGGATGACCCGTGAAGAGATCGCGCAGACACAGCTGGCTGTCGTCCTGCCGCGCGAGACGGGCACTGTGATTTCCGGCAGCTGGTCGGTCAGCCCTTCATCGGCGCCGCCGCAACTGATTAGGGCGGCGCGCCTCCTTGAAACCGAGCGCATGAGCCTCGACCATGAGCTGGTCATTGAATGCGACTCTGTCCGCGGCTTTTACTGGGTCATGTATCGCCAGCAGCTGGTACGGCTCGACGGCGCCCGCAGCCAGCCTCAGGCGGTGAACGTGCAATCGGTTCGCCTCGAGACGGGCGGCTGGGATTTCATTTTCCGCGCCCCGCCTCGAGGACTGGGCATCTCCTCGACCGGTAACGACCTCTGGATGCGCCGCAGCGTGCCGCGGCAGGTCTTCGACGACGCTGCGCGCGGCGCAAAGCTCGACGTCCAGATCACGTCGCCGGGCCGCCCCGCCCAGATCGGGAGCCTCCACGATGTTTCGTTCGCCCGCATGCTGCCGGACTTTGCGAGGCGCTGCGATGCGAGGCCCGGGCTCGTCACCGTCGGACCGCATCCTCGCCGCTGACGGCGTCCTCGCCGGGCGGGCCGTTGACCCCGCGCCAGCGTCCGTATCGCCACGGGGTGATCGGGCTGGCCTCCGCCGGCAGCTCTTCGCAGACCAGGTCGATGCCGGATGTGCCCAATGGGTTGCACCGGCAGATGCGGGCGAAGCCGGCCCAACTCCCTGCCCAGACGCCGTGCCTCTGGATCGCCTGATCCGCGTATTCCGAGCACGAAGGCCAATGCCTGCACTGACGGCCGATGAACGCGGAGACTGTCAGCTGGTAGCCGCGAATGGCATAATGGGCAGCTTTTCGTGCAATCGTCACGGCTGCCGCCCTTTTCTTAGAAGATGGCCCGGACGATCAGCGTGACCGCGGTGATGACAAGCGCGGCGAACGTCATGAGCATCCCGCTCACCCGGCCGAGGCTGCGGCCCGCCGTCTGCGACAGTCCCGCCGCATGGGCGATGCGCCCGGCGATCATCAGGACGCCGACGCCATGGATCACGCTGGCAGGGGCGCCGATGAGCGCCAGCATTACCAGCCCGGCCAGAACGAACGGAACATTCTCGACATAGTTGCCGTGGACCCTGATCAGCCTCGCGAGCTGCTTGTCCTGGCCATCGCCGATCCCGATCTGCTTCGCGCCGCGCTGACGGATGATCCGGAACTGAAGCACGATCGCCATGAGGATGAGCAGGCCGGTGTAGAGCGCGGCCGCCGAGATGTGCGCCGGAACATTTTCCATGAAGTGCTCGCTTTGAACGCCGGACCCGGCAAGGACAGAGACAAGGGACAGTTGCAGAACGATGTACGCTGACGGCCGAGGCTCGATCGACAGCCTTAATGAGCTGGCGCCGGTCCAGGCGGCGGCTGCCGCTTCGCCTCGATCTGGGCGATCGCATCGACGACCGCATCGAAGGTCAGCAAGGTCGAGGCATGGCGCGCCTTGTAGTCGCGGACGGGGGCGAGCACCGCAAGGTCCGCCCACTTGCCGTCCGGCGCTTCGCCCGCCTCCTTGAGAAGCCGCCGGGCGATCTCGCGCACTTCGCGCAGTTCGGCGGCGGTCGATCCGATGACGTGGCTCGCCATGATCGACGACGAGGCCTGGCCAAGCGCGCACGCCTTCACGTCATGCGCGAAATCCACGACCTTGTCGCCATCCATGCAGATGTCGACGGTGACCTTCGAGCCGCATAGCCTTGAATGCGCCACAGCTGTCGCGTGAGGTTCGGGCAGCCGGCCGATGCGGGGGAGGTTGGCCGCCAGCTCAAGGATGCGCTTGTTGTAGACGTCGTTCAACATGATGGCAGATGTATAGTCGGCCCGGGCCTCTCTGACGAGAGGCATCAACGTCACGGCCGAATGAGGCGCCCCGACGTCGATCACAACGGGGTGATAATTGCAGGCAGGCGGCGCGCCGGGTGGTCCGGCCAGGCTTATTCGGCGTAACGACACTCGTTCAACATTGGAAAGGTAGGCGCCGCATGAATCCCGTGGTTAAGCCCTCGAACATGACGTCAATGGCGAAGGCGGCGCTGTCCTCCGCCGTCAAGCCGAACACTGACGCATTCATCCTGCGGCAGCCAACCGCCGAGGAAGCGGAGGCGGCAGTCCGCACTTTGATCCTCTGGGCGGGCGACGATCCGACCCGAGAGGGCCTGCTGGAGACGCCCAAGCGCGTCACCAAGGCTTTCAAGGAGTTCTACAAGGGATACGACGAAGACGCGCACGACATCCTCGATCGGGTTTTCGAGGAAGTCGAAGGCTACTCCGACATCATCCTGGTCAGGGACATCCCGTTCTATTCGCATTGCGAGCATCACCTCGTGCCGTTCATCGGCAAGGCTCACGTCGCCTATTATCCGTCGAAGGGAGTGGTCGGGCTGTCCAAGCTGGCCCGCGTCGTCGACACGTATGCACGGCGGATGCAGACGCAGGAGACGATGACGTCGCAGATCGCCAATGTCATCGACGAAGCGTTGAACCCTCGTGGCGTCGCGGTCCTGATCGAGGCGGAGCATATGTGCATGTCGATGCGCGGCGTGCAGAAGCACGGCTCGTCGACATTGACCACGCAATATCGGGGGATCTTCGAAAAGGACCCCGCCGAGCAGGTCAAGTTCTTCACGATGGTCAAATCGCAACCGTTGCGCTCGTCCTTCTGACGTCTCTACAGGCAGAGGCCGGCGGGTTTTCGTGGCTCCAGCGCTGCATTTCATGCGGCTTGCCGGCCCTGTCCACGTCTGCCGCCTGCAAGTGACCTTCGCCGGAAGCGCATAGCGCTTGATCGGGCCCGCGTTTGCCGCCAAAGACCCTAGCGCCCCGCCTCTCCGCGCAGGGCGGGAGGGAGATACCGCATCCGTGATGAGCGACATGACCGGCTTTCCGAAACTCACGAGCGCCCGCGACCTTGAGGAAGGGCTAGTCCTCGCGCCGAAGTTCGATGCGCACGGGCTGATCACATGCGTCACCACGGACGCCGTCACCGGTGATGTGCTGATGGTGGCGCACATGAACGCCGAAGCGCTCAGGCTGACGATCATGACCGGCGAAGCCTGGTACTGGTCCCGGTCGCGCCAAATGCTCTGGCACAAAGGCGAGACGTCCGGGCAGCTGCAGCACGTGGCCGAAATCAGGATCGATTGCGATCAGGACGCGCTCTGGCTCAAGGTCAGGGTGGCCGGCGATGGCGGCTGCTGCCATACCGGGCGCAAAAGTTGCTTCTATCGCGTGCAACCCGCCGGGCAGGGAGAGGCGCAACTCCTGCCGCTCGCCATTTGCCAGTCCGTGGATCCCGCGGGACAGTGAAGCGGCGACGCCGCGCCCCTGCCGCCGAGGGATCGGAAACCATATCATCAAGGAAACGCAATCATGATGTCACGAATGACGCAGCATTAATGCGATGTGGTGAATTTGGCGCGATTCTTCTCCGGACATGGCGATCAGGAGGGCCAGACCATGTTTTGGGACAGGATTGCGCGCCGAGCGACCGGGCTTGGAGGGGGCGGAGCGGCAATGAACATCGAGACCGTCGGCCGTCAGGAACTTCCCTCGGGCAGGCCGAAGCTGGGGCTCGCACTGGGCGGCGGCGCTGCTCGCGGCTGGGCCCATATCGGTGTGCTCAAAACCCTGCGCAAGGCAGGCTTCGAGCCTGAAATCATTGCTGGAACCTCGATCGGCGCGCTGGTCGGCGGCGTCTTTGCAGCAGGACGCCTGCAGGATCTGGAGGACTGGGCCAGATCGCTCACGAAACGGCGCATGATGGGCCTGATGGATTTCCACATCGGTGGTTCCGGCCTGATTTCCGGCGACAAGCTCAAGCGCCTGCTCGGCACCGAACTCATGGACATCAAGATCGAGAACCTGCCGCTGACCTACGCCGCCATCGCGACCGAGCTGGGCACGGGCCACGAAATCTGGTTGACGCATGGTTTGCTTGTGGACGCCATGCGTGCTTCCTACGCCCTGCCGGGAGTGTTCGATCCGGTCAAGCTGGGCGGCCGCTGGCTGATGGACGGCGCGATGGTGAACCCGATCCCGGTGTCGGCCGCAAGGGCCATGGGTGCGGACATGGTGGTCTGCGTCAATCTCAATGGCGACACCGGCGGGCGCGGCACCACCATCCAGTCGCACCGGGCCGATCCCGACCAGATCACGCCTGAACTCGAGATAAGGCCTTCGCCGAACTGGCTGACCTCTTTCTCCGGCGCGGCGCAACGCGTTCGCTCGCTCGTCGGCCGCGCCCAGGTGGACAACCCGGCTCCGGGGCTCGTCGGCGTGATGATCGACGCCTTCAACATCACGCAGGACCGCATCTCGCGCTCGCGCCTGGCCGGTGACCCGCCGGATGCGATGATTTCGCCGCGGCTGGGCAAGGTGGGGCTGTTCGATTTCCATCGCGCTGCGGAGAGCATCGAACAAGGTGAGCTTGCGGCCGAGCGCATGCTGCCCGACATCGCCAGCGCCATGGCGGCGATGCCGCAGCTCAACCGCTGAAAAACGGCGCTTTACGCCATCGCGATGTAGTCGCGCATCGCTTTCGTCTCGGCTTCGATCTTTTCGATGTGACGCTTCACGACGTCCCCGATCGAGATGATGCCGCTCAGCCTTCCGTCACGCACGACAGGCAGATGCCGGAACTTGCCCGACGTCATGACTTCCATGACGGCCTCGATGCCCATGGCTTCATCGCACGTCATCACCTTCGACGTCATGCGGCGCGAGACAGGCTCGTTCAATGCATCGGCTCCGCTGTCGGCCAGCGCCCGCACGATGTCGCGCTCCGAAAGGATGCCCAGCACGGTCCCGTCCGCGCCGGTCACCACCGCAGCGCCGATGCGCCGCTCGGCCAGCACGTGCGCCGCCTCCGCCAGCGTCCGATGCGGCTGGATGGTTTGAACCTCGTGGCCTTTTTCCGCCAGAATGCGACCAACGCTCATCTTCGATCCTCCCGATGATCCGACACCATTGAACTGGCATTCGACTGAAACGGCACCACGGCGAACCGCACGCCAAGGACGCTTCAAAGAGTGTGCGCCTAAAGTTCTATGAGCCGCAAGTGGCGAAAATGTGCGGCGGCCTGCCGCTCAGCGCGGTTCAGCCCGGCGGTCCAGAAGCGGGAACAGCATCAATCCTGCCACGAAGCCCCCGATATGCGCTTCCCACGCGACGCTGGAATCATCATCGCCGAAAGGCGTCACCGCCGCGCCGAAAAGCCAGTTCGTGACGAACCACAAGATCACGAACGTCATCGTCTGGCGGTTGCGGGCCATCCCGGCCAGCGACAGCGCCGGAAGCGCCCGCACGCCGGCGTCGCTGCTCATCATGTCGATCCGCAAGCCCTGCGAGAACACGAAGCGCGCCGCCGCGCCCGTCGCCGCCGAAACGCCGGCCGATGCGCCGACCATCGGCGCGACATCCGCCGGATGCATGAAGATGTGCAGCAAGGCGCCGGCGATCGTGCCGACGGCAAGCAGGGCCACGAACGGCGCGCTTCCGACCCTGCGGGCGAGCGGGCTTCCGAACACGGCCAGCCAGAGGCAGTTCATGGCGATGTGCGCTGTCCCGGAATGAAGCAGACCGTAGCTGAGCAGGCTCCACCAGCGCGCGCCTCGTCCATCGACGAAGAACCTCGCGACGACGATGCGCTCGGCCGCCTGCGCTTCGGTCAGGCCGGCAATGCTCTCCTGCACGATGCGCGCCTGGTCCATCAAGCCAAGCTCCAGGGCGAAGCGGGCCGGAACCACCGCAAGTTCGGACAGCACCCTCAGATCGGTCTCGAAGTCCAGCGCCAGGCGAAGCAGATGCACGGCCACGAGCGCGCCCACCAGCGCCATGAGGATGCCCGGCAGATTGAAGACAGGTTCGCGTCCGGGTTGAGCGGGGTCAAAAGGCGGCTGAAGCCGCTTGTCGTCAGGCATTGGCATGCGCGCACGATTGCCGATGCCGGCGCACGGGGCAAGGCATATGAGCCATTTCGCCGAGCGCGGCCTGCCGCGCGATGCGCATACGCCCCGTCGAAACGCGATGGCATGAGGCCGGACAAAAAAAGGGAGGCCTGCGTCGCCGCAGCCTCCCCGTCGGAACATATGCCTGGCCGGGCGGGCCTCGAAAACGGGCCCGGCCACGATCGTGCCGACATCAGTCTAGCCGGGTCTGCGAGCGAGTGGCCTCGCGGCGCCGGAATTTCCGTGTGCCACCCTTGGTCCCATGCGCCAGCTCAACCTGCAACGCTAAGCTTCTGTTAAGGTTAACAAAGGGTTACTGCCCCCCTTGCCGCGAAACGGCATAAGGATCGCTTTGGTGTGGCGACGAACGGACCGGACGCAGGCGGGTGTGCCAGATTGGCTTCATGCTGGTGCGCTGCGGGACTGGCCGATGAACTGGCGAATTGATCGAGAACGGCATGAAGACCACGAACGCGCAAGCCATCTTTGCCTATTGGGACCGGCTTCGGGCGTCGCGATCCGCGCCCGAACGGGGCGAGATAGAGCCGGGCGCGGTGCGCCATGCCCTACTCGACACGTTCATTCTCGAGAACGGCTCTGACGGCCTGCATTTCAGGCTTGCGGGCACGAGGCTTTGCGCACTGTTCGGCGGCGAACTGAAGGACAGGGCGTTCGCATCGCTCTGGCCCGATGCTCCGACGCGCATCGAACTGCTGCGGATGGTCGACGCCGTGATGGACGAATGCGCCGGAGCGGTGACGGGGCTGGCGGTCGAGACCGAATCCGGAAAGACCGCTGATCTCGAATTGCTTGTCCTGCCCCTCCGTCATGGCGGCAAGACGCATGCCCGCGTCCTTGGCGCCGTGACCCCTGTCGAGGCGCCGCAATGGCTGGGGTTCGAGAGCATCGTCCGCGTCGAAGTGCGCTCGATGCGGATCATCTGGCCGTCCGGACTGCCTGGCATGCGCCAGCCTCTCCCGGCGGGGCCGATCGAACGCCGTGCGCGCTTCACGCTCTTGTCGGGTGGTCGCGCCTAGCGACTTCAAGCGTGAAACGTACGGCATTTTGCCGTTTGTCCGCACGAATGTTGAATTGTGGCGACTAACGCCCAAATCAGTAAGGCCGAATTAACTTGCTCGCCCCTACGCTGACGTCATCAAGAATGATGAAAGCATCATGAGCGCAGCCGCCCCAACCCTCGCATCGCGACCGATCGAACGCAGGCGGCACTCACGTGTCAAGGTTGCCTTGCTGGGACGCTACATGCTGGGCAACCGTGCGGAATATCCCTGCCAGAGCATCGACATGTCGGTTGGCGGGCTTTTGCTGACGGCCCCTGTCAAGGGCGCCAAGGGCGAACGCATCATTGTCTATCTCGAGCATCTCGGCCGGATCGAAGGCGACATCATGCGCCTGACGCCTGACGGCTTCGCGATGTCGGTCATCGCCACGACCCGAAAGCGCGAGAAGCTCGCTTCGCAGTTGACCTGGCTGGCCAACCGGAGCGCGCTCGGCCTGCCCGAGGACCGTCGCCATGACCGCATACAGCCGCGTCTGGCCCGCATCACGCTGACTCTGGCGGACGGCACGCAGCATCCGGTCAAGCTCCTCGACATGTCCTTGTCGGGCGCGGCGTTCAGCGCGGACGTCAAGCTGATGATCACCGACGTGATCACGCTCGGCAAGACGCAGGCCAAGGTCATGCGCAAGTTCGAGGGTGGATACGCCGTCGAATTCAGGCAGGCGTTCAACGTCGCGGGCATTGAGCAGATCGATCTGTAGCCTTCGCCGCGGCAGTCGTCAGCGCGCGCCGCTGACGTCGACGATCGCACCGCTGGTGTAGCTCGACGCATCCGAAAGCAGGAACAGGACGGTCCGGGCGATCTCGTCCGGCAGGCCGATCCGCTGCATGGGGATATGCGGCCGGATCCGCTCGATCCGGCCCACGTCGCCCGTGCTGCGCTCATGGATGTCCGTGAGCACCATGCCCGGCGAAACGGCGTTGACCCTGATGCCGTCCATCGCCACTTCCTTGGCCAGCCCTAGCGTGAATGCGTCGATCGCGCCCTTCGAGGCCGCATACCAGACATACTCACCGGGGCTGCCGATGCGCGCCGCGACCGACGAGATGTTCACGATCGACCCGCCGCCGCCTCCGGCCCGCGTCGACATCCGGCGCACGGCCTCGCGCGCCACTAGGATCGCCCCCGTGACGTTGAGCGCGATGCAGTCCTTTATGACGGCGGCATCCGTGTCGTCGAGCCGGCCAGAGCGCCCCGTGATGCCGGCGTTGTTCACCACGCGCGTGATCGGGCCGAGCTCGCGCGTCACCAGATCGAACAGCTGGACGATGTCATCCTCCTCGGCCATGTCGCCCGCCACGGCGATGGCGCGGCGGCCGGTCGAGGCCCTGATGGAGGCCGCCAGCGCTTCGGCTTCCGCCGCGCCCGACCGATAATTGACGGCTACGTCGCATCCTTGCTCGGCCGCGAGCCGAGCGCAGGCCGCGCCGATGCCGCGGCTGCCGCCGGTGATGAGGACGACAGGCGGCTTCTGGATGGCTGGCATGAAATGACGTCTCCGGGTTGTCGGGCGGCATCTGCCCATGTCTGCCGGCCTTGATCAAGCCATGCCTTCGGCACGCATCTGAATCAAAAGCGCGCAATTTGAACGATCGCGCTGAAGCCCCGTTCACGCTGGCGGGAGGCGGCGCCCGCGAGGACCCGGAATGCATAAAATGCGAGGTATTTCGGTCAGCCGATTGAGCCGAAACCCATGCGATCTCCAAACCCGTGGACAGGGACTGGAGAGATCGCATGCCAAAGAAGCATGGAGCGGCCAAGGGTCTGATCAGCGCTGCAGCGGCGCTGGCGATCATCATCGGCGCTGGCGCAGGCGCAGCGGCGCAGACCCCAAGGCAGGGCGCGGCAGCCGGCGGCGGCATGACGACAGGTGCGCTTCCCCCCATGGGCAGCCTTGATGTGGCCCGCACGGGCGACACGCGTCCGCCGATCGGCTGGGTGCAGTTCTGCGGCGCGAGGAGCTATGCGCCCGAATGCGTTGTCGATCCATCGGAGGCCGAAAAGGTCGATCTCACCCCGAAGCTCTGGCGCGCCGTGACCTCGGTCAACATCCGCGTGAACCGGGACATCGAGCCCATCACCGACATGGATCACTGGGGCGTGGTCGAGCGGTGGGACATGGCCGAGGATGGCAAGGGCGACTGCGAGGAATATGTCCTCATCAAGCGCAGGAAGCTGGTCGAAGCCGGCATCCCGCGACGCGCCCTGCGGGTCGTCGTGGTGATCGACGAGGAGAATGCGGGACACGCTGTCCTGATGCTGCGCACCGATAAGGGCGACTTCATCCTCGACAACAAGCGCAACGCCATCCTCGCGTGGCACCAGACAGGCTACGTTTTCGTCAAGCGCGAGAGCCAGGACAAGGTCGGCTGGGTGGCGCTGGGCGGCGCTGCCGGGCCTCAGGTCGCGTCGCGCTAGGTCGTTCGCGTCGCGCTGACTTTCAAGGATTGCGGCGCCCGGCCAAGTCCCACCCACCGTCCCGGCCGGGCTTTGCAGAACTGGGGTCCGGCGCCGCAAGGCATCGGACCCTTTTTTATGCAGGCCGACGCTCAATCCTCGCGCGGAGAGCCGCTGCGCGTGCGCTTGATGGCGCCACGTTTGACCTTGCTGTCGACGCGGCGCACCTTCGACGCGCGGGTCGGCCGGGTGGCGATGCGCGGCTTCGGCCGGATCGACGCTTCCTTGAGCAAGGCGACCAGCCGAGCGAGGGCATCCTCCCGGTTCTGCAGCTGCGTCCGGAAGCTTTCCGCCACGATGATGATCTCGCCGTCCTGCGTCAGCCTCCGCCCGGCGAGCAGGACAAGCCGCGCCCGCATGTCGCCCGGCATGCTGGCGAGCCTGTCGATCGGGTAGCGCAACTGCACGGCGGTCGAGAGCTTGTTGACGTTCTGCCCGCCAGGCCCCGAAGAGCGCACGAAGCTTTCCGACAGGTCGGCGGGGTCCAGCGTCAGGGATCGGGTGATCTTGATCATGAATTTCAACCAGTGCCGCTTGGCGCATCAGAGCAGCGTTTTCGCGGCGGAAACCTTCAAGTCATTGCAATCGATCATGTTTCCAGCCTCGCCCGCGCCTTGTCCGTCCGCCGGAAAGATGCTCTAGCATATTGAGGCCCTCTTGCGACAGGCGCGTATCTGCGCTTTGGCAATCAGCGCACGCCCTGCCCTTCCTGGAGCCTCGAACACATGGCCACTTCCGCAAGCCCCAAAGCCTTCCCCGTCTCGTGGGACCAGTTTCACCGCGACGCCCGCGCCCTGGCCTGGCGGCTGGCCGATGCCGGCCCGTTCGAGGCCATCGTCTGCATCACGCGGGGCGGGCTGGTGCCGGCGGCCATCGTGTGCCGCGAACTGGGCCTGCGTGTCATCGAGACCATCGGC
>JANOCI010000030.1:0-30550 GCA_031412095.1 Allobosea sp.
CGGTTTTCGGGCGGCAATGCAGGCTCGGCCCGTACCGAAGGCGCATGCCCGGCATCAACGCTGGCAACCTCCGTGACATGCTTGGGATCGGCTAAGGCGTCCATCGGTTCAGCCAGGTCTCCGAGATAGGTTTGCCGCCGACGTCGAGCTGTAATCTGAGTTCACACGCGTTCTCCGCGCCTGGATCAAGTTCGAAAGCCACGCGCATGGTCTTTCGTTCGGGATACGCCACGAGCCGCATGCTGTGAATGGCGCCAGGCGTCGTTGAAAGATTGACCTTGACGACCTGCGCAAGATTCGGATCGGCGATCACATCGCCTGTAAAGTCGACGAAAAAACGGCGGCGGCGGCCTTGACTGCCCCGTCCCTGGCGCGTCGAGCGGACGATCGCGACGGGCGGCGCCTCCGGTGGCTGCCAACACCAGAACTGGCGGTATGACACGGTCGTCTCCGAACCGGCGAGAACCGGCTGCCGGGGACGCCAATGTGCGATGACGTTGTCGTTCAGCTCTGAATCGGTCGGCACTTCAAGCAGTTGCACAGTTCCGGCGCCCCATTCGCCGAGAGGTTCGATCCATACGCTCGGCCTGAGCTCAAAGCGCTGGTCGTCGTCCTGATAGGCGTTGTAGTCGCGCTCGCGCTGGACGAGGCCGAAGCCTTTGGGATTGTTGTCGACGAACGCGGACGACTGCAGTTGCTCGGGGTTATTGAGCGGTCGGTACACCCACTCGTCAGCGCCCGTCCTGAGCTGAAGCCCGGATATCTCATGGACCGCAGGCCGCACGTCGTCGAAAATCCGCCTGCGCTGGGGCGCGAACAGGAAGTTCCCCATCAGCCCGGCAAAGCCGACGTTGTCGAGCTGGCTCCGTGCGAAAAGCGTCATCTCGATGTCGTTGATCGTGATGTCCCCGGGGCGCAGCGTCATGCGCACTGCGGCGCTGGCGCTTTCCGTTTCGATCAGGCCATGGACGGTGATGGCGGTCGCGGCCGGTCCAGGCCTTTCAATCCAGAACGCGCGGAAGAAAGGCACTTCCTCCCCGCGCTGCTCGCCGGGCCGGAGCACGAGCGAACGGGCGACGGCGCCGAACATCTGGCCGCGCGCCACTGCGCGGAAGAACGTGGCGCCCTGGAAGACAGCCGCCTCCATCAAATTGTCGGCGCCGGAATGCAGCCTGAAGCCGGAAAACCCCAGATCTGTCTGACTGGCGGGTGCTGGCACACGGCCATAGTCGAACCGGCTCTTGTCGAACGCGAGACGCCGGACGACGCCGTCCTCGATGAGGAAGATCGTCACCTGGTTGTTGAAGATGGACCCGCGGTGCAACGGCTCGACGGCGAACCCGCGCGATTCCCCGGCCCAGGCCCAATGCTGCCGCTGCATCCTGACACCGCCGAGCGCGTCAGGGGTCAGGCTGCCAAGGCCATCGGGGAGATCCGTCGGATTGGGAGCCATCGGCCTTCTGGCCAGGGCGCGCGCCAGATCGAGCACCGACGAGGGGCTGAAGCGCTGCCCGTCCCCGATCTCGCCCGGAAAGGCGGTCCCGCCGTTCTGCTGCGCCAACGCCGGAAAGGTCGATGCAGCCGATATTGCGCCGAGGCCTGAAAGTGTCTGTCGCCGGGTGATGGTGATTGTCATTGATCAGCTGAAGATACGTTCAACTCTGAACCCAAAATGCGATGGATGGCGACAGGCGCCGGTGCTGCCGGCGTTGTGACATGCGGCCAACGCAAAGTTGCATGCTTCGTGCCACAGGGCGCGCATGTTTCAAATCGTTATTCTCCCCAAACGGAAAAATTGCGGCAGGAACCCACCGAATCATGTCAGCAAGCCGACTTGCCAATCGCCGCCGTCCGCCGTTCCGACAGGAAACCGATCCGATGAACGAACAGACCCCTCGGACATGCCTCGCCGTCGTGCTGGCCGCAGGCGAGGGCACCCGGATGAAGTCCGCCACCCCTAAAGTTCTGCATGCTGTCGCAGGGCGCAGCATGCTCGGCCATGTCGTCGCGGCTGTGAGCGCGGCCGGCGCCACACATGTCGCGGTGGTCGTAGGCCCAGGCCGGGACGATGTCGCGGCGGAGGCGCGGGCCTTGCATGCGGGCGCCGACTTATTCGTCCAGCATGAGCGGCTCGGGACCGCGCATGCTGTGCTCGCGGCGCGGGACGCTCTGGCGCACGGCTACGATGACGTCATCGTGGCGTTTGCCGACACGCCGCTGCTGACGCCGGGCACTTTCCAGCTCATGCGAAAGCGGCTGTCGTCGGGCGCCGCCATCGTCGGCCTTGCATTTGAAGCGGCGGATCCCGCTGGCTATGGCCGCATGATTGTGTCCGGTGAGGAGTTGGAGCGCATCGTCGAGCACAAGGACGCGGACGAAGTTCAGCGGCGGATCAAGCTGTGCAACGCCGGACTGCTGGCGATGTCGGGCCGGAATGCTCTGGCGATCCTGGAGCAGATCGGCAACGGCAACGCGCAGAGCGAGTACTACCTGACCGACGCGCCGGAGATCGCGCGCGGCATGGGCCTGCGCTCCGTCGTGATGACGGCACCAGAGAGCGAGGTCCAGGGCGTGAACGACCGCGTGCAGCTTGCAGCGGCGGAGGCGACGATGCAGCAGCGCCTGCGCGAGGCAGCCATGCGCTCGGGCGTGACGATGCTCGATCCTGCCTCCGTGCATCTGAGCCATGACACCAGGATCGGGCGAGACGTCGTCATCGAACCGCATGTCTTCTTCGGAAAGGGAGTCACGGTCGCGGACCATGCGGTGATCCATGCTCATTGCCACCTGGAAGGCGCGCATGTCGGCGAGAGGGCGCATGTCGGGCCGTTCGCACGCCTGCGGCCCGGAGCCAGTCTCGGCGAGCAGGCGAAGGTCGGCAACTTCGTCGAGATCAAGTCCGCGGCGATCGGCATGGGCGCGAAGGTCAGCCATCTGACTTATATCGGCGATGCATTGATCGGCGAAGGCGCAAACATCGGCGCGGGGACCGTCACCTGCAACTACGACGGCTACTCCAAGTTCAAGACCGTGATAGGCGCTGGGGCTTTCGTCGGCTCCAATTCGTCGCTCGTGGCGCCTGTGACGATCGCTGCGGGGGCATATGTCGGCTCCGGCACCGTCGTCACCAAAGACGTGCCTGCCGATGCGCTGGCGGTCGCCCGCGCGAGGCAAGTCAACATCGACGGCTGGGCCGCCTCATTCAGGACTAGAAAAGGCGGCATGCGTAAAAGCTGAACCGCCAACGTCCGGAGCCGCCGTTAAATCACGACATCCATTGTGATTGGGCGGCTGCGCTGGAAGAAGCTACGTCGTTTCGTGAAATCTAAACGTTTCATCGTGCAAGTGGCGGCGAACCAACTTGAAGGGACGCAGGTCTATGTGTGGCATTGTCGGAATTCTGGGCAAGGGTCCTGTCGCCCTTGATGTCGTCGAGGCGCTGCGCCGGCTCGAATATCGCGGCTATGATTCCGCCGGCATCGCAACGCTGGAGCAGGGGCAGCTAACCCGCCGCCGCGCCGAGGGAAAGCTGCGCAACCTCGAGACCAAGCTCTCGAAGGAGCCGCTCAACGGATTGATCGGCATCGGGCACACGCGCTGGGCCACCCACGGCCGCCCGAACGTGCCGAACGCGCATCCTCACGCCACGGACAAGCTGGCCGTCGTCCATAACGGCATCATCGAGAATTTCGCTGAGCTGCGCGCCGAACTCGAAGCCGACGGCATCGTGTTCGAATCCGAGACCGACACGGAAGTGGTCGCGCATCTGGTGACGCGGGAGATCAACCGGGGCCTGGCACCGGTCGATGCCGTCGGCGCGGTCCTGCCGCGGCTGCGCGGCGCGTTTGCCCTCGCGTTTCTGTTTCAGGGCGAGGACGACCTGCTGATCGGCGCCCGGAACGGCCCGCCTCTGGCTGTAGGCATCGGCGAGGGCGAGATGTATCTCGGCTCGGACGCTTTCGCGCTTGCTCCCTTCACCAACATGATCGCCTATCTTGAAGACGGCGACTGGGCGATCCTGCACCGCAACGCCGTCGAGTTCCGCGACGCGGACGGCAGGGTCGTGCAGCGTGCGGCCCAGATCGTCGCAGCCGGCGCCGCGCTGGTCGACAAGGGCAACCACCGCCACTTCATGGCGAAGGAGATCCACGAACAGCCCGAAGTGGTGACCCATACCCTCACCACGTACATCGACATGGTGTCGGGCAAGGTCAGGATGCCGTTCGAGCAGCCGCTCGATTGGAGCAAGGTCGAGCGCCTCTCCATGTCGGCCTGCGGGACGGCGTATCTGGCAGGCCTCACCGCCCGTTACTGGTTCGAAACGCTCGCCCGCGTGCCTTGCGACATCGATGTCGCGTCCGAGTTCCGCTATCGCGAACCGCCGCTGGTCGCCCAGAACGGCGTGGCGATGTTCCTGTCCCAGTCCGGCGAGACCGCTGACACGCTCGCTTCGCTTCGCTACGCCAAGAGCCAGAACCAGACCATCCTGTCGGTGGTCAACGTTCCAACCTCGACGATCGCGCGCGAAAGCCACATCGTCGCGCCGATCACCGCGGGGCCGGAGATTGGCGTCGCATCGACCAAGGCCTTCACCTGCAAGCTGGTGACGCTGGCGAGCATCGCGATCGGCGCAGGCCGGATGCGCGGCGCGATCGACGCCGAGCGCGAGAAGGAGCTTGTGCAGGAGCTCATCATGCTGCCGGGCCTGATGACCCAGGCGCTCAAAGCCGAACTGCAGATCGAGCGGCTCGCCCATAAGCTCAGCAAGGCGAAGGACGTGCTGTATCTGGGTCGCGGGACGAGCTTTCCCCTGGCGCTGGAGGGCGCGCTCAAGCTCAAGGAGATCTCGTACATCCACGCGGAAGGCTATGCCGCCGGCGAACTGAAGCACGGACCCATCGCCTTGATCGATGAGGACATGCCGGTGATCGTGGTTGCGCCCTACGACCATCTGTTCGAGAAGACGGCGTCGAACATGCACGAAGTGGCTGCGAGAGGCGGACGCATCATCCTCATCACGGATGAACGTGGCGCAGCCGACATCAGCATTCCGACCGAAGCGACGGTCATCATGCCCACGATGTCGCCGACGTTCAGCGCCATCGTCTACGCCATCCCGATTCAGTTGATCGCCTATTACACGGCCCTTGTGATGGGCAAGGACGTCGATCAGCCGCGCAACCTGGCGAAGTCCGTCACCGTGGAGTGATCGTCGGGGCCATTTTGCGTTGCGCGATCTGCGCCGCGGATGCCATGGTGAATCGGGTCTGCGTTACGGCGCAGGCCTGATGTGCCGCCGGAAACAGCCGTGACGATCGACCCGCTTCCAGATTACCCGCAGATTCCGCCCGTGCCCGAGACGACGCGCGGGCACGGCGCCGTGGCGCGTCTCAGGCGCTATTTCCTGACTGGAGTCGTGATCGCCGGGCCGCTTACGATCACGGTCGCCATGACCTGGTGGTTCGTCAGCCTCGTCGACACCTGGGTCAAGCCGGTCATTCCGGCGGCCTACCTGCCCGAAAGCTATCTCCCCTTCGCGATACCGGGCTTCGGCCTCGTCGTCGCTTTGGTCGGGCTCACGCTGCTTGGTTTCCTTACCGCCAACCTCGTAGGCCGTGCCCTGCTGGAGGCAGGGGAAAGCCTGTTGGAGCGCACGCCGGTCGTGAGCGGGCTCTACAAGGGCATGAAGCAGATATTCTCGACCGTCTTCTCTGCGACCGGGTCCACGTTCCGCACCGTCGGCATGGTGGAGTATCCAGCGCGCGGCATGTGGTCGATCGTGTTCCTGTCCAAGCCGGCGGCGCCGGAGATCGCCAACCGCCTGCCGGACCCCGACGAGCACATCGGCGTGTTCCTGCCGTGCAGCCCGAACCCGACCACCGGCTTCTTTTTCTACATGCCGCGCAGGGATGTCATCGAGGTGCCGATCACGGTCGACCAGGCGGCGAAGCTCGTGATGTCGGCCGGATTGATCCAGCCGGAGGATCTGTTGAAGAAACTCAGGAAGCCCGAAGCAGCGTCCGAGGCTTGACCTCGGCTGCCGGCGCGCTGACGATGCCATCAAGCGTTTTCTCGGCCGCGGCTGAGCTGGCGGCTGAAGGGCGCGGGCATGGTCTGCGCGCCTTTAGGACACTGCCGCCAAGAAACGGCCAGGGGGGCCAAACATGAGCTACGATCTGATCCTGAAGGCCGGGCGCGTCATCGATCCATCGCAGAACCTTGACGGCGTCCGCGACGTTGCGTTCACCGGCGGCAGGGTCGCGGCTTGCGGCAAGGATCTCAAGCCCGGAGCGGACACCGAAGTGCGCGACGTTTCAGGCTACATCGTCTCGCCGGGGCTCATCGACATGCACACGCATGTGTACTGGGGCGGCACGTCGCTCGGCATCGATGGCGACGAATTCTGCCGAACTTCGGGCGTGACGACCTCCATCGACACTGGCAGCGCGGGCCCTGGAAACTGGCCGGGCTTCAGAAAGCACGTGATCGAAAAGGCCGAGGCTCGCATCCTCGCCTACCTGCACATCTCATTCGCCGGCATCTATGGCTTCTCGAAGACCATCATGGTCGGCGAGAGCGAGAACATCCGCCTGATGGCCCCCGCCGATTGCGCCGAGATCGCCGACGCAAACCGCGACCTGATCGTCGGCATCAAGGTGCGGGTCGGCCGCAATTCCTCCGGCGATCAGGGCACCGCGCCGCTCAATATGGCGCTGCAGGTCGCGGAGCAGGTGGGCATGCCGTTGATGGCGCACATCGACCATCCGCCGCCGTCCTATGAGGAGGTCGTCGACATGCTGCGCCCTGGCGATGTGCTGACCCATGCGTTCCGCCCGTTTCCGAACGCGCCCTGCACCGGGCAGGGCACCGTGAAGCAGGCAGTCCTGAACGCCCGCAAGCGCGGCGTGTTCTTCGACATCGGCCATGGCGGCGGCTCCTTCGCGTTCAAGACCGCGCGCGCGATGCTCGCCAACGGCTTCCAGCCCGACACGATCTCGTCCGACGTGCATTCGCTCTGCATCGACGGGCCGGCCTTCGACCAGGTCACCACGATGTCGAAGTTCCTGTGCATGGGGATGAGCCTGTCCGACGTCATCAAGGCATCGACGGCCAATGCGGCTCTGGCGCTTCAACGCATGGAGTACGGATCGCTCAAGCCCGGCTCGCTCGGCGATGCGACGATCCTGACGGTGAAGGAAGGTCGCTTCGATTATGTCGACGTGGTGGGCGAGCACCTGATCGGCGAGCAGCGCATCGTTTCGGAAGGCGTCGTCCTGAAAGGCAAGTGGTGGCACCCGAAACGTTCGAGGAAATTCGCAAAGCTGAACTGAGCTCACTTTTCGGTGTTATCCCCGGCGACGCGGCTCGGGTCGGGAAGGGGATCCACCTGTCATGCATCAAAGATGGATCCCTTTCCCGCGCTACGCGCGCCGGGGATGACACAGGACACTATCGAAAGGACAACGCCATGAGCGCTGAAGACAACCTGGCCAAGCTTGGCATCACACTTCCCGCGATGCCCGCCCCGATAGCCAATTACGTTCGCTTCAAGCAGGTGGGCGACCTGGTCTTCCTGTCAGGGCAGGGGCCGCGCAAGCCGGACGGCTCGACCCACACCGGCAAGGTCGGCCGCGACGTCACCTGGGAGCAGGCTTACGAGCATGCGAAGCTGACCGGCATCGGCCTGCTCGCCGCGATGAAGGAGGCCGCGGGCTCCCTCGACCGCGTCGAAGTGGTGAAGGTGCTCGGCATGGTCAACGCCACTCCTGAGTTCGGCGACCACCCCAAGGTCATCAACGGCTGCTCGGACCTGTTCGTGGCCGTGCTGGGCGACAAGGGACGCCATGCCCGCTCCGCCGTCGGCATGGGCTCGCTGCCCGGCAACATTACGGTCGAGATCGAGGCGATCATCCGGATCGGCTAGGCGCTCGGCGCCAAACATCGACGGAGATGATCGTGACCCAATTTGCTGACCGGCCGAATTCGATCCCTTGGCCTCCGATCCTGTTCGTCGGCGGGATCATCTTGGCGCTGGTGCTCCGTTGGCTGGCTCCCCTTGCGATGCCGTTCGGCGTTTTGCTCGCGAACATCATCGGCATCGTGTTTGCGGCGGGAGCCGCCGGGCTGATGCTCTGGACATTCGCCGCCTTCCGCGCCGCCCGGACAACCATCATGCCGCATCATCGTTCGGATGCCCTGATCGAGACCGGGCCATTCGCATGGTCGCGCAATCCGATCTATCTGTCGGAAATCGTGATCTTCATTGGGCTTGCATTTGCGCTTGAATCGCCTTGGCTGCTGCTGTCAGCGGCATTGTTCGCATTCGCCGTGACGCGCCTCGCAATCATCCGCGAGGAAGCCCATTTGAAAGCTCGCTTCGGCGCCGAATGGGACACCTACGCCGCCCGCGTGCGCCGCTGGCTCTGAAGCACCGTCAGTTGCCGCTCGCCAGGCTGCCGGTCGTATCGACCATGCGCGGCGGGCGCAGGTTCATCGGGCCTGCAACGCGCGGCGCGGAGCGGAGCTGGGCCTTCGGCACCGGATCGACCGGTCTTGGCTGAGCGATGCGCGAGTTCGTGTTCATGGGCACCCGGGCGCCAATGTCATAACGCCCAGCCATCCAGTCGGCGAAGAGCTTTTCCGAACCATAGAACGCGTTGCGGTCGACATCGCCGGTGATGCCGGGCACGCGGCCAGTCGTGGTGAACTGCCAGAATTCCCATGGCCGGTTGTTGTACCGCTTTTCCGGACGGGCGGCTGTCGATCTGATCCAAAACGGATAGTTATCAAATTCGGTGGTGTCTTCAATGACATCCGCGTGAAAGTTGATGTCAGTGTAGATGATCGGCTTCTTGCCGTAATGCGCTTCGAACGCCCTCAGCATTTCGCGCATCTTCTGGCGCGCCAGCCCGACAGGGGCCCGTGGGCAACGCGAATGGTTGTTCCATTCCACGTCCAGCACCGGCGGCAGCGCGTCGGGGTCTTTCGGCACGTTGCGGATGAACCACCGGATCTGGTCCTTGGCCGGGCGGCACCAGAACACGAAGTGATATGCTCCCCGAGGCACGCCAGCCGCCTTCGCGCCGGCCCAGTTCTCGCGGAAATTCTCGTCGAGATGGTCGCCGCCTTCGGTCGCCTTGATGAAGGCGAAGCGCGTTCCCGCGTCCTTGACCCGCGCCCAGTCGATGTCGCGCTGCCAGCGCGAGATGTCGATGCCCTGGATTACCTTCTGCTTTGCGTCCCGCACGCCGTGATGCGGCTCCGCGTCGCTCTTCTTCGGATACAGGCTACGGGCTTCGGCCGCGCCGCTCAGCGCAAGGCAGGTCAGGGCGGCGATGATCGAGACGAGAGAACGGCCGGACCGGCCGGAAACAGACGCGAGCATCGCAAAGCCACCTCATGACCCTCCGTGTCTCGCGCGAGATTGGTAAATGCCCGGTTGCCGGCGAACGTAGAATTGTCGGCAAGGTTGACCGGCCGTTAACGCTGACGCCGGCGTCCGGCCTCACTCCTCGGCTGTCGCTGCCTGCTCTGTCGCCGCGACTGCGGTCGGCGCAGGCGCTGCGGCGGGCGCTGTCGATGGCGGCGCAAAGGCCGTCGGCGTGTTGATCGGTGGCGCACCGCGTGTCCAAGCCCGGGCCGCGATGTCGTATTCGCCGCGAAGCCAGCCCAGGAACTCCTGATCCGTGCCGGCGAAGGCATTGCGGTCGACGTCGCCGCGGATTCCGGGGATCCGGCCGGTCGTCGTATACTGCCAGAACGCCCAACGCCGACCGACATAGCGCTCTTCAGGGCGAGCCGCGACGGAGCGCAGCCAGAACGGATATCGGTCGAATTCGCGCTCGCCTTCCAGCACTTCCTTGTGGAACGTGATGTCGGTGTAGATGATCGGGATCTTGCCCGTGTGCGCTTCAAGCCCGCGCAGCATCAGCCGGGTCTTTTCGAGAGCGACCTCCTTGGACACCTTCTGCGGGCAGGTCCGGCTGTGGCCGTTCCATTCGAGGTCCAGCACGGGCGGAAGCGCATTGGCGTCTCGCGGGATATGCTGGACGAACCATTGCGCCTGCTCATGCGCAGGACGGCACCAGTAGACGAAATGGTATGCGCCAACCGGAATGCCGGCGGCTTTCGCGCCGTTCCAGTTCGCCGCGAAGCGCGGATCGACATGGTCGCCGCCTTCGGTGGCCTTGATGAAGACAAACCGGGTGCCCGAAGCCTTCACGCCAGACCAATCGATATCGGACTGCCAGCGCGAGATGTCGATGCCGTGAACAGGATAGCTCTGGGCCGAGACGACGCCGGGATGCGGCCTGACATCGCCTTTGGTGGGGTAACGGCCGCTATAATCGGCAAGCCCGCAAGCGCTCAGGGCGACCGCGACGCCTGCCGAGGCGACGACTTTCACAGCGGAGGGCAAATTCTGGAACATAACCTGGCGACTTCAAATCGAACATGAATGGCAATGCACGGGGAACTGGACCATCAATCCACTCAAAGCATTTCATTTTTGTTGACGATGAGGCAAATCAACGCGGCATCGTCGCGTCATCCGTTGATATGGCGCGCCGCCAACCTGACCACCGCGACGATAGCGAAGGCGATGATGATCGCGCCAAGCAGCCGATGCCGGGATGTCCTGTCAGGGAGATAGGGGGCGAGCTTTCGCGAGATCAGCTTGCGGAAAAGCCAGAGCGTGACCGCGATTCCCGTGATGAACCACGTCAATTGATCACGCCTTGTCGTTCTTCGGCTCCGCCATATCGACGGGCGCGCCGGCGTTCCTCCATGCGCCGAACCCGCCGGCGATATGCGCCACTGGCTTCAGGCCCATATCCTGAGCAGCCTTCGCCGCGAGAGCCGAGCGCCAGCCGCCGGCGCAGAAAAACACAAAATGCTTGTCTTGCTGGAAGATCGGTTTGGCATAGGGGCTTTCCGGATCGATCCAGAATTCGAGCATCCCGCGCGGGCAATGGAAGGCCCCTGGCATCCTGCCTTCGCGGTCGAGTTCGCGGGGGTCGCGCAGATCGACGAAGACTACGCCCTCGTCATTGGCCAGCGCCGCAGCCTCCACAGCGTCGAGCGTCCTGATCTCGGCCTCGGCCTCGGCCAGAAGAGCCTTGTAGCCTTTCGTGATCATTTGGGGCATCTGGCATCTCCGTGTCGCGCGGACAGTGCCGCCTCGGCGCGGGCAGGTCAACGCAATGCAGGAGTGCCATTGCATAATGCTCGGCAGATCACGATGATCGGATGTCGGAGGTTGGCGTGACTGGCTTGGGAGCGTTTGACGTCGTCGCCTTGCTGTTCTTCGTGAGCGCATGGCTTGGCTATCATTTTGCGGTCGAACGCGGGCCGCGCGCGGTGCAGAGCCTGACGACGCAGATGAATGCACGCCGCCGACGCTGGTTCGAGCAGGCTTTGGCACGTGAGAACCGAATCATCGATGCGCAGGTCCTGGGCAGCCTCCAGAACGGCACGGCATTTTTCGCTTCGACCTCCCTGCTCGCGGTCGGAGGGGCCATCTCCCTCATGGGCGTGACCGATCAGGTCGTTCAGGTCACCAGCGACCTGCCATTCGTGACGCACACGACTCGGGCCATCTGGGAGGTGAAGGTCATCGGCCTTGCCGTGATCCTCGCCTATGCATTCTTCAAGTTCGCCTGGAGCTACCGGCTGTTCAATTACAACGCGATCCTGCTGGGCGCGCTGCCGATCGCCGGACATGCGGATGAGCCCGCAAGCAAGCGGGCGCTCGATGAATGCGTGGGCATGAACATCGTCGCCGGGCGGCATTTCAACCGTGGGCAGCGCGCCTTCTTTTTCGCGCTGGCGTATCTGGGCTGGTTCGTCGGACCGGCAGCGCTGGCCATTTTCACCTCGGCCGTGCTTCTGGTGATGTGGCGGCGGCAGTTAGGCTCGGATTCCCTGGCCGCTCTGGGCCAGAAGGTGACGGCAGAATGACGGATGCAGAAACCTCGGGCGATCAAGGCCTTTCGAATGACCCGATCGAGGCGGCCATCATGAGGCTTGTGGCCGCGCGTGGCCCCGGCAAGACGATCTGCCCGTCGGAGGCTGCGCGCGAGATCGGCGGACCGCATCCCGACGGCTGGGGTCCGTTGATGAAGCCGGTCCGGCATGCCGCCATCAGGCTCAGGGGCAGGGGCGAACTGTCAATCCTGCGCAAGGGCCGCGTCGTCGAGAGCGATGACTTCAAGGGCGTCTATCGCCTGAGCCTGCCGCGAGAGAGTTGAAAAACGGAAGCTTCACGGCCCCGGCAGCAGTTCATCCGTGTACCCTGCGAGCCGATACGCGACGAGGCCGATCCATTCCTTGACGACGGCGTCCGTCAGTTCCAGACCATGCGAGAACCCGCGGTTGAACTGCCGGAAGTCGCGGGGCGCGCCGCGCGTCGAGAAATCGACAGGGTAGGGGATCACCTCGATGCCTGCCTTGCGGAATATCCCGACGGATCGGGGCATGTGCCAGGCAGAGGTGACAAGCAGCCACCGTTCGCCCGCTTTTTGTTTAATGATAGGCTTGGTAAAGGTGGCATTCTCGAATGTGTTTCGGGCCTTGTCCTCGAGGATCAGGCGCTGCGGCGCGATGCCGAGCGAGCGATAGAACATCCCGGCCGCTTCCGCCTCGGTCCGGGCTTCGGCCGTCTCCTCCTCCTCCTCGATCAACGATGCGTCCCCGCCGGTGAACACGAGCGTCGCGGCTGGATGCTTCAGAGCCAATGCTGCGGAATCGAGCATCCGGGCCGCAGAGGCGTTCGTGCTGGTCATGCCGCGCGTCGTGGTGATGGCGCCGCCAAGCACGATGATGCCGGCCACGTCGCCGCTGACCGCCACCTTGGGGAAACGGTCTTCAAGCGGCCTGAGGAGCCAGTATGGCAGCGGGCTCATGCCTGCGACGAGCAGCCCTACGCCCGCCAGCAGGCACATCCAACGCGCCGGACGCGCAAATCTCGTGAAAAGCAGGCAGGCGCCGAGCAGCGCAAGCAGCACGAGCGCGTTCGTGGGTTGCGCCACGAACCAGAACACCTTTGATAGATAAAAGAACATATGCCATGCCTCGCAAGTGATGCCTCGATGGGCGCATCGCCTGCAGACGGGTCCGTCATGCAGGGGAGGCGCGTTGGCGGAAGACTGATTGAGGCGCGCGTTTCGATGTCGTCGAAATGACGTGCGCACGCAACGGCAAAGGTGTGGGGCGATGCTGACGATTTGGGGCCGGATGAACTCGATCAACGTCCAGAAGGCGGTCTGGGCGGCCGAGGAACTGGGTTTGCCATATGCGAGGCACGACGCAGGCATGGCCTTCGGCGTCGTCGACACGCCGGAATACCGCGCCATGAACCCAAATGGTCTCGTGCCCGTCATCAACGATGACGGGTTCGTGCTGTGGGAATCGAATGCGATCGTCCGGTATCTTGCGGCCCGCTATGGCGCCGGCGCGATCTGGGCCGCTGATCCTGCGGAGAGGGCCGCCAGCGACAAGTGGATGGATTGGCAGGCCACGGCCTTCTACCCGGCCTACGCGCTGGCGTTCAAAGGCCTCGTCCGCACGCCGCCGGAAAAAAGGGACGCCGCCGAAATCGCGGCCTCGGTGGCAAGGACCGAGCCCTTGGTCGCGATGCTCGACAGCCATCTGGCCGAAAACGAATATCTAGGGGGGCAACGCTTCGGCATAGGCGATCTTGCGCTAGGGCCGACCATGCACCGCTGGCTCAAAATGCCTGTGGAACGCCGGCCCCAACCTCACGTTGAGGCCTGGCATGCGCGCATCACCGCGCGCGCCAGCGCCGCCTGCTTCCGCGACCTGCCGGTCACTTGAGTTGACCGGGCTTTCTTCCTTTGCGTGACAGCATGTTTCCCAGCATTCTGCCCGCAGGGCCATGAGCCATGTTCACGACGCGGCCAAGCGGATGCCGGGCGACGACATGAGGCGCGGCCTTGCCCGCCGCTTTCGCCGCGGCGTTGAAAGTGGCCGATCTCGTCTCTCGTGACGTCAGGAGCCGCTTGATAAACCACAGCGCCACGACGCCAGAGAGCCAGATGAGCCCGACGCCCCATTGAATGATGTCGCCCGCCAGGTCGATCAACCCGGAGACGCTGCCATTCTGGCCCGCCACCGCGCCTGCAGCGTCCACGCTGATTTCGAGCACGGCCTCGCCAAGCGCGATGATTGCGTAACCCGCCAAGCAAACCAGCGTCCAGATCGTCATCAGGACGACCAGCTTCATCTTGATGAGAAAACGCATCATGCCTCCTTGCCGAATCACCGCCTTGGAGCCGATGGCTTCAAACAGGCGCCGCCGACATCATGTCGGCGCTCCCAGCGGCGCCGGCAAGGGCCTCGCGGCGTTTTGCGTCGCCGCTTTTCATCCCCGCCCGACGAAGGGCATCGCGCTCGCCATGACCGTCATGAACAGCACGTTGGCTGACAGCGGCAAGCTTGCCATGTGAAGGACGGCGTCGGCCACATGCTGGACATCCATCACTGGCTCGACGCGGATCGAGAGGTCAGCCTGCGGAACGCCTTTCGTCATGGCCTGGGCCATGTCCGTCAGCGCGTTGCCGATGTCGATCTGGCCACAGGCGATGTCATACTTCCGGCCATCCAGCGATGCCGACTTCGTCAGTCCCGTGATGGCGTGCTTGGTTGCTGCATACGGCGCTGAATTCGGCCGTGGGGCATGGGCGGACACGGAGCCATTGTTGATGATCCGCCCGCCCCGCGGCTCCTGCGACTTCATCAGCCTGAACGCCTCTTGCGTGCAGAGGAACGGTCCCGTCAGGTTCGTGTCGACGCAGGCTTTCCAGGCTTCGAAGCTAAGGTCCTCCAGCAGCACGCCTCCAGGCGAATTGACGCCGGCATTGTTGAACAGCACGTCAAGTCTGCCGAACCGCGTGCTGCAGGCCGAGAACAACGCCTTGACGGCTAACGGGTCCGTGATGTCGCAAGCGTGGACGAGCGCCCGGGACGCGTCGGCTCCAGACATGCGCACCGTTTCCTCAAGCGCCTCGGTCCGCCGGCCCGTGACGACCACGCGGTAGCCCGCCTTGAGGAACGTCATGGCGACCGCCCGGCCGATCCCCGCGCTCGCGCCGGTGATCAACGCCACCTTGCCTTCATTCGACATGTCTGATTGCTCCGTTCTTGCTGCTGCAGATTAGCAACATGCGAGGACTTGGCGAGCGCTGATCGTGTCCATTCATTTCGCAATGTTCGCGAGGGCAGAATAGAGGGTCAGTACGGTCACCGGCCCCTGCCAACGCGCGAGCTGCCAAAGGGCCTGCGACAGGATTCAGGCCAGCCACCAAATTTCACGAAAAGCAGCTGTTGTTTGCTAGCGGCGTCAGTCCGCATCCGTTCGATGTTTATATAATTACCAACTATCAGTGTAGAATAGTAACTACGAAATTTGTTTGTTAAATCAGTCAAAAAAATGTCTCACGTATCTTGACGAAACTATGACATGCGCGAAATACATGGCGTGCATGTCGATATTTCATGGCGCGCACATCGTCGAACACATGAGGGGGAGCGCTCAATGAAGCGTCGTCAGTTCCTGAAAGGCGCGGCAATCGCCAGCGCTGCAACCGCAATCGCAATGCCCGCCATCGCCCAGTCGCAACCAACCCTCAAGTGGCGGTTGACATCGGGCTTTCCGAAGTCTCTCGACACGATCTTCGGCGCGTCCGAGACGATCGCGAAGTACGTCAAGGAAATGACGGACGGCCGTTTCGAGATCCAGCCGTTCGGCGCGGGCGAAATCGTGGGCGGCCTGCAGTCGGTTGATGCCGTGTCCAACGGCACGGTCGAGATGGCCAACACGGCGGTTTACTACAACTTCGGTAAGGATCCGGCCTTCGGCCTGGCGACAGCCGTGCCGTTCCTGATGTCCAAGCGCGCGCAGGATGCATGGATGATCGATGGCGGCGGCGAAAAGCTGCTCAATGACTTCCTCGGAAAGCACAACATCGTGGCTTTCGAAGGCGGCAACACGGGCACGCAGATGGGCGGCTGGTGGCGCAAGGAGATCAAGTCGCTCGAAGACCTCAAGGGCGTGAAGATGCGCATCGGCGGTTCTGGCGGCGTGGTGATCTCCAAGCTCGGCGTCGTCGCGCAGCAGATCGCCGGCGGGGACATCTATCCAGCGCTGGAGCGCGGCACGATCGACGCGGCTGAATGGGTCGGCGCCTACGACGACGAGAAGCTCGGCTTCAACAAGGTTGCCCGCTTCCTGTACTACCCCGGTTGGTGGGAAGGCGGCGCTGTGCTGCACACCTGCATCAACAGCGCGAAATGGGCCGAATTACCGAAAAGCTATCAAGCCATTCTGCGCGGGGCCTCTGCCTTCGCCAACACCGAGATGACCGCGAAGTACGACGCGCGCAATCCGGCAGCGCTCAAGCGTCTTTTGTCCAGCGGCACACAGTTGCGGGCCTTCCCGCCTGATGTTATGGAGGCAGCCTTCAAGGCAGCCAATGATACCTATACCGAAATCAGCGGCCGGAATGCCGATTTCAAAAAAATCTACGATGCGGCGGTCGTGTTTCGCAACGACTTCTACCTTTACAACCAGCTCGGCGATTTCTCGTTCGACAGCTTCATGATCCGGGCCCGCAGCCGCGCTTGACGCAACGTCAAATTGAACGCTGCCTGAAATGAACTTCGTGTCTCGCTTAACAGCGTGACACGAAGTCATTCCTTCGGACTGCTTTTTAAATTTCCAAAGGCTCTGCCATGTCTGGTTTGCTTGCGCTATCTGGCCGCATCGACGGGTTGAACCGGATATTCGGCATCATAGCCGCTTGGGCTGTATTGATTGCCTGCGTGATCAGCGCCGGAAATGCCACGATCCGTTATGCGCTCAGCATGAGTTCGAACGGCTGGCTCGAAATTCAGTGGTACATGTTCTCGGCGATGTTCCTGCTCGGAGCAGCATACACATTGAAGCTCAACGAGCATGTGCGGGTTGACGTCGTTTACATGTCGGTTGGCGATCGCGGACGTTTGTGGATCGACCTGTTCGGCTTCATCTTTTTCTTCTTCCCGGTCATTTTCGTCATGCTTTGGCTTTCCTGGCCTTTCTTCATCGATGCCTACAGGTCGGGCGAAATGTCGACCAGCGCCGGCGGATTGTTAAGGTGGCCGGTCAAGCTGTTGTTGCCGCTCGGGTTTTTTCTTCTGCTTTTGCAGGGCATATCCGAAACCATCAAGCGCGTTGCGGCGCTCAGGGGGCTTATCAAGCTCGATTCTCGCTACGAAAAGCCGCTGCAGTAACCCCGCGCGACGCTCCCGCCCTTGAGAGAAAGTCTGATTGATGCTGCTGTCCCATGGCGTCCTTGCGCCGCTGATGTTCGTTGGCCTTGTCATCTTCATGATGCTCGGCTTTCCAGTCGCCTTTTCGCTTGCGGCGCTGGGTCTGGCGTTCAGCGTCATCGCGATTGAAACAGGCTATTTCACCTTCGCCTTCATGCAGGCGCTGCCTTTCCGAATTTTCGGCATCATGTCGAACGATCTCCTTCTTGCCATCCCGTTTTTTACCTTCATGGGCGTGGTGCTGGAGAAATCGGGGCTGGCTGAAGACCTGCTTGACGGCACGGGGCAGCTTTTCGGATCTGTGCCTGGCGGTCTTGCGTATGCCGTCATTCTTGTCGGCGCGGTCCTTGGGGCCATTACGGGGACGGTGGCAGCTTCAGTCATTGCCATGGGCATGATTTCGCTGCCGGTGATGATGCGGTATGGCTATAACCATCGCCTCGCCACCGGTGTCATCGCGGCATCAGGCACCATCACGCAGTTGATTCCACCATCGCTTGTGCTTGTGGTCCTCGCAGACCAGATGGGCATCTCGGTCGGTGATCTTTATCTCGGTGCGATCGGTCCATCGATCCTGCAGGTCGCGATCTTCGTGCTCTTCATCTTTGCCGTTTCGCTGGTTCGGCCGTCATACATGCCGCCGCTGCCGCCAGAGGCGCGGACGCTGCACGGCTGGCCGCTTGTCTACAAGGTGTTGAAGGGGATGATCCCTTCGCTCATCCTCATCTTTCTCGTTCTGGGCACCATCTTCATGGGGCTGGCGACCCCGACCGAGGCCGGGGCGATGGGGGCGGTCGGCTCCCTCATCCTGACATGGATGAACGGAAGGCTGACAAAGCTGCTGATCTGGCAGGCCATGGACGGCACGATGCGCATAACCGCCATGGTTGTTTTCATCCTGATCGGCGCAACGATATTCAGTCTCGTGTTCCACGGCGTCGACGGATCGAAATGGATCAAAGACATTTTGACGGCGCTTCCGGGCGGCCAGACCGGCTTCCTTGTAGTGGTCAACATCTTCCTGTTCTTCGTGGCGTTCTTCCTCGATTTCTTCGAGATCGCCTTCATTGTCGTGCCTCTGCTGGTTCCGGTCGCCAAGGCGCTCGACATCAATCTGGTGTGGTTCGCAGTCTTGATCTGCGTCAACCTGCAGACATCTTTCATGCATCCGCCCTTCGGCTTTGCGTTGTTCTATCTCCGAGGGATCGCGCCGCCTGCCATCAGCAGTTCCGACATCTACTGGGGAGCAGTGCCGTGGATCATCCTGCAACTGATGCTGGTCGCAATCGTGATTTTCTTTCCGCAGACTGTCACGTACTGGCTCAGCGACGATGTCGTGCTGGATCCTGCCGCCATTCAACGCCAGCTCGACAGCATACAACTTCCTGGAATGGGTGGGCCCGGCGGCTTGCCTGACATGCCGCCTCTACGCCTCAACTGATGCAATGGAGGCATGATCGTCACACGGATGCGGAACGTTAGCGCCGGGGATCCGCTCCTTTGACGGTTTGTCATGGTCGGTCGGTGGTTTTCGCAGGCAAAGGCAAAAGGTGGTGCGATGTGTGGCACGCAATGCCTGCATGTCATCTGTCCGGCGCGAAAGTCTTTCCCAACGAGCCGGGCGCGGCTTGCTGCCCGTTGCGTCGGCTCATGATGATGACCAGCGCGGCGATCGTCACGAGATAGGGCAGCGAGGCCAGGAGCTGCGACGGAATGCGGATGCCTGCGCCCTGCGCATGAAGCTGCAGGATCGTGATGCCGCCGAAGATGTACGCTCCGGCCACGGCTCGCCACGGACGCCACGATGCAAAGACGACGATCGCAAGCGCGATCCAGCCTCGACCTGCCGTCATTCCGGGCGACCAGAACGGCGTGTAGGCAAGGCTGAGGTACGCGCCCGCCAAGCCGGCGCAAGCTCCTCCGAACAGAATGGCGAACAGCCTTATGCGCAACACAGGATAGCCGAGCGCATGGGCTGACATGTGGTTCTCGCCGCAGGCGCGAAGGATGAGCCCGCGCTTGGTCCGGTTGAGGAACCACCAGGCCCCGATGACCAGGGCGAACGAGGCGTAGACGAACGGGTCTTGCCCGAACAGCAGACGCCCGACAAGCGGCAGGTCGCTCAACAGGGGAATGTCGAGCTTCGGCATCGCATCGCGCTTCGCGCCGACGAACGGCGCGCCGATGACGCCCGAAAGGCCGAGGCCGAAGATGCTGAGGGCCAACCCCGACGCGACCTGGTTCGCCGCCAGCCCAAGCGTCAGGCAGGCGAAGATCAGCGACATGGCCATGCCGGCGGCGATCGCGGCGGCGATGCCGATCCAGCTGCTGCCCGTCAGGATGGAGAGGGCGAACCCTGTCGCCGCGCCCATGATCATCATGCCTTCCATGCCGAGATTGAGCACGCCGGAGCGCTCGACGACCAACTGGCCGATGGCGGCGATCAACAGCGGCGTGGCTGCCGTCACGATCGTCAACAGGACCGCTTCCAGCATTGTCATGCGGCGGCGCCCTCGTGCTTCGTCAAGCTGATCCGCCAGTTGAGCAGCGCGTCGCAGGCCAGCACATAGAACAGCAGCATGCCCTGAAACACCCTCGTGACATCGAGGGGCAACCGCAGCGAGATCTGCGCGTTCTCGCCGCCGATGAAGGTGATTGCGAGGAAGACGCCTGCGATCAGGCAGCCGATCGGGTTCAGGCGGCCGAGGAAAGCGACGATGATGGCGGTGAAGCCATAACCCGGCGATATCGATGGCTGCAGTTGCCCCATCGTGCCCGAAACTTCGATGATGCCGGCAAGCCCCGCCAGCGCGCCGGAGATCGCGAACACGGTCCACGTGAGGCGCTTGTCGTCGAAACCTGCAAACCGGGCGGCGCGCGGCGCTTCGCCGACCAGCCGGATCTCGAAACCCTTGAGCGTTCGCGCCATCAGCAATGCCGCAGCGGCGACTGCCGCCAGCGCCAGAAACGACCCGATATTGATGCGGCCGTCCGCCATCAGGCGGTAGGCCTGCGCTTCAGGCCCGAACATCACGCTTTGAGGGAAATTGAAGCCTTTCGGATCGCGCCAGGGGCCGCGCACGAGCCAATCGAGAAACAGCTCCGCCACATAGACGAGCATGAGGCTGGTGAGGATCTCATTGACCGAGAACCTGGTCTTGAGGATCGCCGGGACCATTGCGAACGCTGCGCCGCCGGCCATTGCTGCCAGCATCATGGCCGGGAAGACCAGAGGCGAAAGCGGCGTGCCTGCCGCGACGCCATGGCTGGCGAGCGCAATGCCGCTGCCCGCGATCGCGCCCGCCACGAACTGGCCTTCGGCTCCGATGTTCCAGTTGTTGGACAGATAGCAGAGGCACAAGCCTACCGATATCAGGACGAGCGGCGTCGCCTTGACGGCGAGTTCCTGCAAAGACCACAGGTCGGATATGGGCGACAGGAAATAAACTGCGAGCGCCTTCCGTGGATCCAGTCCCATTGCGGCGAACATCACAGCGCCGGTCAGCAGCGTCAAAGCCACAGCCAGGAATGGCGACAGCAGGCTCAACCAGCGCGAACCGCCCTGGCGCCTCTCCAGCACAAGACGGATCATGCGGCCTGCTCGCGATGCGCATGGTCTCGGGCGCCAAAGCCCATGCCGCCCATCAGCAGGCCCACAGCTTCTCGCTCCAGGCGGGCCGTCGGCTGCGCGGGCGAAAGCTCGCCCCTGAACAGCACGGCGATGCGGTCCGCGATCTCGAAAAGCTCGTCGAGATCCTGGCTGATCACCACGACCGCAGTTCCATCCCGCGCAAGGTCGATCAGCGCCTGACGGATCATCGATGCCGCTCCCGCATCGACGCCCCAGGTTGGCTGCGAGACGACCAGCAATCCGGGCTTGCGCAGGATCTCGCGGCCCACGACGAACTTCTGGAGGTTGCCGCCGGACAAGGAGCGCGCCTCGGGGTCCGCCGGACCTTTGCGCACATCGAAGACCTTCACCACCCGTTCAACCCACGCGCGAACTGCGCTTTTCTCGATGACGCCGTGGCGGACGAAGCCATTGGTGGCGTGCCCCGCCGCAAGCGCATTCTCCGACAGCGTGAACCGCGGAGCCGCAGCGTGGCCGAGGCGCTCTTCGGGAATGAATGCGCCGCCCAGCCGTCGCCGGATGTTGATGCCGCTGCGCCCGACCGGCTTGCCATCGATCTGGATCGCCGATGCAGCCTCTGCGGCCGCCTCCCCGGAAAGCGCGGCGAAGAGTTCGTCCTGACCGTTCCCCGCGACGCCGGCGACGCCGACGATCTCGCCGGCCCGAACCTCAAGGCTTATCGACTGGAGGCTGGTCCCATGCGGATCGGGCGACCGAAACGAGAGGGCAGTGACCCTGAGCCGGACCGGTCCGGGCGGCATGGCCGCGTCATGGCGAGCGGGCGAGATCTTCGTCCCGACCATCATCTGCGCCAGCGAGGCCGCGCTCTCAAGGCGCGGGTCGCAGGTCGCGATGACCTTCCCATGGCGAAGGATCGTGGCCCTCTCGCAGATGCGCCGCACCTCGTCGAGCTTGTGCGAGATGTAGAGGATCGAGCAGCCTTCGGTCCGTATGCGCTCCAGGGTGGCGAATAGGCCCTCGGTCTCTTGGGGCGTGAGCACCGAAGTCGGCTCGTCCAGGATGAGCAGCTTTGGCCTCTGCATCAGGCAGCGGACGATCTCGATGCGTTGGCGCTCGCCGACAGAGAGCCGCCATACCTCCCGCGAGGGGTCGAGAGGCAGGCCATAGGCCGCCGAAACCTGCGCCAGGCGCTCGGCGACGGTCTGAACGCTCTCGTCGCTGTCCAGCGCCAAAGCGACGTTCTCGGCCACGGTGAAGGCATCGAACAGCGAGAAATGCTGGAACACCATGCCGATGCCAAGCTGCCGGGCATGCGACGGGCTCCTTAGCTTCACATCCGCGCCGCGCCAGGACAGCGTGCCGCCAGTGGGCTGCAACAGCCCGTAGAGAACCTTGACCAACGTCGATTTGCCGGCGCCGTTCTCCCCGAGCAGCGCATGGATTTCGCCCGGGGCGATGTCGAGGTCGACATGGTCGTTGGCCACCAGCGTCCCGTAACGCTTGACGATGCCAGTCGCCGAGATGAGGGGCGGCGTCGGGCTCATGCGCCCTGCCTGGCTGTTCGACTGGTCATCGCATCAGTCTGGCAGGGTTCGTGATGGCTGCAAGGGCCTGCCTCGCCGGGCATCAAGGGAATTGCGGTTGTCGACGGAATTATTGCGCCGCCGACGCATGTCCGAGGTTGCGGGAGCAAGTGACGACGACGCGTGTTGGCGTTGAATTCGGCCAGTGCGGAATTCAGCGATGGCTACAGACCGACCTTGGCTTCAGTGACCACCTTGCCCCAGCGCGCGATCTCCAACGTCAGGAACTTCGCGAAGTCCGCCGCCGACATCGTTGGAATGTCAGATCCGTTCCGCGCCCATGCGTCCTTGATCGGCTGCGATGCAAGGGCGGTGCGCAGCTCCGCCTGCATGCGGGAGATTATTTCTGGCGGTGTGCCCTTGGGCGCCCACATTGCGTACCAGGTGGCGACCTCGAAGCCTGCAAGGCCTGCTTCAGCGGTCGTCGGCACGTCAGGGATCGCGGGCGAACGCTTCGGCGATGCGACGGCGAGCGCGCGCAGCGATCCGCCCTGAATCTGCGCGGCCGATGAGCCGAGCCCATCGAACATGACGTCGATCTGCCCTGCGATCAGGTCAGCAAGGGCAGGGCCGGCGCCGCGATACGGCACGTGCACCAGGTCCGTCTTCGTCTCCAGCTTGAAGAGTTCGCCCGTCAGATGATGCGTCGTGCCGTTTCCTGCTGAGCCGTAGTTCAGTTTGCCGGGATTGGCCTTGAGGAAGGCGATCAGTTCGCCCAGCGTCTTGGCCTGCACTTTTCCGGGATGGACCACGATGACTTGCGGCGGCGTCGCCACCAGTCCCATCGGGATCAGGTCGGTCTCGATGTTGTAGTCCAGCCTTGGATAAAGCGCCGGCGCGATGGCGTGATGGGCCGCGCCGATGAAGAACGTGTAGCCGTCAGGATTGGCCTTCGCCGCTGCCGATGCGCCGGTGGTGCCGCCAGCGCCAGCTCTGTTCTCGATGATGATGCGCTGACCGATCTGGTTCTCGATCTGCGCCGCCAGCGGTCTTGCGAATGCGTCCGTGCCGCCGCCGGCGGCGAACGGAACGATGAACGTGATGGGGCGCTGGGGATAGCTTTGCGCCAAGGCGGCGACTGGCGAACCAACGGCCGCAACGGCCACGATAGCGGCCATGAAGGCCGCTTCACGTCTCGATAGCATATCTCTCTCCCCGTGAGCCCGGACTTGCGCCGGGCTTGGCCTGCAACACGTACCCAGCTTTGCCAGCTTGGCAAGAGGCTTCATGTCCGCCGGCCGTTTCGGAACTGGCGGCCAACTGCGCCCGACCGGCATTTGACGTGCCATTGGCAATGGCCTACGCGGCGCTGCAGTCCAACCGGAAGCGTGAACGCCATGGCAAATCATCTGTTCGACATCATTCGTGCCCGCATGCCGAGCGCGGAGCGCCCATTCATCGTCCATCCTTCGGGGGCGACGATCAGCTACGGCGACGTGCTTCACGCCTCGTCGCGGATCGCGAACATGCTCGCGGCGTCAGGCGTCCAGCCGGGCGACCGGGTCGCAGTGCAGGTCGAGAAAAGCGCCGGCATGCTGATGCTTTATCTTGCCTGCGTGCGGGCCGGGGCCGTGTTCCTTCCGCTCAACAACGCCTACACGCTCGCCGAGCTGGATTACTTCCTCGGTGACGCGGAGCCGGCGATGATCGTCTGCGATCCGGCGCGGAGCGACGGCATTTCGCGGATGGCGCGCGGCGCCGTCGTGCATACGCTCGACACGCAGGGAAAGGGCAGCCTCATGGACGCCGCCCGGAACCACGCACACGAGTTCACGGACATCGCCTGCGGGCCGGACGACCTCGCGGCGATCCTCTACACGTCCGGCACGACCGGCCGCTCCAAGGGCGCGATGCTGAGCCACGACAACCTCGCCTCGAACGCCTTGACGCTTGTGGAGGCCTGGCGGTTCACCGCCTCCGACGTGCTGCTGCATGCTTTGCCGATCTTCCACACCCACGGTCTGTTCGTTGCGACGAACGTGGTGCTGCTGTCCGGCTCCGCCATGATCTTCCTGCCGAAGTTCGATGCCGACGAAGTGCTGCGCCTGTTGCCGCAGGCGACGGCCATGATGGGGGTGCCGACCTTCTACGTGCGGCTTGCCGGGCACCCTGGCCTCACGAAGGAGGCGACGGCGCATATGCGGCTCTTCGTTTCCGGCTCCGCGCCTCTGCTGGCGGAAACCCATCGCGCTTTTTCGGAGAGGACAGGCCACGCGATCCTCGAGCGCTACGGCATGACGGAGACCAACATGAACACGTCCAATCCCTATGAGGGAGACAGGATCGCCGGCACCGTGGGCCAGCCTTTGCCCGGCGTCGCCGCCCGCGTCACCGATCCGGAGACCGGCGTGCTGCTTGGTACGGAAGAGATCGGCATGATCGAGGTCAAAGGACCCAATGTCTTCAAGGGCTATTGGCGCAATCCGGAGAAGACAGCGGCGGAATTTCGCGCAGATGGCTTCTTCACCACGGGAGATCTGGGCAAGATCGATGAGCGGGGATATGTCCACATCCTTGGCCGAGGCAAGGATCTCATCATCACGGGCGGGTACAACGTCTACCCGAAGGAGGTCGAGAGCGAACTGGATTCCATGCCCGGCGTTGTCGAAAGCGCCGTGATCGGCGTACCTCACAAGGATTTCGGCGAAGCGGTGACGGCTGTGGTCGTGCGCGCGAAGAATGCGCCGCTGGACGAGACCTCAATCGTCGCGGCGCTCGAGCACCGGCTGGCGAGGTTCAAGCAGCCGAAGCGCGTGATCATCGTCGATGATCTTCCAAGGAACACGATGGGCAAGGTTCAGAAGAACGTGCTTCGGGAGCAGTACAAGGCGCTCTACGCCTGACGTTCAGCCTTGGCGGTGCCGCCAAACAAGCCAAGAAGTTCGGCGATGATCACGTCCGGCTCATGTTTGGCGTCGATCCTGTAGGCGAGTTCATCCGGCGTCGGCATCTCCAGCGTCGCGAACTGGCTGTCGAGCAGGGCAGGCGGCATGAAGTGCGCTTTCCGGCTGGCGATGCGCTCCGCGAGAAGTTCTTTTGAACCATGGACATGAACGAGCCTGATCGTGGCGCGCGATGTGCGCAGCCGGTCCCTATAGCACCTCTTGAGCGCCGAGCATGTCACGACCGCTGGCTCCGCCGCATCGTTCTTCTCATTCATCCATGCGACGATCGCGTCCAGCCAGGGCCAGCGGTCGGCGTCCGCAAGCGGCAGGCCCGCTGACATTTTGGCGATGTTGGCTGGCGGGTGAAAGCTGTCCGCGTCGCGGAAGGCCCAGCCGAGGCTATGGGCCAATCCGGCAGCAACGGTTGTCTTGCCCGAGGACGCGACGCCCATGACCACGATGATGGTCATGGCTTCCTGCTTTCGACGTGGCCGCCAAAGCCTTTGCGCATCGCAGAGAGCACTTTCTCGGCGAACGTATGGGCTTTGCGCGAACGAAAACGAGTGTAGAGCGCGCTGGTCAGCACCTCGGCCGGCGTCGCCGTCTCAATGGCGGCCTGCACCGTCCAGCGGCCTTCGCCGGAATCGTCGACATGGCCTGAATAGCTGTCGAGATCCGCATCTTCGGCCAGGGCCTGCGCCGTCAGGTCGAGCAGCCATGAGGTGACGACGGATCCGCGGCGCCAGGTCTCGGCAATATCGGCGACGTTCAAATCAAGCCGGAATTCCTCCGGCATCGCCTGGGCTCCGACATTGCGCAGGATGTCGAAGCCCTCCGCATACGCCTGCATCATGCCGTATTCGATGCCATTATGGATCATCTTGACGAAATGGCCGGCGCCAGCAGGTCCCGCGTGGATGTACCCCAGCTCCGGCCGCTTGTCGTGCCCATCCCGCCCGGCGGTGCGTTCGATGTCGCCCAGACCCGGCGCCAGCGCGCGGAAGATCGGGTCCAGACGATCGACCGAAGGCTTGTCGCCTCCGATCATCAGGCAATATCCGCGCGACAGGCCATGGACGCCGCCGCTGGTCCCGACGTCGAGATATGTGATGCCGTTCGCTGCGAGGGCATTCGCCCGCCGCATGTCGTCCTTCCAGAACGTGTTGCCTCCGTCGATGATCGTGTCGCCCGGCTGCATCATTCCGGACAGGGCCGCGATGGCCTGTTCAGTGATGTCGCCGGCGGGAAGCATGACCCACACCGTGCGCGGCGACTGCAGAGTCTCGATCATGGCCGCCAGCGACCCGGCCGCCACCGCGCCTTCGGCGGACAGGCTCTCGCCAGGCTTTGGATCGCGGTCGAAGACCACTGCCTTGTGCCCCGCGAGCATCAGGCGGCGCACGAGGTTCGCCCCCATGCGGCCAAGGCCCACCATTCCGATTTCCATCAGTCTCTCCCGGGATGCCTGGTGCGACGTCAGCGGCGCGGCGTCACTGCCGAGCCGACTGCGCAAGGCGCGCGACGGCGTCGGCTATCACAGCCGGCGCGGCGTTTGCAAACGCCATCCTGAGATGCCCTTCCTGGCCGGGGCCGAAATACGAACCTGGAAGCGCCAGCACTCCCCAGCGCCGTGCAAGCATTTCCGACACCTGGGCGGAAGGCGCATCTCCGAAAGGATGGCGCACATACGCGAAATAGGCTCCGGCCTGATCGACGGACCAGCCGTTCAGCCCTCGCATCGCGGCCTTGAAGACGGCGGCCCGGCTGTTGATGTCCTCCCGGTTGCCATCGCGCCAGCCGCGTATGCCATCGATGCCCCAGGCGACGGCATGCTGGCCGGCCCGAACCGGGCAGATCTGGAGGCAGTCCGCGACCTTGCCCATCTGGTCCTGCAGCGCAGCGTCGGCCACCACCGCACCGAGGCGCCAACCCGGGATCGCATAGGCTTTCGAGAAGCTGTAGAGCTGGATCACATGGCTGCGCCAATCGGCGCGGGCAAGCGCCCCATGCGGCCGTTCGTGGCCTTCCGGCATGAAGTCTCGGTATGTTTCGTCGAGAACGAGGGCGATTGCGTGTTCGCGGGCAAGGTCGGCGAACGCCGAAATGAGCGCAGGCGGATAGACGGCGCCAGTCGGATTGTTCGGGGTGACAAGGACAATCGCGCGAACGCTTTCATCGATGAGCGCGCGGGCGGCCAGCACGTCGGGAAGGAAGCCCGCTCCAGGCAAGGTCGGCAACGCGATCACGCGGACGCCGAGCATGTGCAGCGTCATCTGATGGTTGAAGTACCACGGGGCAGGGAGGATGACGGCGTCGCCCGACTTCGCGATCGTCATCATCGAGATGACGAAAGCCTGGTTGCAGCCTGCGGTGATGGCGACATCCGCTGCATCGACCTGCGCACCGTAGATGCGGGCGACGTCGGCAGCGAGGGCGTTCCGCAGGTTCATTTCTCCGTGGATCGGGCCATACTTCGCATTTTCGGCCAGACCGGTCCCGGCTGCGGAATGAGCCAGCAATTCGTCCGGCGGAGCGGAGCCGGGAGCGGCCTGGGACAGGTCGATGGCCGGACCGTGCCGGCCGTCATATGCGCCCAGCCAGCCCCGGGCCTCGGGGATCGGCGGTGTGCCCGTGTCGGCAACCAGTGGATTGATCAGATGGGACATCAGGTCGCCACTCAACGGCACGAAGGGCGAAACATCAAGATCGGCGCGTCGCGCCGCGCGCATCCGGTCTTGCGTTTTGCGCTGTTGTGCCCAGCTATCGTACACACCGCGACAGGACAGGTCTCAGACGTGCACGACAGGTCGACGCCCAAGTTAACGGCGCCCGCAATTCCGGCGGCGACGCCAAGCCGGACCGCGGCTGGAGGCGAACTGGCCGCCTTGCGCGCGCTGGTCGAAGGCGCAGGCTCCGTGGTGGCCTTCACCGGCGCCGGCATCTCGACGGAGTGCGGCGTGCCGGATTTCCGCTCGCCTGGCAGTCCTTGGATGCAGAACAAGCCTGTTCCCTTCGATGCGTTCATGGCGAGCGAGGCGGCCCGCATCGAGACATGGCGGCGCAAGTTCGCCATGGACGACACGTTCGCGGGAGCGCAGCCGGGGCGGGGGCACCGCGCGTTGGCGCATCTTGTCCGGATCGGGCGCGCGCCGGCCGTGATAACCCAGAACATCGACGGACTGCATCAGTCTTCGGGGCTTGGCCCCGACCAGGTGGTGGAGTTGCATGGCAACGGGACCTATGCGAGGTGTCTTTCCTGCGGGCTTCGGCATGAGCTCGGGCCGATCCGCGAGCGTTACGAGCGTGAAGCGCGGCCGCCTTGCTGCGAGGCGTGCGGAGGCATCGTCAAGAGCGCGACGATCAGCTTCGGGCAGGCGATGCCGCAGGGCGAGCTGCGGCGGGCGCAATCGCTGGCCCTCGCTTGCGACCTCTTCATCGCCATCGGATCGTCGCTGTCGGTCTTCCCGGCAGCGACGCTGCCCTTGATCGCCAAGCGCGCAGGTGCGACGCTGGTCATCGTGAATCGCGAGCGGACCGAATTCGACGACGTGGCCGACCTCGTGGTTCGCGGCGAAATCGGGGATGCCCTCGAACCCCTTCTGGGGGTTGAGTGATCAGGCGGATTTAGAGTGTGGACGGTGGTGTTGCGACATGTGCGCTTCGAGCTTCAGTGCTATTCTGAATGGGCGAATCGTGTGTGCATTTGGGGCGGTAGTCGATGATCGATGAGCGGGATATGAAACTCTTCGGACATCCGGGCTCCCTTGACGTCGACGCTGGCGAGGGCAACACGGGCTTGCCGCTCGAAAGCGGAATTGAGGTGGGCGGCCGCGTCAAGTGGTTCGACGTGGCGAAGGGCTTCGGCTTCCTCGTTCCCGACATCGGCGGCTCCGATATCCTGCTTCATGTCACCATTTTGAAACGTGACGGTTTCGGCGCCGTGGCGGAGGGGGCCCGTGTCGTCGTGGAGGCTGTTCCACGCCAGAAGGGCCTGCAGGCGATCCGCATCATCTCCGTCGACAACACCACAGCGCTGCATCCTGCCGAACTGCCTGCTCCGCGCACCCACGTCCAGGTCTCGGCGACGAGCGGCTATGAGCGAGTCATGGTCAAATGGTTCAATCGCCTGCGCGGATTTGGCTTCGTGACCAAGGGCGACGGGCATCCGGACATTTTCGTTCACATGGAAGTGCTCAGGAAATACGGCATCCAGGAATTGATCCCAGGCCAGTTCGTCTTCGTCCGTTTCGGCGACGGACCCAAAGGCCAGATGGCGGCCGAAGTCCGGCTCGACGGAACCTCGAATGGACCCAGCACAAGCTGAAATGGGGCGCGTCGGCCTTTACTCACGCCGCCTCGCCATCGCCGCGGTCGCGCTGGCGTTCACTGCCCATGCCGGCGCCGCATCCGCCTTCGCGCAGAATCTCGAAACGTTGACGGTCGTCACGTCCTCCGGCCGGCACGTCTTTCAGGTCGAAGTGATGCGCACGCCGGACGAACGGGCGAAAGGCCTGATGTTCCGCCGCTTCATGCCGGCAGACAGGGGCATGCTGTTCGATTTCCAGCGTAGCGAGCCTGTCGCCATGTGGATGCAGAACACGTTCATTTCCCTCGACATGGTCTTCATCCGCAGCGACGGCACGGTCGCGCGGGTTGCGGAAAGGGCCGAGCCGCTCTCGATGCGCACGATCCCGTCCGGCGAGCCGGTCCTGAGCGTGCTGGAGGTCAACGCCGGCATCGCCGAGAAGATCGGGCTGAAGGCTGGCGACCGTGTCGAGCATGGGCTGTTCAAGCCGCGCTGATCGGACCCGCCGGAGGCGGAGCGGCGACCTCCATCTTTACGAGCCGAACCTTGGCGGAACGCCTGCACCAAAAGATGTCGCCAACGCCATATCGCGTTGTGATCGATGATCTTTCTGCAATTCAGCATGCGCGCCGCATACGCTGCCTGATCTAGCGCTTGCTCCTCAAGTCACCGCATGTTAGACGCTGCGTCCCGGTCGATGTTTCGGGGTGTGGCGCAGTCTGGTAGCGCGCGAGTTTTGGGTACTTGAGGTCCTAGGTTCGAATCCTAGTACCCCGACCATCGACCGGTTTTCCATCTCCAGAGCATAGATGCCATGACCGCACGGATTTACCGCCCTGCCAAGACGGCCATGCAA
>JANOCI010000031.1:0-5207 GCA_031412095.1 Allobosea sp.
TCTGGAGCCAACCGAGATCGCGCGGGCCTATCCGCACGAACTGTCCGGCGGGCAGCGCCAGCGCGTGATGATCGCCATCGCCCTTGCGCTGGAGCCCAAGCTGCTGATCGCGGACGAGCCGACGACGGCGCTCGACGTCACCACCCAGGCCCAGATCCTGTCGCTGATCGACCAACTGCGCAGGAAGCATGGCACCGCCGTGATGTTCATCACGCATGATTTCGGCGTGGTGGCCGACATCGCGGACCGGATCGTGGTGATGCAGGAAGGCATCTGCGTCGAGCAGGGCCCGGCGTCCGAGGTGCTCGGCGACCCGCAGCATGCCTACACGAGGCGTTTGCTGGCCGCCGTCCCGTCGCTGTCGCCGCCGGTCCACGCCCCGACCGCCGACGCCGCCCCCGCGCTGACGGTCAGCGGCCTCGACAAGGTCTACCGGCGCCGCGCCGGCTGGTTCGGCCCGGTGCGCGAGGTGGCTGCGGCGCGCCAGATCGCGTTCGCCATCCGCCCTGGCGAGACGCTCGGCCTCGTCGGCGAGTCGGGCTCCGGCAAGTCGACCGTGGCGCGGTGCTGCCTTAGGCTGATCGAGCCTGACGCCGGCGTGATCCGCATCGGCGACCTCACCATCAGCGGGCTTGACCGCCGCGCCCTGCGCCAGCACCGCAAGCGCATCCAGATGGTGTTCCAGGACCCGTTCGCCTCGCTCAACCCGCGCCACACGGTGGGCCGCATCATCGCACAGGGGCCGATGGCGCATGGCGAGGGCAAGGCGCAGGCGCTCGACAGGGCCCGTGTCCTGCTCGACCGCGTGGGCCTGCCGCCGCAGGCCATCGACCGATACCCCCACGAGTTCTCCGGCGGCCAGCGCCAGCGCATCGGCATCGCCCGCGCCCTCGCTCTGGAGCCCGACGTGCTGATCGCCGACGAGCCGGTGTCCGCGCTGGATGTCTCCGTCCAGGCGCAGATCCTCGATCTGATCCGCGAACTGCAGGGCAGGCTCGGGCTCGCGATCCTTTTCGTCACCCATGACTTGCGCGTCGCGGCGCAGCTTTGCCACCGCGTGGCCGTGATGCAGAAGGGCAGCATCGTCGAGATCGGAGAGACCGCAGCGCTGTTCGCCGATCCGCAGCACCCCTACACCCGCCAGCTTTTCGAGGCGGTGCCCGGCCGCCGCTTCTTTGGACATGCACACTCATGACAGCGCTCGATCCCGCCCTCTCGGACCGCATCAAGGTTGCCGTCAAGGAAGGCTTCGAGGACCAGATCGCGCTGACCCGGGCGCTGATGCGCTTTCCGTCGCAGCGCGGCGCCGAGCACGCCATCCAGGATTTCATCTTCCGCGAGATGCGCAGGCGCGGGATGGCGATCGACCGGTTCGGCATGGATGCCGAGGCGATCGCCAGCCATCCCGGCGGTGCGCCCATCTCGCCCGAGCACTCCAACGCGCCCATCGTCGTCGGCATCCATCGGCCGCGCCAGGAGCTTGGCCGTTCGTTGATCCTGCAGGGCCATGTCGATGTGGTGCCGACAGGCCCCGCCGACATGTGGAGCCATCCGCCCTACGGCGCGGCCATCGTGGGCGACTGGCTCTATGGCCGCGGCGGCGCGGACATGAAGGCCGGCCATGCCGCCAACTTCGCCTGCCTCGACGCGTTGCGCCGCATCGGGCTGCAGCCTGCGGCGACGGTCTACCTTCAGTCCGTGGTGGAGGAGGAATCCACCGGCAACGGCGCGTTGATGACGCATCTGCGCGGCTTCACGGCGGATGCTGTGCTGATTCCCGAGCCGGAGGACGAGAAGCTGGTGCGCGCCAATGCGGGCGTTCTCTGGTTCGAGATCGAGGTCAGGGGCCAGCCTGCCCATGTCAGGGAGATGGGCAGCGGCGCGAACGCCATCGACGCGGCCTATCGCGTGATCGCCGACTTGCGCAGGCTGGAGGCGGAGCTCAACGAGCGGAAGGAGGCTCACGAGCATTTCGCCGCGGACGCCCACCCGATCAACCTCAACATCGGCAAGATCGAAGGCGGCGACTGGGGCTCGTCCGTGCCGTGCTGGTGCAAGGTGCAGTGCCGGTTCGCGCTCTATCCCGGCACGTCGGCGCGCGACGCCGCCCGCGAGGTCGAGGAATGGGTCGGCGCCTTCGCAAGAGGGGACCGCTACCTCGCCAACAACCCTCCGCGCGTGACGTTCAACGGCTTCATGGCGGAAGGCTACGTGCTCGAGCCTGGCAGCGAGGCCGAGGCGGTGCTGGGCCGCGCCCACCAGGCCGCCACGGGCGAGCCGCTGCGGACCTTCATGACCCCCGCTTACCTCGACACCCGCGTCTATGCGCTCTACGACCGCATTCCGGCGCTCTGCTACGGCCCGTTCTCGCGGAACATCCATGGCTTCGACGAGGCGGTCAGCGTCGCCTCCCTGAAGCGCATCACCACCGCGATGGCGCTCTTCGTGGCCGAGTGGTGCGGCGTCGAGCCGCTGGCGGAGGCGTCATGAACCTGCTCGAATCCGAGCTGGCTGAAAGCGCCAAAGGCTGGGCTGTCTGGCTGACCGAGCGGCCCTCGGTCAACGGCTCCGTTGGCGAGCAGGAGCTGCCGGAAAAGCTGGCCGGACGCGTCCGGTCGTCGGAGCGGCTCGGCGATTGCGAGGTCTGGCTGATCCCGGCCCCCGGCGATCCGCTGGGGCGGGCCTGCCTGGCCGTGCTCGCGCGCGGGACCGGCAGACGGGCGGTGCTGCTGACCGGCCATTTCGATACGGTCAGCATCGGCGATTATGCCGACCTCGCGCCCTTGGCCACCGAGCCCGAGGCCTTGCGCGACGCGCTGCTGCAACGTCTCGCCAATCCTGCGACGCCTGGCGAAGAGCTGGCCAGGGCCGATCTCGAAAGCGGCCTTTTCCTGCCCGGGCGCGGGCTGCTCGACATGAAGGCGGGCCTCGCAGCGGGCCTCGCCGCGGCCGAGGCCTTCATGGCCGAACCTGCCCGCCGCGGGAACCTTCTGTTCGTCGCGGTGCCGGACGAGGAGGTCACCTCCGTCGGTGCGCGGGCCCTGGCGGCCGCGCTCCCCGCCATGTCGCTGGAGCGGGGAATCGACGTCGTCGCCGCGATCAACCTCGATTGCATCGGCGACATCGGCGACGGCACACTCGGCCGCGCGGTGGCGCTGGGCAGCGTCGGCAAGCTCTTGCCGACGGCGCTCGTCGTCGGAACGCCAAGCCATGCCAGCCACCCATTCCAGGGCGTCAACGCGGGCGCGCTGGCGGGAGCGTTGGCTGCACGGATGGAGTGGGCTCCGGAGCTGGCGGATGCGCATGCCGGCCAGCCGGGCATACCGCCGACATTGCTCAGCGTGAAGGACAGCAAGACGCATTACGACGTCACCACGCCGGAGACCACGTTCGTCACCTGGAACGCGCTGACGCATCGGCGCGCCGCCGGCGAGGTGATGGACCGCTTCGAGGTGCTCGTGCGCGAGACGGTCGCCAGCTTCGGCGCAGAGCTCGTGCAAAGGCGGATGGCCGTGACGGGGTCGCCGGGCGCCCCTCTGGACATCGCGGTGCTGAGGGCCTCGGACCTTCTGGCGGAAGCTGCGGAGGCCGGAGCCCAGGCCGTGCTGGACGATCTGGGCAGCCGCCTGTCCGCAGAGGGTCTTTCGCTGCCGGACCAGAACCAGCGGCTGACCGAAGCGGCATGGCAGGCCAGCGGCCGCCGCGGGGCGGCTGTGGTCGTCGGTCTGGGCTCCCTGCCGTATCCGTCCGTCCTCGTCAGCGAAACCGCGCAGGCTTGCCGCCTCCTCGATGCGGTTGAAGAGGCCCGGCAGCGCGCCGTGGCCCGCGATGGGGAGAGCATCGCCGTCACGTGTTTCTTTCCGGGCATCTCCGACATGAGCTTCCTGGGCGAGGCCGACAGCGGCGATCTCGCCATGATGATGGCCAACACGCCGGCATGGCGCAGCGGCGTGCGCTGGGACGGGGAGGTCGGCGGCGTTCCTTGCGTGAACATCGGGCCTTGGGGCCGCGACTACCATACGCCGCTGGAGCGGCTGCACATGCCTTATGCTTTCGGAACGCTGCCCGCGTTCCTGCTCGACATCGTCCTCACGCTTGGCGCGCAGTCGCCCGAATGACGCGGCGCGCAACGGCGCAGCATTTCGGAAAGCTGGAGCAAGCTGCGAAGCCGACCCGGCTTTTCGCACCGAGCATGCTTCAAGCCACGATGCACGAGCATGTCCTGTTTTCGGATGCATCCGTCTGAAAACAGCATGATCCGGCCTTTGCGGCGCTTGCCTTTCCGTCCGAGACAGGTTTCACCGGGTCTGAAGGATGATGCCCGCCATGCCCGACCTGCTGCTCGAACTGTTTTCCGAAGAGATCCCCGCACGCATGCAGCGCAAGGCGGCGGAGGACCTGCAGAAGCTGGTCACCGACGCGCTGGTGGAGCGCGGCTTCCTCTATGAAGGGGCACGGGCTTTCGTCACGCCGCGCCGGCTGGCGCTGCATGTCGCGGGTCTTCCCCTCAAGGGCGGCGACGTGCGCGAGGAGCGCAAGGGCCCGCGCGTCGGCGCGCCGGACGCCGCCATCCAGGGCTTCCTGAAGGCGGCCGGCCTCGCCTCGCTCGACCAGGCGACGATCCAGAGCGACCCGAAGAAGGGCGATGCTTACGTCGCCGTCACCCAGAGACCCGGCCGCGCCACCACTGACGTGGTCGCCGAGATCGTGCCGGCGATCGTCCGCAGCTTCCCCTGGCCGAAATCGATGCGCTGGGGCGCCGCCTCGGCGGCCGGCGCGTCGCTGCGCTGGGTGCGCCCGCTGCAGTCGATCCTGTGCACGTTCGGCCCGGAGACCGAGGAGCCGGAGGTGATCCGCTTCGATGTCGACGGCATCGCCTCGGGCGACGTCACGCTCGGCCACCGCTTCCTGTCGGATGGCAAGCCGATGAGGATCCGCCGCCTGTCCGACTATGTGGCCAAGCTGGAGGCTGCGCATGTGATGCTCGACGCCGGGCAGCGCAAGGGCGTGATCCTCCACGAGGCGAAGAACCTCGCCTTCGCGCAGGGCCTGGAGCTGATCGAGGACGAGGGGCTGCTCAGCGAGGTGGCCGGGCTGGTCGAATGGCCGACCGTGCTGATGGGCTCCTTCGACGAGGCCTTCCTCGCCATTCCGGGCGAGGTCATCCGCGCCACGATACGGGCCAACCAGAAGTGCTTCGTGCTGCG
>JANOCI010000032.1:0-21671 GCA_031412095.1 Allobosea sp.
CCTCGACCCGTCGGCGCTCGACGTGGAGATCGAGGACATCGCGCACGGGCTTTCGCGCGTGGCGCGCTGGAACGGGCAGACGAAGGGCGAGCACATCTTCTCGGTGGCGCAGCACTCGCTGCTGGTCGAGGCGATCAACGCGCATCTGGAGCCCGAGATGAGCGGGCGCTGGAAGCTGGTGACCTTGCTGCACGACGCGCCCGAATACGTCATCGGAGACATCATCTCACCGTTCAAGGCCGCTGTCGGCGAGAGCTACAAGAGCGTCGAGCTCAGGCTTCTGGCCGCGATCCACATCCGCTTCGGCCTGCCTCCCGAAACGCCAGCCTCCGTACAGAAAAAGGTCAAGCGGGCCGACAGGATAGCCGCATTCCTTGAGGCGACGACGCTTGCCGGATTTTCGCGCGCGGAGGCGCTCGACTTCTTCGGCAGGCCGGAGCCTCTTCCCCGCGACGTGCTCGCGATGCTGGAGCCCGTGAGCGCAGGCGAGGCACAGGCAAGGTTCCGTCAACAGTTTGAATCGCTGGCGGCCAGGCCGATTTGACGGGGCGGCCATCGGCGACTTAAAGGCAGGCCATGTCGCACAATTCCTTCGGCCATCTTTTCCGCTTCACGACCTTCGGCGAGAGCCATGGCCCCGCCATCGGCTGCGTCGTCGACGGCTGTCCGCCATTGATCCCGATCACGGAGGCAGACATCCAGCGCGACCTCGACCGCCGGCGCCCCGGCCAGAGCAAGTACACAACGCAGCGGCAGGAGGCCGACCAGGTCAAGATCCTGTCAGGCGTGTTCATGGACGAGCGCATGGGACTCCAGGTGACGACGGGGACCTCGATCGGCCTCGTCATCGAGAACACCGACCAGCGCTCGAAGGACTACGGCGAGATCAAGGACAGCTACCGCCCGGGCCATGCCGACTACACCTACGACGTGAAGTACGGCATCCGGGATCATCGCGGCGGCGGCCGCTCCTCGGCGCGCGAAACCGCGATGCGCGTGGCGGCGGGGGCCATCGCCCGCAAGGTCGTGCCTGGCATGAACGTTCGCGGGGCCCTGGTGCAGATGGGCCCGCACAGGATCAACCGCGCGAATTGGGATTGGAATGAGGTGGAGCGCAATCCGTTCTTCTGCCCGGATGCCGCGGCTGCGGCGCATTGGGCGGAATACCTCGACGGCGTCCGCAAGGCCGGCTCGTCGATTGGCGCGGTGATCGAAATCGTGGCGGAGGGCGTGCCGGCCGGCCTCGGCGCCCCGATCTACGGCAAGCTGGATGCTGATCTGGCGAGCGCCATGATGAGCATCAACGCTGTCAAGGGCGTCGAGATTGGCGATGGCTTCGAAGCAGCGACGCTGTCGGGCGAACAGAACGCCGACGAGATGCGCAGCGGCAATGACGGCGCGCCCAGTTTCCGCAGCAACCACGCTGGCGGCGTCCTTGGCGGCATCTCCACCGGCCAGCCCGTGATCTGCCGCTTCGCGGTCAAGCCGACCTCATCGATCCTGAGCGAGCGCGCCTCGGTGACGCGCTACGGCGCCGAGACCGACCTGCGCACCAAGGGCCGCCACGACCCCTGCGTCGGCATCCGCGCTGTCCCGGTGGGCGAAGCGATGATGGCGATCGTGCTGGCCGACCATCACCTGCGCCATCGCGGCCAGGTCGGCGATACGACGAAGTGGCCTTTCGCGGTCTGAGCGACGGTCTTGCATACAATGCGTCAAGGCGCTTCACGGCACGATCCTCATCCTGAGTCCGTCGAAGGAGGAGCGTCCAGTTGAAGCGTTCTGAAGTTCATCCTTCGACGGGCTCAGGATAAGGATCGTAGGTGGATGACGGATCATTCATTCAGTTTTACTGAATAAAGTAATTTCTTTCATTGATACCAAAATTCTCTCATGATAATCGTTGGCCATGAAGCTCGAGGCTTGGCTCACCCGTGAAGGCATGTCCCGCGCGGCGTTCGCGAGGCGGGCCGAACTGTCGCCTGCCAGCATCACAGCCCTGTGCAACGACGACAGCGCGTGGCTTTCGCGGGACGCCGCCGAGCGGATCGCAAAGGCGACAGGCGGGGCCGTCAGCCCCAATGATTTCCTTCAGTTCAACTTTCCCAAGGAGGCGCCGGTGCCCCATTCCGTCGGTGACGCCATCGAAGCCTTCGCACGCGGGGAGATCGTCGTCGTCACCGATGACGACGACCGCGAGAACGAGGGCGACCTGATCGTCGCGGCCTCGCTCTGCACACCGGAGAAAATGGCCTTCATCATCCGCCATTGCTGCGGCATCGTCTGCACTCCTTTGCCGATGGAGGAGGCCAAGCGCCTGCGCCTTGACCCGATGGTGTCATCCAATGACAGCGCGCACACCACCGCCTTCACCGTCACGATCGACTACAAGCACGGCACGACCACCGGCATTTCGGCCGACGACCGCACGGCGACGGTCCGCGGCCTGGCCAACCCGAACGCGGGCGCAGCGGATTTCTCCCGGCCCGGCCACATCTTTCCGCTGATCGCGCGGGAAGGCGGGGTCCTGATGCGCTCCGGACATACCGAGGCGGCTGTCGACCTGTGCCGGCTGGCGGACCTGCCCCCCGTCGGGGTGATATGCGAACTCGTGAACGACGATGGCTCGGTGATGAAGGGCCAGCAGATCACGGCGTTCTCCGCCAGGCACGGCTTGAAGCAGATCACGGTTGCGGATCTGATCGCCTGGCGGCAGGTCCGCGAAAAGCTGGTCGAGCGGGTGGCGACCTTCGCGGTGAAGACCGAATTCGGCGAGTTGACGGGCCATGCCTACGTCACCCCTTTCGACAGCGTGCAGCACTTCGCCTTCGTCATGGGAAGGCTTGGCGACGGCCGTGAGGTCCCGGCGCGCCTGCACCGCGCGAATGTCGTGGGCGACATCTTCGGAGGCGGAAAGTCCATCAACGCGGCGCTCGGCCGGTTTGCCCGGGATGGCAAGGGCGTGCTGGTCTACCTGCGCGACGGATCGGCGGGAGTGCCCGCCATGCGGACCCCGGACGAGGCGCTCGAGAGCGAGCACAAGCGCACGGAAGCATGGCGCGAAGTCGGCCTTGGCGCGCAGATCCTGAAGGACCTGGGCGTCACGTCGATCGTCAACCTCTCGTCCAGCTCCCGCGCCTTCGTCGGCCTCTCCGGCTTCGGCATCGAGATCGCCGGCACCGAGCCGCTGGAGACATGAGCAGCGATGCATCCAAGCCTCACGATCGGGCGTGACCCGACCATTCCGTTACGGCTGAGTTTCTTGGATCAGGCCCGAGATTGACAGCATATCACGCCCGCAGGCTCGCCCCGTAGCGCTTCGCCATCTCGGCGACGATCCGGGCGCCCACCGCTTCGATGTCCGCTTCGGTGAGCGTCTTTTCGGTGGGCTGAAGAGTCACGGCAAGCGCAACCGACTTCTTGCCGGCCTCGACCTTCTCGCCCTCATATACATCGAAGACGGCGACGTCCGAGATCAGGGCCCGGTCGGCGCCTGCCGCAGTCTTCACCATGTCGCCGGCCTGGACGGCCGCCTCCACCACGAAGGCGAAGTCGCGCGTCACGGGCTGAAGATCGGAGAGCCGAAGCTTGGCCTTCATCCGTGTCGGCTTGGCCTTGGGCAGGGGCAAGCCGTCGAGATGAAGCTCGAAAGCGACAAGGGGGCCCTTCACATCCAGCAGCTTCAGCGTCCTGGGGTGGATCTCGCCGAATGCGCCGATGACGGCGTTGGGCCCGAAGCGAAGCGTGGCCGAGCGGCCGGGATGCATCCAGGCTGGCCCGCCGGGCACGACCTGCAGGCCGCCGATCGCCACGCCGAGAGAGGCCAACAGCGACAGGGCGTCTTCCTTGGCGTCAAGCGCGCCGACTGCCTGCGCAGCCCCATCCCAATGACGGCCGACGCCGCTCGCCCGCGCCGTGCCGCGGCGGATCGCTGCGGCCGACATGCGCTGGTCGTCCTCTCCGTCGCCGACGAAGACCTGCCCGACCTCGAACAACGCCACATCTCCGAAGCTGCGGTCGACGTTGCGTCCGGCCGCCTTGATCAGTCCGGGCAGCAATGAGGGCCGCATGTCCGACAGGTCGGCGGCGATCGGGTTGGCCAAGGCGAGTTCGGGTTTGCCGCCGCCGAAATGGGTAGCCTGATCTCTGGCGATGAAAGACCATGTGACGGCCTCGACCAGCCCTCGCGCCGCCAGCGTCCGCTTGGCGAGGCGGGTGCGCTTCTGGAGCACCGTCAGCACCGGCTTCGGCACCTCATCGGCCAGCCTGGGGAACGGAACCGCATCCACCCGGTCGAGCCCCGCGATCCGGATGATCTCCTCGACGAGATCAGCCTTGCCTTCGATGTCCGCGCGCCAGCTGGGCGGAGACACGCGCACGCGGTCCCCCGTGCCGGAGACGTGGAATCCGAGCGAGGTCAGCGCGAGCTTCATCTCGGGAACGGGAAGAAGGACGCCTGTCAGGCGCTTCACTTCGGTCCAAGGAAAATCGATGAAGCGGCTGGTGTCCGGCGGCTCGCCGGCGATGGTCATCTGCGACGGCTCTCCCCCGCACAGCTCCAGGATCATCTGGGTGGCGAGATCAAGGCCCGGCAGGCAAAAGGCCGGATCGACGCCGCGCTCGAAACGGTGCCGCGCATCGGAGTTGACGCCGAGCGCCCTGCCCGTCCGTGCCGTCGTCAATGGATCCCATAACGCGCTTTCGACCAGGACGTCGACGGTGCCCTCGTCGCAGCCGGAAGCCTCGCCGCCCATGACGCCAGCCAGCGACTCCACGCCGCAGTCATCGGCGATCACCACATGGTCGTCGGTGAAGGCGTAGCGCCTGCCGTCCAGCGCGATCATCTCTTCGCCCGCCCGGGCGCGCCGCACGACGAGGCCGCCATGGACCTTCGCGGCATCGAAGACGTGCAGCGGGCGGTTCATCGCCACCGTCATGAAATTTGTCACGTCGACCAGCGCATTGATGGGGCGGAGGCCGATGGCGGTCAGCCGCGCCTGCAGCCAATCCGGAGACGCGCCGTTCCTGACGCCGCGGATCAGGCGGAGCGCGAAGGCCGGGCACAGGTGACGGTCACGCTCGGCGAAATCCAGCGTGACGGCGACCGGGCACGGGAAGGCGCCCTTGATCGGCTTGACGTTGACGTTCTTCAGCTCGCCTATGCCCGCCGCCGCAAGATCGCGGGCGATGCCGTGGATGCCCAGCGCATCCGCCCGGTTCGGCGTGACCGCGATCTCGATCACAGGATCGCCAAGGCCGGCCCATTCGGCATAGGACGCGCCGACGGGAGCATCCTCAGGCAAATCGATGATGCCCTCATGGTCGTTCGAGAGTTCAAGCTCCGCGGCGGAGCACAGCATTCCGTTGGACTCGACGCCTCGGATGACGCCTTTGCCAAGCGTGATGTCCTTGCCGGGAATGTAGGTGCCTGGGGGCGAAAAGACGCTTTTCATCCCGGTGCGTGCATTGGGCGCGCCGCAGACGACCTGCACCGGTTCGCCCGACCCGGTGTCGACGATGCAGACGCGCAGACGGTCGGCGTTCGGGTGCTGCTTCGCCTCGATCACGTAGCCGATGGTGAAGGCCGCCAGCGATCTCGCCTTGTCCTCGACGCCCTCGACCTCAAGGCCAACCTTGTTGAGCGCGTCGCAGATCTGGTCGACGCTCGCGGTCGTGTCGAGGTGGTTCTTTAGCCAGGAGAGGGTGAATTTCATCGAGCGGTCCTTGGGCAGTCTTCTCTTTGGTCTTCCATAATCCTCATCCTGAGCCTGTCGAAGGACGAGCTCCAGAAACGCACAAGCTGGATATCATCCTTCGACAGGCTCAGGATGAGGGTGGTTGGTGTCATGTGTCATTGCGAGCGCAGCGGCGCAATCCAGAATTACGATGCAGCGAAGCTGGATTGCGCCGCTGCGCTCGCAATGACGACGTCAGAAGCGGCAGCGGCAATTACGTCATAACGCGCCATAGCCTCCGGCCTGATGCCGCTGATGGTGTGGTGGGGATGCTCGGGCCCGACGAAAATCTCCGGCATGACGCTGAAAGGCACGATTTCTCCCCGGAACGCGGCGCCGTACTTGCCAAGGCCGTCATCAAGGCCATGACCTTCGACATAGCCCACCAGCTCCCCATATCCGCCTTCGATCGCAGGTCCGGCGGCTTGCCCGTCAGATTCGAAGGCGAGATGCAAAAAGGTCGCCATGCCGAAGACGCCGAAGCAGCGCTCCGGTCCGCTGCGCCACGCCAGAGCCGCCAGCACGACATCTTCGCCGACATAGAGCGCGGCGAAGGCGGGCCAGGCCAGCGCTTCGGACATCACCTCGTGGCTGACCCAGAGCATCTTCTCCTTGAAGGGCATGATCGGGCCTGAAGGATCGACGAACGGGCAATATTCGAGGCTGCGGGACGCGCCAAGCTTGACCGAATACGCGCGGTCGCCATGATCGAGGAAGCGGCGCGCCGCCTGCCGGAGATTGGCGTCCACGTCCGCGTCGGCGCGGTAAACGCTGTCATCGTCCATCAGCATGGCGAGTCGATAGGCGCTGCGGGCGTGAAGCTCGCCGATGGCGGCCGCGAACACGTCCCCTATCCGGACATGCCGACGCCGCGGCTCGACGACGATCAGCCGTCCGCCGGCGATCGCCGCAGCGAAGCGCTGGTCGATGCCATCGAGAAAGGCGCGTGCATAGTTCTGCGCATAGACGAACGTGCAGACGCTGAGGCCACCAACCGTCAGCGCGGGCGCGAAGTCACGCTCGATGTCGCAGAGCAGGCGCGCGAGATGCTCCTCGCGCCCACGGCTGCAGATGACGATGGCGATGTCGTGGGCATTCAACCTGAAAGCCCGCCCGCCAATGTCGGGAAATCCAGCGGCCTGAAGCCGTAGTGCTGCAGCCAGCGCACGTCCGCCTCGAAGAAGGGCCGGAGGTCCGGCATGCCGTATTTCAGCATGGCGATGCGGTCGATGCCCATGCCCCAGGCGAAACCCTGATAGACATCCGGATCGATGCCGACATTGCGCAGCACATTGGGATGGACCATGCCGCAGCCGAGGATCTCGAGCCAGTCCTCCCCCTCGCCGAAGCGGATCTCGCCGCCCTTGCGCGAGCACTGGATGTCGACTTCGACGGAAGGCTCCGTGAACGGGAAGAAGGACGGCCGGAACCGCATCTTCACGTCGGGCACCTCGAAGAACGCCTTGCAGAATTCCTGCAGGATCCATTTGAGGTGGCCCATGTGGGAGCCCTTGTCGATCACGAGGCCTTCGACCTGATGGAACATCGGCGTGTGCGTCTGGTCCGAATCGCAGCGATAGGTGCGGCCCGGGCAGATGACGCGGATCGGCGGCTTCTGGGCCAGCATCGTGCGCACCTGCACGGGGCTGGTGTGGGTGCGCAGCAGCTTCCTCTTGCCGTCCTTGCCGGGCGAGAAGAAGAACGTGTCGTGCATCTCGCGCGCCGGATGGCCTTCGGGGAAGTTCAGCCGCGTGAAGTTGAGGTCGTCGGTCTCCACATCGGGGCCTTCCGCGATCGAGAAGCCCATGTCGGCGAAGATCGCGGTGATCTCGTCGATGACCTGGCTGATCGGATGCAGCCGGCCGCGCAGCTCCGGGCCTTCGCGCACCGGCAGCGACACATCGATCCGCTCCGACGCCAGGCGCGCGTCGAGGGCGGCGTCACCGAGAGCGTCCCGCGCCGCGGCCAGCGCTGCGCCGATCTTGTCGCGCAGGCCGTTGATCAGCGGGCCCTTTTCCCTGCGTTCATCCGCCGACATGGATCCGAGCGTCTTCAGCAGCGCTGAGATCGTCCCGGCCTTGCCAAGCGCGGCGATGCGGACCTGCTCGAGGCTCGCCTCATCTCCAGCCCCGGCGATGGCGGCCATAATCTCGCGTTCAAGAGAATTGATGTCGGTCATGAAGGTCAATCACAGCGGAATGGATGCAGGGGACGATCGCGGAAAATCGTCAGGCGTCATAGCTGGAAGATCGCCCGCGCGCCACCCTCGAGGTGCGCCACGGCTTCAGGCTCGGCGGCAGGCGAAGCCATCGCAGAATCGCAGCCGCGTCGTGATCGAGGCCCGGAAGGCGTGCCTAGTGCCGGGTGGAGATCGTGTAGGCGCCGGCCTTGATCTTGCCGGCCAGCGTTTCGGCGAAAATGGCGGTGGCGTCCTCGCCATAAATGGCGACAAGGTCGCGGAACGCAGCGAAGAGCGCCGCGTGGGCTAGGCTGTCGCCGTCCAGGCCTTCATGGCGGCCAGTGGCGAAGGCCTCGTCGACATAGGTGACGGCGATGCGCCGGAGATCGGCTGCATCCTCGTCCACGGGCCGGGAAAGATCCGGATTGTCATTCGTCAGATTGGACATGGCACGCATTCGGTTAACCCTTCCGGTTTTATTCGGCGGCCTCGGCCAGCGCCAGCAAACCCTTTAAGGAAGGTTAACTCAACCGGGAAAACTGTGGACAATCATCCGCCGAAGCGGCCGGAAATGCGGCGCGAGAGCTTGTCGCCGTCGCCGGACAGCCGCGCGGTGGCCTCCTTGGCCGACCCGGTGCAGTTGCGATAGGTCAGGGCATAGCTGGAGAAGCCCCGGTTGTACGCGCCGGCAAGCCGCTCCTTCCGGCCTGCGCTGGTGCCTTCGGCTTCCAGCAGCTCCTGCATCCGCTGCCGCCAGCGCTGCGCGTCGGACCCGGAGCAGAGCTGGCGCAGGAACGTCAGCGAACCCATGATCTCAGCCAGCTTGAGTAAGTCGGGTTCGTAAGCAGCCGGCGGCGGCTCCGCGGCCGGGGGCGCAGGCGGTCGGGCCTGCGCGGGGCGCTGCTGCTGGGCCATGAGCTGGGACGCGCCGGCCAGCATGACCTCGGCTGCGAGCAGCAGGGCGGCGCAAGCCTGGAGCGGCAGCCGCGCGCGCTTCAAGACGCCCTCATCGGCGGGCCTGCCAGATGGCGTGCGCGGCCCGGACAGCTTCGCCGAGCTGGCGCGTCGTGGGCAGGCCCTTGAGGCTGAAGGGATCGGCCCACATCACGGCGCCCGCCTCAGGCCCGGTCTCAGGCTCGCCCTCGACCCAATCGGCCACGAAGGAGGCGATGACGAAATGATGGCCGATGCGGCCATCATCGTTGCGGTGGATGATCTCGACGTGGCGGTTGAAGCCGACGATGCGTGCCTTGACGCGCACCTCCTCGTCAAGCTCCCGCAAGGCCGCCTCCTCCAGCGTCTCGCCCGCCTCGACCTTTCCGCCGGGCAAGGACCAGACCCCGGCCGCAGGCGGCTGGACGCGCGTGGCAAGGATGACCCGGCCATCCGGCCGGAACACCGCGACCGAAGCCGCCAGCACCGGCCGCGCTGCGGCCCGTGCGGATGCCGGAAAAGACAGGAGCCGCAAGCCCTCGGCGTTCGCCTCGCCAGCCATGTTCAGACGCGCCTCAAACGTGCTGGCCGCCGTTGATGTGCAGTTCCGCGCCCGTGACGTAGGATGAGGCGTCGGTGCACAGGAAATAGATGGCCTTGGCCACTTCGTCGGTGGTGCCGAGGCGGCGCATCGGCAACTTCTCAACGATCTTGTCGGTGCCCGGCGACAGGATCGATGTGTCGATCTCGCCGGGAGAGATCGAATTGACACGGATGCCGTGGGGGCCGAAATCCGACGCCATCTCGCGGGTCAACGACGCGAGCGCGGCCTTCGAGGTGGCGTAGGCTGCGCCGGCGAAAGGATGGACCTGGGTCCCCGCTATCGACGTGACGTTGACGATCGCGCCCTCTCCCGCCTTCAACTCCTTGAACAGGCCGCGCGCAAGCATGATGGGTGCGAAGAAATTGACCTGGAACACACGGCTCCAGTCATTGAAGGAGGTGTCGGCCGCCCCAAGACGGGTTCCGCCCGGCCCCTTGGGCGAAATTCCGGCATTGTTGACGAGCGCGTTGAGCTTGCCGCCCTCGACCTCGAGGCGGCGGCGGATCTCACCGATGCCGCGCTCGGTGTCCACGGGGTCGGCGAGGTCGATCTGCACATGGTCATCGGCTCCCGATGGCCATGGGCACTTGTCCGAGAAGGCCTGCCGCGAGCAGGACAGGATTCGCCAGCCGGCCATGGCGAACTGCATGACCGTCGCATGCCCGATGCCGCGCGAAGCGCCGGTGAGCAGCATGACCGGCCGCTTGCCGGCCTCGGTCTTGGGGAAGTCGAACTTCGGCATGGGCATCGGCGGGACCTGTCGCATCGCTTACGTCACAAAATCGAGCTGCAATCTGCGTGTGATGAACGGTTAGGGATACAGGCGCTGGCGCGACCAGTCCCCGGCAGGCTCGGCGCGGCGGAACACCACCCGGTCATGGAGCCGGAACGCGCCGTCCTTCCAGAACTCGACGTAGGTCGGCATGATCCTGATGCCGGTCCAGTGCGGAGGGCGCGGCACCTCGCCGATCGCGTATTTCAGCGCAAAGCTTGCAGCCGCCTTCTCCAGCGCGAAGCGGCTTTCCAGAGGGCGGGACTGCTGCGAGGCCCAGGCGCCGATGCGGCTGTCCCTCGGGCGGGAGTGGAAGTAGGCGTCCGCCTCCGCGTCCGACACGATTTCCACCGGACCGCGCACCCTCACTTGCCGGCGCAGCGACTTCCAGTGGAACAGCGCGGCGGCCTTCATCGAGTGGAGGATTTCGCTGCCCTTCTGGCTCTCGGTGTTGGTGTAGAACACGAAGCCGCGCTCGTCGAAGCCCTTGAGCAGGACCATGCGGACATTCGGAAGCCCGTCCGCGTCGCAGCTGGCGAGCGCCATGCCGTTAGGATCATTGATCTCGGACGCTTCCGCCTCCGCCATCCAGGCCTGGAACAGCTGAAAAGGCTCTTCAGCCTCGGTGAAGTCACCCGTCATTAACGCTTCCAATGTCTAATCAGGTCGAGTTGGATTTACAGTGTGTGCCGAGTGCTGACGTGTCGAGCCAGAACATGAGCGATGGATATAGAAGGTTCACGCGGGTTTGCACACGCCTGAACGTCCGGCTCGCCGCGATTTTGGCGACGGCAGCGCTGTCTGCGGCCTGCTCGGTCAGCCTGCCCATCTTCGCGGCCTTCTCGCCGGAGCCGAAGCAGGCCGAATTGACGACCGGCTCCCTGCCCGCCAGACATTCCGCGCCATCGTCGGCCTCCGCCTTCACACTGCAATCCGCAACCGGCAAGCCGGCCCTGGCCGACCATCTGGGCCCCGAGGACTTGCGCCGCGCCAACGGCGCGCTCGCGCTGGCCCTCGATCCGCAGGGCAATGGCCAGCCCGTCACCTGGGAGAATGCCGAAAGCCGGTCGAGCGGCAAGTTCACCCCGGTGGGCTGGCCTTTCCTGAAGGACCATGAGGTCTGCCGCGCCTTCCAGACCAGCGTCATAACGGTCACGGACCGGCAGACGTTGCGGGGCGTCGCGTGCCGGCCCTCCGGCGGCGAGTGGTCGATCAGCGAGATGAAAGCCGCGAAGCAGGGCTGAGGGCCGCCAAAGCTTCGCCAGCAATGCTTATGGCGCATCGGCGCATGCCGTTTTGTCGTTCCCGGCGATGTTGTGTTTCCGGCCTTATGGGAGCATCGGTCTTCAAGACCGCCGCCGCTCCACAGGCTCAACGAACCTCAGGCCCATGACGACCGCCGCATCGAGCCCTGTCTCCCATCGCGCGGCCATGCCCGTGCTGATCGCGTTGAGCGCGACCCATCTGCTCAACGACATGATCCAGTCGCTGATCCCGGCAATCTATCCCATCATCAAGGAGGCCTACAGGCTCGATTTCGGCCAGATCGGGCTCATCACGCTGACCTTCCAGGTCACAGCCTCCTTGTTCCAGCCCATCGTCGGCCACTACACCGACCGCAACCCCATGCCGCATTCCATGGTGGTCGGGATGAGCTTCACGCTTGCCGGCCTGATCGGGCTTGCCTTCGCGGGCAGCTACGGGGCGCTGCTGCTTGCTTCCGCCTGCGTCGGCCTCGGCTCCTCGATCTTCCATCCCGAGGCGACGCGCATGGCCCGCAACGCATCAGGCGGCCAGCAGGGACTGGCGCAAGGCATCTTCCAGGTCGGCGGGCAGGCCGGAGGCGCGCTCGGGCCCCTGCTCGCGGCCTTCGTCATCGTGCCGCGCGGGCAGGCCAGCCTGGCCTGGTTCTCTGCCGCGGCGCTGCTCGCGATGGTGCTCATGATCTGGACGGCAGGCCGCTACGCAGAGGTGCGCAGGGCGCAGGCGGCGAAGTCAGGCCCCGGGATGTCCGGACCGAAGCATGGCCTCTCCAAGGCGCAGGTGATCGGCGCCATGGCCATCCTCGTCATCCTGCTGTTCTCGAAGAACGCCTACAACGCCAGCTTCTCGTCGTTCTACACCTTCTATCTCATGGAAAGGTTCGGGGTGTCGGTGCAGAATTCGCAGCTCATGCTGTTCCTGTTCCTGGTTTCGGCGGCCGTCGGAGCCTTGGCCGGCGGCATGATCGGCGACCGGATCGACCGCAGCCGCGTGATCTGGTTCTCGATCCTGGGCGCGCTGCCCTTCGCGCTGGCGCTGCCCTACGCCGACCTGTTCTGGACCGGCATCCTGACCGTCGTGATCAACCTCATCATGGCGAGCGCATTCGCCAGCATCCTGATCTACGCCATCGAACTCGTGCCGCACCGGGTCGGCATGATCGGAGGGCTGTTCTATGGACTGTCGTTCGGCCTTGGCGGCATTGCGGCGGCGATCCTCGGCGAGGTCGCGGACCGCACGTCCATTGATACGGTCTACCGCATCTGCTCGTTCCTGCCGGCGATGGGGCTGCTGGCATGGTTCCTCCCGAAATCAGGCAACTCTGGGCCCCGCCCGCCTCAACGCGCACGTTGAACGTCCCCGAGCGGGAGGCGCGCATGGGCTATTCCCTGTTGCATCGCGGCCTTCAGCGCACCAATTAAGGGATCGGCGCCCACCTGCGCCTGGCTGGAGCCATCTGGACCTCATGCGTGATCCTTATTCAGTTCTGGGCGTGCCCAAGTCCGCCAGCGACGTGGACATCAAGAAGGCTTTCCGCCGCCTTGCCAAGCTGCACCACCCTGACCGGAACGCTGACGACCCGAGCGCAAAGGAACGTTTCGGGGAATTGAACAGCGCTTACGAGATCGTGGGCGACGCCGCCAAGCGCGCGCAGTTCGACCGAGGCGAGATCGGGGCGGACGGCAAGCCGAAGTTCCAGGGCTTCGAGGGCTTTGGCGGCGGGCGGACCCGCAGCTTCGAGCAGGTCGGCGACCCCTTCGGAGGGCGCGGCGGCTTCAACCCATCCGAGGTGTTCGGAGACATGTTCGGCGACGTCCTTCGGCGCGGCGGCGCCGGCAGCCGCGGGGCTCATCCCAAGGGCCAGGACATCGAGGCGCAGATCGTCGTCAGCCTTGCGGACATCGCCAACGGCGCCACCAAGCGCCTCAAGCTGCCCACCGGCCGGGAGGTCGAAGTGGGCATCCCCAAGAGCGTGGTGGACGGCAAGGTCATCCGCCTGAAAGGCCTCGGCCATCCCAGTCCCTTCGGGGGCGAAGCCGGCGACGTGCTGCTCACGCTCAAGATCGCGGTCGACCCTCGCTTCACCGTCGATGGCCGGAACCTGCGCACGCGCATCAATGTTCCGCTCATCGACGCGGTGCTGGGCGGGCAGGTCCGGGTGCCGACCCTGCAGGGCGACGTCGACATGCGGCTGCCGCCCATGACCAGCTCGGGAAAATCGTTCAGGCTGCGCGGCAAGGGGCTGCCTGGCGACGCCAGCCAGGCGGACGGCGACCTTTATGCGACCACGGAGATCATCCTGCCTGACGAAGACGCAGAACTGTCCGCGCTCATGAACAACCGTCGGCCGTGACGGCCGGCGGCGCGCTGCGCGTCTTCCGCCCGCCCCTTTCCATTTGCTTCGCGGCCAAGTCTGGCCTTGTCGCCTCATCTTTGCACGGCTATGACCGGACAAGGGCTGATTGTTCACAACTGAACCAACAGGCGACGGATTGATGACCGGCAAAGACGTTCTAAAGGGCAAGCGCGGCCTCATCATGGGCGTCGCCAACAACCGGTCGATCGCTTGGGGCATCGCCAAGGCCTGCGCCGACCAGGGCGCGGAGCTCGCGTTCACATACCAGGGCGATTCGCTCAAGAAGCGGGTGGAGCCGCTCGCCGCCGAACTGGGAGCCATCGTGGTTGGCCACTGCGACGTGACGGACGACGCCACCATGGACGCCGTCTTCGGCGAGGTCGCGGCCAAATGGGGCAAGCTCGACTTTCTGGTGCATTGCATCGCCTATTCCGACAAGAACGAACTGCAGGGGCGCTATGTCGACACCAGCGCAGGCAATTTCAGCCAGTCGCTCCTGATCTCCTGCTACTCGTTCACGGCCGTCGCGCAGCGCGCCGAAAAGCTGATGGCCGACGGCGGCTCGATGGTGACGCTGACTTACTACGGCGCTGAAAAATGGATGCCGCACTACAACGTCATGGGCGTGGCGAAGGCGGCGCTCGAGGCGTCGGTGCGCTACATGGCAGCCGACCTGGGACCTTCCAAAATTCGCGTCAACGCCATTTCCGCCGGTCCGATCAAGACGCTGGCGGCATCCGGCATCGGCGATTTCCGCTATATCCTGCGCTGGAACGAGTACAATTCGCCCCTGCGCCGGACGGTGACGATCGAGGAGGTCGGCGAGACCTGCGTCTATCTCGTGTCGGACTGGTCGCGCGGCATGACCGGAGAGATCCTGCACGTCGACGCCGGCTATCATGTCGTGGGCATGAAGAACCCGGAAGCACCGGACATGACGCTGGACAAGGGCGACTGACCGGCAAGGGCGGCCGGTTTCGGCCCACGCGGCAACGGAAAAAGGTACGGCCCTGATGATGACCGCGCCGGAAACCACTCCGGTCGAGATTCTTTGACCTTTCCGCCCCTTCATGCCACGCACGCCGCCATGCTTGCCAAAGGCCTCACGCTTTATCTCATTCGCCATGGCGAAACCGACTGGAACGCGGAAGGGCGCCTGCAGGGCGGCCGCGACATCCCGCTGAACGACTTCGGCCGCGTTCAGGCGGAGGAAGCCGGACTGAAGCTGCGCGAAGTCGCACCGAGGGCCGAAGACCTCGAATATCTGTGCTCGCCCATGTCGAGGGCGCGCGAAACCATGGAGATCGCACGCCGGTCGATCGGCCTGCATCCGACCTACTACAAGGTGGACGAACGGCTGCGCGAGATCACGTTCGGCAGTTGGGAAGGCCTGACCTGGCGCGAGGTCCGCAGCCGCGACCCTGAACGGGCGCGGGCGCGCGAAAAGGGCAAATGGTCCTATGTTCCGCCGGACGGCGAAAACTACCAGATGCTGATGGAGCGGATCATGCCGGTCCTGAGCGCGATCGACAGGGACACGGTCGTCGTCAGCCACGGCGGCGTGATGCGCACAGCCATGGCGGGCCTTGGTTTCGAAGCCAAGGGCGTGGCCGAAGACCTCGACATCTGGCAAGGCAAGATCATGGTCGTCACGACGGATGGTTATCGCTGGCATTGACCTGCCCGGCAAGGTCAAGTACCAGTCTCCGATCATTGTCGGCGGCGAATATGCGCGTGAAATCTGTGATATACGAACAGTTGTTCTGCGATACACGTTCTTGACACAATATTGCTGTGGATCTCCGGACTGCACCGCGCGCGGGCCGGACCGCTCCGTCCTGCCGGCCTCACATTCACTGGCGGTTCAGTCGGCATATTGCTAGGGTTTGCGTCATGGCGGTTGGTGGCCGCAGGCGCGTGCGGCTGCGCTGCGACGGTGGCGCGGGGTTGAAAACGGGAGGGCAGCTGGCAGCTGCAAGCGGGTGACGGCGCCCGCGGGCGGCCTGTTCAGCCCTAGACGGTCATGAACGAGCAAGTGAAGTTTCCGCATGGGGCATCCGCGATGTCCCGTGGCGCAATCCTGGTGGGCGACGCCCGCCCCGATCTCCTGCGCGACGAGGTTTTGGCGGAGCTGTTCGCCGAGACCGTGAAGGCCAGCCCGTCGAAGGTGGCCATGCGCGATGCGACGCGCGCGCTCACCTATTCGGAAGTCTGGGCCGAGGCTTCCGCCATCGCCCGCGGGCTCGGACGGCGAGGCATCGGACCGGGCTCGGTCGTCGGACTCTGGATGCCGCGCGGGCTCGATCTCCTGGTCGCACAGATCGCGATCAGCCTGTCCGGCGCTGCCTGGCTTCCCTTCGACGTCGAAGCGCCGATGGACCGGATCGCGACCTGCCTCGGGGATTGCGCGGCGTCCGGCCTGATCGCTGCGTCCGCCCACGAGGACAAGGCAGCGGGCGTCGGCGTCGATATCTGGACGGCGGACGCGCTCCAGGCGGGAGACGACGGCCATGGGCCGGAGCCGCGCGCCACAGGACTGACCCCGGAACATCCCGCCTACATGATCTACACGTCCGGCTCGACCGGCAAGCCGAAGGGCATCGTCGTCAGCCACCGCAACATCTGCCATTTCCTGCGATCGGCCAACGAGATCTATGGCTTCAACGCGTCCGACGTGGTGTTCCAGGGCGCATCGGTGGCGTTCGACCTCTCGATGGAGGAGATCTGGGTGCCCTATCTCGCCGGCGCGACGCTCTACGTCGCGACGCCGCAGGTCATGGGCGACATCGAGAACCTGCCGGACGTGCTGGAGCGCGCCGGCGTCACCGTGATCGACACCGTGCCGACCCTGCTGGGCGTGCTGCCGCGCGACGTCGCCTCGCTGCGCATCATCATCCTCGGCGGCGAGGCGCTGCCGCCAGCGATCGTCACCAAGTGGGCGAAGCCCGGCAGGCGGCTTTTCAACACGTATGGGCCGACCGAGGCCACCGTGGTGGCCACGGTGGCCGAAGTGCAGGCCGGCGAGGCCGTCACCATCGGCAAGCCCATCCCGAACTACACATGCTATGTCGTCAACGAGGCGGGCGACCTGTGCCAGGCGGGCGAGCAGGGCGAGCTCTGGATCGGCGGACCCGGCGTCGCGACCGGCTACCTCGCGCGGCCTGACCTGACCTCCGAGAAATTCGTCGCCAACTTGTTCGGCGACGCCGGCGGCGGATTCGGCGATCCACGGCTCTACAGATCGGGCGATGCCGTCAGCCTCGACGCCAACGGCAACATCGCCTTCCATGGCCGCATCGACGATCAGGTCAAGATCCGCGGCTTCCGCGTCGAGCTTGGCGAGATCGAGGCCAGCCTGACTGATGAGCCAGGCATCTCGCAGGCGGCGGTGGTGCTGCGCAGCGACGACGGCATCGACAAGCTCGTCGCCTTCCTCGTCGGCACACCCGGCCAGGCGATAGACCGCAACGCGCTGCGCGCCGGCCTTCGTGCGAAACTGCCGCCTTACATGATCCCCGGCCACTGGGAGCAGGTGCTCGAACTGCCGCGCCTCGCCGCCTCCGGCAAGATCGACCGCAAGCTGCTGAAGGCCGCGCCGCTGACCGTCACGCCCGCCTCCACGGTGCAGGCCCAGCCGGAAACCCCGACCGAGGCGGTGCTTCTCGAAGCGGCGAAGCCTCTGTTCAAGGGCCAGTCCATCGCCTTCGACGTCGATTTCTTCACCGAGATGGGCGGCCACTCGCTGATCGCGGCGCAGTTCATCTCCGCCGTCCGCCAGTCGCCCGCACATGCGATGATCACGCTGCAGGACGTCTACAACCTGCGCACGCTGCGTTCGATGGGCGCAGCGCTGGACGAGCGCATCGCCGCATCCGGCGGGGGCGGCCCGCGGGACCTGTCATTCGAGCCGCCGCCCTTCATGCGCCGTTTCTGGTGCGGGCTGGCGCAGGCGGCGGCCATGCCGTTCATCCTCGGCCTCGTCACGATCCAGTGGCTGGGACTTTTCCTGTCCTCGATCTTCCTGATCAAGAACGGCACATCCTTATGGCAGGAGATGGCGATCCTCTGCGGGATCTACGTGACGCTGAACCTCGTCGTCAAAGCCGTCATCGTCAGCCTGAAATGGGTCATCATCGGGCGCACGAAGCCGGGCGTCTATCCGCTATGGGGCGTGTATTACTTCCGGGTCTGGCTGGTGTCGCGGCTGATCCAGACCACCACGCCGAAGTTCCTCCAGATGTCGCCGCTGATGCGCGTCTGGATCAGGCTGCTGGGCGGCAAGGTCGGCAAGGATTCGGTCATCTCCGAATTCGAGGCGGGCGCGTGGGACCTCGTGACCATCGGCGAGCGGGTCTCCACCGGCTCGAAGGTCAAGATGGCGAACGTCGAATACACCGCCAACGAGATGATCATCGCGCCCGTCGAGATCGGCGACCAGGCGTATATCGGCAATGCCGTGGTGCTTTCCGGAGGATCGGTCGTCAAGGAAGGCGCGGAGCTGCGCGACCTCACCTGCATCCTGCCCGACCAGGTCGTGCCGGCCTGGGAGGTCTGGGACGGCTCGCCTCCCCGCAAGGTCGGCATGGTCGACAGGGCCGCGCTTCCCGAACATCCCGACGTGCCGAAATGGCAGCGCTTCCTGCTGGGATGCGCGTATTTCGCTGCTTACACGCTGCTGCTGATGATCGGGCTCGTGCCGATCTTCCCGGCCTTCTACGTGCTGTACAATCTCGACGCGTGGGTCGGCGGAGAGCTCGACTACTCCATCGCGTGGAGCGAATTGCTGCTCTACACGTGGCCGACCGCTTTGATCCTCATCCTTGTGTCGATGGTGATCGTCATCGCCATGCGCTGGCTGATCCTTCCGCGCGTGAGGGCCGGCGTCTACTCGATCTATTCCGTTTTCTACTTCCGCAAATGGTGCGTGGCGCTTTGCACCGAAGTGGTCCTCGAGACGCTGAACTCGCTCTTCGCCACCGTCTACATGCGCTACTGGTACAAGATGATGGGCGCCAAGATCGGCAAGGGCTCGGAGATCTCGACCAACCTCGCGGGGCGCTATGATCTCGTCGACATCGGCGAAGGCAATTTCATCGGCGACGAAGCCATCTTCGGCGATGAGGAGATCCGCAACGGATACATGACCCTCGGCACGGTCAAGACCGGTGACCGCGTGTTCTTCGGCAACGCCGCCATCATCCCGGCAGGCTCGGTCATCGAGGACGGCGCGCTGATCGGCGTCAAGTCGAAGATGCCCGACTCGCTGCACGTCAAGGCCAACGAGACCTGGTTCGGCTCGCCCGCCATCAAGCTGCCGGTTCGCCAGCGCGTCGACCTGGGCGCATCCGCCACCTACGAGCCGCCGGCCCGCATGCGCCTGTGGCGCGCGACATTCGAGGCGATGCACACCTCGCTGCCGACGGCGCTGTTCATCATGATGGGGTACATGACGGCCGACACGATCGAGACCCCGATCGCGGAGGGGCAATATCTCCTGGCCTTCGCCATCTTCCTCTCGGCGGGGGTGTTGATCGCGCTGTCGCTGATCTGCGTCTCGGTCGCGTTCAAATGGATCATGATGGGCGTCTACAAACCCGTGATGAAGCCGATGTGGTCCTGGTGGGCGATGCGCACCGAGGCCTGCGCGGTCCTCTATGGCGGGCTGGTCGGCAAGGCTTCGCTCGAATACACGCGCGGCACGCCTTTCCTGCCATGGGCGCTCAAGCTTTACGGCGCCAAGGTGGGCAAGGGCGTCTTCATGGACTGGACCGACGTGACCGAGTTCGACTGCATAACGCTCGGCGATTTCTGCGTCATCAACGCCCATTCATGCCCGCAGACGCACCTTTACGAGGACCGCGTGATGAAGGTGGGCCGGATCGAGATCGGGCGCGGGGCCACCATCGGCTCGGGCTGCACGATCCTCTACGACACCAAGATCGGCGAGTTCGCGAGGATCGAGCCTCTGACGCTGGTGATGAAGGGCGAGCAGATACCGGGCCACACCATGTGGCAGGGCGCTCCGGCGGTGCCGTACATCCCGCATGGGGCGCATGCGGCGAAGGCGGCGGCCTGACCTTGGACGTTCTGAGGGGCGCGGTGATGAGCTTAGGCGGTCCGCCTATGAAATCCTCATCTGAGCCTGTCGAAGGAGGAGTTCCAGTCAACTGCGCTCAATGAAGCTCCTCCTTCGACTGCCTCAGGATGAGGATGATCGAGTTGAGCAGTCCGGTCACCCTCGTTCGGGTTCGCAGAGACATCATCAAGGTCGGGAAGACTCCAGCGTTTCCTGAAAGCGGATCGCCTCACCGGTCGCGGGCGTGACCAGGTCACCCTCCCACATGACCTGCGCCCCGCGCACGAACGTGCCGATGGGCCAGCCGGTCACGGTCACGCCGTCATAGGGCGTCCAGCCGCATTTCGACGCAATCCAATCGTTTCTGATCGTCCGCTGCCGCTTGAGGTCCACCACCGTGAAATCGGCGTCGTAGCCGACCGCGATGCGGCCCTTCCGCGCCATGCCGAACAGCCGGTTCGGCCCATGGCTCGTCATGTCGACGAAGCGTTCCAGGCTCATCATGCCGTTGTTGACATGGTTGAGCATCGTGGGCACCAGCGTCTGCACGCCGGTCATGCCTGAATGGGTGGCCGGATAGGCATGCTCCTTCTCCTCGCGGGTGTGGGGCGCATGGTCGGAGCCCAGGATGTCGGCGACGCCGGACACCACGCCTTTCCAGATGCCCTTGCGATGCGCCTCGTCGCGCACGGGCGGGTTCATCTGCGCATAGGCCCCGAGCCGCGCGTAGCAGTCGGGGGCGCTCAAGGTCAGATGATGCGGCGTGACCTCGACGCTGGCGACATCCTTGTGATCGCGCAGGAAGACCATCTCGTCGGCCGTCGAGATGTGCAGCACATGGATGCGGGCGCCGCATCGCCTGGCGATGCCGACAAGCCGCTTCGTGCAGGTCAGCGCCACCTCCGGCGAGCGCCAGACCGGATGGGACGACGGATCGCCCGCCACCCTGAGATGCATGCGCTCGCGCAGCATCATCTCGTCCTCGGAATGAAATGCGGCCCGACGGCGCGTGCGCTTGAGGATCTCGGCCACGCCGGCATCGTCCTCGACCAGCAGCGCGCCGGTGGAAGAGCCCATGAAGACCTTGATTCCCGCCGCGGCCGGAAGGCGCTCGAGCTCCGCCACATCGCGCGCATTCTCATGCGTGCCGCCGACATAGAAGGCGAAGTCGCAGTGCATGCGATGATGCGCAGCCATAACTTTGTCCGCCAGCGCCTCGGGCGTGGTGGTGAGCGGGTTCGTGTTGGGCATCTCGAACACCGCCGTCACGCCGCCCATGACGGCCGCCAGCGATCCTGTCTCCAGATCCTCCTTGTGCGTCAGCCCCGGTTCGCGAAAATGCACTTGGGTGTCGACGACGCCTGGCAGCACGTGCAGCCCGCGGCAGTCCACCACCTGCCCGGCTGAGGCGCGCGTCAGGTCGCCGATGCCCGCGATGCGACCCGCGATGACGCCGATGTCGCGCAAGTCGGTCCCGTCATGGTTGACGACGATGCCGCTGCGCAGGATGAGGTCATAGCTCTGGGGCATGGCTGTCTGTTCCGCCTGGTTGACCGGATCATTTAGCCGCATCCGCGCGGCAAGCGCAGCCACAACGCCACATGGCGGGATTGCGTCCTGATCCGGCCTTGCAAGCCTGGACCCGGACATCATTTTGTTGCACTGAATCGGCTCGCAGGCTTGCAATTGTCGGCAGGTCCGGTCATAGCGCCATGGCGGGCGGCATGGCCTTCGGCGCTGCGGCCGCACAGCA